>NZ_JACHTD010000019.1 GCF_014145665.1 Myroides sp. NP-2 | reverse complement strand
GAAAAGGGTGATACAGGAGCAGACGGACTTTCCGCTTACGACCTATGGGCGGCATTACCTGAAAATGCAGGAAAAACACCAACGGATTTCCTTGCAAGTACTAAAGGAGAAAAGGGTGATACAGGAGCAGACGGACTTTCCGCTTACGACCTATGGGCGGCATTACCTGAAAATGCAGGAAAAACACCAACTGATTTCCTAGCGAGTACAAAAGGAGAAAAAGGTGATAAAGGAGAAACCGGAGCAGACGGGCTTTCCGCTTACGACCTATGGGCAGCATTACCTGAAAATGCAGGAAAAACACCAACTGATTTCCTAGCGAGTACAAAAGGAGAAAAAGGTGACAAAGGTGATACCGGAGCAGACGGACTTTCCGCTTACGACCTATGGGCAGCACTACCTGAAAATGCAGGAAAAACACCAACTGATTTCCTAGCGAGTACAAAAGGAGAAAAAGGTGACAAAGGTGATACCGGAGCAGACGGACTTTCCGCTTACGACCTATGGGCGGCACTACCTGAAAATACAGGAAAAACACCAGCGGATTTCCTAGCGAGTACAAAAGGAGATAAGGGGGATAAAGGTGATACAGGAAGCTCTACCTTTGAACTGTGGAAAACCCTTGCGGGAAATGAGGATAAAACAATGGACGACTTTATTACGGAACAAAAGGCAGACCCAAAAACAACCAAATTAGTAGACAATCAAAACAATACGTTTACTTTTTACAATGAATCCGAGGTAGACAATGCGGGAACACCTATAGCAGGAACCGGGGTAACCTTTCCTACGCGTAAAGGATATAGTTTAACGAATTTTATCGACAATGATGTTAGTCGTGTTCGTACTCCTGGTCGTTTCACCTATAACGAAGTAATCGCAGCGAGTGTGAACAGTGAAAAAACTATTGAAACCATTACTTTTGATGTTTTTGAAGATATCAACAAACCTAAAATGCTAAGTTATTCTTTCAGTTTATATGAAAATCTTATATTAAACGGCACAAATGTAACAAAAAAAACCGTCGAAATATTCATATACATGAAAATATACATAAACGACGTATTAATCTATAACACACCGGATTACCCAAATTTTATAGCTAACTTGTATACATATAAACGCAGATTCTTTACAAAACAACTTGATCTTACCAACATCCCTTTAACACCTACAAATAATACACTCAAACTGGTTATCAATGTCGCAAGTATTGGGGGTAGCGCAAGCAATAACACAGGAACTACACCAGGTACATTCGCAACTGGTAATGCAGAAATAGCAATTGTATCTTGTACCGATTCAAGCCTAGTACTATACGAAAAATGACCCCTACTAGACAGTAATCTTGTACTATAGACACACCACTAGAAACACTAAAACTAAAATAAAAATATAATCTTGAGGTGAATTCCAACTACGACCTCAAGATTATTTTTTTTACGATGTCCTTAGGTAAATCATTTTTTACCCTTGCAAACATAAAAGTCAGTAGTGAATCAGCAAAAAACGAGATCCCATCAGGTCACAAAAAAGCTATTCTAGGTTCTATTTCGCTCGTAAAACTCATCCACCAACAAATCCTTTTGCTTCCCTGCTTGTACAGCCAAAACATCACAGCGTTCATTCATCGGATGGTTGTTGTGTCCTTTTACCCATTGGAAAGACACGTGGTGCTGTCGATAAATGCGCAAAAAACGCATCCACAAATCGGGATTTTTTTTGTCTTTGAAATTTTTCTTCTCCCATCCAAACACCCACCCTTTGGTTACGGCATCGATCACGTATTTGGAATCCGAAACGACTAAGACTTTCGTTCCAGGATTTTTTAATTTTTCCAACCCCACAATGACCCCCAACAACTCCATGCGGTTATTGGTCGTCAGTCGGTATCCTTGAGAGAATTCCTTAAACACCTGATGTCCTGCCCATTCTAGGATCAATCCGTACCCTCCTGGACCGGGATTGCCTTGAGCGGATCCGTCGGTGTATATAATAACTTGAAAAGCTTGACTCATCTATACTTCTTTATCTAAGAGCTGCGCGATCACAAGGGGAAAGTGCTTGTACTCTAAAGCTTGCACTGCCTTTGCAATATCCTCGGCTGTAAAGTGCTCCTCTACTGCCGTTCTAGCTTGTAAAATAATTGCTCCTTCATCATAGTGTTCATTTACATAGTGAATGGTAATACCCGTTTCTTTCTCTTTATTGGCTAAAACGGCCTCATGCACAAAATGTCCATACATCCCTTTACCCCCATATTTGGGCAATAAAGCAGGATGAATGTTGATCACTTGGTTGTGGTATCTTTTTACCAAATCTTCAGGAAATTTCCACAAAAAGCCCGCCAATACGATCAAATCAGGAGAGAAATTTTCCAATTTTTCGGCTAACTCGCCGTTATTCAGCTTATTTTTATCAAAAATATAAACCGGTACCTTTCTTTTTTCCGCTTTTTCTATTACTTTAGCATGAGGGTTATTGACCAAAACGAGGTATTGGTTAACAATTGAATTATTCTCAAAATAATTGATAATATTCTCCACATTAGTCCCTGATCCAGAGGCGAATAGCGCTATTTTTCTCATGATATAAGCAGTATTTAGGTTTTTAAAACACTCAATTGAAGTACAAAAAAAAGAATAATTACTGACAATAAACAGAAAAATAGTATTAAGTATTAATTATTTTTATAATTTCGCACTGACAATTAACATGTATAATCAGGATATAAAATAAAGTTTTTTATTTTTGCCCTAGGAAATTAAATTTTAAAATTAAAGATTATGTCAGACATTGCATCAAGAGTAAAAGCGATTATCGTTGACAAATTAGGAGTTGACGAGAACGAAGTTGTAGCAGAAGCAAGCTTCACTAATGATTTAGGAGCTGATTCACTAGACACTGTTGAGCTTATCATGGAGTTCGAAAAAGAATTCGATATTCAAATTCCAGATGATCAAGCTGAAAACATTGCTACAGTTGGTCAAGCTATCTCTTACATCGAAGAAGCTAAGAAGTAATAACTAATAACCCACGTGTTGTTAACAGCACGTGGGCGTTATTATTTTCGGACAAATCTACTTATTTTAGAATAGAAAAAAGGACAGATTAACTCCCGTAGTAATCTGATAAACAAATATAAAGCTACCCAATGTTTCCTTTTACAAAGTGAAAAATTGGGTTTTTTTAACTTATTAAACCATAATATTTACTTTATGAAATTAAGGCGAGTTGTTGTAACAGGTTTAGGTGCACTCACCCCAATAGGGAATAACATCCAAGAGTATTGGAACAGTCTTATTAATGGCGTAAGTGGAGCCGCTCCGATTACACATTTTGATGCTACCAATTTCAAAACCCAATTTGCGTGCGAAGTAAAGAATTTCAATGTAGAGGATTTTATTGATCGCAAGGAAGCGCGTAAAATGGATCGATACGCTCAATTAGCAATGGTAAGTGCGGATGAGGCTGTTGTTGATTCTAAATTAGACTTAGAAAACATAGATAAAGATAGAGCTGGAGTTATTTGGGGATCAGGTATCGGTGGATTGGAAACGTTCCAAAATGAGGTAACTGACTTCGTGAATGGCAATGGTACACCGCGATTCAATCCTTTCTTTATTCCTAAGATGATTGCAGATATTGCAGGTGGACATATTTCCATTAAATATGGATTGAGAGGTCCGAACTTCACGACTGTATCAGCATGTGCATCTTCGACCAATGCTATTATTGATGCTTTCAACTACATTCGTTTAGGGATGGCAGACATCATGGTAACAGGAGGTTCTGAAGCAGCTGTAACGATTGCAGGAGTGGGTGGCTTCAATGCTATGCACGCTTTATCTACGCGAAATGACAGTCCAGAAACAGCTTCAAGACCCATGGACAAAGACCGCGATGGTTTTGTACTAGGAGAAGGTGCTGGAGCATTAGTACTTGAAGAATACGAACACGCAGTTGCACGTGGAGCGAAAATCTACTGTGAGATTGGCGGTGGTGGTATGTCTGCAGATGCGCATCACTTAACTGCACCACACCCAGAAGGTTTAGGTGCTACAAACGTAATGAAAAACTGTTTGAGAGATGCTGGCCTTGAGCCAACGGATGTTGACGTGGTAAATTTACACGGAACATCTACTCCGCTAGGGGATATCGCTGAATCAAAAGCTATTCTAAACGTTTTTGGTGATCACGCCTATAACATGAACTTAAACTCTACCAAATCCATGACAGGTCACCTTTTAGGTGCCGCAGGTGTGATAGAGGCAATCTCTGTAATTTTATCAATCGAGCACGGTATTGTACCGCCAACGATTAATCACTTTACAGATGATGAACAAGTAGACGCCAAATTAAACTTCACTTTCAACAAAGCACAAAAAAGAGAAGTAAAAGTAGGTATGAGTAATACCTTCGGTTTCGGAGGTCACAACGCTTGTGTACTAGTAAAGAAATTAGATATTTAAGAACGACAACGTAATGTTGAGCACCGTATTAAATAAAATATTTAAAAATTCCCGTTCAAATCCAAAGGACGGGAATTTTTGTCGTACGATATTCCAGATTACCAAAGCGAAGCCCTTAGACATCGCTTACTACCGATTGGCTTTTACTCATCGTTCAATGAATATCACTGATACTCAGGGAAATCCCATTAATTACGAGCGATTGGAATTCTTAGGAGACGCTATGCTTAACGCTGTTATCGCTTCTCATCTCTACTTAGAAGTACCCAGTGGAGACGAAGGCTATTTAACAAAAATGCGCTCTAAAATTGTAAGCCGTGAAAACCTAAATACTATCGGAAAAAGCCTAGGCTTAATCGATATTGTCGAAAGCAAAATGGGCAATCAACAATTCGGAGAAAACATACACGGCAATATACTGGAGGCCTTAATAGGGGCAATTTATCTGGATCAAGGGTATCCTGCGTGTGAGAGATTCATTCACCAACGCCTGATTTCAACTATTGCGGATATTCACGTATTAGAAACCAAGATCACAAGCTACAAAAGCTTGCTCATCGAATGGTGTCAAAAAACAAAACACACCTTTAAATTTGACGCCTACGAAGACACTTCAAATGAAGATGTAAAATATTTCGGAGTTAAACTATTCATAGACAACAAGTTAATCTCAAAAGGAAGAGCTACTTCAAAGAAAAAAGCCGAAGAAAAGGCTTCTCAACGCGCTTATTTTGCTCTCCAAGAAAAAATAAATCATTAATTTGGGGAATCAATTAACACTTACTTAATATTTGTTCTAAATAACTAGATATTATTTGAATTATAAAAGTTGTATCTTTGTATCTAACGAGTAAACAAATGGGACCAGTAGTTCTAAGATTAGAGGATTTTGAAGCTGAAAACTATAGTCTGATAGCGATACACTCATCGCGCAAGGAGGATTTTAAAGTTACCTATCTTATTAATACTATTCTAGGCCTTTATTTAGAACGCACGAAGATGGATGTTGAAGTGGAAACAGACCAAGGCTTGGCTTCTTTCTCTTTATTCGAATACGACGATCCGGATTATCACGTACTTTGGAAATTAGTATCCAATAAAGCCTTTATACTTCCCGAGTCTCAAATGGCTTCTCCCCTTTTTCAATATGTCGTTTCAACCATTAGCAAGCAAGGATACCTCTTGCCTGAGCACAAAACGGTGGATTATTTTTTAAAGGTTGAAAATACAGATGAACAATTTGAAATTGGCACAGTCATTGAAAAATTAAAATCAATAAAAATAATATCTACTGCATACGAAATCCGAGTAGAAGCGATCAAATCGAAAAACAACCTAATTTTTTAAAAAATATGGTAGCAAAAAAAAGAACCAAAATTGTAGCAACCCTAGGACCTGCATCAGGGACAAAAGAGGTGTTGCACGACATGATTAAAGCAGGTGTAAATGTATTTAGAATTAACTTTTCTCATGCAGATTACGCCGATGTACAAGAGAAAATCGACATCATTAGAGAATTAAATAAAGAATACGGTTATACTACTTCTATTCTAGGAGATCTTCAAGGACCAAAATTGCGTGTAGGAATTATGGCAGAAGATGTGGTGGTACATCCAGGTGATACCATTACCTTTTCAACAAAAGAAGAGTTCAAAGGCGATGCGCAAAGAGTTTATATGAACTATAAACAATTTCCAAATGACGTCAATGCAGGTGAAACGATTCTATTAGACGATGGTAAACTAATCTTTGAAGTAGTTTCAACCAACAACAAAGACGAAGTTGTTGCCAAAGTAATTCAAGGCGGTCCTTTAAAATCAAAAAAAGGAGTAAACTTACCGATGACAAAGGTTTCCTTACCTGCGTTAACGGAAAAAGACATCAACGACGCCATTTTTGCAATTAAAGCGCAAGTGGATTGGTTGGCGTTGTCTTTCGTGAGAACACCTGAAGATTTACTAGACTTACAAGAAATCATCAAGCAACATTCAGAGCACAAAATTCCTATTGTTGCAAAAATCGAGAAGCCTGAAGCAGTTAAAAACATCAATAAATTAGTTGCATACTGTGATGGATTAATGGTTGCACGTGGAGACTTAGGAGTAGAAATTCCAGCGCAAGAAGTTCCTTTAATCCAAAAACAATTGGTACAAGTTGCTAAAAATGCTAGAATCCCAGTAATCATTGCTACGCAAATGATGGAAACCATGATTTCTAGCTTGACGCCAACTAGAGCGGAAGTAAACGACGTTGCCAACTCTGTTATGGACGGTGCGGATGCTGTAATGTTATCTGGAGAAACTTCTGTAGGAAGCTATCCGGTACAGGTAATCGAGAAAATGACACAGATTATCCAAAGTGTTGAAAACTCGCCTTTAATTACCGTTCCACAAAGCCCTCCTACCATTAAAACGAACCGTTATATCACGAAAAACATTTGTTATCACGCCGCATTAATGGCTAATGACATCGAAGCAAAAGCAATTTGTACGCTGACGAACAGTGGATATACTGCCTTTCAAATTTCAGCTTGGCGTCCGAATAGTGATATCCTTGTTTTTACGTCAAATAAGCGCATTTTAACGCAGTTAAACCTGCTGTGGGGTGTACAGGCTTACTACTATGACAAATACGTGAGCACAGACGAAACAATCGAGGACATTAATCATATCGTGGTAACAAAGAAACACGCCGTAAAAGGAGATATGGTTATCAACTTAGCCGCTATGCCGATCGTGGAGAAAGGAATGGTGAATACTTTGAGAATTTCTGAAATTAAATAAATAGAAATGGGTAATCATACCTTATGATTTTTAACTACCCATTGATTGAAAATAAAAAAGCGGGATCCTTTTGGATTCCGCTTTTTTTATGTTGACAGTTACGCATCTCCTTGCCACTCCGCGTAAAAACGCGCTAAGAACTCTTCCATATAACGGTGTCGATCTGCTGCTAATTTCTTTCCTGCATCGGTGTGCATTAAGTCTTTTAACAGCAATAATTTCTCATAAAAATGATTGATTGACGTTCCTTTATGCGCTTTATACTCTTCTTTGGTCATACCAAAGCGAGGCGCTTGTTCTGGGTCGTGAATCGGGTTATTTTGAAATCCTCCATAATTAAATACGCGAGTTATTCCGATGGCTCCGATGGCATCTAGGCGATCTGCATCTTGGACTATTTTCAACTCGATAGAGGTGAATTTTTGATCAAAATTGCCTCCTTTAAACGAAATATTTTCAATTCCCTTGACCACGTGCTCAACCACTTCAGGGTCACACGCTAAATATTCTAGCCATTCCCTAGCCTTACGAGGGCCAACAGTCTCATCTCCGTTGTGGAATTTACTATCAGCAATATCGTGAAGGAGGGCAATGAATTGCACAACTTCTGCTTGAGCTTTTGGTTCAAATTTTAAAATATTGAGCGCATTGTTGTATACCCTTTCGATATGGAACCAGTCGTGCCCGCCTTCAGCGTGCTTTAGCTCCTCTTTGACATAGGCAATCGTAGCCTCAATTTTTTTATTCATTTTTATCCATTTTTCGCTAAAAAGCAAACCGCAAACTATTTAATAATAGCAGGTTGTACCCATTTAAAAATATGTTGTTCTTTACCGATACTCATTCGCTCAGCGATGCGCAACATACGACTAGGTAATTTCATCAAGTATTCTCTGGCTTTCTCTGCTTCGTCCGTTAATCCGGTTAATTTAGCTATTTCCCAACGGTCGATTAATTTTTGCATAATCTCCACGTAGTCAATTGCAGTATACACCCCAATGCGTTGGGCTGAATCGGAAAACAGTTCAAATGCATCCCCCATTTTACCACCTGATTCGCGGATCAAATTGGCAGGCATGGTAATTTTGCGCTTCATCATATCGACAAAAGCCAACAGCATTTCGCTTGGATCCACTTTAAAGATACGATCTACGAATTCCGAGTATGCATGGTGGTGACGCATTTCGTCTCCAGCAATTAAACGACAGATTTTCGACAATTTATGATCGCCATATTGTTTGGCTAATTTTCCTACTCTATTGTGAGAAATATAGGTTGCTAGCTCTTGAAAGCTCGTAAACACGAAGTTTTTATAGGGGTCACGATCTGTACCTGGGTCAAATCCGTCGTTCAATAAATATTGGGTAGTAATTTCTACTTCGCGCATATTCACACGTCCTGACAAGTACAAGTATTTATTCAATAGATCGCCATGTCTATTTTCTTCACCTGTCCAGTGGCGAATCCACTTCGCCCAACCGTTTCCGCTCTCGCCTTCGCGTTGATTCACTCCATCAACGTCCATCAACCAAGACTCATACGTCGGCAGCGCTTCTTCGGTAATTGTATCGCCTACCAATACAACCCAAAAATCATATGGTAATTCTTTGGCGAATTCTCTCAATTCTTTGACATCTTCTAAAAATGTTTCACTCTCCGAATTCGGCAGTAAATCAGAAGGTTGCCAAATTTTCTCCACAGGGATTAGATAGTCATCGACGAAGCTATCTATATTTTTTTCCAAGAAGTGCATCACTTCTAAACGAACATTGTGTGTTGACATTTCAATTTGTTTTTACTTCGCAACTAGCTCTTGGTTTGGTTTAGTTTGTTTTGGGAGTAACTGCGAGAATTAGTACTTCTTTATTCTATTTTAGACTTTATCAGCTCCTCTGTTTTAGCAAAAAGTTCATCAAAGGCATAATCGCTAATTTTCATTGGTTTATGTGCATAAAGGCTAATTTTGGCTCCTAAACCCATGGGGAATTTTCCAAATCGAAACAATTTCCATGAATTATTTAGAGTCAAGGGAACAAGATAAGCATCTGGTGAAAACTTACATAACATTTTAACCCCGTTTTCTGAAAAACGTTTGGGTTGCCCATCACGGCTTCGCGTTCCTTCTGGAAAAATAACTGCCGCTCTATTGTTGGTAGAGATGTATTGCCCCAAACCGCGAATTACGGATAAGGCTTGTTTGGCGTCTTTTCTATCAATTAGAACGGAACCTCCGTGTCTTAAATTATATGAAACACTGGGAATTCCTTTTCCCAATTCTTTCTTGCTAACAAATTTGGGGTGATTTTGTTTGAAGAACCAAATGATCATCGGTATATCAAACATACTCTGGTGATTAGCCACAAAGACAATTGGCTTGTCTGTGGGTAGTTCTTCTTCTTTAGACACGCGATACGTTGTGCCGAGAATTCCGGTGCACAACATAATCCACCAGACCATTGCGTCCACTACTTTTTTGTGGGCCTTATATCCAAAAAAGGTAAAGGCAATCCATTGTAACCCGTGGAAAACAAAAAGCACCAACAAGAGGCATAGTACAAATAGCACCGAAAGTGGATAGGATAGTATTTTTTGCATAAGCTCAATTATATCTTGAGCAAATATACACTTTAAAAAAAAACCACCTTATACAAGGTGGTCTCTTTTTAGCAATATTCTTTATAAGCGTCGATCAAATTTTCAGCGATCATCTCAGCTGGATGTCCTTCAATGTGATGTCTCTCTAACATGTGAACTAATTCCCCGTCTTTGAACAAAGCCATCGATGGTGAAGATGGAGGGAATGGGAACATATGTTGACGAGCAGCATCAACGGCGTCTTTATCCACACCAGCAAAAACAGTTACAATCTGCGCTGGTTTTTTTTCTCCTCTCAAGCTCATGATTGCCCCTGGACGCGCATTACGCGCAGCACAACCACAAACTGAATTTACAACTACTAATGTAGTTCCTTCTTTACTTAAAGCAGCCTCAACTTCGTCTGCTGTATATAATGCTGAAAATCCTGCATCAACTAACTCTTGACGCATTGGTTTTACTATTTCTTCTGGATACATACTATTACCTTTAATTAAAAAATTGTTCTAACAAAGTTACACTTTTTCTCTTATTTTGTCATCTTTCCATGCTAAAGTATTCCCAATACGGGTTATACTGCCTTTTTGGGCTTCTTTTTCATTTTATTCAACCAAATAAAAATTCCAGTTATAGGCAATGATGTGGCAATTAAACAGCTAATAAAATAAATTATTTTTGAGAATAATCCATAAATATCACCAAAGTGAAGGGCGCGAATTGAACTCGCTATTTTTTCTCCAGTGGACTTGTCAGCAAAAATTTCTTTTTTAATGACCGCTCCGGAATACTGATCAATAAAAACGCGGTCATTTACGGTTTCATTCCAACGAGCTAAATCGTTTTTATTCACTTCAAAAGCAGCTGTTTCATCTTTAGGCAAACTAATAGCTAGCGTGCGGTACTCATAGTTCATCTCTTTATTGGCAATGTCCATCGCCTCCTGTAAGGTTATGCTTTGCTTGTCTTGCACAACCGATTCGGGTTTTACCTCATCTCTTCCTCCAAAAACTTTTGCTCCTAACACGCTACTCAATCCATTTCGATACCACTCAAAAGACCAACAAAGTCCTGTCAGCGACATAATCAAAACAAGAAGTAAGGTGTAAAACCCTAAGGTATTATGCAAATCGTGGTTAATGCGCTTCCAATTGGCACTAAACTTAATTTTAAATCCTGGTTTTAGACTTTTCCACCCTTTGATTTTCTTAGGGAACCACAAGATCAATCCCGAAATAGATAGGAAACAAAAGATGATTGTCGCAATACCCACGATGGGTCTTCCAATTGATGAATCGAGCAACAGCCAACGATGCAATTTGAACACTGTCATGAAGAATTCATCGCCAGGTCCTTTACCCGTTCCTAGAATTTCCCCTGTGTACGGATTGACGTGAACCGCATCAGGGCGTTTTCCCTCTTCTCCACTGCGAACGGAAAAAACATAGGGTTTACTTTCTTTACTCACCAAAGAAACGCGTTGTACTGTTCCTTGTGTCGTCGCTTCTACCAACTGAACCAACTCTTCAACAGGTTTTCTCTGCTCTGTATCATACGCTGTTATTCGATAACGCGTCGGCTCCATCCAATCCTGAATTTCAGTCTTAAACGTATAGATGGTACCCGTTAAACAAACTACAAAGAGCACAAGTGAGCTAGCAATCCCCAACCATAAGTGGAGGTCATTCATCAATTTTCGAAAAGGAGATGTCTTTTTTGTTTTCATGGAGATTCAAAACGAACAAACACGATTTTATAACATAAAACCGTGTTTGCAATTATTATTATTTCAATTATAATGACACTAATTAAAGCAAGAAGATTAAAATCTATAGGTCAACTGTGCAGCAAAATTTCGCGGCGAAATTTCATTGATGTATCCCCCTCTAAAATATGAAGTATACCCTCTTTCGTTGAAGATATTATTCATAAACACACTTAGCGTAGCTCTTTTATAGGTATAAGCTGCTTGTGCATTAACCGTAGTATAGCTAGGCATGTCAAATGGTCTAACGTTAACGTTTGTATTGTGGCTATCGTCGCGGGTGATGCTATATTCGTTTACTGGGCGTTTTCCAACATAGTATACCCCTGCGCTTAACGACAATCCGCTTAATTTTCCTTGATCAAACTTATAGCTTACCCATCCGTTCGCCGTGTGTTCTGGTGCATTCATTGGCGCAGAACCATTTACGTACTGTGGACTGTCTTGGTATCTAGCGTATAAGTTAGCATATCCTAACATCACTTCTAGATTATTGGTGATTTTACCGTTGATTTCCAACTCAAATCCGTTGCGTTTTAGATCTCCTGCCAAGATACTTTCCGTTTTTGACTGCTCGTTTGTCACTGGATCAATATAGGGCGCAACTAAATTATTTTGGTTGATAAAAAAGTAGGTAAAGTTTACACCTAAGTGATCGTTATACCAATTCGATTTGAATCCAAATTCCACTTGTTTGATGTCAGAGGCTCCAGCATAACCACCACCGTGTAATAATTTATTGGACTGTCTTAAACTACTCGTTGTCGTATACGAAGCAAATGTGCTGATGTTTTCTTGTGGTTTGAAGATTAATCCAAACATAGGGTTCCAACGATCTACTGTAGCGTTTTCGGTTGTGTTACCATTCAAACGGCTGTAGCGAAGACCTAACATTGCACTCAATTTATCGCCAATAGCAATATAATCTTGCACCATAAATCCGATAGTTGGCGACATGGTTCTCGTTGTTGCAATGTCTCCAAAGATTACGTCTTCAGGCAAGGTGTTATCAATAGGATTTAACACATTGATATCGCTTCTAAAATCAACTAATACGTCGTTTCCATCTTTATCTTTCCCCCAAACTTTACCTGTAGTAGATCCTCCAATTGTTTTTGTTTGTCTGTAGTCAAATCCTACTTGGAAAGTGTGTTTTAATATTCCTGTAAAAATATCTTTTCCGATTAAATCCGCTTGGAACACGGAGTTGTAATCGTCAGATTGTCCTCTTGATACGGTACGTTTAATTTCTCCGTATTTGCTCCAGTCATCGCCAATTTGCTTCTTAGGTATAACTGTTGTTACGTTTGTTGAACGTCCTAATTCATTGTAAATAGATGCCGTATACGAAGTTCTAAAACTCAATTTTTCTGTCAACTGTCTTTCAAAACGCGCCACGTAGTTTTGCATCGTAATCTTTTTCGAATCACCTTTGAAGCCTAAAAACTTATTGTGTGGCATTTCATATAATTCATTTGAATGGTCTGGCCCAAGGTTTACTGTTCCTTTATCCGTTACATAGTCTCCATTCAAATAGTCCATTTCAACTGTCAACTTCGTTTTGTTGTCAATTTTCCATGTTAAGGAAGGGTTGATGTAAAAATGCTCGTTATTTACATACGTTCTCCATCCATCATTTCTTTCATATGCACCATTGAAGCGGAAAGAAATCGTTTCCTTTTTATCCAATACACGTTCAAAGTCAACTGTAGGTCTAACTTGACCATAGCTACCCGCTCTAAAACCAACTTCGCCTTGGTTTTTGAAGTTTGGCGTTTTCGTCACTAAGTTAATCACACCACCCGCAGCTCCTAAACCATTTCCGATTCCTTGTAATACAGCTGCAGATCCTTTAATTGCCTCAACACTTTCAATCCCTTGCATATCGGAAATTGCAGAAGCAGTTCTAAAATCAGAATCCATTCCCACTCCATTTCTCAATACAGGTGTTCCTCTAAATCCGCGGATAGACATACTTTCTGCAGGCCCTCCATACGTTGAAAACTGAGTAACTCCAGCTACGTTGCGCGCGGCATCCGTAATAGTTAAAGCCCCTTGTTCTTTAATGATATGCTCAGAAACAATGCTGATTGATTGTACTTGATCTTGTAGTCCTAAAGGTAAACGCGTGATATACTGAAGATTCTTTACGTTTTTATTACTCCTTCCGTACACGGTAATATTCTCTAATTGACTATCGGCTACAAGGAGGAAATTGACAATTTCTTCGTTTTTTGCTAGGGTAATTTCTCTTTGAGAAGTAGAATATCCAACAAAAGAGGCTTTCATTATATGCTTTCCCTTTTGCACATCACTTAGCTTAAACTCTCCATTTTCGTTGGTTTGAACGGCTTTTTGCCCTTCTCCAATCACAACTGTTGCGTAAGGTAATGGTTTATTTACCTCATCTACAACCCTTCCTTTAACTGTTACGTTCTGTGCGAAACCTACCATTACTCCAAAAATGGCAACTAACCATGTAGTATACGTCTTCATTCTGAAACTGTGTTATTTAGACTTATTAAAAACGCCACAAATGTAAAGTGATTCTAAATAACCACCAACTTTTATTTAGACTTTTTTTACATAAGGATTTTGACAGACGTCCACAAAAAGAGAAGAATACCTAATAAAGTCACAGATTATCAATAAAAAAATCGGAATTTCTCACTAAAACCAATAAAAAGCTCGCTCTATGTGCTCAATTTCTGGTAGTGTTTTTTTTATACTAATAGCTACTATATCAAAGCGCACCTCTTCTGATCGCTTAAATTGCACACAAAAAGCATTAGCCGCTGTAACTAAGCGTTTAATTTGAGGGGGTTTTAAAAATTCATGGGGCAAGCCAAAATCAGTAGAACTTCTCGTTTTTACCTCAGCAAACACGAGTAAGTCGTCTACTTCGGCAATAATATCGACTTCCGCCTTGTGGTGTTTCCAATTTCTCGCAACAATGCGGTACCCTTTTTCTTCTAAAAAGGCTACGGCTAATTCTTCTCCTTTCTTTCCTAGTTTCTTTGATTCACTCATACATTGGGGTTAACTAAAAGCGACATTCACTTGATTGTCGGTGACTTCTAGTTCAACAATAGTGCCCAATTTCAGTGCCCAATTCGAAGCGCCATGTCCCGCAGGAAAGCAAAACGCCACGGGATAGTTGTATTCTTTGACTGCGTCGAGGATAATTTCTTGCGCATTATACCCAAAAGGGATGGAGTTGTCGTGCATATCGGTCATTCCACCGATTAGGAGACCTGCCAAATCTTTGAGCATACCGTTGCGCTTAAGGTTGTGCATCATTCGATCCACGTGATAAAGGTATTCATCCAAATCCTCGAGAAACAATATTTTGCCTTTTGTGTCCATACTCGATTCCGAACCGAGTAGGCTATAGAGAATCGATAAATTTCCTCCTACTAATACTCCAGATGCGCTTCCTTTACGGTTGCCGTTTACTGCCTCAATTGAATAAGAGAGTGGCTGTCCAAAAAGTGCGTGATACAAGGAGGTTTTAGATTCTTCCATGGCTGAGGGGACGCTAAAGGCCATAATGCCGTGAATTGTAGCTAGACCGAGGTTGTGCATATGACTGTGTAGAGTCGTCACATCACTGAAGCCAATCAACCATTTGGGTTGCTGTTCCAAGGGGCTAAAATCAATAGCATCAATAATTCGCACTGTCCCATAGCCGCCTCTTGCACACCAAATAGCTTTAATTTCGGGATCTCGTAGTTGTTGATTCAAATCGGCTGCGCGTGCTGCATCTGTTCCACCAAGCTGAAAGTTGTCCAATCCAATGGTTTGACCTAAAACGACTTGAAGGCCCCACGATTCTAGCAAAGCAATAGCGGGTTGTGCTTCTTCAACTGAAAATTTTCTAGCCGTACAAACAATAGCAACTTTGTCACCAGGTTGTAAATAAGGAGGAATGCGATAATTCATCATCAATGGTTTTGGGGGTTTAAAAATCAAAACGCAGCTGAACCGCAACGGGTTTTTTTGCCGCTTTTCTATTGTTTAAGTTAGTCAAAGATACGCCAATCAGACGCACGGAATTTTGCAATTTTTCTTGATAGAGCAATTCTTTGGCACAATCGAGGATAATTCCAGCATCAGCGATAAAATAGGGAAAGGTTGTGCTCCGCGTTTGCTGTACAAAATCAGCATATTTTATTTTTAGCGTTACTGTTTTACCTGCTAATCCTTGTTTTTTAAGTCGCAGGCTCAATTCTTCCACAATATGGGCGAGTTTATTTTCGAGGTAGACCTCTGAACTCAAATTCTCAGTAAAGGTGCGTTCAGTTCCCACAGATTTCACTAAACGGTCTGGGCTGACTGGCGAATCGTGTATGCCGCGCACAATGTAGTAATAAGCCACTCCAGCCTTGCCAAAGTGCTCTTCTAAAAACTCCATCGATTTGGCTTTCAAATCTAAGCCTGTAAAGATGCCAAAGTGATACATGCGGTCGGCCGTTTTCTTTCCAATGCCAAAAAATTTTTTTATTTCTAAGGCTTCTAAAAAAGTGTCAACTTCTTCGGGATTGATTGTTTTTTGTCCGTTGGGCTTGTTGTAATCACTGGCTACTTTCGCCAAAAATTTATTGACAGAAATACCCGCCGAAGCAGTTAATTGGGTGCGTTCAAAAATCTTTTGTCGAATTTCTTGTGCGATTAGGGTTGCACTGGGGCATCCAATTTTATTTTGGGTAACATCGAGAAAAGCTTCGTCAAGGGCTAGGGGTTCCACTAGATCGGTATACTCATAGAATACGGCTCGAATCTGCCTAGAAATTTCTTTATACCGATCGAAACGCGGAGGTACAAAAATCAAATGTGGACATTTTTTCTTTGCCAATATGCCACTCATCGCACTTCGCACACCAAATTGACGTGCTTCATAACTTGCCGCTGCCACCACACCGCGCTCACTACTCCCGCCCACAACAATAGCTTTTCCCCTCAATTCGGGATTATCCAATTGCTCAACTGAAGCGTAAAACGCATCCATATCAATATGTATTATCTTTCGACTCATCTTCGCGATAAAATAGTCAAAATAACCGAAAAAAAACAGTTTATACAACCCTAAAAAATGCTCTATTTTTTTTGTTTTTTTCTGTTTATTTCCAAGCACTATTGTGTAAATTTGTACGTAAATCAAATACTTTTTGAGTAAGTGGCGCTGTTTTAACCTAAAAAAACGTTATTTATTCCTCTTGCTTTGATTTACTTATTTTAACGCAAAAAATTATATCTAAAAAATGAATGATTTCTTAGCGCAAGCCTTTATATTTTTATTTGCTGCCGTAATTTGCGTGCTCATTTCCAAAAAACTTGGAATGGGTTCCGTCTTAGGTTATCTTTTCGCTGGAGTCTTAATTGGCCCTTTTGTTCTTGGATTTGTCGGTAAAGATGGCGCGGATATTATGCATGCCACCGAATTTGGGGTTGTCATGATGTTGTTTTTAGTTGGATTAGAGTTGGATCCCAAAGAATTTTGGAAAATTCGGAAAGAGATTATTGGTTTGGGAACCGCACAAGCCTTGGGAACAACCTTAATCACAACGGCCGTATGCTATTTTGCTCTTGGTTTAAGTATGGGCACCTCCATTACTATAGGATTTGTGATCACCATGTCTTCCACAGCGATTATCCTCCAAACCATTTCTGAGAAAGGACTAAATAAGTCGAACGTTGGAAAATCGAGTTTCGCCGTCTTGCTCTTTCAGGATATCATGGTAATCCCCGTGATGGCTTTGATCCCTTTGTTAGCAGTTTCCAAGAAAATACCCATTTCGACCACCAATAGCAGTATGCTCGATGGGCAACCTGTATTAATGAAAACCATGGCGATTTTAGGTGCCATTACCGTTATCTTTTTAGTGGGTAACTACATCGTCAATCCGCTGTTTAAATCAGTAGGACGTTTACAAATACGCGAAATCTATACCGCTTCAGCCCTACTGTTAGTAATTGGGGTTTCTCTTTTAATGAAAGAAGTGGGATTGAGCCCTGCCTTGGGTGCCTTTATTGCAGGGGTCGTATTGGCAAATAACCCTTACAAACATCAATTAGAAAGCGATATAGAACCCTTTAAGGCCCTCTTGCTCGGTATTTTCTTTATCGCAGTAGGATCTACTATTAATTTTGAAATAATTGCAGCTGAACCGCTAATTGTTCTTTCACTGTTGGTAGGATCCATGACCGTTAAGGCGATAGTCCTATTTGCTATTGGTAAGTGGAAGAAATTTCCCAAAGATCAATCGTTTTTATTTGCCATTTTACTTTCACAAATTGGCGAATTTGCCTTTGTAATTTTAGCACTAGGAAAGACGATTAACATTATTGATCAAACTTGGTATGATTACTTATTAGCCACTACTGCACTATCTATGGTGGTTACCCCCATTTTAATGTTGTTGAATGAAAAGTGGATTGGCCCATACTTAGGAATAACCTCTTCGACTAAAAACGATCAACCCTATGACGACTTATCGCACATCAGCGCAGATAAAAAGATCATCATTGCGGGATTTGGAGATTTTGGAAATACAATTGGGCGCTTGTTACAAGCGAACGACATTCCGACCTTAGTACTCGACAATGATGCTGAACGCGTAGAACACTTGCGCAAACTGGGTTTTAACGTGTACTATGGGGATGCAACCTCCATAAATATCTTAAAATCCATCAACGTCGACCAGGCCGATTACGTCATTGCTGCTATGGATCCCCCTGAGGTCAACCAACATTTGGTCGAAGTCCTACACAAAAACTTCCCTAACGTAGAAGTGATTATACGGGCGAAGAACAGAAAAAACGCCTACGAGTATTTACAAGACGGATTTACAGAAGTGTACAGAGAAAACTTCTTTACCGCGGTATACGTTGGAAGCGTTATGCTTGAAAAATTAGGTTTAAGCCATGAAGAAGCGAGAACACAGAGCGAGTTATTCATCAAAAGTGACCGTGCCTCGTTGAGGAAATTGGCTAAAAACATTCATAACTTAGAAGATTATATCACCGTGTCTCGCCTCGAATTTGAACAGCAGTCGAACTTGTTAAAAGATAGTTTACGACACAAAAGAGAGACCAAAGATACAGCTGACTATACGGATTAATACAAACAAAAGGAGATCGATGTCGATCTCCTTTTGTTTGTATTACTTTTTATCTTGTGTTTTATCATTTGTCACTTCGACAACTGTACCTCCTGTAGGAATAAAGAATTCCATTGGAAAGCTTTTAAAGTATTTTAGCACGGCTTGGGCCAAGTCTTTAGTTTCTTTAAAAGGAATATTTCTCGAGCGGAAAGCCAGTAAGATGGAAAGACCAAAACTGACGATAAAGTTCATGAATCCGATGAGCCACATTCCGATGAAAGCCCACACTAACATTGCGGTTGGTGCTTCAAAACCCGAACCGTAATAGCCGATAGCTATATTTCCACTGACAAAGGTAATGTGTCGAATGTCAATATCTAATCCGATGAAGGTTCCTATGGCACCACAAGTACCCATAAAAAGACCAAAACAAATATTAGAAGCAATTCCCGGCCATTTGGTATCTACCCAATTGGCAATTTTTGTTGAGCGTTGAATTCCAAAATTGTGTTTTAACCACGGGTGTTCTTGTATGCGGTAAAATACGCGATTGTGCTTGTTTCTATTGGATACATTTCCGGAGATAATTCCAGACAAAAACAAGAAAACCCCTGCGATACCAGCGTGGAATAAGGCTTTCGATTCAATTGGATCGGCGTCGATCAACATGCCTTTCCACTCTTTGGCAGCAATATTCACATCAAAGGCAGAGTCAAATCCCCACATCAATAACAAGGCGATTGGAAAAGCTAAAATTACGTTACCGATAAAAGCAATGAATTGAGAACGCACCAAGCGTGCAAATAGCTTTGCAAACCCAATGTGTTTATCCAAACTATCCACATGTTGTTTACGACCGTCTTCAATTGCTTTGATAATCGCTGCTGCAGTCATTGCCGGCTGTTTTGTCGCTAAAGTAAAGCCTAGTAAATAGATCAGACAGAAGCCCAAGGCGTAATTTAAACTATACAACATGGCGTGTCCGAAAATACTCGCGTCTAGCTTGTGGGCAAGCAATTTCAATATACACATAAAGCCCACCACAATACCGGCTCCCATCGAGCCCCTAAACATATGCCAATATTCACCTGCCGTCTTTGTAATGTAGTGTTCCCCTGTTTTGGCCGTGTGTTGCGTAATTTCGTAGGAGATTAATTGCGTGCTCTCTTTGATTAATCCCGATACGTTGTATTTATAACAGTTGTAATCAATTAATTTTCGAGCCAAACGAATTGTATTAGCTTTCTTTTCAATTTCCACTTCCTCTCCCTCGATAATAATGAGTGAAAGCAGCACATCCACGCGCTGAAGCTGTTGTCTCAAGCGCAGTAAACTCTGGTTAACCTTAATGGAAATACCGTATTTTGAGCTGTTCTTAAAAGCCTGATTGACAAATTCAATACACTGTTTATGAAAGATTTTAATCTGTTTACAGTTGATATCACTTGGTGTCAAATACTTGGTATTGCCCTTTAGAATACTAGAGGCCACTTCCATAAACTCTTTTTCCAAGGCCAAAAAGGGGCTTTCAAAATGGGAATATTCAGGCACCATACTGATAATAGCACTCTCCATTGCTCTACCGCTCATGCGCTGGGTAATCAATCCGATGGAGTTCAACAATTCGCCCATCACCGATTCATCCGATACCTTAGTAAAAATATCCTTAAAATTTAGCTGCTCAAAAAGTTCTACTAATTGCTCTTCAGGAATGAGATCTACCCATATAGCATCGGTATGCTTGTAAAACACTTGGTTTAAAACGTATTCATAGGTATCTTTTTCGGGTTGATACGGCAGTACTTTGGCCCATAAACGCTTTTTAACTTCATAGAAAAAATCGGAATCTTGTAAAATTCCCGCATCCGAGATCATTCGGCTAAAACGTCTGTTAGAAAGTATTTCGCGCAAATACTCCATTAGCGCTAAACGTTCAACTTCGTGCGTCTTTAAATAAGAAGTGAAAGAATCTATGGAAACACGATTAGTTTTTTTTATATTTCGCGGTCGAAAAATATGTACAAGATCAACTAAAAAAGAAATATCTTCGCTCGTATAGATTTTACCGTCAACTACATATTTATTAAAAAGCTCCTCAATTCCTTGAGGTGATTGTAATATATACCTTAATTTCATTTAAAAATATGTTTTTTTCTTAACATTTGGATCAAAACAACCCTAACTTGGCATAAATTTACACCTTTATTTTATATCCTATGATTGAAATCGAAAGAAAATTTCTGATACAAAAAGTAAATTTTGAAACCTTAGCTGTTTCAAAAAACACGATTGCTCAAGGCTATCTGAATAGCGATGCCAATCGAACCGTTCGCGTTCGCCTAAAAAATGATCAAGGATACCTCACCATTAAAGGGGCGAGCAATGCATCGGGCACCTCTCGTTTTGAATGGGAGAAGGAAATTGACTTCGAAGAAGCGCAAGCATTACTGGAGTTATGCGAAGATCATATCATTGCCAAAACACGATACGTAATTCCGCATGGATCCCATCTATTTGAAGTCGATGTCTTTCACGGTAAAAATGAAGGGCTTGTTCTTGCAGAAGTAGAGCTACAAGCTGAAAATGAAACGATTGAAAAACCAAAGTGGCTAGGGGAAGAAGTCACAGGTAAAAAGGAATACTACAATTCGTATTTATCCAAGCATCCATTTACCACTTGGTAATTGAGGAAACAGATGATATCAGCGTCCATAGCTATAAGAAGAAAACCTCCATCGAAGTTATTCAATGGAGGTTTAATTTACATGATCTCAACAATTTAAAAAAAACAACTCATGCAATATGTCGTTACGATTAGTCGTCTACAATGCCCCTAATCTGAATAGTAGATATTTATCTTTATAATTTAGAACAAATATAAATAGTATTTCCCAATCGACCAATTCGCTTTGTAAACAGAACATTGCGAACGCAACAGCCAATGTACGTCTACATCATTAATAGCATAAAATAAGCTTCGATTGGTTATGAAATAAATAGATCCCCCTTATTTTTAGGTAGAAAAGCACAAAAATGTTACCCCATCTTTTTTTTAAAACAAGATAAAATAAAAGAAGGCTGATACCCGATCAGCCTTCTTTTGTATTTTTTTGTAACTATTTTATTTTTCGTCTCTTTAAAAAAACAAAAAGGCGATTAACATGCGGTATGCATCCTCGAATTGTGGATTATTTCCCCAATTTTGACACACTTTTTACTAATATTCGTTGCGTAGAGGGTTAATGCTATACGATCTTTTTGCTCTAATGCGTGACTTATATTTTAAGCCTATAACACCTATAAACTAGAAAATAGGAACGGTCATCTGCTTATTGTGTACTTTCGACAATGCGCTCAATCTTAACGTCTAAGACACCCCGTCCAATATTGTCAGTAAGGTCCATAAAAGCGCGTTTGGATACATCTACACTTCTGCCTTTTACGAAAGGCCCCCGATCTGTAACCGTCAGAACAACAGAGCGTTTATTCTTTAAATTCGTCACTTTGATCTTTGTCCCAAAGGGTAGCGTTTTATGGGCTGCTGTGTATTTTGTATTATCAAAAATTTGCCCACTAGCTGTCTTTCTACCTGTGAATTTATCGTGATAATAAGACGCTTTGGTCTCTTGATTCACCATTTCATAATCCTCTTCAACTTCAGCCATTACAATAGAATCCGTCTCATCTACCACAGGTAAATCCAACGTAGCTACTGTATCTATAATTTGTGTTAGTTGACTTGCAACTGGTCTCGATTTTTCTTTTAATTTACCCGCTTCCTCAAAACTGGATAACGTAATGATGGTTAAGGCAAAAATAATATATTGAAAGTACTTCATAATTTCCCTATTTTAAAAATAGACCGTATGCTAAAAACAAGAAGTGTACCAAAACAAAAAGTAGGAGGGTGAAAGAGAAAAATAAGCAAACGAAGTAGTAAATAAATTCAGCCGTGAATGTTAAAAATAAAAAGCAAAAGCGAACACTTATACCTCTTTTTAAAAAAGTTAGCGCATAAAAAAGGAGAACGGGTCGACACTGAATCGAGGTGACTCCATAATGACTCCATGGTGACTCCATAATGCGTCTATTAAAAATGCCGTTTTCAATAGACGCATTATGGAGTCATGATAGTAACACTATACTGGCAACACGGTGCTGTACAAAAGGAAACACGAGTTGAAGGTGGCGAGCAAAGCGCAAAAAAAAAGAGTGCCCATTTGGAACACTCTCTATTACTTTATTTTATTTTTGGTTTATGCAAACCATGCTTTCCAAGGAATTCTAGATAAGATTAAAACTAATCCGATCGTGTAGAAAATAGCAAACTTCTTAAATTTATCTTGACTCGTTGTTGCTTTCTTGTGTTTAGACCATCCAATTGTGATTAATGCAATTGCAATAACGTTAATTAGCGGGTGCTCTAACGCATATAATCTCAAGGTAGAATCTTTCATCGCCACACTAAAACTTTGTACTAAAGGTGAAACGAAATACAAGATGATCCCTAACAATAATTGGATGTGAGTGAAAATTAACCCAATTAAACCCAATTTGCGGTCTTTTTCTGTAAACTCTTTTTTAGAGCTCAATCCTACAAAAGCATTAATTACTACGATAATCAAAAAAATCAATGCTAAATATGCAACGCCTGAATGCGCTGGCTGTAACATTTTATCCATATTGTTGTTATTAGTTTATAGACAAATATATATAAAACTATTGAAAATAAAAGTTTTGCTTTTTGATTTGCAAGCTATCTTTCTCCTTTTACTAATCTGTGTGAAAACCTCAACACTTTCCGTTAATCACAGGTAAAGTTTTTAGTTTAAAAACTTGCATTAAACTTAGGCTTATATTTTATGTTAAATTAATCACATAATTATATAGTAATTGAATTTTAATTATTTATGTTTGTATATCAGAAATAGATTACACCCTTGTACAAATCAAAGATTAATTACCAATTGCATTAATCTTTCAATTACTTAACACCCAATCTAGCTTAAACAATTATATTTAAATCTTTAACCAACTATAAACCGGGACAAGGAAAAAATACGGAACAAGCTTTATGATAAAAAAAATACTATTCTTTTTACTCAGTGCCTCTTTATTTATTTCTTGTTCATCAGATTCAGAAGATGTTGTAAAACCTGAATTTGATGCAAAAGACAGCTACCTTCAAGCCAATCTTCCAAAGATTCTTGAGTTAAGCCATGCCCAAATAAACCATTTTAAAAAGCACATGATATTTGATGAAGAAGGTCATCTAAAATCAAGGGATGGAGAGTTCTTAGACAATGTGTATCCTTCGGACGAAGAATATAAAGAAGTACTACTAAAAATATACAGGGACTTGAATATGAATCCTGCTAAGATTATCATCATCAACGAGGATAACAAGGAGAGAATACTACATATATCAGAAGGTAGTTCACCAACAGAAAACAAATACCCAACATTTGGTAAAAAGGATGAACCATACATAAGACAAGTAAATGGTGCTTATTTGAATAGAGATGGTGATATGTGTATTCCGCAACGTGGTAGTACTTGTTACCTATTAGTAAAAACCTCCTCTAAAACCTTTACCTCCTGCTAAATAATCACATAACTAAACCATCTGAATATGTTCAAAAAACTAGGTTTTCTCTTAATGTTCTCTCTTGCCTTGATTGCTTGTAAAAAAGAATCTCCTGAAGATCGCTACATCAAAGCCTTTCTCCCCAAAGTACTAACTTTAGATTCATCTGACATCGCGGACTTTAAAAAACACATGGTTTTTAATGAGGAAGGAAATTTAACCTCGTGGAACAGTGACATGTTAGAAAAAGCATATAAAACGGAAGACGATTATACCTTTGCCTTACTGGGGATTTACAATAAACTAGGCATGAACCCTAGTAAAATAGTACTTGTAGATTCCACTAGTAACGAAAGAGTGCTTCAACCTGGTTTTTTAGACATCCACAGTAATAAAATTCCTTTATCTGAGGTGGCGGATTGGGATGCGTTATTCTATATAACATCCACTAATTGTGGTATTTGTATTCAAGATTTCCAACAGATGAATGAACTCGCAGCAAAACACGCTAATAAAGGGATTAAATTTGTTGCTATTTTTGATAAAGTACAAAATATCGAGAATTATAAAAAAGGAACGTCTTTTCAAACACTAGGTTTTCTAAATGAGGATTGGATTATCCTTCAAAAAAATATTTTCCTCCCCTATTTAACCCAAAAATATGAGGATCGCCTCGGATTTCCGTTTATATTCTTCAGGAAAAATGGGATTGATTTAGGTCAATATCCCAAATCATCAGATAAGGCTGAGATTAACCAATACATCCTAGACCAGTATGAAGTCAAAAATGACCAATAAAAACGTTATTTAAACTAAATTGATGTACATTACCCTATACTAATCCAGCGTAAATGCTACTCATGATAACCCAAATACGAATTTTATTTCCGTACTATTTACTTTCTTGGACCTTAACGCTAGGCTTGAGTTTACTTGTCCTACCGTTGTTGTGGTATCTGACTCCAATTTTCGCTTGTGGCTTAACCATGATATACTTTTGGTTCTTTCGCAAATATGAGTTTTACTATTTTTAAAATTGTGGTATACAACCCTTTCGACTATTCGGTTGGTTATTTTTGACCAATCTATTTTTAGCCTTGCTTGTGTCTCAACTAATGCATTAATTCTATGGCAACCTTACATCTCGACAGTCTTGTCTATCGTCTCAACGACAAAACACAGTTAAACAATGTGTATTTATCGTTACAAACAGGAGATATTGTAGAACTAATCGGTTCGAATGGCGCTGGAAAATCGTCTTTATTGGAAATTTTATTTGGCACCAAAAAAGCACAACACTACCATCTTAGGATTGATAACCATCTCATTCGCCAAAGACATCACTTGTCCAAATATTTTGCATTCAAACCCCAATTCGCGATGTTTCCCAAGCAATTGCGCCTACGTGATGTATTGCCAACAGTCTATGGGACTTGGCCCGAATTTGAATCAAAGCAAAACGAACCTATTCACAACTTCTCTACAGGTATTCAACAACTGATTCAGACATTATTCGTATTGGATCTACCTCAACCCTTTATTCTTTTAGATGAGCCTTTTGCTGGATTGTCTCCCCTGCTCCAAGAACGACTTCTTCCTATTTTACAAGAAAAAGCACAAAACAAGGGGATTCTTATCGTCAATCATATTCCTGGTCTACTATCCTCCATTCGCACCAAACAATTGCAACTGCATAACGGTAGTCTCCAATCTACTTAACAAGGCTTTCAAGTACTATTGAAAGCCTTTTTTATTTTTAACTACGATATACAAACAACTATAAACTAATGCATTAAACATTCAAACACACTTTAGGACTTCTCTTTTTTACGGTTTACTTTCACTCTAAAATCAACTGAAAACCGAGGATAGGGGTGTAATACTGAGCAACATTAATGATGAAAAAATTCATTTTACCGTTTTCGTTTTTAGCCTTTTCATCTCAAGGTTTTGCCAATTGCTTTACAGTTAATTTCTCATGTGGTGGTGATACAACCTATTGTGCTGAAGAAAATTCTTCAATAACACAAATCACGAAAGATCTTCGCCAAGTTGATGAATTTGTATGCGAATAAAAACTTGACAACTCCAGCGTGTTTTTACACGCTGTTTTCTCTAAATCTTAAAACTATCATGATGAAGAAAACACTTTTTACAATTCTCGTTTTTATGTTGACCATTTGTTCTTATGCTCAGCAAAAAACAATTATGCGTTATAATTATGCTGGCAAAATTGTCTCAGACAAAACGCAGCCCCAAAAGATAGAGGAAAGCGTATTTGTATTAGATATTGACTCTACCCAATCTTCGCGTTTTCTTGAATTAGCACTATTAGAAAGAAAGCAAAGTGTAGCTACTGCAAAAGACCAAAATGAACTCATGCAAGTTCTTCATACTTATCGCCCTAAAACGGATTTTACTGTTTTTTATTTCAACGGAATAGCAACAACTAATACTGCTATTCATACAACAGTTTATACGTATCAAGATTCTATCAGTGATTTGGTCTGGAAAATGGAACCTAACCGCGAAAAATGGAATACTTATACCGTCCAAAGAGCTACGACTTTTTATGAAGGACGCCAATGGAATGTTCTATTTACACTCGACATTCCTTTAAGAGACGGTCCTTATAAATTTAAAAACTTACCTGGTTTTGTGGTTAAAGCTTGGGACGACGAACATCACTATGAATTTGAATTTATCAACAGCGAAAAAGTGACGATTGACAATTGGGATCTGGTTAATCCAAAAGAGATCGTAACTCAAATCACACCTCAACAATACGAAAAAGCATTAAAGGTCTATCAAAACAAAACGTATAAAGATTTATTAATTGAAATGAATCCTGAGAATGCAAAAACAATTCCCGATGAATATGCTGAAAAAATAGGGCTTCGTTCAAATCTGATCTTCAAGGTTCAATAAAAAAAGAACTCCTGTTTCAATCTAACGATTACTTATATATCACACCTTCTATTATGTTATATCACTTCCGTTGTTTTATAATTCTGTCTCTTCTCTTAGGAAGTATGATCGCTATGGGGCAGCAACGCATTCAAGGAAGAGTAGCAAATACATCCAATACGCCTATTGAAGGAGCCATCATCTCCCTCGTAAAAGCAGAAACAGAAGAAGTGATTCAATATACACAATCCAATGCAGCAGGTGTTTTTGAAATGACTCTACCTACGCCTAGTCCAAACCTCAACTTGCGCATTCAACATCTTGATTATGCTATTTATCACCAGGCCTTAGTTTTTCCCGTTTCTTATTTAAATCTGACCTTAACAGAACAAGTAACAGTACTGGAAGAAATTGTAATTAAACCCACACCGATCACCCAACGCAATGACACATTGAGCTATAATGTCGATTCTTTTGCATTAAAAACAGATCGCGTTTTAGAAGATGTATTAAAACGCCTTCCTGGCATAGAAGTGAGTACTACGGGTCAAATCAAATACCAAGGTGAGTCAATCAATCGCTTCTATGTAGAGGGATTAGATTTGATGAAAGGACGTTATACTGCAATTACCAACGCTATTTCGCCTGACGATATTAGCCGAGTAGAGGTGTATGAAGATCACCAACCGATAAAAATGTTAGAAGGGGCAGTTTCAACAGGAAAACCCGCTTTAAATATTCGTTTAAAAAACAGAGTAAGTCGTGCGGGTACAGCTAAAATTGGAGAAGGCTTTAGCCCTTTTATTTGGGATATAAGGCTTTCTCCTATGCTCTTTAGTCGCAATTTCCAAGCCTTAGGAAGTTATGAAACCAACAACACAGGATCTACTTTAGCAACTAAAATGAACAATCTCTACTCTTTTGAAGAATATAATACTTTTTTATATTCCCCTACCAACACCCCTTTTCTACAAATTGCCACTAATGCTGATCCTTTGATCAATCAAAATCGCTATTGGTTTAATAAAAGTCATTTAGGGAATCTAAATGTCTTGCAAAAATTCAAAAACAACTGGGAACTTACAGGAATTTTATACTATTTAAATGAAGATAATGACGCCAACGATAGAGTACAAACCACGACGATACACTATCTAAATCCATCACTTAACACCTCTGAGCCCATCAAATACCAAAGAACAACGGCTAGTCGTGCGGCAAAAGAAATCTTCCATGCTGAATTTACCGCAACGCAAAATCAAAAACAGAACTATACCCAAAACAAAACGACAATCCGCGTATCAAAAGATAAAACAAAAGGGGATTTGATGGTCAATACGCCAGAAAATTTGATTCAGCAGAAAGTAAACGCTCCAATTTTTCAGTTGCAAAATACGTTGAGTGCCCTTATTCCCATAACAGAAAGGCATTGGATTAATTTTCGTACGCTCCTAGATTTTTCAAACAGCAAAGAAGAGTACGCTGCTTCTCCAACTGCACTTTTTAATATAGGAAATCAAGATTTAGCTCCTTACCCATCCTTATTTCAGCACTGTGATACTCAATCTTTTTACACAAAAAATGGAGTCGCCTATGTCTGGAGAAAAAATGCTTGGACGTTTTCTGAAGAATACAACTTTAGCTTTCAACAAACGCATTTCAACACCCATTTGTATGGAAGTGAAACTGGTTTTTGGATTCCTATCCCTGGAGATTATCACAATCAACTGCGTTATCAAACGAGCAGTAATGCCTTGCATTCCAAAATCAGTTTCAAAGCAAAGCGTTGGTCTTTGAACCTTAATCTTCCCTTAGACTGGACCACCGCTTCACTGATTGACAAAGAAAACAACAAAGGTGAGAACAATCGCAAATTATTTCTTTCTCCCACTCTTTATGCACAATATGTTGCTTCTTTATATTGGACATTTAAAGGAAATATAGCCTATACGAGTGCTTTCACACCGCTAAATCAACTGTATTCTTCTACTGTACTCAATGAATTAAATTTTAGCGCTTACAGCAATCGTGTTTTATCTAATCATCGGTTTAGGAGCAAATTTGAAACTAACTTTAAAGATCCTTTTACTGGGTGGTTTGCGTATTTAAATTTGGAGTATGTTGAACAACAAAATCCTCTTTTATATTCACAGGAAATTGGCGAAAATGGACAACAAGTTATTCAAGCCATTGAGCAACACAACACCCAAACAACACAACGCTTAGAACTAAATATCAACAAGTTTATCGAACCAATTAGCACAACCTTAAAAGGAAGTTTTTCCCATAGTAGAAATAAAAAACCTATGCTAATTAACCAAGTGCATAATACAGTAAGAACTCATCAAAACACCTATCGATTCAGTTTAACCAATACCTCTTTTACCTGGTTGAATATTGATTATTCCTTTGCCTATCAACACTTAAAAAACAACGACGTCTCTTCCTCCACTAGCTCTAAAACAACACATGAGGCAACCGTAAGTATAGTGCCATTTGCCCAACATGCTGTTCTTACAACCTTAGCCTATCAACAAGATCACATTCAACAACAAGCATTCAGCAATACATTTGTAGATATAACCTATCGCTATACCTTTTCCAAACGCAAAATTGATTTGGAACTCGCTTGGACCAATATTTTTAATTATAAAGAATACAATCAGGTCATCATCAATGATATAATGACAAATGTAATGCAGGCTCCAATACGACCTAGGCAGTTGCTAGCCTCCATTCGTTTTTCTTTCTAAACGAGAGCTTCTTATTCTCATAAATAAAGGCGTTCAACAGCTGTTGAACGCCTTTACCTACTAACGCATCAAATTTAAAAATAGAAAACTACTTCCGTTTAGTTGTTACAATTATAACGCCATTTTTTGCTTCTTCTCCAAATTCTTTTATTGCCTCTTCTCCTTTGATGACATTTACTTGTTTAATCTCATTAGGATCTAGGGTATTGATTACCTCCATGTCCTTCACTTCTTTACCATCTATAATATATTTTTGTTTTGGTAATGCAGTTTCTCTTTGTCTTCCTCCTATGACAGTAACCTTGTGGAAACCATTAGCTTTTTGTTCTTCTTTCGCTTCAGACTTGCCTTCTCCAGAAGTGATACTAATGACTCCATTTTTTTCTTTCTCACCATAGCGTTCGACTCCTTCCTCTTTCTTTCTAACCTTCTCCTGATACAGGACTTGTTGCACTTCTTTCTTTTTAGCTAACTCCTCTTTCATTCTAGCTTGCTCTTCTCTCATTCTATCCTTTTCTTGATTCAGGGCTTGTTGTACTTCTTTCTTTTTAGCTAGCTCGTCTTTCATTTTAGCTTGCTCTTCTTTCATGCGATCCTTCTTTTCTTTCAGTTCAGCTTTTATCGATTGTGCACCTTCTTCTCTCAATTTCTTCATCTCTTGTCTTGAAGCTTCCATGTCGCGCTTTGCGGCTTCCATATCACGTCTCGATGTCTCCATATCGTGCTTTGCGGCTTCCATATCGCGTCTTGAAGCTTCCATATCGAGCTTCGCCTGCGCCAAGATTTCTTTGGATTCTTCCTTGGTTAAAGTAACAAACGAAGGCCCTTCACCCGATCCCAGTGTATAGGAAAAAGCTTCTTCAGTTGGTCTAGTTTGAATGACGTCTAAAAATTGTTCCGAAGACATCTCCTTGCCATTGGCAAGCACTTTCATGCCCACTCCACCATTGGCTTCTTCTTGAGCCTTGGTTTTGATAATCTCCAGTTGTTCCTCTGTTATGGAGTCCCCGCTGTTAATAGTCATCACATTGGGATTGGCTGATTTTTGGGGTTCTTGTTCTACCGTTTGATTCGCTAGCCCAGGATTCGTTACTGGATTTGTTGCGATTATTTCCGCCTTGGTTTTAACTTGAAAAAGCAAGAAGAACCCTATTGCGATCGGTAGGCATAGCATAAATTTAGTTTTTTTCATCTGGTTGGATTTTGGTTGGTTTAACATGATGATTCGCTTTTTTAGATCGGAAGATCCAAAAGAATTGACTAATGAAGACCGTTTGTTTTGTTCAAACTGCACCAAAGTCATTTGATATTCATAGCTATTTTGTTTTGTACTCACCTGTTGATCAACGATATACTCTAAATTGAGTCGAACTGCCTGTTCCAAGAATCGCAAAAGCGGGTTGAACCAAAAAATGCGACGCAACAAATAAACGAGTAAGAGATCAAGCGTATGTTTCTGTTGTACGTGAATGCGTTCGTGTTGGATCACCGTATCCAATGCTGGAAGTTCACTGTAATTGACCGGTAAGACAATCCATTTCCAAAAGGAGTAGGCCTCGGCAGTGGCTTGATCAATTTTAATTGTAGGAGTAGTGGCAGACCACAGTGGCAAGCCCTTCACACGACGGATTAATCGCATTACTTTGAGCCCCACAAGCAGTACAATAATGCTTGTAATAACCCAAAATACATAGGGAAGATTAGTCTGTAGATCCAAGCGTTCTACAACCGTTTGTTGTACTTCTACCCCAGATTCATCTTCCATTTTATGGAGTAGAGAAGCCCAATCAAAGCTTTGTTGCACATAGACCGTTTTGGTAAAATGAATGAATGGCAACATAAAACTAAGCGCAATTCCCCCTGTGAAATAGTAGCGGATTGCAGTAAAAAACGTCTCTTTTTTTAAAGCAAAGTAGTAAAATGCCAAAACAAAAAGCAACAAGCCATTTACTTTCAATAAATACAAGATAAAAGATGTCATACGCTGTAGTATTAACGATTGCTATTTTCCTTATTGCGTGTTATGATCGACATAATCTCTTCCAACTCCTTATCCGACACCTGTTTATCCTGAACAAAAAAGTTGACCAAATTGCTAAACGAATTATCAAAATACTTCTGCATGGTTTCTTCCATAAACATGGAGCGATAGTCTTCCATAGAAACAATAGGATAGTACTGGTGTGACTTTCCATAGGCTGTATGCGACACCACCCCTTTTTCCTCTAAAATGCGAATTAACGTGGAAAGGGTATTATAATGTGGCTTAGGTTCTGGCATCTCCGCTAGTATATCATTGACAAATCCCTTTTCTAACTTCCAAAGGATGTGCATAATTTCTTCTTCTTTATTGGTCAGTTTTTCCATCTTATTTCATAATTATACAAACAAACATATAACTAAAATTTTAGTTATCAAACTAATTTATTAGTTATAAGGTAAAAAAAAATAAAAAAAGCACTGTAAATCATGTTGATTTACAGTGCTTTTAAAGAAAAATAACACGTAGTCTCCTACAACGCTTCTATAAGTTGAAGCATTTCTTTTGGACCAACATAGGCGTAATGTTGGTATATAATTTCATAGTTTTCATTTAAAAAAACCAAAGCGGGATAAGCATTTTGCGAAGTTAGCGCCTCAGCTAATTCATGCACACCAGATTGAAGTCCCTTTTTTCTATAGACGAATGCTGTATTTTTAAACTGTATTTTTTCCTTTGACTCAGCGTCAAAAGAAACAAAATACGCTTTGTCGAGTAACGCTTGTTGTACGGCGGAGTTTGAAAAGGTTTTCTTTTCCATCAACGCACAGTAGTTACACCAGTTGGTATGTAAAAAAACAACGATTGGCTTCGCTTTTTCTTGCATTTTCGCTTCTAAATTCGAGAAGCTAACTTCTTGAGCTTGGGCACTAACCCAACCCAGGCACAGGAACAGCCAAATAAAGCGTCGAAAATAGCCTATACTTATCCCCTTCATGGTCTAACTAATTTAGAAAATGTTATATCGAACACCAATAAAACCTCTAATTCCTTGTAAAGCGGTATAGCTGTAATCATTTGGTTCAAAAATCACGTCGGTTCTTCCTGGAGGCGGTGTCACACCATTTCCTGGTTCACCGAAGGGATCCCACCATCTTGCAATCGTATCTTCTTTAGGTAGGGTATTGAATAAATTCTTCACTCCTCCATACACTTGAATGTTGTTGCCAAATTTTTTAGTAACCTGAACATTCGCAATAACCGTCCACGGCGAATACTCTGGTCTATAATCGTCTTCCACACGTGGCAAACGCATAGGTCCTTTCCAATCAGCTGTTAAATCTGCAGAAAAACCATTGCCAAAATTATAGCTCGCTATCACATTACCTGACCATTTAGGCGAGTGGTAAATTTGTTCACGCACTCCATCTTCTTTGCGGTACACATCCATATAAGTAGCTCCTGCCATCAATTTTAACGGAAAGTCAAAAGCTACATCAATATTTAAGGAAATTCCTTTAGAGATTGCATGACCATCTAAGTTGGCATAAATAATTTTGGTTTGATCCGTATCAGTATCTGCATCGATTTTATTGGTGAAGTAGGTATAGAATCCGTTGATATCAAAGTTGAATGCTCCGAAATTAGTAGGTACTTTCACCGTATAATTTAAGTTGGTATTATAGGATTTCTCTGGATCTAAGTTTTCCGCAAAGACAACCTCTCTGGCTCCTGTTAGGGCACGGTGGTCTTCCGTAAACACATTGACCACTCTAAATCCAGTACCAAAACTTGCGCGCAAAGCGTGATTGCTGTTTGGCGAAAATTTATATCCTACACGAGGAGAGTGAATCCCACCATGTGTTTTGTCATAATCAAAGCGATACCCCAACAACAACTTATTTTGCTTGTTTAACGACCACTCATCTTGTACAAATAGTCCTGGAATTGGCGTTTCTTCTGGTTGATTTTTCACCAAACCATCCTCGTCATATATACCTGTTGCACGTGTATTGTCATCATAGTAGGTATATTTAAACGATCCACCTACTAACAAGCTGTGGTTCCCCAACGTTTTATCCCAATAGAGTTGACCAAAAGCCACTTGTTGCTTGGCATCATAAGACTCGGGACCGTACATAGAATTTTGTCCGTGATAGATATATGAAAACTGGGTATAGATGTTTTCTGTTGTCGGCAATTGATACATTCCGATCGCTTCAAAGCGATTGGTAAAAATACTTTCCGCATACACCTCTTCTCCACCTCTGTGTTTTTTTCTGTTCCAATGTGTTTCACCTCCCCAACGATCTTCATACACATAGCGCAAAGCTAAGCTCGCTACTTTATTTTCTGGGCGTTTTAAACTGAATTTGTTAAACAAGGACACGCGCTCTTGTTGGGTAACATCTGTAAAGCCATCGCCATTTTTATCTTTGCGCTCGCCAAACTTAAAGTAGTTCCCTCCAAAAAGACCATTTACTTTTTTTCCTAGCTTATATCCCGCTCCTAGATCTAAATTATTCTCCAACCACGTCGTTGAAAATGCATCTACACTTAGTTTTGCTGCATGTTCAGGATCCTTGGTAATCACGTTTATAATTCCACCCATAGCTTCTGTACCATACAAAGAAGAAGCAGGTCCTTTCACCACTTCCACGCGTTCAATCATATTAGTTGGAATTCCAAACAAACCATAAACAGTTGAAAGGGAAGACACAATTGGCATACCATCAATCAAGATCATCGTATAAGGACCTTCCATTCCATTGATGTGAATATCTCCTGTGTTGCAAACATTACAATTCAATTGAGGTTGTACCCCGTTAATCATTTGTACCGCATCAAATAAATTCGCTGTTGGATTTTTTTCGAAGAAAGCAGGAGTGTAAATCTCTACTGGCGTCACAGCATCCGATTTTAATACCGGTTTTAACGAACCTGAAATAACGATTTCTTCTAAGCTTGAATCCTCTTCTAAATCAAAATTAACTGTTACCGTTTGATCTTCCTTTACAGTCACTCGCTTTGACTTTCTTTTAAAACCAACAAATTCTGCATGGACAAGATAGGTTCCTACTTGTAGCCCATCCAGCTTATATACTCCTTTGTCATCTGCTGTTGTGCCTTTCGAAGAGCCTTCAATAAAAACACTCGCATAGGACAAAATATCACCTCTTGAGGTAATCTTTCCTTGAATAGTTTGAGCCTCTACTGCAGCAGTAAAAAACAGTAGACACAAAAAACTTATTAATACACGCATAAAAAATTATTTACTATTAGATTAAATTAAAATTTAGGCAAAGCTAAAAATATAATTTCAATAAAAAAATTGTAAATTTGTATTTTATAAAAAATTACTCCATGCTTACGTATTCAGAAGAAAACTACTTGAAAACAATTTTTCACTTGTCCCAAGGGGAAGAAAACGGAATTTCTACCAATGCCATTGCTGCGCGAATAGAAACTAAAGCGTCTTCCGTTACGGACATGATCAAAAAATTGAACGAGAAAAAACTGGTGACCTATCAAAAGTATCAGGGGGTTCGATTAACTTCAGAGGGGCTGTTAGCGGCAAAGATGATTGTGCGTAAGCACCGTTTATGGGAGGTATTCTTAGTGGAGAAATTAGGTTTTAGCTGGGATGAAGTACACGATGTAGCAGAAGAGTTAGAGCACATTAAATCGGAAAAATTGATCAATAAGCTGGAAGCTTACCTTGGTTTTCCAACAGAAGATCCCCATGGAGATCCGATTCCCAATGCAAAAGGGGAAATTAAGCAAATCAAGAAAAAATTATTAGCGGAAATAAAGATTCAACAAACGGTAATCTGTGTGGGGGTCAAAGATTCTTCCGCCGAGTTTCTACAATATTTAGATAAGCAAAAAATCGCTTTAGGCAGTGAGATTGTAATTTTAGAAATTGAACCTTTTGATCAATCGTATTTAATTGAGATCAACGGTAGTAGAATTACTATTACGAAGAAGATTGCAAATAATCTTTTTGTACAATTAAAATAATTGCAAGGCTTACTCCCCAGTAAGCTTTTTTTTATCAACATACCAACAAGAGATCATGAGAAAATTATTTAGTTCACTTGCATTAAAACACCATACATTAAAAAATAGGCTAGTAGTTTCGCCCATGTGTCAATACACGGCTACAGACGGTTTTGCAAACAATTGGCACTTGGTTCATTTAGGGCAATTTGCCATAGGACAAGCGGCAGCGGTAATTCAAGAAGCCACAGCTGTTGTTCCTGAAGGGCGGATTACCTATGGAGATTTGGGAATTTGGTCAGACGCTCATATCGAAAAACTAGAGGAAATCACGCAGTTTATCAAAGAGCAAAACTGCATTCCAGGGATTCAATTGGCACATGCGGGACGCAAAGCCAGCTGTGAAAAACCGTGGATTACACGAGACCAGATTGCTCCCAACCAACCTAATGGATGGCAAACTGTAGGACCGTCAACACTAGCATTTAATGAAAAAGATCATCCGCCTGTTGCGCTAACCAAAATGGCTATTGCCCAAACAGTAGAGGCTTTTAAACAAGCCACTCGTCGTGCCATTACAGCGGGCTATGAGATTATAGAACTGCATGGAGCACATGGCTATCTCATCCATCAGTTCTTTTCGCCCTTAATCAATACAAGAAGGGACGAATATGGTGGAAGTTTTGAGAATAGAATTCGATTTTTACTGGAGATTATCGATGCGATACAACCCCTACTCACGACTCAAAGCCTATGGGTGAGAATCTCAGCAACAGATTGGGCTGAAGGAGGGTGGAATATGGAAGAAAGTGTTGCACTTGCCAAAATATTGCAAGACAAAGGAGTTGAAGTTATTGATGTAAGTAGTGGTGGTGGTGTACGCCATCAGCAAATAACCACGGGCCCAAACTATCAAGTACCCTTTGCCTCTGAAATAAAAACCAATACTTCATTAATTGTAGGAACCGTTGGAGAAATTAAAACGGGTCAACAAGCGGAAGACATTTTACAACAAAACAAAGCGGACCTGATTTTATTGGGTCGCGAATTTTTACGAGATCCTCATTTTGTTATGACGGCATCGGCTCAACTTGATGAAGAAATTCCATGGGCTTCTCAATACGAAAGAGGAAAAGAATAATTAAATTTTACATATTTTCAATGAATAAAAGCTTATTAGCTCTAGCTGTTGGTGGACTAGCCATCGGTATGACCGAATTTTCGATGATGGGCCTTTTGCCCGAAATTGCAAATGACTTAGGCATATCCATTCCAAAAGCAGGAAATTTTATCTCAACCTATGCCTTAGGAGTAGTGGTTGGTGCTCCATTATTGGTTATGTCATCCAATAAATTTGCCCCGCATAAAACGTTAATGGCCTTGATGTTGTTATTTTCTGTTTTCCACGTTCTTTTTGTACTCTCACCTTCATATTCGACCTTAATCGCTACGCGCTTTATGTCTGGGTTGCCGCACGGAGCCTTTTTTGGTGTAGGATCAGTGGTAGCTACACAACTCGCCCAAAAAGGAAAAGAAGCCCAAGCGGTTTCCATCATGTTTGCTGGATTAACTACGGCCAACCTCGTTGGAGTGCCCTTAAGCACCTGGATCGGACAACATTACACTTGGCGTGAAGCATATGCATTAATTGCCTCAATGGGTGTATTAACTACACTCGCCATTTACTTTTGGATTCCCAAACTACAAGCAGATACTACCACCAATACCAAAAAACAAATGGCCTTTTTCAAAACGCCAATTGCCTGGATTTTAGTCGCGCTAATTTCTATTGGTACTGGGGGACTTTTTGCCTGGATCAGCTATATCGCACCAATGATGACCAATATTGCCTTGATTCCCGAAGCAAATATTCCCATTATCATGACTTTAGTAGGGTTAGGTATGTTTTTAGGTAATTTTGTTGGTGGAAAAATTGCGGATACCTTTTCTCCAGCAAAAGCAGTAATTGTCTCCTTTACTTTGATGGCCGCTTGTTTGATTATCGTGTACTATACAGTTCATATTCAATGGATGGCTTATGCCATGTCTTTGGTAACCGGACTAGTTGCCTTTACCATCGGTTCGCCTCTACAAATGTTGTTGATCAAAAATGCCAAAGGTTCGGAAATGTTAGCGGCATCAGCAGGACAGGCCTGTTTTAATATTGGGAATGCCCTTGGTGCTTTTCTAGGAGGAATTCCAATTACGATGGGCTTTGGATATAACTCTCCTGAATGGGTTGGTGCTGGAATGGCCTTATGCGGCGCTATGCTCGCCTATCTATTTATTCAATTTAAAAAAAGAGAAGCATCTTTGCCACAAGAAATTCAATAGTTTACAACTACATTCTACTAGCAAAAGACCCGCGATTCACAATAAGTTTATAAATTTGCAGAAATAATTTTTTACCATGTATAGAACTCATACTTGTGGAGCACTAAGTGCTTCTGATATAAATACAACAGTTACCCTGTCTGGCTGGGTGAGTAAACACCGTGATAAAGGCTTTATGATTTGGGTTGACTTACGCGATCGTTACGGCATAACACAGTTGATTTTTGACGCAGAGCGAACAGATAAAACTGTTTTTGAAACGGCAAAAAACTTAGGCCGTGAGTATGTGATTCAAGTAACAGGAACGGTTATCGAACGCGCATCAAAAAATCCAAATATGCCAACAGGGGATATTGAGATTTTAGTTGAGTCACTAACGATTTTAAACGAATCGAGTGTTCCGCCTTTCACTATTGAAGATGAAACAGATGGTGGAGAAGATATTCGCATGAAATATCGCTACTTGGATATTCGTAGAAACCCGGTAAAAAACAGTTTACTTTTCAGACATAAAGTAGCACAAGAAGTGCGTAATTACCTTTCAGCACAAGATTTCTGTGAAGTAGAAACACCTTATTTAATCAGTTCTACGCCAGAAGGGGCTCGTGATTTTATCGTACCTTCTCGCATGAATCCAGGTCAATTTTACGCCTTGCCACAATCTCCACAAACCTTCAAACAATTGTTGATGGTCGGAGGTATGGATCGTTACTTCCAAATCGTGAGATGTTTCCGCGATGAGGATTTACGTGCAGATAGACAGCCTGAATTTACACAGATTGACTGTGAAATGGCATTCGTAGACCAAGAAGATGTAATGGATACTTTTGAAGGAATGACCAAACATCTGTTAAAATCTATTCACGGGGTTGAAATTGACAAATTCCCACGAATGACTTTTGAAGAAGCCATGCGTACCTATGGAAATGACAAACCAGATATTCGTTTTGGAATGAAATTCGGTGAGTTAAATGCTGTAGCTCAACACAAAGAATTTGGTGTTTTCAACAGCGCTGAATTAGTAGTAGGGATTGCAGTACCTGGTGGAGCAGCCTATACTAGAAAAGAAATCGACGCTCTAATTGACTGGGTAAAACGCCCACAAGTAGGTGCCTCAGGTATGGTATACTGTAAATGTGAAGCTGATGGCTCTTTCAAATCATCGGTAGACAAGTTCTATGATCAAGAAGATTTGAAGCAATGGGCAACTATTACAGGTGCACAAACTGGAGATATTATCTTCATTCTTTCAGGTCCTGCAAATAAGACTAGAGCACAATTAAGTGCACTTCGCATGGAACTAGGAAATAGATTGGGCTTGAGAAAAGCCGATGAATTTGCTCCTTTATGGGTGATTGACTTCCCTCTATTCGAGTGGGATGAAGAATCAGGACGCTATTTTGCGATGCACCATCCATTTACTTCTCCTAAAAAAGAAGATATGGCATTGCTAGATACAGATCCAGGAAAGGTTCGTGCAAACGCCTATGACATGGTCTTAAACGGAAATGAAATTGGTGGAGGTTCTATTCGTATTCACGATAAAGCAACACAAGAATTGATGTTTAAACACTTGGGATTCTCTAAAGAAGAAGCGGAAAAACAATTTGGATTCTTGATGAATGCTTTCCAATATGGTGCACCACCACACGGAGGATTAGCTTTCGGTTTGGACCGTTTAGTAGCTATTTTAGGCGGACAAGAAACGATTCGCGATTTCATTGCCTTCCCTAAAAACAACTCAGGAAGAGACGTAATGATTGATGCACCTAGTGCCATCCGTCCAGAACAATTAGAAGAATTACACATCGCTATTAAAGCATAAAAAAAAGAGCCAGTGGCTCTTTTTTTGTTTACAGTTGACGGTGTGCGGTTGACTGTAAATAAAAAAGGAATGAGTTCCTTAAACTCATTCCTTTTTTTATTGCATATTGCCTTACTTGGCGTTGTACATATTCATCGCATTGTTTAATCCGCCCAAAGCAAACTCTTGAATAGCCTTAGAAGACGTTTCTAGGCGCTCTACAAGCTTTTCTTTCTCCTCTGCAGACCATTCACCCAAAACATAATCCACTTGCTGTCCTTTCTTAAATTCATCGCTAATTCCAAATCGAAAACGCGGATAATTCGTATTGGCTAAAACGGCTTGAATACTCTTCAATCCATTATGCCCTCCATCGGATCCTTTGGCTTTGATTCGAATCGTTCCAAATGGAATATTTAAATCATCCGTTACGATCAAAATTTGCTCTAAGGGAATATTCTCTTTTTGCATCCAATATTGAACAGCTTTTCCGCTTAAATTCATATAGGTATTGGGTTTTAGTAACAACAACGTTCTCCCTTTCACTTTTACTTCAGCCAAGCTACCTAATTTCACCGTTTGCCAATCGCCACCCAAATCACGGGCCACTTGATCCACAACCTTAAATCCAATATTATGACGGGTGTGAATATACTCCGCACCAATATTTCCTAAACCGACAATTAAAAACTTTTTCATTGTATTCTCTGACTAATTTTTAACGTACAAAAATAACGTAAAGACAAGACATTCCATAAGTTATTTCGCACAAATAAAAAAAGCGCTTGTACAAATACAAGCGCTTTTAAATATAATATAGCGTCTACAATTATTTTTTCTTTGCAGGTGCTTTTGCTGCTTTTGCTGCTTCTTGAGCTGCTTTCATCGCTGCACGAGAAATTCTCACTTGACACACTACTGTGTTATCTGGGTGTAACAATTTATAGTTATCCGTTTTAATGTCTGTAACGTATAATTTATTCCCCATTTCTAAGTCAGAAATGTTTACTTCTACGAAGTCAGGTAAGTTAGCTGGTAAAGCTCTAACTTTTAATTTACGGTTGTTGATGTTTAATACACCCCCAGCCATAACTCCTTTAGAGTTACCTGAAATTTTGATAGGCACTTCTAAAGTGATTTCTTTATCGTCGAATAATTGGTAGAAATCGATGTGTAAGATTTTGTCAGATACCGGGTGGAACTGAATATCTTGTAAAATTGCATTGATTTTTTTACCACCTTCTAATTCAATCACAACAGTGTGTACGTTCGGAGTGTAAACTAAACTTTTGAATGCTTTCTCTTCTGCTGTGAAGTGGATTGCTGATTGTTCTCCTCCGTATACTACGCAAGGAACCATTCCAGCATTACGTAAGGCTTTAGTAGACACTTTACCTACGCTTTCTCTTTCTGATCCTTTAATTGTAATTGATTTCATTACTTTAAATATTTATTAATTAATAATTTACATTACGAATGTTTGGCTAATCGACATATTCGATTGCACATTGTGCATTACTTCAGCAAACAAAGGTGCACAGCTTAATACTTTAATTTTGTCACATGGTTTTTTTAACGGAATTGAATCGGTTACGATTAATTCTGTCAAAGAAGACTCTTCAATCTTCTCATACGCACTTCCTGATAGAATAGCATGCGTACAAATTGCACGTACGCTCAAAGCTCCTCTCTCTAACATCATATCTGCAGCTTTAGCAAGCGTTCCTCCAGTATCGATCATATCGTCTACCAAGATAACGTTACGTCCTTTCACCTCGCCAATAAGCTCCATCTTTTCAATTACGTTTGCTTCTTTTCTTTGTTTATAACAGATTACAACATCCGAATTTAAAAACTTAGAATAGGCATATGCTCTTTTTGATCCTCCCATATCTGGTGATGCAATTGTCAAGTTCTCGATGTTCAAGCTTTTTACGTAAGGTAAAAAGATCGTTGAAGCATACAAATGATCCACTGGTTTTTCGAAGAATCCTTGAATTTGATCTGCGTGTAAATCCATAGTCATGATTCGAGTTGCTCCAGCTGATTCTAATAACTTCGCTACTAATTTAGCTCCAATTGGAACCCTTGGTTTATCCTTTCTATCTTGTCTAGCCCATCCAAAATAAGGAATTACAACCGTGATATGTCTAGCTGATGCTCTTTTTGCAGCATCACACATCAACAATAATTCCATTAGGTTATCCGCAGATGGAAACGTAGAACACACTAAGAAAACTCTTCGTCCTCTTATAGATTCTTCAAAAGAGGGCTGAAACTCACCATCACTGTAATGTGACAATGTAACTTTACCCAATTCTACTCCATATTCTTTTGCTATCTTCTCTGCTAATTCGATGCTTTGAGAACAAGCAAAAATTTTTGCTTCTGATTCAGGATTTAACATTTTTTCTAATTAGTTGTTATGTTGTTAGTTAGCGCTTCCTTATACTAATTCAGCGATGCAAATTTATAAAATATTAATTGACTAATAGAATTTTTTTGATTTTTTTCTTTGTTAGAATATTTTTTTCTTTACATTTGCACTCACAATTCAACACCAAATGCCCGGATGGCGGAATTGGTAGACGCGCACGACTCAAACTCGTGTTCCTAGGAGTGTGGGTTCGATTCCCACTCCGGGCACGAAAACCCTAATTACTATGTAGTTAGGGTTTTTTATTTGTATTTTAGTCAACCATTAGTCAACATCTTATTAATTTATATAGATAGAAATAAGTATGAAATAAAAAAGAGTGCCTTTATAGACACTCTTTTTTTATCTTCTCTATTGTATTGCTGTTAAAATTTCTTTATCAAAATATAAGTAATTATCTGAATATACCCATTGTTCAGAATCTCCTTCTAAAGTAGTTGTACGATTAATCTTCTTTGGTTTACCCCAAGACACTTCACACATTTCTTTTGTCATTCCTAAAGAGACGTTTCCTCCTACAATTTTTGTCCAATTTTCACTACCAAACTTCTTTTTATACAATTCCGCAGACTCTAATGAAAATACAAATGACGGCAATTGCGAAAACATTCTTTTCAATAATACTTCCTCACCTTTACTATTTTTAAGAACAAGTGCGAGTTTAAAATCTTTTTCTTCAATTGTTATGTCAATACACTCCCAAATACTTCCCGCAGTAAAATCCTCTATTGCTTTACCTGTGTTTTTATCAACCATTAAATCAGGTAATGACCAATTAAAACCTCTAATCACAAATTTTTTTCCTTTCTCTGATTCTCTAACTTTATTAAAGTGTCTAACAGAAATAAAAGGAAAACTATGTTCGTATTCACTATTGTATTTAAAATAAACTATATCCTTACTTTCTTTTTCTTCTAATTTCAAAAAAGAAACATTTTTGTATAAATATTCTGAAGTTGATGCCTCTGGGTGAGGTATAACATCTAAAACAACAAAATATTTTCCTGTCAGTTCATTATATTTCGAATGAAAACCATCACAACATTTATAAATATTTGATTCGTTTAAAATATCTTTTTTCTTGTAATTATTCAAAAAACCCTCATATCCAGAATATTGCATTCCTTTACGTTTACCATTTAGATAAAGTTCCTCCCCAATATACTTACGAACATCTTTTCCTAAAAAATTCTTAGACCCATCATAAGGTTTTTCATCTGCAATTTCAACCTGTTGAGGTACTTTAGTAGTTGTAATTTGTCCGTATGATGACACTACAGAAAATAGCATCAATAATAATGTTTTATTAAGCATTACTAGTTATCTTTATTAGTTTCTCTCGTTTCTCTTGTCAATCTTTCTATATCATTCTCTTTTCTCATTAAATAATGATATACATTTTGATTCCCTATTGTAATTGCATAAGCCTGCACAAATTGAAAACCATGACCTGATAAATAATTTAAGGCATCAACCATTGAATTAAACTTCACGCGTTCGCCTTCTTTATCACGGATAAACATTTCATCTTTACTACTAAAGAATTTTGTATTTTGTCCAAAATCAATTTTCACACTCACTTTATCACTAAACATTTTCCCTTCTCCAACAATTAAAATATACTCAACATCCAATTCTTTTAAAGGTATGTCATTTACCGTTTGAGCATTAACAAAACAACCAAACATTAAAACTAGAAACAATAATACTTTTCTAAATACTTTCATAATTTTTACTTTTAACCAAAAGTATTAAATTATCAATATAGTAAAAAACAAAAAACTAACAAATAGGTATTTAACAATAGGGCAAATTAAAAAAACAACCCGTAAATACAGTGAAACAATTAAAACTATAGAAAAATTAATCACACGTGATGGACTCAAAAAATACATTTGAATAGATTAATAATATATAATTTATCCTGTTTAAAAGTAACCACTACGCGCGCGCGTAATTACCCGACACATTAACTAAACTCCTAAATCTTGAATCAAATTGTACTGCTTATAAGTGTAATATTTCATATTTCTAAGTTTTACATTGTTTGCCTTATTTCTAATATTATGCGCTATCTCTTTGATTTGCAAAGCAAAAGAATCATTAACTCTATTACTACTTAGATAATTGTTTTTGATTTTATTAAATAGCACAATATTATTTTTATAATAATACTTTAATCCTGTGTGTGATAATAATTTACTTGACTCTTTCTGCATTGAGATATCCACACCTGTAATTATACACTTTTTAGTATTAACTACCTGATTTGACACTATATATAAATAGTCATTTTGGGTAGTTATCTTTATTAATGAATCTATTTTACAACCTATTAAAACACTTACTTCATTCTGAACCTTATTAGAGTACTTGTTTGTAAATTCTCTTAATTGGTTTTTATGATATTTATAATTTTCATTTGTGCCTTTTATAAGACCATTCCAATAATTAAGACTGTCATACCTTTCAATCTTTAATCTCACATTTTCCTTTAAATGGTCAATTTGGGTAGTAAAATCATAGAATAGAATATTATCCCATTCAATGTGAAGTACACTTTTAAACTCTGTAAAAACTTTTTTTTGAAGATCCAATAAAGAATAAATACCAATACTATGTAATTTTTCCATTTTTCGATACTTAATCTCGAATCGTAACAAGTTATCAGGTACATCTGAAAACCTTTTTTTAAAGTGTTTTGTTTTATTATATAGTTTTATAAAATACTGTGAATGAATCGCCTGTTTGTAATTACCATCAACACTATTATATTTTACTTCAAATGGTACTTTTCTATGTAAAATAGAATAATTAATAATCTTATCCACTTCATAAGGCACAACAACATTAACTCCTACCTCTAAACATCTTAACCGACAATCTTGTGCATTAATGTTAAATTGGCAACTTAAAAACTGAATAGTATTTAAAAGGTCTTCAATATGAAAATCATTGTAATTGTGTTGCCCATTATTAAATAACTTATGTAGACTACCACTTATAAAAATATTACCCGAATTATGTATTTCAAACTTCATATTTTTATAATAGGCAACTTTATAACACGATAGTATTTCTCCTGTAGTAGTATTTACTTTCTCTGTAAAATTTAAGTGTTCGTTACACTCTAAAATTGATTGATATTTAGATGGTAACATCACTTTGATAAAATCAACCATTTTATATACATTTGAATTAATAAAATTCTTACAATAATGCTGTAAGATTTTAAACTGAACAATTGAAAAGAGGTGCGTTTAAACACCTCTTTTTTAATTAATACTGTTCTATAATTCTGTTTAAAATGGTTTGATTACGAGTATAGAAAGACCTATAAACGTCTATCTTTAATTGATTATCATTAAAAACGAAAACCAACAAACTACGTTTACCATTAAACACTCTGTCACCAAAAAAAACATTTTGTTTAAACGTAGGTCTTAATCCTGTAACCTTTTCGGAAGTTGCCCAATTAGAAGTAGTACGCAGTCGTAAGTATTTATCAATTCCCTTTGCCTTAGAAAAACCTCTAAAATCTTCAATTCTCAAAACCTCTGTCAATAAATTAGTGACTTTAGTTGATTGATTAATGATTTCGAAAATGTTATAACTCTTAACCGAATGCGTTAATAAATAGAAATGACTATAATAATCAGGTATTTTAAAAACTGTACTCATATACTAATCATTTAAAGGGATTAAACAATTATGTATATCACTACTTAGAAAGTAAACACGTGCACCTAACCCGAAAGGTTTTAGTTTACCTGACTTACACCAATTATGAATAGTAGAAATATCTACTTTAAACATTTCTGCAACCTCTTGACGTGTTAAATATTCATTTGGTTGTCTTGGTTTGAAGTTTTCTAAAAAGGTACTTAATACCTCTTGAACCCCTTTATTGATTTCCTCTTGCAATTGTTGAGGTGTAACAGAAATAAATTGAATTTGACTCATTTTACAATTCGTTTATAAATTAATAATGAGTCAAAGGTCTATCTACTTCAATTCCTATTTTTATGACTTTTTTCCCTATTTTCGGAACTCCTCTTTTAAACTAGTGTATAACAATTTTCGTGTTTTACTATCTGCTTTATTATTATACGAATGATTATCATTAAATTTCATGTATTCCATTGGTATAAGGTCTGCTTTCTCCAAAAATTCAACCATTGATTTATATGATACGTCTCTCATTATCATACCATCCTCTTTCATCTTCTTAACAAGAAAACTTACAGAATTAAATAAATCATCTTCTTCTCTCCTTTTTAAAAATATATTGAAAAAATTAAGACTATCATTCCCTTTAAATATATCTGAATAAAAAATATTGTTTGAAGTACTTTCCAACTCTATTTGTTCCGTTCCTACTATTAATTCAGGATAATATTTTTTTAAATATTCCTCTCTAACAGTTGGAAAATACTCTGTAATTAAATTTCTAATCAACTGTATATCTGTAATTATTGAAATAAAATTTTTATGATTATCATAATTAGGAACATATATTTTGTTAAAGGCTCCAATTTCATAATATTCTTCATATACCCTAATCTTACCTTCCTCAACTCTAAGGCAGATAAAACCAGCCTTAACTTGTGCAATTGCCCTATCACATAACTTTATCTTCCAATCAGAAGGCAGTGATTTCTCTATAACCTCCTTCTCTTTAAAATTTATCTTATCTTCTGAATCTATATATATATCTAATATATCATTTGAAACTTTATAAATTGTGTGTAAAAGTCTATCATTCTCTATTTTTGTTCTTACTAAATAATTTTCAAAATCAATTACATCTAAAAAATTTACTCCTATAGACACGATTGAGAAGTTATATGTTAAGTATCCCTTTTGGATATCATTTAAAATAATTTCCTTAAATTTCTGCAACTGAAAATCTAATATTCTTAAACTAAACTCTCGCATAACCTAAACAACTTTTTTTATAACCCTTAGAGTTGGTTTATTATTACTATTCATTTTCTCAAAAAAGGACATAAATAAATCTGCATTTGCATCTTTGTCCTGTCTTTGGTTAATATACTTTAAGAATATATTTTCCTGTGTATGTCCTGTTATACTCATAATTACAGGTGTAGGCATTTGTTTATAAAAATTAGTTGCAAAGGAACGTCTAAAACTATGTGAAGTTATAAAGTTGTATTTTGGCAAAGACACTAATTCCTTTTCTTTAGTTTCTGAATTAGTTATATATCCCTCAACTACTTCATTAATCTTTGCTATCTCACAAACTTTAGATATATGATAGTTTATCTTATTAAGTGAGACAGGTTCAGGAAAATCATTTTTTAAAATACTTAATACAAAGTCTTGCATTACGCCAATAGTAACATTCTTACCTGTTTTTTGTTGTAATACATCAATATATACTCCTTTTGTATTTTCTCTTATATTATCAGGTGTGATACTCAATAAATCGCCCCCTCTTTGCCCTATATAACAACCTATTAAAATCCACTTCTGAACGGTTTTAAGGTGTTTTGTCGGCATTTCAGTATGATATATCTGTAATAACTCATCAAATGAAAGTGTATGAATAAATCGGTCTTTGTCTTGCTGTCTGAAAGGTTGCAAAGTAGTTGAATGAATTGTAACATTAATATCATTCTTTTGTGCATCTAAACACACCGTTTTAATAAACTCGAATTGTTTACCTGAATAATTAACTGTGTATTTTTTGGTTTTAAGTAACCACGTTTTAAACTTTTCCGTAAAAGACTTATTAATATCTTTAAAGAGTATTTTTACTTTAGAATACTTTTCAAACTCCTCTATAATCTTTTTAAACGAACGATAATTTTTAATTGTGCCCTCACTTAATCCTATTTTCCCCCCTCTTGTTTCTTTGGTGCTGGCATTATCAATCATAAATTGAATATAATTTACAAATACATTTGTATCTGATTTATCAATACGATTAAAACAAGTGTTTATTTGATTTTCTAACCAATTCCCATCAATAAGTACACCTTTTGCTAAATCGTCGTTTAAAACCTCGTATAAATGCGTTTGAAGTCTATTTAAACTATTGCGTAGTGTTTTACTCTCTGCATTAGTTTGTTTAGGTAAACCTGTTTTCTCACTCCATTGTTGAGCATTAATAATAAAACCTGTACTTTTCCTAACCACTAGACCCCGACTGACAGAAACGCGAACGTGTATTTGTGCATTCTCTTTCTTACTTTGTAAAAAGAATTTAATTGTTGCCATAATAATTGATTTAAACTGAACACTCAAAAATAATCAATTATAATAAGTTAGTCAACATTTAGTCAACCATTAGTCAACACCTTTCAATTTTATTAGATTTATTTCAATAAAAATAGAAAGACAAAAACAATACAACTACTTGAAATACAATAGAATAATACTTAAAATCAAATATTTACAAAACATAGGTATTTACAAGGTATTTGTGTGGGTTCGATTCCCACTCCGGGTACTAAAAAAAGGCCTAACTCGATGAGTTAGGCCTTTTTGTTTTTAAGTTTTAAAACTTAAAAACAGCGTACTTCAACGTAACTCCGAACGTAAACAAGAACTCGCCGTGTTGAACGTCAAAATCTTGAATATATCCTCCACCTACATGGATGTTAAAAATCAGTCGAGGAGTAATGTATTGTTCATTACCAATATGTCCCTCCGTAATCAATATTTGATTATAACTTGGATCTGAAGTTTTGCCAAAAGAATACTTTACTTGAGTAGCCAGATAAAAAGTTCGTTCCTCTTCATTGACAAAATGCCACTTCAAATTGGCCTTAGTAAAAGGAATAAAACCATATTCATAATAATATCCACTTGTTTCTTCTAACTTATAGCCTGCTCCTACGCCAGCGAAAGCTTCTAAGTGAATATCATATGTCAGTCTTGTTTTAAAAGAGGTTTCTATCCCTTGTCCGCCAAGATTAATGTAAACCGTATTATTCTTGTTTTGCGAAAAAGTGGATTGATACACACACAAGCTGACAAGAAAAAAAAATAATTTATTTAAGTGCATACGTTCTATTTTAGCTCGCGAAAATAAACAAAATACAACGTTAAATTTTACAAAATTTTTGTTATTTATTTCAACCAATACCTATTCCAACAGGAATAAAAAGAAGGAGGCGAAATTACAGGAACAACAACTCAAATTCCAGATAGAAACCGAAACGCCATGCAACAAAAAAGGCTAACATATCCTGTTAGCCTTTTCCATTTACTATTCTATTTTGCATCATCTGCAGAAGGACCATACATCCCAGGAATTGGAATATCCAACAAACGCAAATAGACAGAAAGCTGTCCTCTGTGGTGGTAGATGTGGTTATTTACAAGAAAACGGTTAGCGCCAACCTTAGGCATTTCCACAATAGTGTGTTCCCCGGCTTTTAGTGCCCAATTTTCCATCCACTGCTCTTCAGTCATGCCTTCTAACGCTACCACAACTCGTTTCTCAAATGCATCAATCAACGCTAATAAGTCTTCTGTTGTTTTAGCCTCTAACGCCTTGTATTCCGTATGGAAATTCAGTGACTTTTGCTTGGTAATCCACTCCGTCCAAACAATTAACTCAACAATATGCTTAGATAAATCCCCTAAACTCATAGATTTTGCATGAGGTTTCCAATCCCATTGATCTGTTGGTACGCAAGCGATAATTTTTCTTGTACTATTTAATTCATGCTGTAATTCTAGCAAGAAACTTTTGTTGATACTCATAATTCAAAATGTTATTTTTCTTCTAGGAAAGCTACGAAACGAAAGGCACATAATCAATTTATTTGAAAAATATAATTTTATTAAAAAGGAATAACAAACCAGGTTAGGGTACTTCCTCCGGGGTCACTATATTTGTAAAAAAATGAAAACTTGAATCGAGAAACTACCTACCTTTCCTTTGATGAGGCCAAACGAAAACTAGAAAATTACTGTGCGTATCAAGACCGCTGTCATTCCGAAGTAGTAAACAAGATGTTCCAATTAGGTATAACACCCCAAATACACGATGAAATCATCGTTCACCTCATAGCACAGAATTATCTCAATGAAGAGCGATTTGCAAAGAGTTTTGCACGCGGCAAACACCGCTTGAGTGCTTGGGGTAGAAATAGAATCACTTCAGAATTAAAATTCAGAGATATTAATCATCGCTTAATCACATTAGCGCTTGCAGAAATTGACGATGAAGAATATTATGAAACTTTCGATCGCATTAGCGAAAACAAATGGAATCAGCTAACAGATACTGATATACAAAAGAAAAAACAAAAGTTTCAAGCCTATTTATTCCGAAAGGGATATGCCATGTCCGACATAATAACTAAGACTCAGGAATTAGAAAATAATAGTCAATAAACGAATTTTAAGCCCTTTTACGGGCTTTTATTTATTTAGAAGAAGTTTTATTGATGTGCGTGGTAGAGTTTGTTATTTGCGTGGTTTATCTCACCTAGTTTATAATTGTTTTGGTGTTCGATGAATCTACGATTTGTTTTTTGCGCGGTTTGTTCTTTGCGCGGTTTATCTCACCTAGTTTATAATGGTTTTGGAGTTCGATGAATCTACGCTACGGTTTGTTAGTTGTGCGATTTGTAAGATAATTGTGCTTTACAACGAGTATCGAACGAAGAGCAAAGAGCGACGAAATCTGTGTTCACTATTCACTATTCACCATTCACTGTAAACCAAAAAAAAAGCCTGACTACTTGCGTAATCAGGCTTTCAAAAGAAGGGCGACGACATACTCTCCCACCATGTGGCAGTACCATCTGCGCTAGCGGGCTTAACTTCTCTGTTCGAAATGGGAAGAG
>NZ_JACHTD010000018.1 GCF_014145665.1 Myroides sp. NP-2 | reverse complement strand
CATTTACCACTCATCATTTACCACTCATCATTTACCACTCATCATTTACCACTCATCATTTACCACTCATCATTTACCACTCATCATTTACCACTCATCATTTACCACTCATCATTTACCACTCATCATTTACCCCACTCACCATTTACCACTCACCATTTACCACTCACCATTTACCACTCACCATTTACCACTTTCCCTTGTCCCAAAAAAAAAGTCATTCGCAAGGCGAATGACTTTTTAAAAAATATTTCTTGTTTTTTAACTTTTCATTAAATAGCTTTGCTAAGCTTACTTTTCGAAGTAAATAAGGTAACAGCTAGAAAAGCTACGATTACACCGTGTAAGACCATCCAAACCGTTGCTCCAAAAGGAAGAGGAACGAAAGGTTGAAACAAAATAATCAAAGCAACATACAATCCTGTCCCCTTAATATTTGCTTCCACATGTGAATTGTAAGCTAGGATCCCGAATAATGCAATTAAGATGAATTTTGTCAATTCATAAAAATCTTGTGGCACACTTAGCATTCCTGCTACTAACAATAAAATTGCGCCTATTTTCAATCCTTTTTCCATAGTTTATATATTATTTTAATACACTGCAAAGATACGACCTAACGAACTGAAAACCAAGCTAAAGAGCATTTTTCAAAAATTCAAAAAAAATACAGCATTAGTTCATAAACTAGGGAATTTTATCTTAATTATATTGTAAATATCTCAATATCAAGGGGTGTTTATTGAATATAAAATCCTATTTTCAAATCCAATAAAATTAGTTTACTTTAGCGCTATTATTAAAATTGATATACAACACGATGAAACAAGTAACTTTAAATCACATTCACGAAGGTTTAGGAGCTAAAATGGTTCCATTTGCAGGTTTTTCAATGCCTGTTCAATATGAGGGTGTAAATGCAGAACACGAGACAGTTAGAAACGGTGTGGGCGTATTTGATGTATCTCACATGGGAATTTTCAAACTCTCTGGTCCAAATGCCTTGCCATTAATCCAAAAAGTTACTTCAAACGACGCTTCTACACTAGTAGATGGAAAAGCACAATACTGTTACTTTCCAAATGAAAAAGGAGGAGTAATTGACGATATCATCACATATAGAGTAAATGAAAACGAATACCTTATGGTGGTTAATGCATCTAATATCGATAAAGATTGGGCATGGATTAGCCAACATAACGATGTAAATGCAACGATCGAAAACTTATCTGATAGCTATTCTATCTTAGCTATTCAAGGTCCTAAAGCGGTTGAGGCGATGCAAAGCTTAACAGCAGTAAACTTAGCTGAGCTTAAATTCTACAACTTTACCATTGATACATTCGCTGGTGCGAAAGATGTTGTTATTTCTGCAACAGGCTATACAGGTTCTGGAGGATTTGAGATTTATGCAAAGAACGAAGACATCGAGATGATCTGGAATAAAGTATTCGAAGCTGGTGCAAACTGGGGGATCAAACCCATCGGATTAGCTGCTCGTGATACCTTGCGTCTAGAAATGGGATACTGCTTATATGGCAATGAGCTAAACGACGAAATTTCACCGTTAGAAGCTGGATTAGGTTGGGTAACTAAATTCACCAAAGACTTTATTAGCGCCGATATCTTAAAAGCACAAAAAGAAGCGGGTCTGAAAAATAAATTAGTAGGTTTCGAATTAGTGGAAAAAGGAATTCCAAGACACGATTACGAAATTGTTGATGCAACGGGTTCTGTTATCGGAAAAGTGACGTCTGGAACGATGTCTCCTTCTTTAGGAAAAGGAATCGGAATGGGGTATGTTACGCTTGAGCATGCAGCAGAAGGTAGCGCAATCTACATCCGCATTAGAAAAAATGACGTTGAAGCAAAAGTGGTAAAAACACCCTTTTACAAAAAATAATTCAATCGAAAATCAGGGGCTTAAAATAAGCCCCTCATTTTTATGATATATTTTTTTTATCTTTTATTTTTGCACAATTAAATCAAGTTATAAATTATTATGGGAAGAGCGTTTGAATTTAGAAAAGGACGTAAGCTAAAACGTTGGTCTGCTATGGCAAAAACGTTTACGAGAATTGGTAAGGATATTGTAATGGCTATTAAAGAAGGCGGACCTAACCCTGATACAAACTCTCGATTACGTGCAGTCATGCAAAACGCGAAGGCAGCCAATATGCCAAAGGAAAACGTAGAGCGTGCAATAAAACGTGCAACTGACAAAGACACCGAAAACTACAAAGAAGTAATGTTCGAAGGCTATGGCCCACACGGAATTGCTTTCTTAATCGAATGTGCAACGGATAACAACAACCGTACTGTTGCCAATATCAGAAGCTATTTCAACAAGTGTAATGGTACACTAGGTACTTCAGGTTCTGTAGAATTTATGTTTGATCATACCTGTAACTTTAGAATTCCTACTGATCCCAACAGAGACTTAGAAGAATTCGAATTAGAGTTAATTGACTTCGGAATCGACGAAATATTTGAAGATGAGGACGGTGTTATGATCTATGCTCCTTTTGAAAGTTTTGGCGCAATCCAAAAAGAATTAGAAAGCAGAAACATCGAAATCTTATCCTCTGGTTTTGACCGCATTCCACAAGTTACAAAAGAACTATCTGAAGCGGAACAAGCAGATGTAGACAAATTATTAGAAAAGATTGAAGAAGATGATGACGTACAAAACGTTTTCACTACAATGGCATAAAAAAAAGCTTCCCTCGGGAAGCTTTTTTAGTTACTGCTTCACAGTTTAGTAAACCCTGCACAAAACCCATAAAACGCGCAAAGAACAAACCGCGCAATCTGAACGCATAACTCATCTCACATACCCCATTTCAACCTTTTTTTTCATACATTTACGAAAAAATAGGAATTTCACATGAAATGGAAAAATCGTACAGAAAGTAAAAACGTACAAGACAATAGAGGAAAATCAATGGCTGGAAAAACAGCTATTGGCGGTGGTTTACTAGGAATTATCGCCATGTTACTCGTTGTCTTTGGCGGTGAAACAGGACAACAAATAGCACCCGTTTTAGAACAGCTGAACCAAGGAAATACAACAGAACAAGTAGAAACGCGTACCCTTTCTTCAGAAGAAGTAGAAATGGGTAAAATGGTTTCGGTTATGTTTAAAGATACAGAGGATGTATGGCATGCTATATTTGATCAAATGGGACAAATTTACCAAGAGCCAAAGCTGCATCTTTTTGACGATCAAGTGCAAACCAAATGTGGACATGCACAAGCTAGTGTAGGTCCTTTCTATTGTCCGGCAGATCAAACAATCTATATGGACTTGCGCTTCTTTGAAGAGCTACACCAACGATTTGGCGCTGAAAAAGGCAACTTTGCTATTGCTTATGTCCTAGCCCATGAAGTGGGTCATCACGTCCAAAACTTAATGGGGACCAACGCCAAGGTTTGGGAACAACAACAGCTCTTATCCAAAAAAGAAGCCAATAAACTTTCTGTTGCTCAAGAACTTCAAGCAGATTATTATGCAGGAGTTTGGGCCAAACACATTCAAAAATATTTAGAACCTAAAGATATCGATATTGCCCTAAGTGCCGCTCAAGCCGTTGGTGACGATGCCATTCAGAAAAGAGTTACTGGACAAGTAAATCCTGATTCTTTTACCCATGGTACCTCCAAACAACGCAAAGAATGGTTTATGAAAGGATACCAAACCGGAAACATTAACCAAGGCAATACCTTCGATTTCATCAAATAATAACTTACTTTAAACAAACAAATGAACCATTTAAAACAAACAATTCAAAGAATAAAAGACGAAGGATACAACATTCAACCTTTTTTTGTGATGCGCGAAGCCGCTATTTACTACAAAAAAACCCTCTTATTGGTTGTTGTCAGCCTCTTGTTGGCTTTCTTTTTTGTTTCTTTTTTGGGATCCATTGCCTTGACGCGATTAACCGATATCAAGGAAACGGCTAGTCCTGTTGAAATGCAAGAACAATTATTGGAATTAACAAATCAACTCACCCAACCTCCCCTATTATATGCCTACTTACTTACAGCGGTACTATTCTCCGCTTTAGCAAGTATCCTAATCGCTGGTTTTTACAAAATTAACGCTGAGGCCGCTACCGGACAAACCCCTCGCTTTTTAAGTGTTTTTAAATACTTCTTTAGCCTTAGAGGATTGTATGTTTTTATTGCACAAGGACTCATCACCTTATTGTTTACTATATTATCGGTTTTGCTCAAAGAGTACCAACTGGAAATGGTATCCCTAATCATCAATTGGCTGATTAATATCCTAACGCTATTTGCTACGCCTCTAATCATCTTTGGGCGTATGACACCGCTAGCTGCTATTAAAACGAGTATTCAAGTAGTGAATAAACAACCGATTCCAATTATATTAACGGTAATTCTAAATTACTTTTTAGTGTTCTCTGGCTTGTTTTTCTTTGTTGTGGGAATCTTAATTACGTTGCCGTATTTATTCTCCATTTACTTTACGCTATACAAACAAATCATCGGCTACAACATAGAAGAAGCTTAAGTATGGTAAAAGAGTGATGAGAGGATTTTTTCAATAAATAGAAGAGTCTCTGTTTTTTCGCTCGGTTAACTATTTACTCAGTTTGTTCCATTAGCTCTTTGACTAGATAAAACATGAAAAATCCCGTAGCATTTATACTGCGGGATTTTTTTTGCAGTTCGCATAGTACATACCACTTACCACTCACCACTTACCACTCACCACTTACCACTCACCACTTACCACTCACCACTCACCACTCACCACTCACCACTTACCACTCACCACTCACCACTTACCACTTACCACTTACCACATCAAAACCACCCCTCTCTATCCAAACTGCGATATTGAATGGCTTCGGCAATGTGATGGGAGTGAATGCATTCTTGCTTATCTAGATCGGCTATCGTCCGGGCTACTTTGAGAATACGATCATAAGCACGAGCGGACAAGTTTAAGCGTTCCATAGCAGATTTGAGCAGCGCTAAGGAGTCGGAATCTAAGGCGCAATATTTCCGCAGTAAAGCGGTTGACATTTGAGCGTTATAGTGTATGCCGGGGTGATTGACAAAGCGCTGCACTTGTTTCTTTCGCGCTTCCATCACGCGTTCTCGAATTGCTTCACTAGGCTCTGCCAGTTGCTTATCTGCTAATTTTTCAAATGGAACAGGAGTTACTTCAATGTGTAAGTCGATCCGATCCAATAGAGGCCCCGATATTTTATTGATATAGCGCTGCATTTCGGCTTGTGTTGATTGCATCATCGAGCCCGGCTCGTGAAAATAGCCACTCGGACTAGGGTTCATACTGGCGACTAACATAAAAGAAGAAGGATAGGTAATAGTGAACTTGGCACGCGAAATCGTCACTTCACGATCTTCTAATGGTTGACGCATTACTTCTAATACTTCCCGTTTAAACTCAGGCAATTCGTCTAAAAATAAAACGCCATTATGGGCTAAGGAAATCTCTCCTGGTTGTGGATAACTTCCTCCGCCAACCAAAGCAACAGATGAAGCTGTATGATGAGGATTGCGAAAAGGACGCACGCGAATTAACCCTTTGTCTTTGGCCTTGCCGACTACACTGTGAATTTTGGTTGTTTCTAGCGACTCCGCTAAAGTCATCGGAGGCAATATACTCGCCAATCGTTTGGCCAGCATGGTCTTACCAGAACCCGGCGGTCCAATTAGAATAATGTTATGCCCACCCGAAGCAGCAATCTCCATCGCGCGTTTGATGCTTTCTTGTCCTTTGACATCTTTAAAATCTCGATCTAAGTGATCTTCTTGATCGACGACATCACCCTCAAAATCCAACTGATAGGGTTCTAATACCGTCTTGCCTTCAAAGAATGCAATAACTTCTTCAATGCTATCTACACCATAAACGGCTAATCCATCGACAACCGCTGCTTCTTTCTGATTTTCCTTGGGAAGAATTATCCCCTTAAACCCCTCTTCTTTTGCCTTAATTGCAATTGGCAATGCTCCATTGATACTCTGCAACGCTCCATCCAACGACAATTCTCCCATGACAATATAATCTGCTTCATTGAGGTGCATTTTAATCTGATCTGATGCTATTAAAATTCCCATAGCAATTGGCAAATCGTAAGCAGAGCCTTCTTTTCGCATATTGGCAGGCGCCAAATTGATGGTGATTCGCTTTCCAGGTAACCGATACCCTACATTGGATAAAGCGGCGGCAATTCGATAGGAACTCTCTTTGATGGCATTATCGGCTAATCCAACCAAATAATATCCAACCCCGTGATCTACATTTACCTCTGTTGTAATTGTCGTTGCGTCAATTCCAAAAACAGCACTTCCATATATTTTTGTCAACATCCCTCCTATTTTGGTTTACAGTTTCATCTCTTAACGGTACAAAATGTATTCCTCATCTTCTTTTATTACCAAAATAAGGTGCATTTTGAACGAAATTGCCTAGAAACCTTTTCTATTTCATCTTTTATTTGCCAACACCATTTGGGAAAAAATAAAAAAAGTTCAATACCCGAAGACACTGAACTTTTTTATAACACTACAATATAATATACTTAATTTTTATTTGCCTTTTTTCTATTGGCAAGATACAGCTTGTTCACACATAAACATGCAGTCGTTAATCGACAACCTACACTACTTACAAGGAGTATTCAAGGTTATAATAAAAGACATAAGACATCGCCATTAAACAAAATACCCAACAGTACCGCATTGCAAAATGACTCCTATATATCATGCTTTTATTCTCAGTTCCGCAAGAGTTTTAGGGTCATCCCTTCGCCTATTGCGAATTATCCATCCTTAGAAACCCTTCTTGTTAAGGTTAGATGTATAAAGATAGCCACAATAATTTGAATATACAAAAGAAGCAGATACAAACCTCATCCTTCCTTACCTCATCTGCGATTGAGCCTATATGCGGTATCTTCAGCCTCATTTTCGGGTATAAAGCTTCTGCATCTACTTGTATATTGTTAATTTTATGCTTACTATTCACCAACTTAATCAAAAATTATTCCTAAATTGAATAGGACAATATGTAGAGTTGTAGAACACATCCCCAACTTTCAACGGTTTTTAAAAAAAATTACTGGGGATAAACTAATATTTATAAACAATTTAAAAATTACAACAATCTAAATATCAACAACTTAGATAAAATATCCCAATTTAAGTTACAAAATGTAACTATTTTGGCACTCTAGTTGAATAAGTACTATCACAGAAGAAATAATTCATCACCTACAACAAATAATAAATAGTATGAAAATGATAACAAATCGAAAAGTGTTTTTTATTGGTTTTGCAGCCTTGCTTATGATTGGAACGCTTGTTGCTATTAACAGTTGCAACATTGGCAATTCTAAAACACTAGATCCGAGAGAAAATGCAATTGCATTACCTATCATCCAAGTTGATACCACAACTGCTATTACGATTAAAGATTATATTGGAAATATTGAGGGAAAGATCAATGTAGAAATTCGCCCACAAGTAGAAGGAACTCTAGACAAAATTTTTGTGGATGAGGGAGCTTATGTACAAGAAGGGCAACCGCTATTCCAAATTAATCCCCAACCGTATCAGGAGATTTTAAACAATATGATCGCGACTGAAAATGTAGAAAAAGCAAAGTTAAAAAATGCACAGTTAGAGATTGACCGTTTAAAACCGTTGATTGACAATGAGGTTATTGCAGAAGTACAATTGGAAACGGCAAAGTCAAACTACGAGATTGCTAGAGCATCCCTGGCGAAAGCGACAGCTGCAGTGGCTAGTGCTCAAATTAATATAGATTACACCACGATCAAAGCGCCTGTTAGTGGATACATTGGTCGTATGCCAAAGCGCATCGGTAACTTAGTGAGCAAAGGCGACAAAGAACCGCTTACCGTTTTAACAGACGTAAGTGAAGTATATGTTTACTTTGGTATGAGTGAATCTGATTTCCTCTACTTTACAAAAGGCACAAAAAAATCAGATAGTACTCGTATCACTTCTTCGGGACAAATTCTTCCGGAAGTAACTTTAATCTTAGCCGATGGGCATGAGTATAGCGAAAAAGGAAAAGTTGATATGGTAAACGGACAAGTAAACAGAAACACAGGTTCTATTTCTTTGCGTGCTTCTTTTCCAAACTCGCAAGATGTTATGCGTTCCGGAAATACAGGTACTGTTAAACTTCAAGAGACCAAAGCGCACGTCATTCTAATTCCGCAAGAAGTTACAACGGCTATCCAAGATAAAACCTTCGTTTATATTTTAGACGCAGAAGATAAAGTGAAGCTACAGTCGATCCAATTAGACGGAGTATCTGGAACAAATTATATTGTATCCGAGGGATTGCAGATCGGAGATCGCGTAATCAAAACTGGATTTGACAAATTAACAGAAGGCATGTATGTAAAAGCGATGAACTAATCCATCGCCACTGCTTCTTTATTTTCACCTTTACTAAATTCAAAAAATATGCTAAAGACTATTATAAATCGTCCCATACTAGCTACCGTAATTTCGATCATGTTCGTTTTACTTGGGCTAGTAGGACTAACGTTGTTGCCTATTACTCGATTTCCTGAAATTGCTCCTCCTAGTGTAAGTGTATCGACCTCTTATCCTGGAGCCAATGCTGAAACCGTAGCACAAAGTGTCTTACTTCCAATCGAAGAAGCCATTAATGGGGTTGATAATATGACCTACATTAGCTCCAAAGCGAGTAATAGTGGATCGGGAACGATCAACGTATTCTTTAAAGCGGGAACAGATCCCGATCAAGCGGCTGTAAACGTACAAAATCGCGTGAGTAAAGCCGCTAGTGATTTGCCTTCTGAAGTAAATGAAAACGGTATTTCTGTTACTCCTCGTCAGAGTGGTAATATTATGACCATCAACTTTTACAGCGATCACCCTGAAGAAATATACGACGAAACCTTCCTCCAAGCTTTTACACAAATCAACATTAATAGAGAACTCTTACGCGTTCCTGGTGTTGCAGCTGTTGGACGTGTGGGGGCTCGTGATTACTCCATGCGTACATGGTTAAATCCAGAGAAATTAGCGCTATACGGCTTAACTCCTCAAGATGTAATTGCAGCGATTAAGGATCAAAACTTTGAAATTGCACCAGGTAACTTTGGTGAAACTTCGGAAGAAGCATTTGAAACTGCACTAAAACACAAAGGAAGATTCAGTCAGCCTGAAGAATATGAAAATATTGTAATTAAAACCAATGTCGACGGATCAGTACTCTTGTTAAAAGATGTTGCTCGTGTTGAATTTGGAGCATCCAACGTAGGAAGTGACAACAGCGTTAATGGTTTTCCAGGTTTGACGATGAATATTACCCAAACCTCAGGCTCTAACGCTAGAGAAATTGATATCGCTGTGCGAAAAGTATTGGAGCGCATTTCAACTACTTTTCCCAAAGGGATCCACTATGAAATTAGCTATTCTGTAAAAGATCAAATAGACGAGTCGATTAACCAAGTGAAAACCACACTTTTCGAAGCCTTTTTCTTGGTATTCATTATCGTATATTTATTCTTACAAGATTTTAGATCGACGATTATTCCCGCGATTGCCATTCCTATTTCGTTAATTGGAACCTTATTCTTTATCTATTTAATGGGCTTCTCCATTAATGTATTGACCATGTTCGCTCTCGTACTCGCCATCGGAATTGTGGTGGATGATGCGATTGTCGTCGTGGAGGCGATTCACGAGAAAATGCATCAAACGGGTCTCAAAGCAAAAGAGGCAACACTTGAAACGATGAGTGAGATTACACGTGCGATTATCTCCATTACCTTGGTGATGTCTGCCGTATTCTTACCTGTAGGTTTTATGCAAGGTCCTGCTGGAATTTTTTACAAGCAATTTGCCTATACCCTAGCCTTTGCCATTCTAATTTCAGCCGTGAATGCCTTGACTTTGAGCCCTGCGCTTTGTGCCTTGTTTTTGAAGCAACCCGAGCCCGAAGAACTGGCAAAACAGAAGGAAAAAAATCCTATTAAGAGAGTATCTGCGCGTTTTTTCTTTGCATTTAATACCGCTTTTGACTCGTTTACCAATAAATACGTAGCGACCATCGGCAAATTAATTCGCAACAAAAAAGTAGCAATTTCAGGTTTAGCTCTCATCATCGGATTAGGTGTATTCTTTTTGTATAAAACGCCTTCGTCTTTTATTCCAAGAGAGGATGATAGTTTCATCACCTATTCTCTAGCTATGCCTCCTGGTGCTTCTTTAGCTCGAACGAAAGTCGTTTTGGCCAAAGCCGATAGCATCTTGAAACAGCGAACGGATATTGAGGGGATGACAGCCATCTCGGGATACAACACAATTGACGGAAATGCTAGTCCCTCTTTTGCTGTAGGATACATCAATTTGAAACCGTACAAGAAAAGAGGAAAAGTAAAAAATATAGATCAAATCATCGAAGAAGTTCAAAAAGATTTATCGGTGATTAACGAAGCATCCTTCAACGTTTTCCCACGACCAACTATTCAAGGGTTTGGGGACTTTGGTGGAATTGAATTTGTTTTGCAAGATCGCTTAGGTGGGGACTTTACTTCATTTAGCCAAGCGGCAGATGATGTAATTAAAACACTCAATGAGCGTGAAGAAATCGGTACTGCTTTTACTTCGTTCAAAGCGAACTTCCCCCAGTATTTGTTGGAAATCGACTATATTAAAGCGAAGTCGTTAGGCGTGAGTGTGAAGGATTTAATGACCACCATTAAAAACTATTACGGTAGGGTAAAAGCAGGCGATTTCAACCGTTTTGGACGTACGTATCGCGTGTATATGCAAGCGGATATTGAATATAGAGAAAACCCTCAATCGTTTAATTCCATCTACGTTAAAAACAAGGATGGCGAAATGTTACCAGCCAATACCTTAGTCAAACTGAAAAAAGTATTGGGTCCACAAACGGTGAGTAGATATAACTTGTACAATGCTATCACAGTAAAAGTAAACCCAAGTCAGGGGTATAGTACTGGAGATGCGATGAAAGCAATCGAAGAAGTAGCAAGCAAAATGCCTGGAAACTATTCGTATGAGTTCACGGGTATGTCTTTGGAGGAAAAAGACTCGGGTAATCAAGCGATTTTCATCTTTGCCTTGAGTATTATCTTCGTTTACTTTCTCTTGGCAGCGCAATATGAAAGCTATTTCTTGCCTATTGCTATCTTATTGACTGTACCGACAGGAATCTTAGGTGTAGCTTTATTTGTCAATTTAGCAGGCTTACAAAACAATATCTACGTGCAAGTAGGTTTGGTTATGTTAATTGGATTGTTGGCGAAGAACGCCATTCTAATTATTGAATTTGCGCTTCAACAGCGTAAAAAGGGGCTATCTGTAGTAGATTCAGCTATAGAAGGAGCAAAAATGAGACTACGTCCAATTTTGATGACTTCCTTTGCTTTCGTCGCAGGATTAATTCCCTTGATGTTTACCGTTGGACCGTCTGCACAAGGAAATCACTCCATTAGTTTTAGTGCGGCTGGAGGAATGCTATTTGGAGTAGCTGCAGGTATTTTTATCATTCCTGTTTTATTTGTCATCTTCCAAAATATTGATGAACGATTAAAAGCAAAATTTACTAACGATTAAAAACAAAAGCATGATAAATAAAAGCAATACATCGCATTTCGCCCTCGTTGTTATACTGGGTGCTGGTTTGACTTTATTTCAAGCTTGTGCACCTCAATCGAAATACAGAACGCCTACTTTTGAGCTTCCTGAACAATACAGAGGCCAAAAGGATAGCCTAGCGCAAGGAGACTCCCTAACAATATCAGCTATCAAATGGCGCGATTTCTTTCAAGACGAGCAGCTAACAAATTTGATCGACAAGGGATTGTCTCACAACTTTGACATGCAAAATGCGCTTAAAAACTTGGAAATCGCCGCTCAAAAAACAAAACAAGCCAAGCTAGAATGGTTACCTTCTTTAGACCTTGAAGCAGGTAGTGTGGCATATCAGTATCGTTCGGAGAACTATTATGGAACGCCCTCTTCAAATTATTACAAAAATAAAGGAGAAGAACCACCTACAAATATGTATGTCAATTCAGCTCAATATACCTCTGGATTGGCCTTGAGTTGGGAAATAGACATTTGGGGAAAGATCAAGAGTCAAACAGCAGAACAATTGGCTCGTTTTCTCCAAACTGAAGAAGCGCGTAAAGCCATTCAAACAGAGCTGATTGCGCAAATTGCGCAAGGATATTACACCCTATTGCTGCTTGATGCACAGATGGAAGTAGCTCAAACCAACTATGAACTAACGAAAAACACGTTAAAAATAGTGGAATTGCAACGCGATGCGGGACAAATAACTTCCTTAGCCATCACACAAACAAAAAACCAAATGTTGGTGGCAAAGGCGTTAATTCCTTCGTTAAAACAGCAAATTGCCATTCAAGAAAACGCCTTATCCCTGCTAACAGGTCAGCTACCAACGAGTATACAGCGCGAGATAACCCTAACAGACGTCAAACAAGAAGAACTTGGTAGTACAGGACTTCCTTTGGCTTTGTTGCAGTATCGTCCCGATGTACAAGTTGCGGAGTTAGAACTAAAAGCGAAAAATGCTGCCGTGGGCGTGGCACAAACAGCGCGATATCCTGCGCTAACCATTAACTTAGAAGGAGGTCTAAACAGCATGCTTGGCGAAAATTGGTTCAATATACCTGGATCGCTCTTTGGAAGTTTGATCGGAAAAGTAACTAATCCAATTTTCAATAAACGCAAGCTAAAAACGGCCTTTGAGGTGGCAAAAATAGAGCGTACAAAAAGTGAGATTGACTTTCAAAAAACGGTGTATACCGCAGTAACGGAAGTTACCGATGCTTTAGTCAATTTAAAAACAACAGAAGAGCAAATTGAGATTGCAGATGAACAAGTAACCACTTCTCGATTAGGAGTGAAGCAATCTAATTTATTGTTTAACAGTGGATATGCAACCTATATTGAGGTAATCAACGCACAAAAAAACATGTTAGACAACGAACTAAATCTCAATAAATTAAAGCTTAACAAGCTCCAATATGGGGTACAATTATACAAAGCACTTGGCGGTGGTTGGCAATAACCAACAAAGTAATAAAAGCGAGTAGTGTTCTACTCGCTTTTGTTATTCTATTTCGATTCCGATTAACTCCCGGGATTTATCCACTACCCATTGCTCAAAAATGCGTACTTGGTCGATATGGCGATCAATCCACCTGCGGTTGCCGCCGGGTTTCATCTGACTGATGTAATTACAAAAGACATCGCTGTGCTTCTTTTGGTATAGCTCACTGAAAAAAGGCACATAAAAATTCCATTCCAAATCATGTTCCACTTGCTCCGCTGGTCTTTTTACCTCGCTAATTAACTCTAAAAAACGCGTTGTATTGGCGTAGAACGCATCGCCTTTAGTTGTATTTGTCTCAGAAATAGCAGTAGCTGCTGAAAGACTTAGTGCCATTTCTACCGTTGAAAATTTGGACGCCATCGCTTGACGTGTCAAGGTTAGATTGACGTTTTTTTTCTTTTTCGCCGATTCTCCTTCTGCTACGCCTGCTGTATAAAGACTCTTAATCAATTGTTCCATCTTTATTGTGCGAGCCGTATTAGTTTCTAATAACAAAAAGAAATAACCCGCCAACATTGCTTCGGTTCGCTTCCCCTTTTCTGCTTGCATCAACGCTAACATAAAATGGGAACTGGCATGCATTGGGTTTTCGTATATACCAGAATGTAAAGCTTGTTCTGCTTCTTCTATTTTTTTTACTTTCTTGTAAGCTATGGCCAAATTATAATAAACCATCGCATCGGCATTTCTATTTTCTACGGCATCCTCCAACAAGGCAATAGCCTCCTCCACCTGATTGAGGTTGCTCAAGGAAGAAGCTTTTACAACCACAGCAGGAATTACCAACCGCCCTCCTAAATCTATTGTTCGCTGACTGTGTTCAATTGCCAAATCATAATTCCCTTGATACATATAACTTTTTGCAATCTCGTAATGTCCTGAACTCGAATGCGGATCCAAATCCAACATTTTCTTATAACGCCCTATAGCCTGGTCGTACTTTCCTTCTTGTTGGAAAGCCAAGCCTTCTTTGAGTAATTCTTCTAATTGATTTTGAGCAGAAAGGGATAAAGTAGAAATCAAAAATAAAACAACAACATAAAAATATGATTTCATCAACATAATAAATAAGGTATTTTTTGGTCATTAGAGCCCCTAAGATACTCTTTTTTTTAGTGTGTATTAGCTGAAAAAACCACGGAATATTCTAACAAATAGGTGTGATTCCTTAAAAATTACGTTTATACCACCTATCTTTGTAGTCCATTTGAATAACATTATTTCCCTAATTAAAACCGAAAGAGCATGAAAGAACAATACGAACAAATCGCGATACAATATCACAGTGAAGTATTAGAAAAAGAAACAGAAGAAATTTTATGGGGAATTTTGGTCGATGAAGACAAACAATTATTTCAAATTGACAATATACCATTCTATGGGCCTGAGTTGTCTTGTGAGGATATTGTACATGCGGTGTATGACGAACAACAAAAGCGCTATCAACTCGTACATATCGAAAAGGCCTCTGGCAATAGCACGGTTCAAGTAATAGTTTTAAAGGAAAAATACAAGCGTGAGGATTTGTACAATGAAATTTTATACGCACAAACCGAAATTGAATTGGTTGATGATTACTACTTTGTGATTAATGTTCCAGCTCAAACGGATTACAAAAACGTATATGCGATTTTAGCGGCACTAGAAGAGGAACAAAGCATCACATTTGCTGAACCTAATTTATCGCCAAAACACAGTGCAGATATTCGAAAATAACAAAAGCCTCGCGAAACGCGAGGCTTTTTTGTATAATATATAAGTATTTTAGAATTGGAAGTAGATAAAAGGTTGAGGTCCTGCGGTGGCTGTTGCATAGACTACCCAGAATACAAACCCCAATATCACTGACTTCACAAATATTGGTGCCACGTTGAACCATTGGTGTGGAATAGCCATCCATCGCTTAGGAATGAAATGCCAAACAAATCCAATCGCAATCAATAAGAATACGTTTTTATATCCTTCGATAATCGTTAACCAAGCCGCCCAATCAAACTCTAATTCGCTAATATTGGACATCATATCCAAGGCCGTTTCGAATGAACTAGCGCGGAAGAAGATCCAACAAAACGTCACAAAGTGAAAAGTTAATAGAATAGAGACAATACGCCAAACAAATGAAGCGGGTTTATCTTTTTTGCGCGGAAACAGCTCCATAACTAATTTGTGGACTGCCAAGGCGATGCCGTGTAGCGCTCCCCAAACGATAAAACGCAAACTAGCTCCATGCCACAACCCACCCAACAACATCGTTGTCAGTAAGTTAAAATTAGTAAACAAACTCTTTCCTTTGGTTTTTGACAAGGCAATAGTCAACATAAAGACAACTAAAGCTAGTATTCCAATGATTAAGGGATAGATACTGTTGTTATAGCTGTAGATTCCCCATCCTATGATGCCAATAAAAAATAAAGCGGGGAAAAAATAACCGCCAAATGTTCCTTTTCGATTTCCTCCTACAGAGATATACAAAAAGTCTTTTAACCACGTAGACAAGGAGATGTGCCATCTTCTCCAGAATTCAGTAATTGACGTAGATTGATAGGGCACATTAAAGTTCATAGGCAATCGATAGCCCAAGAGTAAAGCAATACCGATAGCCATATCCGAATAACCAGAGAAGTCACAATAAATTTGTATTGCATAGCCATAAGAAGCCATTAAATTTTCAAAAGCCGAATAGCTATTGGGGGCATCAAAAACGCGATCCACAAAGTTAATCGAGATATAGTCAGAAATAACGGCCTTTTTCAACACCCCGCCGATGATGAGCAACATTCCTTCATTCACCTGATCACGAGTGACAATCAGATTGGAATAAATCTGTGGAATAAAGTCTTTTGCCCGAACAATCGGTCCGGCAACAAGTTGGGGGAAGAAAGAAATAAAGAACAAATAATCCAAGAAGTTCTTAGTTGGTTCAATTTCCTTTCGGTAAATTTCTATGATATAGCTGATCGATTGAAAGGTATAAAACGAAATTCCGACAGGCAAAATCAAGTCGTCTAAGTGCCATGTAGAATTGGCGAGGAAATTAAATCCATCCAAAAAGAAATTGGTGTATTTAAAGTATCCCAATAAGCCTAGGTTCAAGACGACACTGAGTGTCAAGAGCATCCGTTTTTTAGTCTCATTGGCACTTTTGTTAATCGTATTAGCAAAAGTATAATCCATTAAAGAGGAGCCGATTAAGATAAAAAGGTATAACCCACTAGATTTATAGTAGAAAAATAGGGAAAACAAGACCACATACAACAAACGCGCATGGAATGTTTTGCGTAAACCAATATAAATCAAATAAAAAACAATAAACATCCCTAAAAAAAGTCCCGAGTTAAACAACAAGGGTTCTTTAGGGTTAAATGTAAACCAATGGATCACGTCATCCCAGGTTACAGGGGGCATTTCTATATTAAATAGACTCATTTGTCTGGGCCGTTTCTGTTGTATAATAATTTTGATACACTTCCATTAAACCTTCATAAAACAAAGTTCCTGTGTATTCATATCCTTTAATTGTATAATGTACTAGATCTTTGGATAACATTTGCTCATCAACGAGATAAGGCAAGCCTAAAGTTCCTCCTAAATTGTAGTACATATCCCAAATTGCATATTGTTGATCAATCCCATTGATGATAATTTCGTTGGTTAATGCCGTAGCAACAGTGTTGGGAACTCCTTTGGAGAAATAGCTTGGCGGTGGTGAAGTGATTAAAATGGAAACTTGTGGATTTCGCTCCTTTACTTCTTTTAGAAAGCGATTCATTTCCACTTTAAAGCTTTCTTCATTCATTCGATCAAAGGCCTCGTTTGTTCCTAAGGAGATAATAATTAAATCGGCTTCTAAGCCTTCGAGTTGGCTAAAAAACAACGGATACTTGTTGTAATCAGAATAGCGTGCTCCATTTACGCCAATGGTGTGATATACAATACCCGCTTGATCGTTCTCTAGGACCAACCCATTGAGGTCGTATTGATCAGCTTGGGTAGCGGCATATAAATAAAACTGTTCTGTTGCATCCGGAAAATCAAACGCATAGAAATTTTTTGCTTTCTCGTATTTCACCGGTTGGAAAGAAGAAGCAGCAATTGCGGTATGTTCTACTTTTTTTCCAGGTACAAGTATGGTTTTTCCAGCCTGAATATTGGCCGATTTTAACTTATTTAAATGTTTTAATCTTGTTACGGTTGTATTGTATTTCTGAGCAATACTAGACAGGGATTCCCCTGCCTTAATTTTGTGTGAATTACTTTTGGTTACCGTACTAGTAAAGTTGAGTTCTTTGTCTGCAGTACCAATGCTATACACCAAATCATCGGAAGGTGTAAATAGCTTCACTTTCGTAAAGGCATATTTGCTATCGCGTAAATCTACTTTGATAACTGCGTCCTTTGCTGAAGAGGTTAAAGCAATCCCACTCAAACCAACTTTAGCTCCATTAACAGGAAAAATATTTCGTCTATTTTCCCATGAGGAATTGCTGGAATAGCGCACAAAATTATTGCTATTGGTACGTGCTAATTGATAGGGAAATGTAAATCCCAATCCTCCATTACCAAATTGTTCTTGGATCAAATTTCTCACGCGTCCACTAAAGAAATCGGCTTGAATATGAGAATCTCCAATGTGAACAATATTCACTTTTTTTCTTTTCCCTTCGCTCAATTCTTTTAAGCTATGAAAAAAGTGTTTCAATTGTTCAGGATAATAAATCACATTCTTATAGGGGGTATTGACTGAATCATTAGGAGTCAATACCTCGTTCAATGCTTGATCATCTTTCGTTTTTTGAGCAAAAACTCCTAAGCTACACAAAAACAGTAAAGGAGCGACAATGCTATTCCATCTAATCATTGGATACTGTAAATATTTCGTTTTGAACTTTTGTTGTTTGGACGGAATCTTCTTTATTTTTGTTTTTTTGACCCGTCAATTCTTTTCCTTTTTCTGCTTTATAGGCAGCATAACCTTCTTCTAATTGTTTGAAAATAAGAGAAGACACAGCTTGAGCACCTCTGAAGTTAAAGTGGGTATAATCTTTATTGGCCTTTGTAGGTGATTCCTCTACCCATTTCACCATCGATCCTTTTCCGCCCATGGCTTCATACAAATTGAAGAATCCTGTTTTGGATTCCATCGCGTATTTGCGTTGTGCGCGCATCAATGGCGTCACTGCAGAATCTGTTTGCATGGTTAAATTGTATTTAGTCGATTTATCTGCAGTTGAGATTACTAAAATAGATGCTTTTGGAAAACACTGCCTTAAATGACTAACGACTTTATTCATCTGTTTGGTATACCAACTGTAGTTGTATGACCCATAATTTAGCACATTTGTACCGTAATGTAAAATGATCAAGCTGTAATCAAGTTCTTTTTGGAACTGCTGCATCACGTTAACATTGAATAAAGACAAAGGCAATCCTGAATTTCCTCGACTCGAAAAATTATCGACCTGAACCCCTATTGCACTACTCACATCTACTCCATACAGTGGAATTGAGTCTGCGTGTACAAACTGCAATTTCAATTGCTTCAGGGAGCCATTGACTAATTTTACTTTATTCAGCGCTTTTGCCCCTTGTAGAGATTTGCGAATGGTATCTTTCTGCATGACCATTTCCACTGTCCCTCTTGTATTAGTCGATCGACCATAATACAAAGTAGGGTTATTTAGCGTAGTCATATTGCGGATACTACCTGCTTGATAACTCACCCATGTGGGTTTTACTGTATCTTTGACAAAGAACACTTGTCCGCCAATACCGAAAGGACTGCGTGGTTTTTTTACATTCAAATAGGATTGTACTTTCCAATTGGAAGAATATTTATGTACAACAGATCCGCGTGATTGAGCAGATTCGGATGTAATTTGTACAAAACCCACTCCTGACCCACCGTACTTATCTTGGTAATTTTTGCGCAGGTCTTGTACAATCATATCCCCATCCGTCATGGAATCGCCATAATACGCAATACGCACTCGTCCATCATTTTGGGTTTCTAATTGATACAAACGTCCGAAGAAATAATCTAAGAAAACCATACCTTTAAAGCTGGCCTCATTTTCGTTCGAAAACAACTCCTCCTCATTGATGATCATCACCTCTCCTTCTTTTGTTGTTTCTCCTGCATCTTCTTCTACACTTTCTTCACCCGCGTCTTTAGGTGGGGTTTTTTCTATGACATCCGCTTCTTTTTCATTTGCTATAGCCTCTAATAACAAGCTATCTATCACTACATTACTTGTTTTGGGCTTTGCTTCAGAAAAAATCTTTTGTGGCAAATTTGCCTTAAAGAATAAAAAAAAGCCACTAGCCAATATAATAATGGCTAATGACTGTATCATGTATGATTTTACTATTTTCACAAAGAACTAAATTACATACGATTTGGCACCGCAATTCCCAACAATGAGAAAGCGTCTTGGATCACCAAACCAACTTTTTGAGACAATTGTACTCTAAACGTTTTCAACGTTGTATCTTCTTCTCCAAGAATAGAAACCGATTGGTAGAAAGAGTTGTATTCTTTCACCACGTCATACACATAGTTTGCCACAAGTGCGGGGCTATGTGATTTTGCTGCATTTTGAATTACTTCTGGAAACTCTTCCAACAATTTGATAATTTCTTTTTCCTTTGGATCTAAAGCGATCGAAGGGGCAACAGTAGTAATATCAAAATCAGCTCTACGCAAAATAGATTGAATACGCGCATAAGTATATTGGATAAACGGTCCTGTATTTCCAGCAAAATCAACCGATTCTTCTGGGTTAAACAGAATGCGTTTTTTAGGATCAACTTTTAAAATATAGTATTTGAGCGCTCCTAAACCAATTGTTTTATACAGCGTCGCTTTTTCTTCTTCTGAGTAACCTTCTAGTTTTCCTAAATCTTCAGCAATAGTACGGGCTGTACTAGTCATCTCTTCCATCAATTCATCTGCGTCAACCACAGTTCCTTCTCTACTCTTCATCTTTCCTGATGGTAAATCTACCATGCCATACGACAAATGGAATAAACTATCGGCCCAGTCAAAACCTAAGCGCTTTAAGATTAAGAATAGTACTTTAAAGTGGTAATCTTGTTCATTCCCCACAGTATAAACCATCCCACCGATATCAGGAAAATCTTTAACACGTTGAATAGCCGTTCCGATATCTTGCGTCATATAAACCGATGTGCCATCACCACGAAGTACCAATTTTTCATCTAATCCTTCGTCTGTTAGGTCAATCCATACAGAGTTATCTTCTTTTTTGAAGAATACACCACGTGCTAATCCGTCTTCTACAACGTCTTTTCCTAATAGATACGTATCACTTTCGTAATAGTTTTTATTAAAATCAATTCCCAAATTAGCATAAGAAACAGCAAACCCATCGTAAACCCATTGGTTCATCTTTTTCCATAACTCAATTACTTCTGGTTTCCCAGCCTCCCAATCCAACAACATTTGTTTGGCTTCTTTGATAATCGGCGCCTCTGCTTTGGCTTGATCTTCTGTCATACCAGTAGCCATCAACGCTTTGATTTGCTCTTTATATTCAATATCGAATTTTACGTAGTAATTTCCGACTAATTTATCGCCTTTTAATCCTGTAGATTCAGGTGTTTCTCCTTGGCCAAACTTTTGCCAAGCCAACATCGACTTACATATATGGATTCCTCTATCATTAATAATTTGAGTTTTATACACCTTTTTCCCTGCTGCTTTTAAAATCTCAGCAACCGAAAACCCAAGTAAATTATTTCGAACATGCCCTAAGTGTAAAGGCTTATTGGTATTGGGTGAGGAATATTCAACTAATACGGCTTTGTCGTCCGCTTGTGGCGTTTGATATCCAAAATGAGCTTGTTTATACATCTTGGTGAAAGACGCTAAATAATACGCATCTGAAACAACTAAATTTAAAAATCCTTTTACTACATTAAACCGCACGATTTCAGCTGTATTTTCAACTAAATACTCACCAATTTTAGTACCTATCTCGATAGGATTACCTTTAATCTGTTTTAAGAAAGGGAAAATAACAACTGTAACATCTCCTTCAAATTCTTTTCTAGTAACTTGATATTCAACTTTATCAATTGCTACACCATACAGCTCTTGGGCTGCCTTAATAATCTGAGGGGTTAAAATCTGATTCAACATCATTAATAAATTTAATAGGCAAAGATAATTCTTATTTTTCCATGAATAAAATAGTTAAAAGGAAAAATTTCCCTCTTAAAGGCTTGTTCCCTATTTTTTTTACACTTTCAATCAAAACTTGAATTTTTCGACTTTAAACACTAGATTTGAGTACAACTACATTTAGTTTTACATGAAAAATATTCCAGCGAATAAAAAAGGTTTTTTTGTTTATCCCTTACTTGCAAGCCTACTTCCACTACTTATTCTCTATACTCATCAAGGTGCTTTATCTGTTATCAGTATTGAACTACTACTGAGTACCTTGCCTTTAGCGATTTTTGTGTGGGCTTATGCTTCGACTGTATATCGAATTGAGGACGGTTATTTCCAATACCGTTCTACCTTTATCAAAGGAAAAATAGCCATTTCAACGATCACTCGTCTTGAAGTGGGAAAGAACATGTGGGCAGGAACTAAGCCTGCGTTAAGTACGAAGGGAATAATAATCAAGTATAACCAATACGATGAGATCTATGTGGCTCCCCAGAGCAATTCGGATTTGGTTCGTGAATTTGTAGCGATTAATCCCTCTATTGAGGTGGTGAATCACGAGAAGAAATAGCAAAAAAAAGCCTATTCGCAATGAATAGGCTTTTTTTGTGGGCGATGAGGGATTCGAACCCCCGACCCTCTCGGTGTAAACGAGATGCTCTGAACCAGCTGAGCTAATCGCCCGAATATAAAATATACATTCGGAAAATTTCCAAATTTAGTATGAATTGTGGGCGATGAGGGATTCGAACCCCCGACCCCCTCGGTGTAAACGAGGTGCTCTGAACCAGCTGAGCTAATCGCCCGAATTGACGTTAATCTAAAAGATTGTGGGCGATGAGGGATTCGAACCCCCGACCCCCTCGGTGTAAACGAGGTGCTCTGAACCAGCTGAGCTAATCGCCCGAATTAACTTTTATTTAAAATATTGTGGGCGATGAGGGATTCGAACCCCCGACCCTCTCGGTGTAAACGAGATGCTCTGAACCAGCTGAGCTAATCGCCCTAATTAATATTTCTATAAATTCGGAATATTTTCAATATGTGTAAGAATGGTGGGCGATGAGGGATTCGAACCCCCGACCCTCTCGGTGTAAACGAGATGCTCTGAACCAGCTGAGCTAATCGCCCTTTCTTTATGAACGTGTAATCGTTTGTTGATTACGGGTGCAAATATACGACGGGATTTTATGTTTGCAAGCTTTTTGAAACTTTTTTTTATAAAATTTCTGCTACAACAAAAGTACTCCCCCCTATATAAATCAAGTCTTCCGCCTTTGCTTCTGCTTTTGCTTTCGCATAAGCTTCTGGTATTGAATCACAAACAATTCCCTCTAATCCAAATTCTTTTGCTTTTCCTGCCAAAATCTCAGCATCAAGTCCGCGAAAAATATTTGGCTTCGCAAAGAAGTATTTTGCTTCTTTAGGCAAAAAAGGAAGCACTCCTTGCAAATCTTTATCGTTCACCACTCCAAAAACAAAGTATAATTGGTTGTACTTTTCCGTTTTCAACTGCTCCATCACTATAGAAAGCCCATGCTCGTTGTGTGCTGTATCGGCAATTACCTTGGGATGTTCTTGTAAAATCTGCCAACGCCCTTGTAATTTGGTGTTAGCTACCACCCGATTCAACCCTTCTCGCTCATTTTCTGTTGTAATCGCTAGTTCTTTTCGCAACAATTCAATCGTCTGACGAACGGTGCGTATATTCTTTTGTTGGTAGATCCCCTTTAAATCGGAGGTATACGTATTGGAAGCGTACGTATCTTGCGCAAAGTAAATCGGACTTCCCATCTCTTTTGCCTTAGCGAGAAACACAGGTTTCGTCTCTTGAACATACTCCCCTATTACAACAGGGACACCCGCTTTAATAATTCCGGCTTTTTCTACTGCAATAGCCGCCAAAGTGTCACCTAAGAAAGCCACGTGATCTTTTCCAATATTCGTAATTACCGATACTAAAGGAGTAATAATATTAGTTGCGTCCAATCGACCGCCCATTCCCACTTCAATCACAGCAATATCTACCTGCATTTTTTTGAAGTATTCAAAAGCCATCCCTACGGTCATCTCAAAAAAGCTAAGTGATTCGCTTTCGAAAAACGATTGATTAGCTGCAATAAAATCAACAACAAAAGTAGCTGTAATTTCTTCTCCATTTACCTTAATGCGTTCGCGAAAATCTTTTAAGTGAGGAGAGGTGTACAACCCTACCTTATATCCTGCTTGTTGTAGGATAGACGCCAACATCGAGGAGGTTGATCCTTTTCCATTTGTACCCGCAATGTGTACGGTTTTTATTTCCCTTTCTGGGTGATTCAAATGTGCTGCTAATTTTTCTATATTGGATAAGTCTGCTTTATACGCTACTGCTCCTTGTTGTTGGTACATGGGCAATTGTTCAAACATCCACAAAACGGTTTCTTGATAAGTCATAGGTCAAAAGAGGATTGAAATCCGGTATTGTTGTTACTATAATTGTTACTTCCATATGAGATTCTAACGTTTCGCGCACGACTGCGTGCACTACACGGCTAAAACACGTCAAATATAGGGCGATTTCAAGGTGTCAAGCAAATGGATTAGCGTGAAAAAAATTGCTCAAGTGTTGACGCCTTTACTTTTTTACCAAACAGGATCAAAAATATCGTAGATTACTCCAGAGCTATGATCGTATTGGGCGCCTGTTACACTCGCTAGAGCATTGACCTCATCGCGTACTTTGAGTGTTCCCAATAGCGCAAAAATCAGCGCTTCTTTATAGTTGACCAATAAGTCATCCGCTACTACAAACTCATAGGATGAAGCGTAAAACGACAGGCGACTCATGAGGTAAGTATTAAAAGCTCCTCCACCAGTAACTAATATTTTAGCTTGCTTAGGCAATTGAATTCCATTTGCAATCTGTATAGCCATATGCTCCACAAAAGTGGCTAAATAATCCTCAGGGCTCAACACATGCAATTCCAAAAGAGGTTGAATATTGCTGGCAACAAATTCTACTCCCAAGGATTTTGGTGGGGTTTTCGCGTAGTATTCCAACGCGTTTAACGCTTCTAATAAGGGTTGACAGACCGTTCCTGCTTGTGCTCTTGATCCTTCGGGATCATACAAGAGTCCCAACTTATTTGCTTGTTCATTCAACAGTACATTGACTGGACATAGGTCAAATGCAATGCGGTAATGCAACGCGTTTTCGTATGAAACATTGGCAAAACCACCCAAGTTTAAACAAGCGGTATAGTCGCCAAAAAGCAAGCGATCACCAATAGGAACTAAAGGAGCACCTTGCCCCCCTAACAAGACGTCTTGTACGCGAAAATCGCAAATCACTTTATGCTGGATCAAATCCGCAAGCAGGGGTAAATTGCCAATCTGCAAGGTATACCCCAAATCGGGACGGTGCAAAATGGTATGTCCATGTGAACAGACAAAATCAACGGTTTCCAATGCATTTTCTTGAATAAATGCAGTGATTATATCAGCTAAAAGAAGAGTATATTCCTCATCCAATCGATCTAAAGCTTCTTTATTTAATCCAATTGCCGTCTTTAGCTTGGTTCTCCATGCAGCTGAATACGAAATTGTTTGCCCTTTTTCCAATTCAAAAGACCACCCTTTTTCATTTACATTAAGTGTAACATAAACCAAGTCAACTCCATCTAATGAAGTCCCCGACATGATTCCAACAACGCGATATTGACTATTTTTCATAGGTATAAATTTAAGCATAGAAATTGAATATCTGATAATATTCCGCTATATTTGACCATATAAATTTCAAGATTACGAAGAATAAAATAAATACTCGATGGATTTTAAATTAACAGAAGAACAACAAATGATTCAACAAGCTGCTCGTGATTTTGCGCAGACTGAATTATTACCAGGGGTTATTGAAAGAGATGAACACCAAATTTTCCCAGCTGAACAAATAAAGAAATTAGGAGAGCTTGGTTTTTTAGGTATGATGGTTGATCCAAAATACGGTGGAAGTGGCTTAGACAGTGTATCATACGTATTAGCGATGGAGGAAATTGCCAAAGTTGACGCTTCTACAGCAGTCGTTTTATCTGTTAATAACTCATTGGTTTGCGCAGGTTTAGAGAAGTATGCTAATGAAGAACAAAAGCAAAAATACCTAACGCCAGTTGCCTCTGGAGAAGCGATTGGTGCTTTTTGTTTATCGGAGCCAGAAGCGGGATCTGATGCTACCTCTCAAAAAACAACAGCAGTTGACATGGGGGATTACTATTTATTGAACGGAACTAAAAACTGGATCACGAATGGTAGTACAGCTTCTTTTTACATTGTTATTGCACAGACAAATCCTGAGAAGAAACACAAGGGAATTAATGCTTTCATCGTAGAGAAAGGGTTACCTGGATTCGAAATTGGAGCAAAAGAACAAAAAATGGGTATTCGTGGGTCTGACACGCATACGTTACTTTTTACAGATGTGAAAGTACCTAAAGAAAACAGAATTGGCGAAGACGGATTTGGATTTGCCTTTGCGATGAACGTCTTAAATGGTGGTCGTATAGGAATTGCTTCTCAAGCCTTAGGTATTGCGCAAGGAGCTTATGAATTATCTTTAAAATACGCTAAAGAACGCAAAGCTTTTGGAACAGAGATTATCAACCACCAGGCAATTGCATTCAAATTGGCCGATATGGCGACGAATATTTCTGCTGCACGTATGCTGTGCTTAAAAGCAGCAGCAGAAAAAGATGCTGGACAAGACATCTCAATTTCGGGAGCTATGGCAAAATTATTTGCATCAAAAACAGCCATGGACACCACAGTAGAAGCTGTACAAATACACGGTGGAAATGGATATGTAAGAGAATACCATGTAGAGCGTATGATGCGTGATGCTAAAATCACTCAGATTTACGAAGGAACTTCAGAAATACAAAAAATTGTTATTTCAAGAGGTATTTCAAGAGACTAATTTACTCGTATATACAATAAAAGCGATCCGTGGATCGCTTTTATTTTTTAGTAAACCTATCTATCAATTTATCTCTATCACTTTTATTGTACTTGAATAGTAATTGGCAAAGTGAACTGAGATCGAACTGTGCGATTATCCTGACGAGCAGGTTTCCATTTCGGCATGGTTTTCAATACGCGAACAGCTTCTTTTCCTGCACCATACCCTGGGTCGCGTAATACTTTAATATCCGTAATACTTCCGTCTTTTTCTACAACAAAAGACAAGATCACTTGTACTTTTCCAGAAGCATCAGGCATATGTATTTCGCGAAACTTAGTGATAAAACTCTTGCTAAAAGCAGCTAATCCCTCCATTGGTGCAGCACTTTCAGTGGTTATGCGGTAGATTTCATTTCCTCTTTCCGCTTCTTCCCCTTCACGTTCTTCTCCACTGTCTACTTTATGTCCCGCTTTTTCCTTTATTAAAATAGTTCCTTCCTCATTGCCTTTGATAGACTCACTGCCAATCAAAGCATCTCCTAAATCTGTTTGCTTGACCACTTCTTCTGTAATTTCATCTGCCGATGCTACTTCTAAGTTTGTAAATCGTTCAACATCTACAACAGAAGCTGGCGCACTAGCTTCTTCTATATAAGATTCATCTACTAATGGTTTTACTTCTTCCTCTATTTTTGGCAGAACAACATCGACAAGTTCAAGTGGTTCATCTATATAACCAAAATCACAAGATATAATTTCACCTTTAGCCCATTCATTTTCATCTTCAAAAAAAGAAGAAATAGCTGCTGGCGCAACAAATACTAAGGCGAATAGACATAATCCACTGCCTAAGGCTAAAAGGGTTGTTCTTGGGCTCTCTAAACGTAATTTGTAGGCTCCATATTGCTTATTTCTACCTGCAAATACAATATCTAACCAATCTTTCTTAAATAAATCATTCTTTGCCATAACGTACAGTTTTAATTGATTAAACACTAAGATTGCCTGAACAAATCGGCAATCTACCTCTTTAACAAAATCATTTTTTAATATTTTATACTAAAGTTAACCTTTTATACTGAATAACCAAACACAACAAAGTTTTTTTTACACATACAACAAATACACAACCTAAAAAAAGAATAATTATCAATGAAAAACAACTATAAATTTTAACAATTCTATTTTCGTTTTACAAGCAAACCGAAAACACAACAAGGAGAACTAACATTTTGTACATTTGTAAATCAATTCAAACACTTTTATCGGATGAAACCCTCCAAATCGATTAAAATAAAAATCATATTCTTGTATATTATCCTATTAGGAGCAGTATTCTTCTCGGGTTTATACATCTATAAAGAGGCTAAAAAATTCACCTTACCCGAAGAGCAAGTAGTCAAAGAAAACAATAAGATTTTCTTGGTTAGTAGTACACTAAACAACTTGTATTCATCTGAGATATACAGTAGAAATGCCATTGTTACGGGCAACAATAGAGACATCAAAAGCTATTATTCGCACTTAGATACCTTAGTAAATCAAATTGAACAAATCAAATTAACAACATCGGATAAGGCGATTCATCAAAAGATAGACTTAGTTCAAGATTTATTAAAAAAGAAGAAAGTCAGTTTCAACAACATCATCAAAGCGAGAAAAGAAATCAATGAAGACCGCAACTATAGTGAGGCGATTGACAAGATTTACGACATCCGAGATGAAATACAAAAGAAAATTGAACCTATAGTTATTCAGACCAAAGAAAAGGAAAAGCGAAGCGCTTGGGCGCGTTTGTTCAAAGGGGATCACACCGATACGATCACCAAAACAATTAATTATCCGAATGTGACAGACTCCATTGTTAGCGCGATGGAGAATATTATCTTACAAGCCCAACAAAAAGTCAACCTTCAACAGGCGAACTTATTAAAAGAAGAACAGAAATTAATTATAGAGAACAAGAATATAACCAATGAATTGCGCAAGATTTTAGAGAGTATTGAGCGCAATTTACTCTCGCTTTCTTATCAAAACATCAATGAGTCCAAAGCGCGTATTAGCACTGCCTCTACCAATATAGCTTATATTGGTGGATCGGCCCTATTTGTCATTATAATTTTGGGTTGGATTATCATTAAAGACATCAATCAAACGCAAGAATACCGGGTAAAACTAGAACAACTAAACCAAGAAAGAGAGGTATTACTCCGCAGTAAAACAATGTTATTCGCCACGGTTACCCACGATTTACAAACTCCCTTAGGGAGCTTAATTGGTTTTTCTAATCTCCTACAAACCACGGAATTAAACTCCAAGCAAAAACAATACCTCAACAATATTCAAAGTTCAACACAGTATATTGCTAATCTGATCAACGATTTAACCGACTTTTCCAAGTTAGAAAACAACAAGATCAGCATACAAGAAAAGGCATTTAATCCAAAGGAATTAATCGAGAGTATTTGCGCCCCTTTGGTTCCCAATGCTGAGAATAAAAAAATTAAGTTGAAATGGACGGTTGATCAAGCCTTAGATCATTCGTTTATCTCTGATCCTTATCGCTTAAAACAAATTGTTACCAATTTGATTACCAATGCCGTGAAATTCACTCAACAAGGAGGGGTATTCATTGAAGCTATACGATTAGGTAATCAACTAGAAATCAAGGTAATCGATACAGGTATTGGAATAGAACAAAGTCAGATAGACCACATTTTTAAAGAATTTAGTCAGGCCAATGCGGGTATTGAAAAGCGCTTTGGAGGAACGGGATTGGGATTAAACATCTCCAAACGCCTCATTAAGTTATTAGGAGGTGATATACAAGTCGATAGCATCCTAGGCGAAGGATCCATCTTTACCATCACCCTTCCTTTGGAAGAAGCTGACGTACAAACGAACACTTATATATCAGCTGAGCAATTCAAAGCACAATTTACCATTTTAGCGCAAGACAGCATTCTCGTGGTAGATGACGATAAAATCCAATTGCAATTAATGGAAGAATTACTCACTCCTATCTTCAAAAAAGTGGATGTTCTCAATGATTCATCTGAGATTGAGAGCACTTTAGAGCAAGAGGAATACAATATTATTCTCAGTGATATTCAGATGCCTAAGATGGATGGGTTTGAAATGATTAACGTACTAAAAAACAACGCTAAGTACAAGCAAATTCCCGTTGTTGCCTTATCGGGTAAACGCGATCTTACGGTAGAAGATTTTACCCAGGCCGGATTCGCATCCGCTCATCAAAAGCCAATTCAATTGCAAGAGTTGTTAATTCTCATCACACAACTATTACATCCAACACATAAGCTCGAGCTAACCGTTCAGAGTGAACCTACACTCTCAATGGACAAGCCCACAAAACTATACGACATCAACCAAATTAAACAGTTTATTGGGGAAGATAGCGCTGCATTGCGAAAATTCGTGGTAATTTTTGTCGATAGTACCCAAGAAAATAGCCTAGATCTTACCTATGCGTCCGATGATTTTGACTATCAAACTATTAGCAATATTGCACATAAAATGCTTCCCATGTTCAAACAGTTGCAAATCAACCACATCGTTCCTGCTTTAGAACAATTAGAAGATCAAACCATCAAATTTGAAACCAAGGAAGACCTTGTCCTGTACATTCAAAACATCAATGAACAAATTCAAGCCGTTGTTTCGGATTTACAAGAAAAGTATTTAGGATAACGCGGTTGACGGTTAGCGGTACATAAAAAAAAGTCGATGATTTATTTCATCGACTTTTTTTATGGTTTCCTATTTAATGCTTGGAATTTCAACTAATTCGTTTGTTTCAATATTGTAATCAACGGTATCGAATTCGAATCCAAATAAGTTAAAGAAATCTCTTCTATAACCTTCTAAATCTGAAATTTGGTTGATATTATCTGAATTAATTTCTTCCCACAATTTAGCTACTTCTGCTTGAACATCCTCTCTCATCTCCCAGTCATCCACTCTGATTCTCCCCTCACTATCTAGTGTAATAGGTTGATCAGCATAAAGGCGATCGGCAAATAAACGTTGCATTTGTTCGATACATCCTTCGTGAATATTTTTCTCTTTCATCACTTTATACAGCAAGGAAATATACAATGGCACTACGGGAATTGCAGAACTTGATTGCGTCACTAATGCTTTGTTTACCGATACATAAGACACTCCATTTAAATCAGCAATTAAGTTATTAATTGTAGGCACAGTAGCTTCTAAGTCATTCTTAGCCATTCCGATTGTTCCATTTCTGTAGATTGGATAAGTTAATTCAGGTCCGATATAAGAATACGCAACTGTTTTAACACCTTCTGCCAAAACACCAGCAGCTTTCAGGTCTTCCATCCAGAATTTCCAATCCTCACCTCCCATTACAGCGATGGTATTATCAATATCACTTTGCTCGGTTACTGGATCAATTGTAATAGTAGATACAACCCCTGTGTGGAAATCTACGGTTTTATTAGAGAAAGGCTCATTGATTGGTTTTAATACAGAAGCATAAGCCACCCCTGTTTTAGGATGTGTACGTCTTGGAGACGCTAAGCTGTATACCACTAAATCAACTTGACCTAAATCTTGTTTAATTAACGCAATTGTTTGTTGTTTGATTTCATCAGAAAAAGCATCTCCATTGATACTTTTTGCATATAAACCCGCTTTTGTTGCTTCTTGTTCAAATGCCGCTGAATTATACCAACCCGCAGTCGCAGGACGTCCTTCTGTTGCGGCCTTTTCAAAGAATACTCCAATTGTAGCTGCATCCGAACCAAAAGCTGCAGAAATACGCGATGCCAATCCGAAACCTGTAGAAGCACCAATTACAAGTACTTTTTTCGGCCCATTGGCTATTTTGCCTTTCGATTTAACATAAGCAATTTGTTGTTTAACATGCGCTGCACATCCTTCAGGATGAGAAGTTAAGCAGATAAATCCACGAGTTCTAGGTTGTATAATCATTATTTTAATTTTTTACTTTACTACGCTTGTACGTTATTTTTCTATGCAAATTGAAATCTTCAATGCTTATACAAATATAAACAACTCTTTTTATATGCAAATGAAATAGTGCGTAGAAATAAGCAATACGAGGAGAGAACGACAAAAACGAAAAAAGAATAGGACAAAAAAAATGAGTAAGCAGCAAGAAGTATTTCTACTTCTTTTCTACTTACCCATACACTGCAACGTATTCTTATCTATTTTCAAGGATATTCGTTATGTATTCCGAAGGTGATACGCCTTCATATTTCTTAAATGCTCGAAAGAATGAGGTTCGAGAATTAAATCCGCATTCATCACCTAATTCGGAAACTGAGATATCAAAATCTTTTTTCTCTAGTAACTTCTTTGCGTGTTCGACGCGTAACTTATTGATATACGCATTAAAATTCATTCCATATGTTGTAGAGAAAAATTGCGACAAATGGTGTTTGGCAATTTTACTTTCTTGCTCAAGATCGTCCAAGGTAAAATTGACCTTTAAAAAGGATTGATTATCGTGAACAATTTGTTCTACCTTAATTTTATACGCACTCAATACGTCATCGGCTAATTTTGATTTCTCGTATTTGAGGAGCACTTGTGGATCTTCTGCTATTTTTTCCTTATCTGTTGGATCAGAGATAGACACCATTTTCACGTATTTCAATCGCACCATATAGTAATTAAAGATAACTATGGCGAAACACAACAGAGCTAAATAAGTAACGGAAAGGTCGTAATGGAGGATATTGTTGTAAAACACAATACCCAATGAAACCAACGCCATAAAGATCATAATCCACATTACACGCAAGATCAATAGGCGAATATTGTTATTCAACACCAGCTTATTAATCTTATAATAGCCCATAAAGGCATATCCTACATACTGAATTACTTCAACAAAATAAAGCACTAATAAATAGCGGTATACTTCAACCGAATTCAAATCTAACCCTTGATTCAAAAGCAAGAAATAAAAGCCCAAGAGCACCAAGGTAGGAATGAAGTGCAAAGCAAAGTAATACCTCTTGCTTTCCTGCGTTTTCTTGTGCACCTCATCTGACAATAAAACGAGACAACAATAAAACGTAGGAGCATATACGCTATTAAGAGGTAATCCAAGATGGACAAACCGAAAATCTGCCCACAACAATCGACTACACAAAATAATAACCAAATGCAGAACAAAAAACAGGAGGAACACATTGAGTAACTGCTGTGTTTTGGTCGAAGCAGTCAATTTATTATTTACAATAAACGATATACTGCCTAAAATAATGGCCGCTGTTAATACAACTAAGTTGAAATAAAACTCCATACCAGCACGCTATACGATTTGATTGCGATACACAGATGGCGTTTTACCTACAAAGAGTTTGAAGTATTTGTTAAACGTTGATTTTGAACTAAAACCACACTCTTCTACAATAGCTTCTATTGTCAAATTATTGCGGATTTGCAATAATTTTTTTGCATGTAAAATTCTGTACTGTGCTATCATGTGATAAAAAGAAGAATTCAATTGGTGATTAATCACCGTAGATACTTCATGTTTATTTAAATTCACAGCATCCGCTAAATCTTCCAACGAAAAAGAATTAGCTAAAAAGTCATCACTTGTTTCAAAAAAAGTAATGATTACTCTTTCCTTGTCTTCATATCGAGGCGTCAACGCATTGCCTTCGATTTTACTTACTCCAAGAGTAGGAATTTGCACGAGTATTTCGTTCGTTTTATCATTGTAATTCAGCAAGGTAAATAAGCAAAACAGCAATACTGTTACAACTAATCCGGTTTGAATAAACACATACTCAACACCAAAATCTGCAAATATATACAATACAACAAAGAAGATTGCACGCACAATTAAACGGGCGATTAAGTAATTACAGAAAAAGCCTATAAAACCCAATACGCTTTGGTTGGAGCTAGAAGATGGAATAGACTTCATTTCTTTGTACAACACCATCAAATACGTTAGAACGTATGCAAAAACAACAGTTCCAATAAATTTAGAAGGAAACAAGCTTGGCAATAAAATAACGAGAACCGCAAGGCTGTAATGAGCAAAAAATGCAACAGCTGAAGGCTCTACTTTACGCGCTGTTTTTCTGGTAAAGAAATACAATAAAGGAATAGTCAAAAGACTAAAATCAAGATTCAAACCTAAGCCTATGGCTATCAGTTGAATCACAGAGAGCGCTAAAACGCTTTTAACGATACTCTCGAAGTTAAAATGGCCTCTTAAAAAACCATCAAATGTTTTAATTAGTTTCATAATGTTAGTGGTGATGTATTAATTTAATACCTCTACCCTCACATATTGCGCCGTGACTATACTGCATAGCTATATAGCACGATTCTCTATTAAGTGGGGACTTAAGATAATAGATGTTCGCCTATTACTACTTTTTTTACTTTCGTTTAAAGCGTGACAAAATTATTATTTATTTTTTAGATTAACATATAATTTAACACTACAAAATGAGATTTACATAATATACACTTAATCGCATTTAACCTTTTATTTTACTTACTTTCACAAGCAAAAACAATAAAAATCAGCAATTATTTTCACGTAACAACACCTATTATCATACAAATTTATAGCCATTTAAGACAGTAAACACAACCTTTTCCTGAATTAACTGTTTTAATTATCTCTAGCAAGCGTCGTCTTCTTCGTTTTTTTATTCCGCAAAAGTCTTGCTTTACTATTGAGACTACAAACACATACAATAATCTCATTTTGTATATACTTATGACTCCAAACCTTGTAAAAAGTCACATCTATTTTCTGTTTTCACCTCCTTTTTACCTATCGAATAAAATAAAAACAACAAAACAACAACCAAATAAATCCATATAACACAAATCAATTGCAAAAAAACAAACTACTACAACAGCATTACGTTAAATTCAATACAATTTCAATAAATAATCTATTTACCGAAAAAACACACAATAAAGCGAATGTACTGCTAATAAAAAAAAAGATAGTGCGTGAAATTCTCAAAATGCATAGATTAATTAAAGCATATCAAAACGAGGTGAACGATATGAGTTTTGAAGCAAGACAAACTACTTCGGATTACTTCTCGTTCGACTAAACTATAACTACATTTCCTAATCCGACACTATCTTCATTTGGATGACAAAGCCAAATTGCTTCTTTTTCTAGAAAAGAAAACCTTTCAGTGGAAACTATAGTTTTTACAAACCAACAAAAAGCCCTAAAACACATTTGCGTTTTAGGGCTTTTTCTTATGTAGCTTTAGCTTTATTCAGACACTGCTGTTTCTTCAGCTTCTTTATTTTCTTCTTGATTTCCTTCTTGATTACTTTCTTGATTACTTTCTGTGCTCAAAACTTTTAATGGATCATAGGTTTTAACTTCCCAACTAGGGTCTGTTAGGTCCACATAGAAGTAATTAACGTTGTCATTCTTATCAAAGGCTCCATTTTTATTAATATCTTCGATTGTTCTGAAGTACAATCTACTTTGTACATCAATAACTGTCCAATCTAGTAGCTCTTGTAAATAGGGACTTAATTTTTTAAATCCATCCCCACTACCTTTACTGATGTAAAGTGTCTTGATATCATTGGAATCAATTTTGCCGTCTCGATTGGTATCAGCGTCAAACACATTGTACACCAACACATTTTTCTTGAGTTTTTCGGCTATGGTATTCAAATAGACCACGGACTGAATTTGGATTCTCTTTGTTGTTAGTGGTCTGATATTCAACGAATCTTTGTGTTGAAACATTAGATTTTCTAAATAGCCTGTAATTTCAAAAGGCACATAGTTAGAAACAGTATAGGAGAACTGACTCACTTTACTTGTTCCGTATTTGCTTGAACTAGAATAGACTCTTACTTCTCCAACAGGGTGAATCAAGTAGGGAGAATGACCGACAACCAGGGGCAAATCAGCAATTCTGATATCTTCTGTTTTTTCTTTTACTACTTCTTGTTCCGCTGTTTTCGATTCATCTTTATAAATTACTTTGGGTTTTTCCTCTTGTCCTTTGCAAGAGAAAAACAGCACAACGGAAAAAACACTTACTATTAAACCTAATTTTGTTTTCATTCTTTTCACTATTGATGATTCAAAGATACGTTTTTTACAAATGCAGGACTAAAAAATTAAAACGTCAGGGCTATTTTCATATTAAACGTTCTATTTGTCATATAATTGGGAATAGCAATTTCTTTACTGCTATTCAAATCGCGAATCCACGTATTGGTAATAGCGTTTGCTACGTTGAATACATTGTAGATTTCCACTCCGATTTGCAGCTGCTCAACGCCTTGGAGCCAGCGTTTATTTTGCCCTACTTTTTCGTCTTTAAACACGTAGTTAAATCCGATATCAGCTCGTTTATAATCGCGTAATCTTCCTTGATAGAGATAAGGATCAACATAGGAAGGGGATCCACCTGGTAATCCTGTATTGTATACAGCATTGAGGTACAACCTCAAGTTGGGAATCGAAGGCATATAGTCTTGAAAGAGCAGACCAAACTTCAATCGCTGATCGGTTGGTCGGGCGATATACCCTTTGTCTTGATAATTTTCTTCTGTTTTCATCACACCTACACTAATCCAGGATTCAGTTCCAGCGATAAACTCCCCATACAACCGAAGGTCAGCCCCATATACATAAGCTTTAGCATCATTATTTGCCACATAGCGCATACGGACATTGTCTAGTGTATAAATATTGACCTCTTGAAGGTTTTTGTAATAGACTTCGGTTTGCATGCGAAATTTTTTATCCCACATAGTAAATCCATAGTGATGACCTAATACGGCCACCCAGGCTTTTTGTGCATGGAGATCGGGGTTTAACGTTCCATCAAACCCGCGATATTCGCGATAGGATGGCGGTTGTTGATACAATCCAAAAGCCAAGCTAAACATCATTTGTTTTTGCCATCCTTGTGGATCTATAGCGATTTGAGCTCTAGGGCTAACCACCAGTTTGGTTTTACCTCCTGCGGACATCTTCCATCCGTGTATTCTCGCTCCTGCATTTAGGGTAATCTTCGTGTCTTGGCTATACAGCGCTTTATTCCATTCCCCATAAGCCATCACGCGATTAATATCCACGGTATGCTGGGTGTGCAGCGAGGCATACTCATGCTTATTGGGTAAGATATACCCCAATGAATCCATCAACTCCCACTCGGATAGGCGGTCTTTGATATTTTCTCGAATGAATTTTGCCCCCCAACGCAGGGATGTATTTGCCTCCCCAATCAGGTGCCTCCCTTTCACCTCCGCACTTATAGACAAAGCGTCATAATTATTTCGCGCATGAGCATATTGAGAAGCAACGCCTTTTCGGATAGGCAACGGGTTTTCAATATCTTTACCGAAGAGCGGATCAGAATCGTACTCTTGCTGATCCACAACCAAATAGGATGCTTCAATGTCGTAATACTCTTTTTCTTGGGTGTGATAAGCTGAAAAAACAGCTTCTATCTTATCGCGGTCTGTTTTATAGGTAGAAACCAAAGCCCCAAATAGCGAACTGTATTTATCTTCTTCTTTTCCATTGTATAAAATAGAGACCGTAGCCGTATTACCTACTCCTCCAAACGCCACTGTAGCGCGATTGGGTTCATATTTATAATGGTTTCCCGTTATGTTTCCGATAAAGCTAAAACCCCAATTTTCATCTAATGTATAGTCGACCACTGTTTGTGTATCCATAAAAGAGGGTTTGTAATAGCCGTCGTCATCTTTTCGATTCATCAACAGGCGGTTATTGTGGTAACGCATACCTATAATAGCCGTTAAGGCTTTGTCTTTAGAAACTAAATCTACTGTTGCTCCAGCACCTAAAAAGCTCGCTTGCAATTGGACTTTATTTTCGGTTGGTTTGCGATAATCAACCTCCAATACTGAAGATAACTTATCGCCATAACGCGCTTTAAATCCTCCAGCAGAGAACGACACATTTTCTACCATTGCAGGGTTGACAAAGCTCAACCCCTCTTGTTTTCCTGATCGTATTAAAAACGGACGATACATTTCTACACCATTGACATAGATTAGGTTTTCATCAAAACTCCCGCCTCTCACGGAATACTGACTGCTCAATTCGTTATTTGAGTTTACTCCAGGCAACGTGGTTAGTACGGTTTCCAAGCGATTACTTCCTGCGATTACATCGCCAACCCCATGAAGATTGACACTGGATAGATCCCGATCGAAACTGCCTGTATAATTAACAATTTCCACGGTTTGCATTACGTTATTTTCCAAGGGTTTGTCTTCTGCAACTGCTGTAGTTACTACGGCTTTCCCTTCTTGACAGTGAATGCTAATCGTACGGATCTCATTGGGATGTAAAACAAATGCTTCGGGTATAACACAAGGAATGCCGATAATTTTCACGTCAACTGCTTCCCTAGCGGGAACGTCGACATAAAATTCACCTTTTGCATTGACTTTGATCTTGTGAATCGCACCGCTTTTGAGTACTAGTAGGATGTTTGTCACCTTCTCTCCTTCGCCTTCGACTACTACTTTTCCCTGCAGGATCGCTCTATCTTGCGCGTAGGTGTTTAGGCAAAAGAACAAGAGAAGCAGTGTTATTCCCAATCGATGTATCATAGTTTACTTTCTAAAAAAATGTGTAGAAAAGGTAGCTGCATTACCCATGTTGTCGGTAACTTTAATCACCACATCATTGCGTCCCGAACTCACTATTCCATCACGGAATAAATGTACTATTTTTTTTGTTTTATAATCGTAATCCAAAAGAATCCACTTGCCATTAATCGTTCCTTCAATTGTTTGAATGCCTGTATCCACATCATGGATAAGAAAGGAAATTTCATTGGCATTGCTCAACCAATCCCCTTCTTTAAAACTCGGTTGGTAGATCTTCGGTGGGGTATTATCGACGCCGATCGAATAATCGCCTAACTTTTTCGTATAAGCTGTAAAGATAGTTCCTTTTTTGTGTGTTTTAACGTAGGATTTACTTCCATTGGGTGCCACTTGAGCGATATACGCCTTGTTCAGGTCTGCATCACTTAGTCCAAAACTACTTACATCGAGGGTCAATGTCATATTTTTAAACGCTGCAACTTCATCTTTATGCAGGGTAACTTTTTTATCGTTGACATCGAACACAAAAGTGAAGTCTTGGTAAAAGGCATTAGCGGGAATACGCACGGAAGCAAAGTCTTTTTCCGCCAAAAATTCACGTGTTGAAACTAGGTTATACTGATTTTCTGGTGCTACTGCTTTACTTTCTACCACCGTTGCTGAGTCTGCGGCATAGGTGATTGGAATTTCAACAACTGTTTGGTTGCCGTGAAAATCGGAAGCTACTATTTTATAGGTATAACTTGTTCCTGGTTTTACTTCGAGTATTCCTTTTGTGCCTTGATCTACTTTTAGCACAGATAAGGGATAAGGCTTTTCGAGGAACATTTTTTGTACTTTTTCTTTGGTTTTTTTGTTGCGTCCGTAGTCGACTAGGGCATTGACGAAGCCCGATTCACTGAAGGAAAAAGTATCAAATTGATAGCTAAAGCTCGGTTTGCCATTGACAAAAGTTTCCAACTTATACACACCGTTTCGATTGCTATTGTTATTTGCCGTATCGTACATATCAATTCCAAAGCTAATTTGTCCGCTAGCGGTGATTGGATCTGCGGTGAGGATACCGTTGATTGTCTTATAAGTCAATGCTATGGGGTTCTTAGACTTATTGATTAGGGCGTCGTTTGAAATGGGATAGGCATAGATCGAATTAATCGTAGGGGCTTCTGTATCCTTCAACATTTCTTTCATTCCCCAGCTCAGGGGATTGATGATGGCTTGTGATTTTGTATCGCGGAATTCATAGTGTAAATGAGGTCCACCAGATCCTCCTGTATTTCCTGTATAGGCAATGATATCGCCTTTTTTAACGGGAATTTCATTTCGTTTAGGAAACAGTTCTATTTCAAAAACGCGTTGTTTGTAATGTGTATCGAAAACGCGTTGAGCAATAGCTCCTTCATAGGCACTAAGATGACCATATACAGTTGTCATACCGTTGGGATGATCGATATACAAAGCTTTGCCATACCCCCATGTAGACACTTTTATGCGTGAGACATAACCATCAGCAGGTGCATAAACTGGTAAACCAATGCGTTGTTGTGTTTTAATGTCGATTCCCGCATGAAAATGACTTCCCCTGAGTTCGCCGAAATTCCCAGAGGCATTGATCGGTATATTCAACGGATTGGCAAATTCTATAGTTGGAGCTTGTGCAAAAGCAACAAAAGCAGAGAAAATAAAAACTCCAGTTAAACTCTTTTTCATTTTTTATAATTTATTGCTAAAATAAAGAATAATCTAAAATTAGAGAACCCTTTTGCAAATCCTTTTGGGTGTTGTTTTTTCAATTTGAAAAAACGAGATCGAATATTTGGTGTGCTACATTTACGATCGTACTGTCGTGTATATCGGTATATTAGGGAAACGATACTAAAAGCGGGTTGATTTCGTAAATTATACGATAGTAAGACAGTAAATAAACGCATCAGCTAGTTATTAATCAATTTCCTCGCTGTTCACGCGAACTTTTAGCAGAAAATATTTTAAAATCTAAATACAAATTGTAACTTTGTAAAAGAATAGTGAATATTTATTTTGCAACATGAGTGAACTAACGGACATAATTAATGCTTTGGAAGTAAAGTTTGCGAAACTTGTACAAAGATTAGATCAGTTGGAAGCGGAGAACAATAGGCTACAACAACATTTGATCGAGGCGCAGCAAGAAATTCTACAAAATGAGACGCAATTAGACGACATTTACAAGAAGTATGAATCTCTGCAGTTAGCCAATTCACTATTGGGCAGTGACGAAGGAAGAAAAGATACGAAACTCAAGATAAATTCATTGATAAGAGAGATTGACAATTGTATCGCTCAACTCAGTAAATAAAGCTAGCAATGAGTCAAAATGAACAACTAAAAATCAAGATATCGATAGCTGATCGAGTATACCCCTTAACGGTAACGTATGCTCAGGAGGAAGCTTTGCGCTCGGCGTCAAAGAAGATTGACATCATGATCACGCAGTTTGAGGAGAGCTATGCAGTACGAGATAAGCAGGATGTTTTGGCGATGTGTGCCTTACAATTAGCTTCACAGACTGAGCAAAAGACAATTGACAAATCTGAGAATTACAATAAAGCTGTTGATCGACTAGTTCGATTAGACGAGGCATTAGATCGTATACTTTCGAAATAGAAACACGTTCTTATTTAAAGGAAAAACTAAAAAAAGACACTGCTCACATTAGTAAACCGTTTTGATAAACTCAACACTAACAAATTAAAATGGGTGAATCATTGCTACTAAAGCACGCTGCATTTATGCAGATCCTTGAACAGCAAGCTAACCCAAAACTTGTTTAAATCAGAGTTTATGCAACTCTACTGATGTGGGCTTTTTTTATATAATTATAAAACACATATGGATATACTATTTATTGTTGGAGGAGTTTTAGTAGGTGCAAGCATTGGTTTTGCAATTGCAAAATACCTGGAAAAAAACCATGCTTCTTCTATTTTACAAAACGCTAATAATGAAGCTAAAACCCTTATACGCGACGCAAAAACGGAAGGAGAGTCAATCAAAAAAGAAAAGATTCTTCAAGCAAAGGAGAAGTTTATTGAGCTAAAGGCGGAACACGAGCAAGTAATTTTGTCTCGCGACAAGAAGATGGCAGAAGCTGAAAAGAGAACGAGAGACAAAGAATCACAAATTTCAAATGAACTTTCAAAAGCGAAGAAAGCCGCGGAAGAGAGTGAAAAGATCATCAAAGATTACGAGGCGAAATTAGAGCACGTAGAGAAGAAACAAGAAGAAGTTGATCGCTTGCACCGTACACAGGTTGAGCAATTAGAGATTATATCTGGTTTAACTGCAGAAGAGGCAAAGAACCAAATCATTGAAAGTTTAAAAACAGAAGCAAAAGCAGATGCGATGTCTTATATTCAAGACACCATTGAAGAAGCGAAGTTAACGGCTCAACAAGAAGCAAAAAAGATCATTATCAATACGATTCAACGCGTAGGAACAGAAGAAGCAGTAGAAAACTGTGTATCGGTATTCAACATTGAGTCAGATGATGTAAAAGGTAGAATTATTGGTCGTGAAGGTCGCAATATCCGTGCAATTGAGGCTGCAACAGGAGTTGAAATTATCGTAGATGATACGCCAGAGGCTATTATTTTATCGTGTTTTGATCCAGTTAGACGTGAGATTGCTCGTTTATCGCTTCACCGCTTAGTTACGGATGGACGTATTCACCCTGCTCGTATTGAAGAAGTTGTTGCTAAAACAACCAAACAAATCGAAGAGGAAATTATCGAAATTGGAAAGAGAACTGTTATCGATTTGGGTATTCACGGTTTGCACCCTGAATTAATCAAAATCGTTGGACGTATGAAATACAGATCGTCTTACGGTCAAAACTTATTACAACACTCGCGTGAAGTTGCTAAATTATGTGGTTTAATGGCTGCAGAGTTAGGACTAAATGTGAAATTAGCGAAACGCGCAGGATTATTACACGATATTGGTAAAGTGCCAGAAACAGAAAGCGAATTACCACACGCAATCCTAGGTATGCAATGGGCAGAGAAATTTGGAGAGAAACCAGAAGTTTGCAATGCCATTGGTGCTCACCACGATGAAATCGAGATGACAACCTTAATTGCGCCAATCATTCAAGTTTGTGATGCTATTTCAGGAGCAAGACCAGGAGCAAGAAGACAAGTACTAGATTCTTACATCCAACGTCTGAAAGACCTTGAGGGAATTGCAAATGAATTTGGAGGAGTTAAGAATTCTTACGCGATTCAAGCCGGTAGAGAATTGCGCGTAATCGTTGAGAGTGAAAAAGTATCGGATGAAATGGCAGCAACGCTATCTTTCGATATCTCGCAAAAAATTCAAACTGAAATGACCTATCCAGGTCAAGTTAAGATTACCGTTATTAGAGAAACAAGAGCTATTAACATAGCTAAATAAGATAACATCACCCACAAAAAAAGCGAAAGATTCCTCTTTCGCTTTTTTTGTGGCTATACAGTAAAGAAAGTTTACATTATCCCCTACTCCTTGGGTGATAGGTATCCATAACATTTTTCAATTTTTCTCTACTGATATGGGTATAAATTTCAGTTGTTAAGATGGATTCATGTCCTAACATCAGTTGAATCATGCGAATATCGGCTCCATTTTCAAGTAGATAGGTCGCAAAAGAGTGACGGAAACTATGAGGGCTCACATTTTTTTTAATATTCGCCTCTTTTGCTGCTTGTTTTACGATGGTAAAAATCATCGCACGGGTTAAGCGTCCGCCTCTCCTATTTAAAAACACAATGTCTACATCATCTTTTTTGACCTGCATATGATTGCGAATGCTGGTCTTATACAAGGTGACCCATTGCATGGTTTCCGGGTCAATTGGCACAAAACGGTGTTTACTACCCTTACCAATTACACGGATAAATCCCTCTTCAAAGAACAAATCACTGAGGCGTAGGTTAACCAATTCACTAACGCGCAATCCACAGCTGTACAAGAGCTCAAGCATCACTTTGTTTCGATACCCCTCATTCGTGGAGAGATCTAAGGTCGCAATTAATGCATCAATCTCCTCAACAGCGAGCACCTCTGGAAGTTTTCGACCTAATTTGGGGATTTCCAACAGATCTGTTGGCGATTTTTCAATTTGTCCATCGATAATCAAAAAGGTAAAAAAACTTTTTAATCCAGAAATGATACGTGCTTGAGAGGTATGTGCTAACACAGTTGACAGCTGGTATACAAATTCATTGATTAGTTCTGCACTGACCTCTTTTGGAGGAACTTCTATCTCGTTATGCGCTAAGAAATGGACAAATTTCAGCAAATCCAATTCGTAGCTGTCGATGGAATTTTCAGCCAACCCGCGCTCTAATTTCAGGTAATGCATATACGCTTGAATGGTCTTTTGCCAGGTGTTTGCGATCATTTTTACTTTTTTCGTTTAGGTCAAAGATAAAAAAAAGAGCTTCAGTGTTGAAGCTCTTTCTTGTATTCTACGATATAACGGTTTCTGATTAGAATTTGTAAACTAATCCGAATGTAGCATTATCAAAGAAGTTATTGAAAACATTTAGGTTTGCTTCTGTTTCAGAAATTGAACCTACTTTGTTTCCATCATTTTTCATGTCGTAGTTTTTATAGCTAAACACATTTCCTAAAGCAAATGTAACAGCTAATTTCTCAGTCAAGAAATAGTTGAAACCTAAATCAATTCCTGCAGCAATACCAGTTTCTTTGTATTTCAAGTCAGAAACTTTTCCTTCTTGGTATCCAACACCAACTTCAGCATATGTTTTGAAACGGTTACCTAATTCTAAGAAGTAGTAACGCGCGAATGCACCTGCATACAAAGTAGTTCCTGTAATGTCAGATCCTAATACATCAGATCCTACGTTTGCTTTTCCAAAACCTAAAGAAGCTCCCACAGCTACTTTATCGCTTAAGAAATAACCTACTTTTGGATTGAAGTTATAATGAGTATTTTTAACTTTAACTCCTGTGTTAGAATCTTTCGCTACTTGATCTTTAATTTGGAAGCTTCCTTCGATCATTACGTTTCCTTCTTGGAATCCAAATGTTGGTTTTTCTTTTTCTTGTGCGTTAGCTGTAAAACCAAATGCAGCAACAGCTACTAACGATAGTACTAATTTTTTCATATACATTAATTTTTTTACTATTAACAGAGACGAAATTACAGCATCTCGTCACAATACGACGTTTATTTAATAAAAATATAACACTAAGGAAACATTAAAAATTTAATTTTTTAACATGGCATTGTAAATCAATCAGTTATTATACCGTTAGTAATAGTTAACATTTAGTTAATTCCTGATAAAAACACAACAAACATCTTTTAAAAAACTTAACAAGCTAAAAATGAGGGGAAACTAAATGCAGTGCTACGTCAAATATTAGGCTAGGTTTGTCTAAACAACCTTAATATTAAATATATTTGTTCTACAGTAGTACAAAATTTAAAACATGAAAATATTAATTCTCAATGGGCCTAACCTAAATTTACTAGGTAAACGCGAGCCATCGATTTATGGTGACACTAGTTTTGAAGAATATTTTGAGCAATTAAAAGCTATGTTTCCTGCCTTGGAGTTGGACTATTTTCAATCCAATAGCGAAGGAAGACTTCTTGATAAAATACATGAAGTAGGTTTCAGCTATAGTGGGATTGTCATCAATGCAGGGGCATATACCCATACGTCGATTGCATTAAGAGATGCGATTGCGGCAATTAGCACACCTGTAATTGAAGTGCATATTTCCAATACACACGGACGAGAAGATTTTCGCAAAGAGTCTAAATTAGCTGCTGTTTGTCGCGGGGTTATTTTAGGATTTGGTCTAAAAAGTTACGAACTAGCGCTTAGGGCTTTTCACGATTAATGAATATACTTGTAAAAAAAAATCCTTTATACTTGTTACTCCTCTTAGTATTCCTATTAGGAGTTTTGGGTTATGGACAGACGATTACAGGAAGAATTACTACAGAAAACCATAAACCGATAGGTCAGGTGTTGGTTTTTATACCTGGTACCAATCACCATACGCAAACAGATGAAGCTGGTTTTTTTACAATTAATTGGGATTCGAAAGCGCCTATTTACATTCAAAAAGAAGGCTATGAGAACCAAAAAATTAAGTACAAGAATCAAACAGATGGTTGGGCTATACATTTACTTCCCCTAGATAAGCGCAACATTCTATATACCGAACAACAAGATGAATATGCGTCTTATTTACTTTCCTTGGTTTACGCGCATTTTTCACAGCGCACCAACAACTACCAAGCGTCGTATTATGCCAAAGGAGATCTTCAATTAAACACCCAACGCTCTTCTTATTTAGGTCAAAAAAGAAAGGATTTAGATCCTGCCTTAGACATTGATAGCGAACAAATAGGTAATTTTATTTACCTCAGTGAAATTGCATCTGATTTGGATTATCGCGATAAACTTCTTAGTAAGGAAACAGTTCACGCATTACAAGAGAGAGGAAATTCCAAAGATCTTTTATTTTTAACGGGGACAGACAATGATTTTAATATTTTTAGTTCTGAGGTATCGAAACGGATCAATGTGATTTCTCCCCTCCTTCCCTATGCTAATACCTACTATTTTTTTGATATTATCTCGAAGGAACAGGTGGGTGAGGAAACGTTATACCGCATTTACTTCTCGCCAAAACGCGATCGGGAGCCAATTATGGAGGGTTATATTGAATTTACTAGTAAGAACTGGCAAGTACTCTCTTTTTACGCCAAAATGAAGGGAAATAATGTAAATGTAAAGAACATCAACAACCTGCAGATCAAGCAAACCTATACGTATTCTCCTTCGATTGATGCCCATGTAAAAGCGTCCCAAACGTTGGTTTTTGACGGAAAATTCATTGTTTTTGACTTCATTGGTAAATTTGAAAGTAGTTTTTCACATTATACAGAAAAACCTGCCCAATTAATGGAAAACAAAACCAATGAATATTTGACCTTTACCAAAGATTACAATCTTGATGAAGACCAAAAACTAGCGTCTATTCGCCCCTTTAGTTTAATGGAAAGCGAAAAGAAATACTTCGATCAAAAATCGATTTTCTTGACCGATGACACCAAAAGCATATTAGATTCGATTGACAAGAGGACGAATAACTTTACGGTATTCAAGTTAATTAAGGGGTATAAATACGTCAACTCCTATAAAAACACAACCTACAGCTATCACGGTTTGCTTTCTACTTTTGCTTTTAATGCAGTACAAGGATTTAATATCACCTCGGGGCTAGACTATACTAAATTGCGTCCTGATAATGCGGCAACGTCCTATGGGGTGAATGTCAGTTATGGGTTTAGTGAAAACAAGTTTCGCTTTTCGGGCTATGCTTCTCATGTGTTTAATCAACAGAATTACAGCACACTTCGCTTAGAGGCGGGTGAGGCTATTGAGCAATTCAATCAGGATGATCCAATTAAAAAGCCTATTAATTCTTTTGCTTCTGCTTGGTTTGGAAAAAACTATGCGAAATACTTTCAAAAAAAGTTTCTCTCTTTAAAGTACAGCCAATACGCTTTCACCAACTTTAAGTTTGAGGCACAATTGGAATATGCCTATCGAAAGAATTTATACAACAATATTCAGAATCCTCCTTTTGTACCTACATTAGACTTCACTTCCAACAATCCCTTAGATCCAACGGATTTTGAATCGCCTTCTTTTAAGCAAAACGAGGTGGTTAAGCTTCAAATGAATGTGCAGGTGGTCTTTGATCAAAAAACGATTAGCTATCCTACTAAAAAGCAATATATTCAACAATCTAAATACCCTATTTTAGAGGTGCACTTGGAGAAAGCACTCAATACAACCGACCGAAACTATAGTTATACTTTTGGATCTATTGGAACGAAATACCAAAATAATATTGGAACGTTTGGGGAGTTGTATACTGGAATATCCATCGGTCAATTCTTTGAGCAAAACAAGATTCCATTTACAGATTTCAAACACTTTAACGGGAATCAAACTTTTATTGGTTCCTCTCCTATTTACAATAAACAGTTCAACCTACTTCCTTACTACGAGTATAGTACGAATAAATCCTATGTTGAATTTCACATGGAACACGATTTTCGCGGTTTCTTAATCAACAAAATCCCTTTGTTAAACAAGACCAGGTATTCGATTATTGTTGGTTTTCACTTGCTGCATACCCCTGATAAACCTACCTATAAAGAATTTGGTATTGGTTTAAATAACTTTGGTTTTGGTAAGTTTAGACCTTTTAGAATTGATTATTTCACTTCTTTTTCGGATCGTAAAACTACACATGGGGTTGTTTTGGGGGTAAAAATATTAGATTTAATTCAGAAATAATAGAAAGGTTGACAGTTGACTAAGTCAACTGTCGACTATTAACTAAATTTCTTTAAGGCTAATTTCACTTGCGTACCCGCTTGTACTTCAACTGGGTGGTTGAAATACAATGCTCTGTTGTTTTTAAATTGAGCATGCACTAGGTATCCATCGCCACAAAAGTAGGATTGTTGAATTTCTACGTCTAGGACTCCTTTTTGTTTAGAGATCATCAATTGATGTGGATAGATGAGTAAAACTTCATCTTCTCGGGTGTCAGGTGTAAAGTCGGAGATATAAAGTTCATTGACTTCACCGAAAAGTGTAGCTACGTATTTATCGGATGGAAATTCGTATAAATCTTTTGTATCGCCAAAATCGACAACACGACCTTCTTTGAGTACGATAGTTTCATCGGCAAAACTCAATACATCCATGCTATCATGAGTAGCGACGATACAGGTTATATTGTGTTCTTTTAAATAAGCAAAGATTTTGCGTCTCAAAACGCTTCGACGAGCATAGTCGATATGGCTAAAGGGCTCATCTAACAGCAACACTTCAGGAGCGAGTGCGAGTACTCTGGCTATAGCAACGCGTTGTTGTTGACCGCCACTTAATAATTTTACCTTGACATCTGCGAATGCAGTCATTTCGATTAGTTCAAGTAATTCTGCTATTTTCGCTTGCTTTTTTTCTAGGTTAAAATTCGATAGGTATTTTCCAATATTTTCTGCGACTGTGGTATGCGGCATCAGGTCAAAATCTTGAGCGAGATAGCGCATATTGTCCATTCCAGGAACCAAGTTATAGGCAGGACCGAGTACTTGATTGTTATTCCAAAAAATTTCACCTTGATCGAGGTCGTGTAATCCGTAGATTAATTTAAGCAGGGTACTTTTACCACAGCCACTTTCTCCTAATAAGGCGACGTGTTTTCCTTTTTCAATAACTAAATCAATGGCGTCTATAACGGTATAATTGGCGGTATAACTAAACGATATATTTTTTAATAAAAGCATGACGAGGTTTTAAAGTACAAAGATAAAAATATCTTATCATGCGCTCTATTAAATTCAAATAAAGACACAAAAAATAACCTATAAAAAAGGGATAAGACACAAGTATCTTATCCCTAATCTGTTATGTAGTGAAGGTCAAAGAAGAACAAGGTGAATAAGTTCTAATTTCCTTCGCTTACTGTCACTTTGTTTACTCTTTTGAGGCTAAGTATCGCTCAGCGTCTAAAGCGGCAATACAACCCGATCCAGCAGCAGTGATTGCTTGTCTGTAATCTTTATCTTGCACATCTCCACAAGCAAAAACTCCTTCAACATTTGTTTTACTTGTTTTGCCTGTTGTGATCAAGTATCCCGTTTCATCCATGGTCAATTGTCCTTTGAAGATATCGGTATTGGGTTTATGTCCAATAGCAACGAAAAATCCAGTGGCAGGAATATCTGTTTCCACTCCTGTTTCGTTGTTTTTCACTCTAACACCCGAAACGACATTTCCATCGCCTAATACTTCAACAGTGCTAGTATTCATTAGGATGTCAATATTTTCTGTATTGCGCACGCGATCTTCCATAATTCGAGACGATCTAAATTTATCGCTACGCACTAACATGGTTACTTTTTTACAAAGTTTAGATAGGTAGTGTGCTTCTTCACAAGCGGAATCTCCAGCACCTACAATTACTACTTCTTGATTTCTGTAAAAGAATCCATCACAAACAGCACAAGCAGAAACCCCACCACCGAGGTTTAAATAGTGTTGTTCTGAAGGTAAGCCGAGGTATTTAGCAGTTGCACCTGTAGATATAATCACTGTATCTGCGTGTACTTCGGTTGTTTCGTTTACCCAAACTTTTTTTATATCTCCGCTAAGGTCAACTTTAGTAACCCATCCGTCTCTAACATCTGTTCCAAAACGCTTGGCTTGAGCTTCAAGTTGCAACATCATTTCAGGTCCTGTCACACCGTCAGGATATCCAGGGAAGTTTTCTACATCATTTGTTGTTGTTAACTGTCCGCCGGGTTGTAATCCTTGGTATAAAATAGGTGCCATATTTGCTCTAGCTGCATAAATTGCCGCTGTATACCCTGCAGGTCCTGATCCAATAATTAAACACTTTGTTCTTTCTATCGTTGACATAATACTCTTTTTAATAATTATGAAAACAAAAATACCCATTTTCCGCGCTTTTCAAAGTAATTTTATAAAGAAATAACTTATTTCAACATAGGGAAATTCTATTTTATCCGTCGTATTTAGTCCTTGGATTGGGTTGTTTTGTCAGGAGGTAAAGGGCGGATAGTCGCTTAGGAACTTATACGTCTATCAGCTCCTTCTCTTTCGAGGAAGGAATCTTGTGTTCGTTTAAAGCTCTCATAGCTTCGAAATCCACTGGCAAGAATCATGTCTTCTTGCGTTTTTTTTGTTGCACCTAAAGAGGCTTGTAAACGGAGGTATTCCTGGTATCTACAGTGATTAATATACTGAGAAAAGTTCATTTTATAGGTTGTATTGATAAACTGGGAGAGATAACTTCGATTGGTCATCAGATCATACAGTAAATCTGTAATTTTTAATTGGGGGTTTAAAAACGGTTTTTTTTCGGCGATATATTGTTCAAAAGTATCTTTATTAATGAACAATTCTTTTTCTTTTGTCTTTTTCAATTTATTTGCGGTTATGGTTTCTTCAAGTATATCTTCTGTTCCTAAGGCGAAGTTTTCACAAAAAACATTATAGCAAAGACTGATTGCAAAAAACATAAACAACCCATTAGGCAAGAGTTGGCCAAAAAATAGATGCTGCTTCACAACGGGAACCACGTAGAACACGATAGATCCGGGGAGCAACAAAAAGCCAAGCACAAAAATGGGGTATAACCACAACAGGGAGTCTTGTTCTTCGTTGGAGGAGTAATTGCTAATATTTTTGCGGTATCGAATCAATCGATATAGCGATAAAGTAAGGTAAATGACGTTGTACATGCTTGCTAAAAGGATTGCTTCCTTGGCAACCCAAAAAGAGGGAAATCCTTGCACAGGAAAGTGGATTCCGGCGTGTGGATTACCTTGCTTTGTTTGGAAAAAATAAAGGGAAAGTCCAATAGTAATACAGGTTACATAGTTGAAATAATAAAATTTATCTGCTTTCTTTAATCGGGTTAGCTCAAAGATGAAATGATAAAAAAGGATAGGCATCAACAGAGCGCTTTGAAAATTCAATTCCTTGATATACGATAAACGCACTAGGCTAAAAGCTTCAAAGAAGGTTGTGCTATAAAAAAAGATACTGATGGCGAAAAATGAGATTAGAATAACAATCGCTTTTTTCACTGCCAAGTCACAGGTATTTTTCGCCAGCTTTAATCCCAATAATACAAGGCATAAAAACGTCGAAAATACCGAGGCTGAAAATGAGAGCCCTATAAAAAAATAGTCATAATTCATACCTTGTTCTTCCTTTAAAACCGTTGTCTTTTTTCTGCATTTTTTACAGCTCTCACATAATGTCTATAATCTGAAAATCCTGCCTGAACGACTAGGTGTTCCAGGTTGCTTTCTTTGTCTGTTTTTTGTAGGTATTCCACTTCTTTGATTCTCCATGAATTAATAAACTGGCTTACATTACAATGATAGGTCACGTTAATAAATTTTGAAACATAAGTTCGATTAACGCCAAAGTGATTGACGATTGTTTCTAACCGAAAATTTTTGTCTGTATAGGGTTTACTTTGTGTAAAATACGCTACAATATCGCGTTGCGTCAATAAATTATTTGCGTTATCATTGGCGTGCACAAAACTAGATTCCAAAACGTCATTACTTTGTGTACCTGTTTGATCTACACTAATAATCTGTCCTGAAGACAATAGAATATTGGTTTTGTAGCTTTGGGGAATTTTTATTCGTTTTTTTTCTTGTAAAAGATTAAATGTCAAAACAATATGTTGAAAAGACATGGTTAAAACGGTTAAAGTATACACCCAAACGCTTTTGTTATTCGATAAAATTAGCACAGAGAAAACGGTTTTTCCCAAGAGTAACAAGTGGATCCAACTGAGTTTTTTCTTTCCACTATGTTCTATTCCCCTTTGGTATTTGTACACGCGAATCCAGAAGAGAAAAGTGTAGTAAGTTATGCATATCCCCATACAGGTACTTAAACTTTTGGACAGGAGGAATTGATGATCTAAGGTGTGAAATCCCTCTGTTCTGGATAAGACATACAAAAAAACATAGGACATAATGCCCAAAAAAATGGCTTGTATGTAATGATAGTAGTTGAATTTCTTTTTCATGGGCGTAAAGAAACTCACGAAATGGTAAAATAAAACTTGAGAAAGGCAAACAAGTAGCAGCATAATAGGCAATAAACTGATCCGAATAGCCTGTGTTTTTTGCGTAAGGTTATCAATAAACCACAACACAATCAACACGCCATAATAACCTCCTAAGGTTCGTAAAATAGGTGTTTCTGCTACGGACAGATTTTTGTAAAATACAACGAGTAGCATGCTCCCACACGTCATAGAAGAAATCATGGGAATGGAAATCAAAATGTACTTTAGTAGCTCCATTACTTTCAAATTTATGTCTCTTGCTTTCTTGTTTGCCTTCCTTTTGCTCTTTTAGTTTCTTGTCTCTATCATTTGATTGCTCCTCCTTCTCTCTTTTTTATTCTTTTTTATATCCTCTTTCACACTTCAACTTCATTAACACATCAAAGAATCTTTCCATTGAAATATTTCAATGACATCCTTTGCGAGAATATCGATAGGCTCTTCTTCTTCTTTTTTAACTTTAAACGTGCTTTTGTCCTTACTTACTTCGATCAGTTTAAAATATTGAAATCCTTTATTTTGTACGAAGAAGACATAGTTTTCATGTTCGACAACTAGGGAATGGTCAATTTTTTTGCAAAAGGCATACATTAATTGGGGTTGCTCTTTTTCTTTTACGAGTGCATACAATTGAATAATTATGTCAAAGTTTGAGCTTTTTGGCAAGTAGATTTGTTTGAGTTTTTGATGCTTAGTCTTGATGCTCAAATAGTATTCCAAGTAATCATCTATGTAGATAATTGGAATATTGGTATAAAATTTTTCAATTGCTTTATTAGGGTAGTTAGAATAAAATAATTCATTCAGATCAATTTGATGTTGTTTACAGACGTCAATAATCTTTGCATAACAAAGTGTATTTCTCTTTTTCCAAGAGGAAATAGTATTGGGTTTAAGCTCAAAAATCTGCGCCAATTGTTTGCTTGATTTTACGCCTAATAACACTTTTAACTTAGTTAACACTTCTATTGCAGAACTGGTGTTTTGATTTTCTTGTAGCACTTTATTTTTCATTATTTAATTGTACATTTATTTATAATAACTTCCATTTTTTAAACTGTTTTACCTAGATATTTTATTGGAGCATAAACTATTACACTTTTTTTATTTTTAAAAAATGGATAACAGTTAGTTAGTTTGGGTTATGTTTCAGGGAAGTCACTTTTATTTTACTGTAACAAAGGTTTATTCCGCTTCATTAGTCAAGTCAAAGAAGTTTGGATCAGCTGGTTTTATCTCGATCGACAATCCCTTGAAATAACTGTTGGATTTTTCTATTTATCTCTGAAGACAAAGAAATTACCCCCGTGTAAAATAAGATTGTAAAAGTGTAAAAATGTGAGAGTAAAACCGTATATATGTTTTTACTTATCGTAAATTTTTTAATAAAAAATCAATAAACATTTAAATTTCATTGAATTAAGAAAAAACATTTTGATAAAACAACAACAACGAAAGCTTCAAAATTATTGCTCTTTCACCTAAGCTCTATGCCAAAAAATTGAATGAATTGCCAATTTTGAAGCAGAATTGGTGTTTTGTAACCTTTAAAAATTAGAAACGCGGTAGGTATGCTGTAAAAAAGATACGCATTTGTGCTGTTTTCGATTTTTTTTAATAGAAGAAAACGAACCAAGGATAGCTGTAAAAAGAGGCGGTTTTTGGGGGATTAGCCAGACTAAAAAAGGTATTATAACCACATTTTACCAATTTTAAATATCTTTTTTACATGGTAAAAAGAGTCGTCTTCCCGTCTATTTTGGTTTGATTCACCATTATATAAGAGCGAAGACCACACAACATCCATTTTTTTTTAATATCCCTGAGAATAAAACAAAAAAAGAAGAGTAAACCTCTTCTTTTTTTAAAAATTACAGTGCTATATTTGGTACTCCTTTTTTGGTCATCACTAGATTGTGTTCAAAATATGCTTTATTCATCTCTTCTTGAGTATGCTGAGTTTGTTTAATTAGCACGACAAATAATTGACAATATGATAGACTTCTACAATTTCTTTGGCATTGACCCAACTCAATTCTTCTGTTTCTTTGTAAAGACTAATTCTATTGTTCTTTTTATCTACTTCCACCACATTATATTTTTGGAATCCTTTGTTCTTCAATAGGAATACATAGTTTTCGCCCATGGTTATGTCGGCAAATTGCACTTTTTTACAAAAGGCATAGACTAATTTTGCATTGACTTGGTCTTTCAGGGTTGTATACAGCTGTATAACAATTTCAAAGCCTACTTGTTTAGGCACGTAAATTTGTTTTAATTTTTTGGGTTTTGCATGCATGCTCAAATAATACTCCAAATAATCTTCAATATAAATAATGGGGATATTTCGATAACTTTTATCAATAGATAGATTTTGATAATCGCTAAAAAATAATTCATTCAAATCAATATTAAAGTGATGACAAACTTCAATAACCTTGGCGTAGGACATTGTATTTCTCTTTTTCCAAGACGAAATTGTATTGGGTTTCAAATCAAAAATTTCAGCTAATTCTTTCGCTGTTCTTACCCCTAACAACACTTTTAATCTGGTTAAAACTTCAGAAGACGAAGTTTGAATCACATTTTCTTGTAAAGCTATTTTTCTCATAGTATTCTTTTTTTTAAAGCAATCCACTAAAAATGATAGAACTCAATTCAAGTAAATTGGATAGCTGCCTTATTATAATTAGTATTAGTGACGAGCATGTGTAGTTTTGTTTGTCGTTTGGATCAATTTACATTTCTCATTTTTTTATTTGTTTATATTATTTATTAGGAGTTTTTGTTTTTAAATTCGTATTTGCTGTGGTATTTCTGTGGATTAAAAAAGAAGTATGCCCACAAAAGAATGGGCAATACTTCTAGGAAACAACAGATTTACTGTGCACAACCTCTTCTATATGATCAAGCATTTTATTGCTCAAGAACAATGCATTTCTTTTATTTTAGAAAGAGTTTTATCAAGGCGTATTTTTTTCGCTCCTACCTGCTTAAACAGATGGTAAACAACAATCAATGTTCATCACAGGAGAGTGAATATTTTGCTATTCGGGATCAGAATCTATCAAAAACAAGACAGTAACACGAGGGTTTTAAAAATTCTTTTACTCTATACAAATCAATTGGACTACATAAAAAAGTAGATCAACTTTTTTTCATTCTTAATTCGCGTTACTGTTTGTTTTTAAATTTTTGACCCTAAAGCGTCTTTCTATACTAGTTAATCTTGGCATTTTTTTAGGTATTCAAAAGGAGTGCATCCTAAAACATGTTTAAAACTTTTAAAAAAAGATGTTTTTGAGTTAAATGCACTTTCTAAGAATAGGTCATTGACGCTTAATTTATCTTTATTATTGGAGTCGTTAATGTATTGCACCACATGATCAATTCTCAGCTTATTAATGTATTCTCGAAAGTTCATTCGGTGAACAACATTAAAATATTGTGCTAAATAATAGCGCGATATTTTAGTTTGAGCGGCTAGATCAGTCATTTTGAAATTGGCATCTAAAAAAGCTTTGTTTTCGATAATAATGTCCTTGACTTTAATATTGCACCGTTGTAGAACGATTTCGTTCAATTTTGTTTGCTCATACTTTGGTTGGTTCACATCAGCATCATCCATCAGATAGGCATCGTCCTCCCATTTTTCATCCTCTTCATTTTCTTCTCCTTGCTCATGGATGTTTATTATTGTTTTGTTTTCCCTATTTTTTCTCAAAAAAGCGAGCGAAACATAGAGCAGCAATAAAAATAGCAGTCCAGACGATTTTACATCTTGAGAAATCCAGAAAAAGAGTAAGACTAAAACACTACTGATGCTCAAATGCAACCACCTACCTATTTCTTGTTTTCTTGTAGGAGGCCCCTCGGTTTCATGACTTAGTTTTACTATCTTCCTTCCTATGCTTATTCCGTAATACACAAAAGACAGGACTACTACTCCGCCAATACCTTCAAAAATATAGGGCCAATCGGCGTTGATGAAGGCGATGAATATTCCACAAATGAAAATACACATCATGCTATAGAAGTCCCCCAGGTATTTATTGTATTTCACTTCTCGTTCCCTTGCGTCCCAGGTGGATATAATCAAATTGAGATACGGCCCATAAAATAGAAACATCAAGATCCAGATTGGAAAGTGAACCAAATTGTTCACGAGTATATCTTCATAAATGACTAAAACCAGTTGAATAAGAACAAAATAACTAAACCAAGTCAGTGTTCTATACCCTATTCGTTTGCTATGGGATACTTGCTTAAAACAAGCGGTCAGTACTTCATAAAAAACGATTGGTACTAATAGAATAAGAAATAAATTTTGTAAGGGCATAATAATCAGGATTAAGGACAACTCAACTTTGCTTCTTAACTTAACTATTTAAGTTTATAAACATCATTACCTTATACTACATTATCTCGCAAAAATTCTCAAACAGTTTTATGCTACATCGTCAAAAAAATCAACTGATAATTTCATATAAAATATACACATCTCAATAAGAAAAAGGGAGAAAGATTTGAAAGACTACTTCAAAGCAAACGAGTACTAGTGGCTGATTTATTTCTCACAAAATAGTCAACCAAAAGTTGTGCCATCTCGAGTAGAAAGCGGTAAATAATTCGCATTTAGCCCTCTATTTTTAGGTGTGTCTTTTTCACTTTCTTTTGGTAAAGAAAGCTCCTAGTCTAGGAGCTCTCTAAACTTCAGCTGTTGGTTTTACATCCTACAGCAGGATGATTTAAAAAAAATTGCTTATTCTTCTATCTTTATTTTGCTAAGACAATAAATTCGCTTCGTCTATTTTCTTGGTGTTCGGTATCGCTACAGCGAACGCCATTGCTGCAACGGTTTAGTAATTGGGTTTCTCCATAACCACGTCCTAGTAGACGATCCGGATCAATTCCTTGCATAATCATCCATTGAATGGTTGACTTGGCGCGGCGATCGGATAAGCTTAAGTTGTAGGCGTCTTTTCCTTTACTATCGGTATGAGAGCGAACATCTACCTTTAAACTTGGGTATTTCTTCATCAATTCCACCACTTTCATCAACTCAATAGAAGCATCATAGCGGATGTCTGCCTTATCAAAATCAAAGTATATTGGTTTTAGATTTAACTTTTTGAACAAATCGTCATTAACTTCAATAGGGATTTCAGGGAGTTCAAGCCCGATATCGACAGTCTTTATGCCTGGGACATCATTACTATTAAACACAACTTCTGCCGTATTATAGGATATAGCTTCTGCTCGAAGGCGCGATTTAATTCCACAATCCAGCAAGGACGTTATGTAATACCCTTTGTTATTGGTGCGCAACGTATCAGTTTTCTGATATACCGCATCGGAAATCACAACAGTAGCGTTGGGAATTGGCAATTTAGTTTGCTTGTCGTAGACGGTTCCTTGTATAGTTTGTTTACACGGTTTCTCTACCCAAAAGTAGATATCATCACCTCCTTTGCCTTCTGGTCGATTAGAGCTGACAAACCCTTTGTTTTCTTTGGGATCTATATAGAAGCTAAAATCGTCTAGTGAACTGTTTATAGGTTCTCCCATATTCACGATGGGTCCCAAACTTCCGTCTGGATAAATACGCGACACAAAAACATCCAATCCACCAAGTCCGGGATGACCATCAGAGGAAAAATACAGCTGGTTATCGGAGGAAATAAACGGAAAACTCTCTCTTCCTTCTGTATTGATTGTTTTTCCAAGGTTTTCCACTGGGCCATAGCTGCCATTTTCATAGCGTGCCATGCGGTATAAATCCGATTGTCCAATGCTTCCCTTGCGGTCTGAGGCGAAGTACAACCACTTTCCATCGGGAGTTAAAGCGGGATGGGCGGTATTAAAATCATCCGAATTGATCGGTAATTCTTCCACCTGTCCCCACTGCCCATCCGCTTGCTTTATTGCTTTGTATATTTTCAGTAAAGAGGTATGTGCTTTATTTTGCTTGCTTTTCCCATTGCTCTTGACATTGTTACGCGTAAAATACATCGTCTTTCCATCAGCAGTGAATACGGCTGTTGCCTCATTAATACTGGTATTCTCCATGGGTAAACGCACAGGTTCTCCAATGCCCTCATTATTGATTTGAGCACTGTACAAACTCGTATAGCTTTCATTGGTCCAGGAGTGAATATCACTTTGTGTTTTAGCGGCGGTTGCTCTTGCAGAGGTAAAAACAAAGCTATTCCCCACAATGGTTCCCCCATAGTCCGAATACTCGCTGTTTAACCCCAATGCGGTGATCTCATAGCGATCTGAATTGCGTGCGATCTGATTGACGTAATCGCGATTCTTGTTGTACAAGGCTGCGCGAGAGTCTCCGCCCTCCAACTTGTAAAACTGATCCATCAAATCTTGTGATTTCCCGTAGTTCTTTTGACTTTTAAGGGTTTGCGCATAACGGTAGTAATATTCAGAAGGTACAAGTGCGATATTTTTGTCCTTGTAGTCCCCTTCAAAAAGTTCACTATACCACTGATGGGCTTCGGTTAGCTTTCCATTGAAGTAATACGCATCTCCTAGGTTCTGTAAAAGGGAGGTATTGACATAACCTTGATTAGCCAAATTTTCATAAATTTCGATGGCATTGGCATAGGCCAGGCGATCAAAGTTTTTATCTGCTTGTTTTTCTTTGCGGATCTGAGCATGACTGAGTGTAACACCAACGATCAACAAAAGTGCGACAAGGCTTACTTGATATACTATTTTTTTCATCATATTCAACTTTAAAAGAACCTTGGCGCGGTTACGCGCTTAAAGCTGTTTAACAAATTAAAGCGCAGAAAAATCTCATGGGATCCGGAGTTGTAACGAGACAGCTTACTGGTTTCGGCATCGTAACTATAGCCGATCATCATATTGTCTGTTACTTGAAAACCAACCAATCCACTCACTGCAGCATCCCAGCGGTAAGCCGCTCCGAAAGTAAACTTATCTCTAAACATAACATTCGCACTCAAGTCTACCTGAAGCGGCGATCCTTCAACCATCTTAACCATGGCCGCTGGTTTTAATTTCAAATTATAACTCAGGTCAAACACATAGCCTCCGGTTACATACAGGTGCATGCGTTGAGCTAGGGTATTGACAGCATTGTCGTCATAGCGGGTTTGGGTAAACAAATTAGGCGCTGATACACCCACATAGGCTTTCTCTGAGTATAAAAACATACCCACTCCGAGGTTCCCACCAAAGGCGTTCTCTACGTTGTTGGCTACTATGGGATCGCTCTGTTCATAAATACTCAGCTTGCTGTAATCCACATTCAACAAATTACCCGATCCCTTTAATCCAAAGGCCAGTTTATACTCACTATTA
>NZ_JACHTD010000017.1 GCF_014145665.1 Myroides sp. NP-2 | reverse complement strand
GGGTGGTTATTGCGGCGGGGCTCACCTCTTCCCATTTCGAACAGAGAAGTTAAGCCCGCTAGCGCAGATGGTACTGCCACATGGTGGGAGAGTATGTCGTCGCCCTTCTTTTGAAAGCCTGATTACGCAAGTAGTCAGGCTTTTTTTTTGGTGAATGGTGAGTAGTGAGTAGTACCACTCACCACTTACCACACAACCAACAAACCGTGCAAACCGCGCAAAGAACAAACCGCGCAACCAACATTCTTTTTCCCCTTATTTTCTATCTCAATAGTATCTTAATAGTATCTCTTTTCTAAAAAAAATATGTTTTAATTTTTTATAGGGAGAAGATGTTTTACTTTTGCATTATAATTTGTGAAATAATTGGTTTTGTTTCTACGCAATTTGTATAGTTCATCGATATGAGTTTTTCTGGAAAAAAAGTTGTGAAGCGGATCGCTATTGCTTTAGGTGCATTAGTGGTTTTTATTTTAGGTTTACTGTTTGTTTTACCTGTATTTTTTAAAGATACTATTAATGAAGAAGTTAAAAAGCTATTAGCTGAATCCATTGAAGGAGAAGTGGCTTTTGACGATATTTCGGTTTCTTTTTATAAGAATTTTCCCTATTTAACGGCTACAATTCTTCATCCAAGTGTTGAAGGTGTGCAAGTAGACTCCCTTCAACCCATGCATTTGCTACAAGCAAAAGAATTGGGCTTGGGGATTAATATGATGAGTTTGTTAGATTCTAAAATAAGCTTCAATCGTCTATTTATAGATTCGCCTGTCGTTGACCTATTGGTAAATGAAAAAGGCGAGGCCAACTATATGGTTGTAAAAGCTACGGATGATTCACAAGAGGAAGAAAAAGGATTTGATTTGCAAATTGATCAATTAGAGATTAAGAATGCGCAAATTCGCTATTGTGATGAAGCTGGAAATATGCATTTTAATGCTATTAACTTTGACTACTTAGGTAGTGGTAATATGAGTGAAGCTGTATTTCAATTGAAAAGTAAAATACGCGTTCGCTCGTTTGATTTTAGTTTTGACAATGTTTTTTACGTCAAAGACAAGCCTTTATTAGCTGATTTAGAAACCTTGATTGATACGAAATCCCTAACCTTTGAATTTCAAAAGAACAATGTCAAAATCAAAGACTTGTTGGTAAGCTTTATTGGTCGTTTTGGATTTATCGAGAATGGGTATGATATGTTGTTTGACATCGATACGGAAAAGGGCAGTTTAAATGAGTTGCTTTCGCTAGTACCACCAGAATACCAAAACTGGTTAGATCAAACTCGTTTTGACGGTGTAGTGGATGGTCACTTTAAACTAGAAGGGCAATTTTTGGCCCTAGATACGATTAGACCGTCGATTAACCTAGATTTAGCGATTGCTAATGGACGTATTCAGCATGGTGAAGTACTTGATCCCATTGAAGATTTAACGTTAGATTTTCACTTTAAAATGCCTTCGTTAGACATGGAACAAAGTGAAGTAATTATCGATCAACTTGCTTTTAGTATTGCCGGACGCAAAAGTGATATTAGCCTTCATACTACTGGTTTTGAAACGCCAACCATACAAAGTGCAATCGCCTTGGATTTAGACTTAGAGCTCATCCAAAAAGCGGTTGGATTTACAGGTGTGAACCTAAAAGGGGACTTACAAGTAAAAGGAAAAATTGATGGTCAATATGCTATGGGAGTCGTAGAAACGAGAACACTGCGTACTGTAAAAAGAGATACAGTAATCACGAGTATTCCCACATTTGATTTAGACGGAATGATTCGAAATGGTTACTTTAAATTGGATAGTTTACCTCAAGCATTAGAGCAAATTAGTTTTGATGTCAAAGCAGAAGGAGGAACGAATAAAATTGAAGACATTAAGTTTCGCATTGACAATTTGAATCTTTTGGCCATGGATAATTTTGTCAAAGGACATTTAGCCGTGAATAATTTAAAAACGTATGACGTTGATGCGCGTATAGAAGCGAATGTTGATTTTGAAAACATCAAAGAATTTATTCCTTTTGACGACGCTGTGTTGCGTGGAAATTTGATGATTGATGGAACGGTAAAAGGAAGTTATGAGCCGAAGCGCAAGCGCTTTCCTATCATGAACACCGAAGTAAAATTAAATAATGGGTATGTACAATTGAAGCGATTGCCTGAATTGCCGATAGAAGATATTCAAGTACACATGATCGTTAAGAGTTCCCGTGGATCCATGAATGACCTCTCTATAGAGGTATTGCCTATTAATTTCAAAATAGCAAAAGAACCCTTTCAATTGGCGGCAAGTTTATATAACTTGAATAATTTAAATTACAATATCACCTCAAAAGGGACCATTAATATTGGCGATATATACAAGATATTCAAAGTTGATGGTATTGATGTTCACGGTAGAATTATTACTAGTTTATTTTTGAAAGGATTGCAAAGTGACGCTATAAAAGGTGATTTCGATAAGTTGAAAAACGGCGGAAAATTTGAGGTAGACAACATCAAAATTCACTCTGAACTGTTTCCTTATCCGTTGCACATTAAAAAAGGGGTATTCAAGTTCTTTAAAGAGAAAATGGGCTTTGAGAAATTTGTGGCTACGTATGGAACGTCAGAGATTAATATGAAAGGTTATTTAACCAACGTTATCGATTACATTTTGAAAGAAGATACGTTAAAAGGAAAATTCACCTTTGAAAGTCCGTATTTTAATGTTGATGAATTTATGATGTTTGATTCTAAGGGAAGTTCGACAAATGCTACAGCCTCTTCTTCAGGAACGGGTGTGATTCAGGTTCCTAAAAACTTAAATATTTTATTTGATGCCGATGCCAAGAAGATAAAGTATAGTGAGTACAATTTGGAGAATTTCACTGGTAGTTTATTGGTAAACGGTGGTAAAATAGACTTGCAAAAGACGAATTTTGGATTGATAGGCACCCAGGTAGCTATGAATGGTACCTATGAGCCTACGGGCTTTAGAAAAGCTAAATTTGACTATGCTATTCAAGCATCTGATTTTGATATTCAAAGGGCCTATAAAGAAATTACTTTGTTTAGAGAAATGGTGAGTATGGCCAAAGATGCCCATGGTCAGGTTTCATTAAACTATGAGTTAAAAGGGGATTTGGATAAAAATATGTTTCCTGTCTTCCGCTCTTTAGAAGGAGGAGGATCTTTAACACTTGAAAATATTGAATTTAAAGGATTCAATTTGCTTGGTGCCATTGCCAAAGAAACGAATACAAAATCGTTAGAAGAAGGGAAAGCAACCGATGTTGAGATTAAAACCACGATTAAAGATAATGTGATGACCATTGAGCGTACCCGAATGAAAATGGCTGGATTTAGACCGAGATTTGAAGGGCAAGTAAGCTTAGATGGTGAAATGAATATCGGCTTGCGATTGGGCTTGCCACCAATGGGAATCATTGGGATTCCGATGAAGATTCAAGGAAATTCCGATAATTTCAAAATTAAACTAGGGCGTTATAAACCGAGTGAAGTATTGGGTAGACCGACGGATGACGACGATGAAGATGACGAGGAGCAACCAGAGGAAGGTATTGAAAGTGGAGCAACGCCTGAAACGGGCGTTACACCAGAGTCTGGAGCAATACCAGAAACAGGAACAGTACCTGAAGCTACACCCCAGGAAGCAACAAAACCGACTGAAGCAACAGCACCCGTTACAAAGGAAAAAATAGCAGAACCAGCAGCATAAAAATAGAAGCTAGAGTGTAATCTCTAGCTTTTATTTTTTTTGCTAGCGGGAGAAATAGTACTTTTACTTTTTGATTTTGAAATAGAAACGTATGATATCTATCCCTTTATTGACTACAGAAGAATTAGCCCTACTAACACAAGGTGCTCAATCAGATCCCTTATATGTGTACCAAAATACGGTAGCGGAGGAGCTGCGTGTATTGCAAGCGAATTGTACCGAGATTAACCCACAAGATCCAAACGTACAATTATTGATCGCCAGAATGTATAAAACAGTTACGGATGGTGAACGTGCAGGTGTTGGTATTGCTGCTCCTCAAGTGGGTATAAATCGACGATTGTTTTTAGTTAAGCGCTTCGACAAACCCAATGAGCCTTTTGAATTTTTCATTAATCCACAAATTGTTTGGTATTCTTCTTTGTTGCAACAAGGAGAAGAAGGGTGTCTGTCTATAGAAAATTGCTACGCCAATGTGTACCGCAGTTTAGCGATTCAGGTGCTGTATTACGATTTAGAGGGCAATCAATATCAAGAAGTTATTGAAGGATATACTGCTGTGATTATTCAACATGAATACGATCACCTCAATGGGGTGTTGTTTACCGATCGCATTCAAGAACAAGCAGAGCGACAGTATGCAGATGCTACTTTAGAAACGCCTTTAGTTTATGAAGTTTAAATCGTATAACTTTATTTTCTATAGTTGGATATTTGGATGGGGGATACCTTGTATAGCACAGGTAGATGTTCCCTATTCAATTGCTGATTTGGCATGCCCAACAGACAATAAAGAATTATTAGATTTGTATGAAACGGGTTTTTCTGCCTTGCAACAAACGGCTTATTACAATACGGCAGGGCGAATTTTTTTTCAGATTATTCAGCAAGATAAAAGTCTGTGTGATGCTTACTATTATACCGGTATTGCTTTGACCAAACAAGACAAAGACGCCGCCGCTTACTCCTATTTATACTATGCGGATAGTTTGTCAACTCAACCTCAAATGTCCTTTAAAATTGCCTTAGCAGAATCCGCTTTGCGCATAGGAAATGTGGGACTAGCACGAAAAAAATACGAAGAGATTAAACAATATTTTCCTCAACGTCCTGAAGGATATTACGGATTGAGTTTAACAGCAACATCGATAGGTGATCTTGTGGAGGGATTGGTCAATACAGATCGCACCTTAGCTAAATATAAAAGTACAGGTGGGTTAACACCAGAACGAGAACAAGAAATTTATTTTATCAAGGCTATCCTCTTGCGAATGAATGCGCAATACGAAAAATCGATTGCATTTTTCGAAAAGAGCAAAGAACACTTTGGTACGGCAACAGATTACCTCGCTAATTATGCGCTTGCAACCTATGAGTTATACAAACAAACCCAGGAAGAAAAATGGAAGCGAGAAAGTCAGCATGCGTTAGAGCAAATTCAAGATAAATACGTACTTAAAGAAGATTTCTTTCTTCAGTTTACGTATGATTAATGCAATGGACGCGCTAAATCAATCTTGAATCCTACGCCGCGAATGCTACTGATCTGTATAGCATCATCATCGGATAAATACTTGCGCAAACGCGTGACAAAAACATCTAAACTTCTCCCACTAAAGTAATCTGCGGATTGCCACAATTGATTTAGAATTACCTCGCGTTCTACAATGGATCGATCGTGTTGAATGAAAAGCAAAAGCAAATCTCTTTCGCGTTCTGTCAATTGATACGTTTTTTTGGAAGTTTCTAGACGCAACAAATTGGGTGTAAACACAAAGATTCCCAACTGGTAGGTTTGCATATTTTTCGACTGCGTATACCGAAGAATATTGTCGATGCGCAATTTTAATTCTTCGGGATCACAGGTTTTTGAAACATAATCAGCAGCGCCTAATTTTAATCCTAACAGACGATCGATATTTTGATTTTTAGCTGTTAGAAAAAGAAAGGGAATCTGGGAGTGGTTTTGGTGTATTTCCTTGGCCAAAGTAAATCCGTCTTTCACAGGCAACATTATATCTAAAATTGCTAGATCAAAAGTGTGTTGTGCGATTAACGATGCAACATCGGTTGCCGTAGGTGTCCATATGACTTGAAAACCACTGAACTCAAGATATTGCTTGACTACCGTACCATAATCGAGATCATCTTCTACTAGGAGAATTTTATGCATAAGGGAGAAGAATAGTGAAGGTAGAGCCTTCGGTTAATTTACTTTTTAAGTGAACACTGCCTTTTCGCTGTATGGCAATTTGCTTGACTTGATATAAGCCTATACCCAAACCCAGCGTATTGTGAATATTGTGTTGTCTAATGCGATAAAACTTGCGAAAAATTAGATTTTGTTCTCCTTTTTCAATGCCTATCCCATTATCAGTAACCTGTATACACAACTGATTTTTTTCTTTTTTCAATGTACAGCTAATTGCTGTACCTCCATACTTAATGCCATTTTCTATGAGATTCAACAAGATTGTTTCCATTTCTGTTTGTGGGAATTCGAGTACTTCTTCTACTTCCCAATGTATCGTAAAGTGAACTTCAGTGTTCTTGAGCTGTAGATCGGCAATTAACTGCATGAGTTGTGTTTTACTAAACATTTGGTCGGTGATGGAAACGAAGCCTCCTAATTGATTTTGCAAGCGCTCTAAGCGGCTCAATTGACGTTGAATCAATTCTACCGTAGGTGAATTGTATTCTTGTTGCAGGTTATTGCATCCGTATTTCAATGTTGCAATGGGCAGTTTGAACTCATGGGATACATTGTCAACCATATTGTGAAGCGTCCATACTTCTTGTTCTTTCTTTTTGATGGTTTTATAGGTTATAAAATACAAAACTAAAATAAAGGTACAAATGAGGAAAGAACCCAATAGTAGTGGAAATAAATCACGGAAGGCTATGCTGTAAAAATTGAGTACTTGAATGTACTTTTCTTGATTAACTGTAAAGTGATTGCTATAGTCTTCCGGGCAATCTGCACAAAGTTCCTCCTCAGTAGTATGTTTGCTCGTTTCTTCTACTTCCCACTGAGACGTGTTAATACGACTAGCTTCTGTTATTTTTTTTTGTGTTTCTAAAATGGTTACAGGTTCCAGTAGCACATTTTCTTTGGTTGTATTGAGAATTACATGAGTCAAGTCTACGCGATAGGCCACTGCATATCCAAGGTCTTGAAAGGCACTATCTATTTTTTGAGAAGCGTCGAGATTTGCTTGGCGAAAAAAATCTTCATTCTTTGTTTTAATATCTGCAATAGTTGCCTTTTTATACAGTAAATCTATAACGGCTTGATACAGTATATTGTCTTTTTTCTTTGATTTTTTATCAAAAACAAGCACACTTTCCAATGCATCTAACTTCTGGTGGGCAATCGTGTTAATTTCTTTCTTTTTTAAGGCGAGTACTTGAAGAAAATAAAACGTCATTATCCCAATCAAAAGAAGATAGAATACACTAAAGGCAATAAGATAATACTTTGGTTTTGAATACTTCATAGGTGCAAAATTAGCTTAATTTAATGGATTTTACCCCTTGTATTTTGCGTTAACCGTTCATTAACCGTTCGTTAACCCGTTTCAAATTTACTTTATAACACCTTTGTTTTAAATAAATAAAAGTATGGTACGTCTAATTATTATGTTGTTTTTATTGCTGATGTCTGTTTTGGTACAGGCACAAACAACAGATTTTACTACAAAGGGAAGAGTAACGGATGAAAAACAAGAAGGACTAGCTTTTGTTACAGTTGTGTTACAAGATGAAAATGGAACAGTTGTCTCTTCCTTTTATACAAATGAACAAGGTGAATATCAAATTGATTCAAAAGAGAAATTCACAACAGTAACCTTTCACTATATCGGCTATCAGTCTCAAGTTATTGCTGTGAATGAGGGGATTCCTTCTATTCTGAGGTTGGTTGAAGATCCCGTTCTTTTAGATGAAGTCGTGGTTCAAGCAAAACGACCAACGATTAAACGCGAAATAGATCGCTTAGTTTTTAATGTACAAGACACGCCTTTGGCCACCTCAAATGCCTGGGATATTGTTAAACAAACCCCAGGAGTCAATGCCATAGGTGATAATCTGAGTATCAGAGGAAGTCAAAGTATTTTGGTTACGATCAATGATCGCAAGGTCATGCTGTCGGGAGATCAATTGAAAGCGATGTTAGAGGCAACCGAAGGGACACAAGTAGAGGCAGTAGAAGTAATTACCAATCCCCCCGCAAAATATGAAGCCCAAGGAAATGCTGTACTCAATATTAAATTGAAAAAAAATAATTTACTAGGATATAAGGGAAGTTTGTCTAATCGATTTAAACAAACGACGTATGCAATGAATACAATTGCTACGCAACATACGTATTCGGGAGAAAAAATTAATTTATCAGGGAATTATTCCTTTGGAAATGGAACAGGCGTACGCTACAATGAGGATAATGTTTATTATCAAAATGGCGAACGATGGAGTAGTGTGATGACGCGTAAAAATCACATCAAAGGACAACATAATTTCGCTGTAGAAATGGACGTGAAACTCGATACAACCCTGACGCTGACCATTGGTGGCAATGGTTATATCAACGAGCGTAGTAAAGGACATTATGCCATCCCTACTTCGATTTACAATACACAAGAGAGCATAGAGTCTACTTATACCACTTTTAACGATAGACAAGCCAATATGGATTCCTATACTAGTTATTTTTTGGTGGAGAAAATGTTTAATCCTATGAAAAAATTAGTGTGGTCCTCTTATTTTACCTATGAAAACCAAAAGGAAGATCAAGCAGTATTGACTCAACTAAACTTTAAGGATCAACCACTATCGGAACAGTTTTTTGCCACAGATAACAATCAACGTACGCGATTAGCCGTTTCAGGACTCGATTATTCCGTAGACAACGAACATTCAAAAGTTGAAGTAGGAGGTAAATACAGTATAGTAAAAGCTACTTATTTGTTGGATTTCTTTGATCAAGAAGAAGGGATAACGTCCAATAACAAAGAAAAAAGTAATGAATACGACTATCAAGAAATCAATTGGGCTTCTTATATTTCCTATACTAAACAATGGAAGAAATGGCAAGCAAAAGTAGGATTTAGAGGAGAATATACGGGGATTCAAACCCAAAGTACAGGAGTGGGGAGTAAGGATCAGTCGTATTTCAAAGTGTTTCCTACGGCTTATTTGAAATACGATCTGTCGGATCAACAACAATTGAGTTTTTCCTATAGCAAGCGAATTGACCGACCTTCTTATTCTTGGATGAACCCCGCAAAAAGCTACTATAATTTATTCTCCTATTTTCAGGGAGATGCGAATTTGAAGGCAGCAATCAGCCATAACTTTAGTTTGAACTATACGTTTAATGAATTGAATGTAGAATTTTTTTACAACCGCGAGCTCAATCCTTCCATGGAAATATCCTATCAAGAAGATGAAACCAATATGTTGATCTACCATTATACGAATATCGACAAGCGACAACTAGCGGGTATGGTTGTAAATTATACCTATCAAATTCTACCTCGTTGGTCTATAACTAGTTTTCTATATCTCCAACAGCAAGAAGACTACTTTTATGGCGTAGATCAACAACAGCATAAAAATGAAGCCTTTGTTTTTGGTGGACGAGGGACGACTACTGTAAATTTAGATAAGGACAACAATTGGAAAGCCATGTTAACCTATAATTTTTATACTCCTACGGTTCAAGGGTCTTTTAAAATTAGTGGCTATCAGCGCACAGATTTAATTATGAGTCGAACGTTTAATCAAAAAAAATGGACGGCTAATTTATACGTCTACAATATTTTTGGAAGTGATAGACAGGTAATCAAAACGCAATATGCGAATCAATACAATTATTTCAAAGATTATATGGATACGCAGGGTATAGGTTTTGGATTAAGCTACAGTTTTGGCAATCAGAAGGTAAGATACAGTAGTAAGGAAATAGACATGCAAGAAAAAGATCGTTTATAAGGACATATTTACAGTAGAGCAGAGGAAAGTTAGCATTAACTTTCCTTTTTTACTGGATTTATTAGTAGATATTTTAGTGGTTTTAAGAAAAATAGGGATGAGTTTTTTTGGATAATTGTTAAAATAGATTTTAGTTAGTTATTTCGTAGCTTTGCATAGTAAATGGAATACTATGGAATTTGATTATTTTGACCAGATTCGAAAAATACGAACTGGGATTCGCTTTTATAGCGAATTGTTGATAGAAGCTTCTTGGAATGTATGGAATATCAAAACACGTGTTGGTATTTTCTTTTTTTCATTGGTCATTGCCTTTTTAGGGACGTATTTTCTGACACCAGATGTTTTTTCGGAAGCGCAGAGGTACACCTTTTTCATTCTTATTTTTTCCATATTATTGTGGGCTACAGAGGCAATTCCGCCTTTTGCTGTGGGAATTATGATCATCGGTTTTTTGGTCTATACCATGGGAAATATAGAAGGAGCCACGATCTCACCTCAAGAGATTTCCTCTACTTGGTCGGATAGTGTAATTTGGATTTTCTTAGGAGGGTTTTTCCTCAGTGAAGGCATGCGAAAGACGAATCTAGACTTGTCGTTATTTAAAAAGACCATTGCTATATTTGGATCAAATCCCAATAAACTAGTACTTGGAATTATTATAGTGACCTCTGTGTTATCCCTTATTATTTCGAATACGGCGACGGCAGCGATGATTTTAGCTTCGGTTATGCCGTTGATTGAAAGAGAAGGAAAAGATTCGCCTATGTCTAAAGCAATTTTAATTAGTATTCCAGCCGCAGCAACTTTTGCGGGTATGATCAGTATGGTTTCTACGCCTCCCAATTTAATTGTTGTAGACGTTTTAAAGACCAAAGGTTATTCGGTCAATTTTACGCAATGGTTGTTCTTAGGACTTGTTCCTGCTGTGATCTTGCTTGCGGGGTTCTGGTGGGCAGTAGTCAAAAAATATACTTCCAAAGTTGAGGGACTTGATGTTTCATTTGTCAATAAGGCCTTGGAAATGACGAATAGTATGCGTTTACAGCGCTTAGCTGTTATTGTCATTCTCGTTGTTACAGTGGGCATGTGGATGTTTGGAACAAAGTACCATATTCCGACTGCTGGAGCGGCAATGGTTCCCATTATGTTTTTGCCTATGTTGGGCATTATTACGGCAGAAGATGTGCGAAAACTGCCTTGGGATACGCTTATGTTGGTGGCGGGGGGATTGTCATTGGGTATTGCCATCAAAGAGTTACTAGCCCCGTACTATTCTCAGTTTTTAGCTGGTGCTGAGTTTAATGTTGTGATAATGATGATTGTATTTGCTGTAATTACGGTTTTATTCTCTAATATCATGAGTAGTACTGCAACTGCAACAATTTTAATTAATATAGCAGCCATTGTATTGCCAGTAGATCAATTGTTGCCCGTAGGGCTTGTTGTGGGACTTTGTGCATCTTGTGGTTTGTTTTTACCTGTTTCTACACCACCCAATGCGATTGTATTCGGTACAGGCATGCTCAAACAAAAAGACTTTCGATTAGGGGGGATATTCGGTGCCCTTGTTGGTACTATCGTCATCATTCTATGGGTGTTGTTCTTACAAGAGTGTACTAACTTTTTTGAGTATTTGAGCTAGATTAGACACAGTCTCACAAAGTGTGTAACTAAAAAAAATAAGCTTGGGTTTAAACCCAAGCTTATTTTTAACGCAGGCAGTTTTTAGTACAGTGGCTAAAAACTTCCCTATTAAATTCGTTCTGGAAAATTGGTAATAATCCCATCGACTTTTAGTTTTTTCATGCGTTCAATGTCTTTAGTATCATTAACGGTCCAAGGGTATATTTTGAGTTTTTCTTTTTTAATTAAAGCGGTATTCTCGGTGTTGAGCATTTTGTGATACGGATTAATTGCTTTAGCTTGAATACTCAAAGCAAATTCGATCGCATCTTCAGGCTTTTTTTCTGTTAAAACGGCTAAAGGAAGTAAAGGATCGAGATCATGTGCAATTTTTAATTCTTCCCACTTAAAGCTGGACAAGATAAAATCGTCATAACTCCACCCTCTTTCCATGAAATTGTGAATAATTCGATGCGTGTCTACGGCGGTATTACTACCTTTTAATTCAATATTTAACACTGATTTTCGGCCTATAGCATCAATAACTTCTTCTAAGGTGGGGATTTTATATTTACCACCAACTACTACATACTCTAGTTCTTCAAGTGTATAGCTCTCAATACGTCCTTTGGCGTTGCTTACTCGGTCGAGTGTTTCATCGTGAAAAACAACAAGTTCTCCACTTTTTATCTTATAGACATCAATTTCAATCATATCACATTGTAAATCAATAGCTTTATTGACTGATTCAACCGTGTTTTCTGTAATGTGTCCCATGGCACCTCGATGTCCAATACGCAGCGTTTTGGATTCTTGTGCAATTGCTGTCGACGTGATGATTGTACAGAGTATAGATAAAAAGGGTGCGTTTAATTTCATGTTCAAGGTATTGATTAGTGAAAAGCAAAAGTGGATAAATTATACAGAAAGACGATTATCCAAGGATTATCATACTGTAAACAAAATGAAAAGTCTTTCCGCTTCACTCAATCCAAACTTTAGGTTTAATATAGGGACAATTGAATAAAAAAGCGAACTTTTTTATAAAAAAATTCGCCTTTTAAGTAGATATCTACTAAAGTAGATCGTTTAGTATTTCTTTTACAGCACGTGCTAACTGAGGATCTTCATCTCGTAGGCGGTGCATAAATGTATTCTTGACATAGATATCAGGAGCAACTCCTGTTTTTTCTAGATTATCACCATCCAATGTGTAAGTACCCCAAGAAGGTAAGCGATAATTCGAGCGGTCAACAAGTGATTTGCCAGAGGTAAAGATGATCCAACGATAGGTTTCTTGTCCGATAATCTTTCCTAATTTTAAGGCTTTAAATCCTGCTGCCGTCATTTCAGCATCACTCAGTGAAAATTCGTTGATCAACAGTACAATTGGCTTTCCACTTGGGCTAAAATTACTCTGCATAGTCAGTTTCCCTTCTCTATACTTCCATTGGAGGTAGGGGCGTTGTGCTAAGAAGTTTAGTACTTTGTCGTGTACATTTCCCCCAGTATTAAAGCGTAGATCCAAAATTACCCCTTCTTTGTGGTGTTCTTGCTCTACCATATCCAATAAGAAAGAATCCAGTTCATTCGACCCCATGTTTTTCATGTAACTATAAGCAATTCTGTTGTTACTCCACTCGTTCACTCGTTGCTTGTTTTGGTAAATCCACTCGTCATACAGCAGGTTTTTCTGTGCTGTAAATGAAATGGGATGAAGTTTTACCTTTATTTCTTTTGTATGGCGTAAAAAGGTTAACTCTATTTCTTCTTGGGTAGGAGCAAACGTAAAATAAGCATCGCGGTTTTGTGTAGGATCTACTTTCTGCCCATTAACATGCGTCAGAATATCACCTTGTTGCACTGTACTATCTTTTGTTGCTGCAGGAGATTTGCGCAGTATACGCGCTACTTCATATGGATTCGATGCCGAGAAAATGATTCCAGTTTCTACAGTATTGTACTGTAGTCTTGTTTTTTCTTCTTCTCCCATTGTGGTAAAGCCCAAATGAGAAGACCCTAATTCACCTAGCATATCATTGAGTAAAACACGAAGATCATTTCTATTGTTTACATAAGGAAGAAAAGAGGTAAAATATTCTTTTGTTTTCTTCCAATCCACCCCATGAAAGGTTTCGTCATAAAAGTTCTCTTCTACACCAGCCCAGGTTTCTTCGAACATTTGACTGAACTCTTCCGCTAAATTTTTAGTAAACGAATAATCGATATTGATCTTCTCTGGTGTGCCTTTATCTAAAGTAAATTTGTAGATATTATTGCCACTTAATGCGTAGATATTCTTTTCTTTTTTGCGAAGAGAGCTCAGGTATAGGTCTGAAATTTTTTCGGTTTTCTCTTTTTCGAAATTCTCATAAATTTTTCGATATAACCTATATTTCCCACTCTCTTGATTAGAAGCGTAAAAGACGTATTCTTTGTTGTCTTCATGAAATACGGTTGGACTTAGTTGATTGCCAAATTTATCGCTGACTAATTCAATGCGGTCTAGTATATCTTGGGTATTGATTTGAACGACAACAGCTGTTGAGTTTTGTTCTTTTTTCTTGTTATTCTGTTTGTCTTTTTCTTTGTCATCTTCTTTTTTGTCGATGAATAATTGATCAAATTGATCTGATTTAAAAGGATCAGCATACCAATCTAAAGCTAGGCGATAGATACTTGCATTTTGCATTCCCATCGGATAAGAAGGGTTTAAACGATCACTTGTAAAGTAGATGTATTTACCCGAAGGCGACCAGGTAGGGTTTGTTTCTGAAACTCCTGTATTGGTTAAATTGAGGGTTTCTTTTTTCTTGATGTTATACAGAAAAATGTCATCCTCAAAGTTGCGTTTTGCGGTAAAAAGGACATAGGCTCCATCAGGTGAAAATGAAGGTGGAGCACTTTGAAACGCCCATATTTCATCTTTAATTATCGTTTCTGAAGTAAAGGTTTTTAGATCGAGTAGGCGAATTTCATCTCGTCCGCTACTGTAAACGGCTTGCGTTAAATTAGCATTAAACGCGAGGTCGCGATTGTTTCGCGTATCAAAGGTAAGTTGTTTTGCTTTTTCTTTGCCATGGGCAGCCAGGGTAAACCAGTTTTGATACCCTTGGTAGGTTTGACTAAAGATAAGAGTCTCATTGTCTTTTAACCATTGTACTTCCATAGCGCGCTCTTTTCCATCCGTGACTGGTCGCACAAATTTACCTTCTATATCTGATACAAAAACGATGCCCCTACTTATGAAAGCAAGTTTCTTCCCATCAGGTGAAATCGAAAAGAAACTGATGTTGTCTGCCACAGCAAAGGTTTGTTCTTTTTCAAGAGTAGCATTGGTATGTAAGTTGATATCAAGCGGTTGAATTTGCGCAGATTGAGTATCAAATACCACCAATTGATAATCTTTTTCAAAGATTACTTTGCTACCATCTGCTGATACGAAGGGTTTTTTGATGGAAGAATCAAAGGCAGTAAGCGCCGTCTTTACACCATTTTTGAACGTATATAAATTGTAATGCCCATTGTTTTCGTCTGAAATAAAGTAGATGACACCTTGACGATCAATTGTAGCATTGAAATCTTTTCCGTTGTAATCCGTATATTGTTTAAAGACTTGTGTTGTTGGATTATACCCTAAAATATCAGGATTGTTCTCTCCTTTGTACCGTTTGCGCGTGAGCTGATTAGCGCTTTCTGTCGAATTTGTAAAAAGGTATTCCCCTGCAGGTGTTTCAACCAAACCGTTGGTATTGTTGAAATAGTTGGTAAATAGAGGAGAGGGCGTGCCGCCGTCTTTATTTATCTTGAAGGAAGCGTAATTGTTGTAGGCATTACTCGTAAAGTAAATCGTTTCGCTATCCCAGCTCCAGCTTTCCATTTCATCAGATGCTTGATGATACGTGAGCTGTTGAATAGGGCCTCCCGCTAAAGGCATGATAAAAATATCTTTATTGCCGTATTGATCTGAGCTAAATGCCAACCATTTGCCGTTGGGGGATACTCTAGGGGTAGTCTCATTTCCTGGTAAAGCCGTCAAACGGACTGCTTCTCCTCCTTGTGTAGGCACTTGCCATATGTCACCGTCAAAACTAAAGTAAGCCGTAGTGCCATCAGGGCTTAGCGAAGGGGTTGAGGTAAAGTGTACCTGTTGTTGCCCCCACAACATTGAAGTTAGTGTTAAGGTTAGAAGCGAAATCGTATGTTTTATCATAATCCTATATTTTTTCTAAACTTAAAACTATTTTAAAGAAACCCCAAGTTGTTGAGTATAGTTTGTTGTTTTACTCAGGTTACGATTCGCAAGGTTTGTTAGCTGTATGAATTGCTTTTATCTAAATGATCAAAAAAAACGCTACCTGAAAAGGCAGCGTTTTTTGTTATTTATTTTCTGGACTTCCGTACAAATCAAATTCTGTTGCTTCATCAATGGTGATATTGGCAAATTCTCCAATTTTTAGGTAGTGTTTAGTAGCATCAATTAAAACTTCGTTGTCTACATCGGGGCTATCAAATTCTGAACGGCCAATGAAGTGATTTCCTTCTTTTCTATCAATAATACAACGGTAGGTATTTCCAATTTTTTCTTGATTCAATTCCCAAGAGATTTGTGCTTGTATTTCCATAATCTCATTGGCACGCGCTTGTTTCACCTCTTGAGGAACATCGTCTTCTAATTGGTAAGCATGCGTATTTTCTTCATGAGAATAGGTAAAACAACCCAAACGCTCAAAACGCATTTCTTGTACCCAATCTTTTAGGATTTGAAAATCTTCTTCCGTTTCACCTGGATATCCAACGATTAGCGTTGTTCGGATGGCCATTCCAGGAACAGCTGCTCTGAAATCATTTAACAATTTTGTTGTTTTAGCCTGTGTAGTACCACGGCGCATTGATTTCAAAATATTGTCCGAAATATGTTGTAGAGGGATGTCAATGTAATTACAAATTTTAGGCTCGCGCTTCATTAATTCTAATACATCCATAGGGAAACCAGTAGGGAAGGCATAGTGTAGACGAATCCATTCAATACCTTCAACTTTTGTAAGGTTTTCGAGTAATTCCGCTAAGTTTCTTTTTTTGTATAAGTCTAATCCGTAATAGGTTAAGTCTTGAGCGATAAGAATCAATTCTTTTACGCCATTTTTAGCTAAACCTTCGGCTTCTTTTACCAATTTTTCAATAGGTTGAGAAATGTGTTTTCCACGCATAATAGGAATTGCACAGAAACTACATGGACGGTCACATCCTTCTGCAATTTTTAAATAAGCATAGTTTTTGGGTGTTGTTGCTAAACGCTCACCTAAAAGTTCATGTCTATAATCTGCACCTAATGCTTTTAATAAAAGAGGTAAATCGGTAGTACCGAAGTACTGATCTACATTGGGGATTTCTGCTTCTAAATCAGGCTTGTATCGTTCAGATAAACAGCCTGTTACAAAAACTTTATCTACAACACCTTGCTCTTTTTTGTCAACGTACTCCAATATTGTATTAACCGATTCAGCTTTTGCATTGTTAATAAATCCACAGGTGTTGATTACAATAATATTTGCTTCGTCGTTCGCTGCTTCGTGTGTAACGTCTTTCCCACTAGCTTTTAACTGTCCCATTAACACTTCACTGTCGTAAAGGTTTTTAGAACAACCTAGGGTTACAACGTTTATCTTGTTCTTTTTTAAAGATTTAGTTCTCATTTGTTTGAAAAAATTGGACTGCAAAAGTACATTTTTTTTCTTTATAGCGAAGAAGCTTTTTGAGAATTATAAGAACTCTTGAGTTAATCTAAAATGATTCCGTTTTAGCAACCTCGTAAAACAAAGTGTTCGAGTCAAAAACGAGGCTAGTGAACAGGGAATTACTTTTATTGCGTGGTTCCTACCCTGTGTGTAGTGGATATAAAAAAACAGTAGTACACCAAAGCGTACTACTGTTCTATTTTGTATGTTAAATGCGCAATCCTGTATCGGTTGATTAGAACGCATTATGTGTTTAAAGGAGGTTATAATTTAAAAATACCACCAAAAGCTATAACGGTTTGTCCAAACCAGAAGTTGTGGAATGCTTTGTCTTTTTTGCTTGCTGTTGTGCGTACATCATACATATCAATAAATCCTCCTTTTAGTTCAGCTTGAACGAAGAAATGTTTAAAGAAGGTAACGTTTAAACCAGCTTTAGCAGAGAAACCTAATCCAGAAACGTGAAATTCGTCGTAGCGTTCTTTTCCTAAAAGCGTTGTATTTGTTTTAGGGTATATAATACCAAAACCAACACCTTCCGTTAAGTTGATTTGGATTTTATCCGTGTTGTAAATATTGAATAGTTTCGAGATATCATCGACGCGGTTGATTTCTACGTTGAGGTAGTTCAATCCGTCAGTATGCTCAAACTTCAGAAATTCTTCTGTTAATTTTACTTGATCAGGATGGCCTGCCACTTGTTCACCATAGCTGCCTTGTCCGTAGTATTCGCCGGTATAGTTTACTATTTGATTTTGGCGCATCACGTATTTCATGTGATCCACACCAATGGAGATATTGTATTTATCGGTGATAAAATATCCAATTCTCAAGTTGGTTTGTGGAATAGTCATTCGTCCTGGGTTGATATAATCTACGTGCCATCCTTTTGGCTTGTCGTCTGCTTTTACATCTTTGATGGTAAAATCGTAGTTTTCTCCTCTAAATCGGATGTCTGAATTGGTAAAATATCCTCTATTTCCTCCCCAGTATATATAAAATTTACCTTTATTTGAGGCTGTATAACGCAAAGGCGTAGTGGCTGTCTCTTGTGCAAATCCTACTGTAGTTGCCAATAAGCATACGCTAGCAATAATTTTTAAAAAGGCTTTCATTCGTTTGAATTTTTTAATTTCTAAAATTTGATGCAAAAATACAATAAAAAAATCTCTTTAAGAGTTTATCCTTAAAGAGATTCATAGTATTAAAAGTTCTAAATGAAATTAGAAATTGATGTTGTAAGATAAGCTAAACCAATTTTCCTTCATCTTCCACGTTCCGTATGAATATAGGTCATTTGCCTTCAAATCTAGCACACTTGTTTTATAATCACGGGCTGTGTGACTATAAGCAAAGTCCAATCTTGAATTGCCAAATTCATAGCCAATACCTGCGGAGAAACTGTTGAGGTCACCGGTGTATTTAATATTTTTGTACGGGCTTTCTTCGTATCGATATCCCGCTCTAAAACTAACTTGTTTCACGCGATATTCCGCACCAATACGCAATTCACTTGCCGTTTTCATTTCCGCTGCATAAAAGTCGTTCAACATGCTATAGGTGTTGTCTTTTTTAGGGCTGAACTTAGCATTACTGTGATCTTTAATACCGTAATCCACACTGATTAATCCGCGTTTATTGAAAACATACGCCAAACTTCCAGTGTATTTAGCAGGTGTTTTTAATCGATATCGATCGTAAATATTAACTACGTCTGGATAGATAGCGCGGTCTTCGTTATTGTTAAATCGCGTTGTGTATAGGCCTTGCGTCAATTCGTCGTGTAAGTTGTACCAAGTAGGAGATTCGTAGGCTACCCCAGCTCTCAACTCATCCGTTACTTGTCCGATCACCCCTAAATTTAAAGAGAAACCAGTACCATAGGTATAAAGGTAGTTAGAAAACTCAATGCGCTGAATCATATCTTTATTCAAGCTCGATTGGTTCATTTCGACGGCATGCGACGTTTGAGTAAAATCGACCACGTGTAAATTCAGATTACCTCCAACAAAGATGCGATCGCCTAATTGGGCAGCAAAGTTACCTGAAAACTTACTGTTATAACCACTAGAGCTCACGTATTTTCCCTGTGCGTAAATGTCGGTATTACTGCCAAAGTTTCGCGTGTATTCTCCATCTGCTTGCCCTGGATTGATGATGAAACCTTCATATCCCAAAAAGGCTTGTTGACCAGGAAATCCTTGATAATATCCAGCATTCATATAACCTTCATGAATATTCGGACTGTTTAAAATGTCATGTGGAACTTGATGCTGAATTGCGGATTGATAGAAATATTCGCCAAGAGAGGTGCTTTGTCCTGCTCCTAGCATGTTGTAATCATTATTTAAGTTTTTGCTGCTCTCATAGTTAAAACCAACCGTAAATTTCTTCATCAGAGCAGAAGGGTCATTGGAATTAAATACGAAAATAGCGCCTACTTGTCCAACGTCAACTCCTGTGTAGTTTTTGGATGTAGTTTGGTTCAAGTAGTTTATTTTGTTGTCTTTATTGACCACAGATAAACTAAAAGTCGCTTGGTTGTAGTTGAAAATCGCACCTCCAGCGGGGTTGATTTTTAAGGCAGATAAGTCCCCTCCAACAGCTCCAAAGGCACCACTCATTCCTCTAAAACGCGCAGTACCATTCAGGTCTGAATCAGAATACCTCGAAATGTCTAAGGGATTGTTTTCTTGTGCTTGTAAAGCTCCTATAGTTAGCAGTGTTGCACCTACTCCAAGAATAAATTTATTTATATACATAATGTGTTTCAAATAAGTTAATAGAATTATCTACTGCGAGAACTGCTGCTACGGCTACTTCCTCCACCGCCGCTATAGCTACTTCTTGAACTACCCGATGAACTTGATCGGCTGTAATTACTACCTGAAGAACTTGATCGGCTATAGCTGCTATTCGAAGAGTTTGATCGACTATAACTACTGCCTGAAGAGTTCGAACGGCTGTAATTGCCAGATGAATTTCCGCGGTTGTAGTTGCTAGACGAATTGGAACGACTGTAGTTGTTTGACGTATTAGGTCTACTGCTGTTGTAGTAGTTTCCATTGGTTGTGCCACTTGAGTTTCCACGCGAATAATAGTTGTTACTTCCGCTGGTCGAAGTAGGACGAGTTCCTTGATATGAAGATCTCGAATAGTAGTTATTTGAATTTGACGTGCTATTTGATCTCGAGTAATAATTCGTATTTCTTACGCTGTTGCCATTGTAAGAAGATCTTGAGTTACTGCTGCCGTTATACGAAGATCTTGATCCCGTTGCATGGTGTACATAGTAAGGTCTTGTGTAGTAAGGGTAATAGTAGCCGCCACCATAATAGGGGTAACCACCATAGTAATTGTTGTACCAAGGGCGATAGTATCCACCCCAGCCCCAGCCAAAACCAAAGCTTAATCCCCAGCCTCCACCATAGTAATACGGATCGTAGAAAGGATCATAATACCCATACCCCCAATACGGTCTGAAACCGTTGTTGTAGTAGTTGACTTGAATACTTGTGGGCTCCGAACCCCATGAACCATAACTTACAGCCCTATTGGGTTGATTGTTTATTATACTGTCATTTACAGGCGAATTATAGGCATTTACATCCGTGAAATAATCCATATCTTGGTTTAAAGAGGCGAAGTAGTTCTCATAGTAATTACCCGAATTGTTACCTGTATAGGGGTCGGCTTGTGTGCGTTGACCATAAATGCCATCTTGAGGAAAGGTAGCGTTATGATATGAGCCACAAGAAATAGCGAATCCTCCTAGAAGTAAGAAAAGGCTGATTCTTCTCATCTTTCGTGTTAATTGAAGAATTGTAGTCATTTTCGATGGGATTTTAATTGTTGTTAAAAACAAATTTAGTTACTTTTGTCGAATTATTATAGTTAATTAAGAGTTAAACAACTTAACTGCTAATATATTAAAAATGAGCAAGAATATTACTAAGAGAAGTGAGGACTATTCGAAATGGTACAATGAGCTTGTTGTAAAAGCTGATTTGGCCGAAAATTCGGGAGTTCGAGGATGTATGGTTATTAAACCATATGGCTATGCGATTTGGGAGAAAATGCAAGCAGAGTTAGATAAGAAGTTCAAGGAAACTGGACATCAAAACGCGTATTTCCCCTTATTCATCCCCAAGTCTTATTTTAGTAAAGAGGCAAGTCATGTGGATGGGTTTGCAAAGGAGTGTGCTGTAGTGACTCATTACCGTTTAAAAACGGCAGAAGATGGAAAGACAATTGAAGTAGATCCAGAGGCGAAGTTAGAGGAGGAATTAATTGTTCGCCCTACGTCAGAAACGATTATTTGGGATACCTATAGAAAGTGGATTGAATCATATCGTGATTTGCCAATTTTAGTCAATCAATGGGCTAATGTAGTGCGTTGGGAAATGAGAACGCGTTTGTTTTTGAGAACATCAGAATTTTTATGGCAGGAAGGACATACGGCTCATGCTACAGAGCGTGAGGCGGTGGCAGAAGCAGAGCAAATGCTAGACGTATATGCAGATTTTGCAGAAAACTTCATGGCTATTCCAGTCGTAAAAGGATTCAAAACGGAGAACGAGCGTTTTGCAGGAGCAATTGAAACATATTGTATTGAAGCGTTAATGCAAGATGGTAAGGCGCTACAAGCGGGAACATCTCACTTTTTAGGGCAAAACTTTGCCAAAGCCTTTGACGTGAAGTTTACGAGTCAAGAAGGAAAACAAGAATATGTGTGGGCAACATCATGGGGAGTAAGTACCCGCTTAATGGGAGCTTTGGTGATGACACATTCCGATGACAATGGATTAGTTTTACCACCCAACTTAGCACCTATTCAAGTTGTGATTGTGCCGATTCACAAAACGGATGAGCAGTTAGAGGCGATTCGCGAAGAAGTGAAAAAAGTAACCGATCGATTGAAAAAATTGAATATTTCGTTTAAGTTTGACGATCGCACGACGTTCAAGCCTGGATGGAAATTTAACGAATACGAGTTAAAAGGAGTGCCATTGCGTATTGCAATTGGACCAAAAGACTTGGAAAACGGTACATTTGAAGTCGCACGTCGCGATACATTCACCAAAGAGATTGTAGCAAAAGACGATATTGTTACTTATGTGCAAGATATGCTAGAGGAGATTCAGGCGAATTTATTCAATAAAGCGAAGGAATACAGGGATTCGCATATTACAGAGGCGAATTCATTTGAGGAGTTCAAAGATTTATTGGAAAATAAAGGAGGCTTTATTGCTGCGCATTGGGATGGTACTATTGAGACAGAAGAGAAGATAAAAGACTTGACTAAGGCTACAATTCGCTGTATTCCAATTGATAGAAAAGAGGAAGACGGATTTTGCGTGTTAACAGGTGCGCCTTCGAAAGGACGCGTATTGTTCGCAAAAGCGTATTAGAAATAAAAATTTTTGTTTTTTCTCTTGCGGGTTTAAAAATATATTGTACTTTTGCATCCGCGTTAGATAAACAAAATGGTCCGTTCGTCTAGGGGTTAGGACGCCAGGTTTTCATCCTGGTAACAGGGGTTCGATTCCCCTACGGACTACAAGTTCTTTGGAAGCTAACGCATTTGGTCCGTTCGTCTAGGGGTTAGGACGCCAGGTTTTCATCCTGGTAACAGGGGTTCGATTCCCCTACGGACTACACGTTCTTTTTAGAAATATAAACGCATTTTTGGTCCGTTCGTCTAGGGGTTAGGACGCCAGGTTTTCATCCTGGTAACAGGGGTTCGATTCCCCTACGGACTACAGATTCTTTTTAGAATTGAATAATGCTTTTTTGGTCCGTTCGTCTAGGGGTTAGGACGCCAGGTTTTCATCCTGGTAACAGGGGTTCGATTCCCCTACGGACTACAGTGATTCTTTCACAGAATCCATACCAAATTTTGGTCCGTTCGTCTAGGGGTTAGGACGCCAGGTTTTCATCCTGGTAACAGGGGTTCGATTCCCCTACGGACTACAAGATTCATCGAGAATCAAAAACGAGTTTTTTGGTCCGTTCGTCTAGGGGTTAGGACGCCAGGTTTTCATCCTGGTAACAGGGGTTCGATTCCCCTACGGACTACAGAAAAAAATAGTATAGACTTAATAAAATATTTAAAAAATGGCAAATCATAAGTCAGCTTTAAAAAGAATTAGAAGTAACGAAAAAAAGAGAGTATTAAACAGATATCAGCATAAAACTACACGTAACGCGATCAAAGCTTTACGTTTGATTGAAGATCAAAAAGATGCTGCTGATAAATTACCTGTAGTTGTTGCAATGATTGATAAACTAGCTAAGAAAAATATCATTCATGCTAACAAAGCTTCTAATTTAAAATCTAAATTGACAAAACACGTTGCTGCTTTATAAGAAGCAATAGGTTGTGTTTATAGAAGACATACACTAAGCTCTCAATTCCATGAGGGCTTTTTTTGTTTATACTATACATTTCAATAAATACTAATATAATTTTAAAATCCTTATATGACACAAATTAGGAATATTGCAATTATCGCACACGTTGACCATGGTAAGACAACAATGGTGGACAAAATATTACACCACTGTCAGTTATTTCGTGAAAATGAAACTTCTGGAGAGTTGATTTTAGACAACGAGGATATCGAAAGAGAAAGAGGAATTACGATCGTTTCAAAGAACGTTTCTGTAAGTTATAAAGGAACTAAAATTAATATTATCGATACTCCAGGTCACGCGGATTTTGGTGGTGAAGTAGAGCGTGTATTGAATATGGCTGATGGTGTTCTTTTAATTGTAGATGCATTTGAAGGACCTATGCCACAAACTCGATTCGTATTACAAAAAGCTATCAGTTTAGGATTGAAGCCTTGTGTGGTTATCAACAAAGTGGATAAAGAAAACTGTACGCCTGAAGAAGTACACGAAAAAGTATTCGACTTAATGTTCGAATTAGGTGCTGAAGAATGGCAAATGGACTTCCCAGCCGTTTATGGTTCTGCTAAAAACAACTGGATGTCTACGGATTGGAAACAACAAACGGATTCCTTAGAACCGTTATTAGACATGGTTTTGGAGCACATCCCTGCGGCAGAAGTACGCGAAGGTAGCCCACAAATGTTGATTACTTCTTTGGATTATTCTACGTTTACAGGCCGTATTGCAATTGGACGTTTACACCGTGGAATATTAAAAGAAGGAATGAATATTTCTTTGATTAAACGCGATGGTAAAATCGTAAAATCTAAAATTAAAGAGCTTCATACTTTTGAAGGATTAGGTCGTAAAAAAGTAGCTGAAGTATATGCAGGTGATATCTGTGCGGTTGTAGGAGTTGAAGGATTTGAAATTGGAGATGTGATCGCTGATTTTGAAAATCCAGAAGCATTGCCAACTATCACAATTGATGAACCAACAATGAGTATGTTGTTCACAATTAATGACTCTCCATTCTTTGGTAAAGAAGGTAAATTTGTTACTTCTCGTCACATCAAAGACCGTTTAAACAAAGAATTAGAGAAAAACTTAGCGTTACGCGTAAACGAAACTGATAGTGCGGATAAATTTATGGTATTCGGACGTGGTGTATTACACTTATCTGTTTTGATTGAAACAATGCGTCGTGAAGGATATGAACTTCAAATTGGTCAGCCACAGGTAATCATCAAAGAAATTGATGGAGTTAAATGTGAGCCAGTAGAAGAGTTAACAATCGATATTCCAGAGAACTTATCTGGACGTGGTGTAGAGTACGTAACGTTGAAAAAAGGAGAAATGTTGAGTATGGAACCAAAAGGTGACCGTATGATCATTAAATTCTTAGTTCCTTCTAGAGGTATTATCGGATTGAGAAATCAATTGTTGACAGCAACAGCGGGTGAGGCGATTATGTCACACCGTTTCTTAGAGTACCAACCGTACAAAGGAGAAATTGCTGGTCGTATCAACGGATCTTTAATCTCTATGGAAAACGGAAAAGCAATTCCTTATTCTATTGATAAATTACAAGACCGCGGTAAGTTTTTCGTTGATCCAAACGAAGATATTTACGAAGGACAAGTAATTGGAGAAAACTCTCGTGGAGATGATATGACGGTTAACGTTACAAAAACGAAAAAATTGACAAACGTTCGTGCATCAGGATCAGATGATAAAGCGAAAATTGTTCCTGCAATTAAATTTTCATTAGAGGAAGCTTTAGAGTACATTCAAAAAGATGAGTACGTTGAGGTAACGCCAAAATCACTTCGTTTGAGAAAAATCTTCTTAAAAGAAACAGATCGTAAGCGCAATAAAATCTAAGCGTTTAGGCGTTTTTAAATATATAATCCAGAGGAATTGTTCCTCTGGATTTTTTTTGCTTACACCTCTTCTCCTTCAAAGGAAGATTACAATAGGGGTAAAGGCAGGGAGGGACATGAAAGGATGCTTTGATTTTACTTGTAAATTACCTCAAGGAATAAGATAGTAGAAAACAAGAGATTCGCGTTTTTACTGTATATTTGCAACGTAATTTTACCTTTATAGGGTAAAGGTTACTAGTCAATAATTAGTTTAATATGATAAAGGAAAACCTAGAAAATGAGGCATTGACCGCAGGAAAAGTATTGCCTTTGATGGAACAGTTTTACACCATTCAAGGGGAAGGATTTTACTCGGGTCATGCGGCTTACTTTATTCGTTTAGGAGGATGCGATGTAGGGTGTCATTGGTGTGATGTTAAAGAAAGCTGGGATGCGGAATTACACCCGTTAACTCCAGTGGAACAAATAGTATCCGATGCAGCAGCAGTGGCTAATTTAGCCGTTATTACAGGCGGAGAACCTCTAATGTATAATTTGGATTATCTCACCCGAAAATTAAAAGAAGCAGGGTTAAAAACCAATATAGAAACGTCTGGGGCTTATGAGATGTCTGGTGATTTTGACTGGGTGTGTTTATCACCTAAAAAAGCAAAACTGCCAACAGCAAGCGCATATGAAGCGGCAAATGAATTAAAGGTGGTTATCTACAACAAACACGATTTTATTTTTGCAGAGGAACAAGCTGCCAAGGTGAATAAAGATGCGCTGCTTTTGATGCAAACAGAATGGAGTAAACGCGCGGTGATGATGCCTTTAATTATAGAATATGTGAAGAAAAATCCGCAGTGGAAAATCTCGCTTCAGACCCATAAATACTTGGATATTCCTTAGTATAGTTTTATATTTACTCGATCAAAAAATACAATTATGAAAAAAATTATAGTAGTTGCAGCATTTATGTTGGCTGGACATTTCGGTTTTGCACAGGATGCAGCTTTTAAAGCAGATGCTGAAAAATATTTAGAAGTAAGTGGTCAAATGAAAACCTTTGACTACCTAACAGAAGAGATTATACAAAATATTCCAGAAGCGAAACGCGCTGATTTTAAAAAAGAATTTGAGGCTAGTTTGGCTGATTTTAAATCTCAAATGGCTGAAATTTATATGAGTGAGTTTACACCTAGTGAAATGAAGGAGTTAATTAAACTTTACGAAACCCCAATTGGAAAAAAATTATACGAAAAAAATAAAGTTTTGTATGATAAAGGTCAAGCTGTTGGTACAGAATGGGGGATGGGATTACAAGGATTGATGATGAAATACATGGAAATGTAAGATACATAGAATCAAAAAAGCCTAAGCAATTTGCTTAGGCTTTTTTGATTTGAAGACCTACTCTCCGTAGTTTGTTGTAATAAAACCATCGATGAGATTGAGTTCTGTAGATTTAAACAGTGGACCAATTTCGTTGCCCTTTTTTCTAAAGAATATATGAGGAACACCTAAACTGTCTTGGTATTGTGTGGTTAAGTAGTGGACTAAATCGTTGTTTTGCAGGAGTAACCAAGTTGGACTTAAGAAGCCATTTTCTTGATGTAAGAGTCCTTTTTTATAATTATCTATATTGTCTATTTTATCGAACAGTGCAATAAATTTTAATTTTTTGTCATTGTGTTTAGCTGCAAGTTCATTCATGGCTTGATATCCAGTTATGCAAGCGCCGCAGTTTGTCGAAGTAATATAGAACAAAGCATCCCAACCTTGAACTTCTAGTAAAGGATAGCTACATTTCTCTTTATCGTAAAATGAAGGATAGAGGATTTTCTCATTGTTATCGTGATCAACAACAATGATCCGATCTGGTTTTCCTCCCAATTCCCCAATTAAATGGGTTAATATTGTGGTGTACTCTTCGTCTGTGGTATAGGCTTTTTCTAACAGATCACTATTCCATGAAGTAAGTCGACCAAGGCTATCAAAAAACATGTTTTTTTTAAAAGCTTCAATCTCCGATCGTTCAAGGTTTAGTATTTTGGGAAGATGATTTTGTAGGTATTCATCTTTAGGTGTGTGGTAATTACAAGCGCAACATAGCACAAGTATACAGCTTAGTATCCGTTGGATCTTTTTCATTTTTTATGAGATGGATATACATAGATGCAGGTCTGTCCAATAAACGGGGTACATATTCCATCGTTATTTTTGATGTAATCTTTATGTGCGACCCAATCCTCTTTTTTGATTTTTGATTCATTTTGAAGGAAATCAGGATTTTCAAAAGAATGATCAATATAGAATGTTTTTTCATTAGCATGTCTATCGACTACTGTTATACTATTTGGATTTCCTCCTAGTTCTTTAATGATAGAAGTTAAAACTGCAGTGTATTTTTTATCCGAAGAATATGCTTTTTCAAGTAGGTCACTATTCCATGAGAATAAGGCTCCATTGGTGTCAAAAAACATGGAGTTTTTGAATGTATCTATCTCTTCATTAGATAGTTTTAAAATATCAAGTAGGTTTTTCTTTAAGTAAATTGATTTTTGATCGGATTGGGTTGAAATACTTTCGTGATTGTCTGAGGAACAACCAATAAAGAAACAGCAACCAAGCAGAGCGAATAGTAAAATTTTCATGCTATATGATTTTAAATGTTTAACGTTTAAATAAAATCAAGTATCATACCTTTCCTTCTTTTTATTTCAATTATATACGCAAATCATCCCTTTTATGTAAATTTTTGTATTGAAAACCCCACAAAAAGGCATAAAAAAAGGAAGCTATTTAGCTTCCTTTTTTGTCAATCGCGCGAGGTATTCGTAATTTTCACCTTCGTATACTAGTTCACATTCCAATCCGCTGCCGTGTGCAGCATTTTGAAGCGTATTATAATCTAAATAGAGCCAATCAAAGGCATCTTCTGTTTCTCCCTTATAGTGTACTTGAAAGACCAGTTCGCCATAATAGTCCTTGTTATCCATCGGAATCCACTTTCCACCGTCTTCATCTTCATCAAACATATAAATCAAATCCGAACTGTCGATTAAGATTTGTCCCGTAGGAGTCAATAAACTCTTGAGGTGTTCTAGGTATCGGGTGATGTGAATCAGTCGACCAAAAATACCCGTTCCGTTCATTAGGAGTAGGAGGGTATCGTATTGTTGATCTTTTAGATCCAAAACGTTTAGGAGTTGTACTTTTTTCACACCTCTCAATTGACAAGCTTCAACCGCTTTAGGTGATATATCAATTGCCGTTACGTCTAAATTTTTTTCTTGTAAGTAGAGGGCATGTGAACCTGCGCCACAGCCAATATCTAAAATTTTTCCTTTGCTCTTTTTTAAGGCAAGTTGTTCCAATTCAGGCATCTCTTTATAGGAGCGAAACCAATAGGAAACATCCATTTCTTCTGCTTCGGAAATATCAGTCTCTGTTAGAATTACAGCTGGTTTTTGGGTGAGTTGGTAATCTAAAATTGCTTGGCCAATGAGGTCTTTCATTTTTTCTTTGATTTTTAATCTATAAAAAAGAGAGTTGTTGTAATTTTGTCCTTCAAAAAATAAAGGAATGAATAAAATACTGCAACAGCTTCCAAAGTTAGCCAAAGATAAGCATAATGAAAACAAAAAATATTTTGCGAAGCTACAAAAGAAACCACCTAAGGATTTAGATTATCAGATGGAAGAAATCCATGCGGCAGTATTTAAAAAAACAGATTGTTTGTCCTGTGCCAATTGTTGTAAAACGACAGGACCTTTATTTACGAGTGCGGATATTGAACGCATCAGCAAGCATTTGCGCTTAAAATCTCAACAATTTATCGATCAGTATTTGCGAATTGACGAAGACAACGACTACGTTTTGCAACAAGTGCCGTGTACGTTCTTAGACGCAGAAAACTATTGTATGATCTACGATGTACGTCCCAAAGCATGTCGTGAATACCCACATACAGATCGAAAAAAGTTTCAACAGATTGCTAATTTGACGCTAGAAAACGTAGCAATCTGTCCAGCTGCTTTTGAAGTAGTGGAGCAAATGAAAAAGAAAATCATACTAAAATAAAAGCTGATTAGATAAAGAAGTACTCTTCTTCCGCGTCTTGAAATAGCGTAGAAGCTTCTTGGGAGAAATCTTCAATCGCATCTGAAAAGTAGGCAATAATATCTAAAACAACTTCTTTTATTTTTTCGAAAATACGCAATGCGTCATCCACATAATCTTTGATTAATTGAAAGAAATCTAAAATGCCGTCTACTAATTTAACGATATAATCTCCTATACTCATGGTGTATATTTTTGTTTTACCCAAATGTAATCAAAAAAAATAAGTCGAGATATAGGGAAAGATTACTTTAACTCAACCAATCTTTGAGCGGAGCAATATGGGCTTTACTTACAAATATATGTTGCTGATCTTCGCTTTGAACATTCAAAACAAGTTCGATTTTTTGGCTGTTGTGACGGATAACTTCTTTGATTGCTTGGATATTAACGATAAAGCTGCGGTTAATTTTGAAAAATGTTTTAGGGTCAAGTTTGGCAATAATAGCTTTTATCGTATCGTCGTAAATGAAGCGTTCATCAGCAAAGGTGTGTAAAAACAAGTGTTTTCCAGAGGCAAATAAATAGGCGATTTCACTCGTTTCGATTGATTTTAGTCGATGGCCATCATGGATTAAAAAGCGATCTTTAGGCTTATCTGTTGTCGGTTCATCTACAGCTTTAGTCGTTGGAAGTTGATCTTCCTGTAAGTGTTTGGTTATGGTGATATACTTGAGCAATACCTCGTCTAATGCCGACTTATTGAAGGGTTTTAGGATGTAACCAATAGCAAATTGTTTAAAGGCTTCAATAGCGTAGTTTTCGTAGGCGGTGATAAAGACTACGGGGCTTTTAACAGCAATTTTGTCGAAAATCTCCAAGCTTTTTCCATCGCCTAGGTGAATATCCATAAAGACTAGATCTACGCTGTGTTGAAAAAAGAAGGTTGTAGCTTCTTTGATCGAAGATAGCATAACGATATCTCCAACCCCAAGGGGAAGGATGTCTTGAGTAAGTAATAATTTCTTAAGATAGTTTGCTGCTAGAGCTTCATCTTCGACAATTGCTATACGCACTTTTTTTGGTAAAAGTACTAAAAAGTTCAATGTTCTAAAAATTCGTTTACTAGCTCAGGAGGGGAGAAAATAAAAAAAGCTACCATTTCTGGTAGCTTTTGCAGTGTCACCGGCTATAAATTTGGGTTGTTTTCTCTTGCTTTTCTTGGGAACGGCAAGGTATAACGCGGATCATTTTGTTGTAGTATAAATTCGTCTTTACCTAATTTGTGAACAATTTTTCGTTGATCTAATCGTCTTAAGTCATTCCAACGTTGTCCTTCAAAAGCAAATTCTCTGAAGCGTTCTTCCAATAGGTAGGTTTTGTATTGTGCTTGATTGAATCCTTTTAGTTGTTCTAATAGGACTGCTGCAGCTTCTGGTTTGTATCGGTTTTCAAGAATTGGAGCTAATGCTTGTGTAGCTTGATCCAATTGATTTAAAAACACATAAGCTTCGGCTTTGATGAAGTACAATTCAGCTGTTCTAAAGGTAATACGCGTTGCGTCATTTCCTGTTTTAACTACAACGAGTTGCTCACCAATTTTGTCAAATGATACAGCGTAACGCCAATCATTTTCCACGTCAAAAGTCGCCTTTAATTCTTCAGAAACATAGATGAACTTATTGAAGTTTTGGGTATAGACATCTTCTAAATTCATAATGGATTCTACCGATTTAAAATTGGCTACCGATACATCCTTTGTGGTGTTCAAATTCTGTAAGTTACTCTTGATCGCCATAGCATTTTCAGCGCTAGTTATAGCCTGTTGGTATTGCTGTTGAAACAAATTCACTCGTGCTTCTAAGGCGTAAATGGCCAGTTTAGAAAAACGGTAATTGCTTCCTGCATCATAGGTGCTAACTTTTAATAAACTCTTTGCTTGTTCAATATCGGCATGAATTTGAGCGTATACTTCAGCCATCGTCGATTTTGGTTTTTTGCTGTTTACCTCGACTTGATTTAGTATAACAATAGCAGGTTCTGTTGCTGCATTGGCTGGATTATAAGGTTTAGCAAATAGGTTCACCAAATCAAAATAGGCCAAAGCACGGAGGGCATAAGCCTCACCTAAAAGTTGCTCTTTTGTATCCCCTTCTTGCATGGTTTTCGAACCATCATTGATCGTTGAATTCGCATAAAAAATTACCTTATACAGTGTTTCGTAAGGAAATTCTTTTGTGCTTGCATCAGGGTTTTGATCGTTATAAGCATAAATATCGCGCACAGTAATAATCTCACTGTCCTCAATCATGTTGATTTGCACTTCATCTGTTCGAACAGTCGTTAGCGATTTATGATTGGGATATGCTTGATATGCTGAGGTTAAAAATTTTCTGTAATCATCCGTTGTTTTGGGAATGATTTTTCCTTCTGGTTCGATGTCTAAGAATTTATCACAACTAACTGTTGTAGCACTTAGACTGATACATCCGATAAATAAAAATAGTTTTTTCATGATAATCAAAAGGGTTAGAAGGTTACATTTAATCCTAAAGTAAACGATCGTTGGATAGGTTGTGCGTAAATGTTTCCGTATGTTTCTGGGTCAAAGTAGCCGTTGTAATTGGTACCAAATACAAATAAGTTTCTTCCTTCAACTGTAAAACGCACATTTTCTAAACGCAATTTTTCCAATACGGCTTTTGGTAAGGTATATCCTAGGCGTAGGCTGCTGATACGCAAATAGCTCGTTTCTTTTGCCCAAATATCCAAATAGTTGTAATAGTTAATAGGGGCTCCGCCATAATCAAACCATTTAGTTAACATCCAGTTATCTGTACCATCATACGGATCGTTTCCTGTTAATCCAGGTAGAGTTCCAGTGTTGTTGATAGGCGTCCACATATCTAATACCTCTTTCGTGTAATTTCTTCCAGGATCTACCAAGGCAGAATTGTAAGAAGGGGTACGCAATACCGTTTGTTTTAAGTTAAATGCAGCGGAAATAGTGAAATCAAAATTGTTAATTTTAAACGTGTTGATGATTCCTCCTGTAAACTTAGGATCTCGATCTCCTGCATAGGTAAATAGGTTTCTTGAGTCTTCTGCACTTAATTCTGAACCAACCATATAACCAGGCATGATATCTTCCCATGCGTCGTATAGTTTAAAGAACTGTTTGGCGGAAACTTTTTCGCCATCTTGCCAAAATAACGGATTTCCATTGTCATCTAATCCAGCTGTTTTCAATACAAAAACAGAATTTACTGCGTATCCTTCACGAGATGGTAAATACTCTCCGTCATTTACTTGAATGCGATCTACTTTACTCTTGTTGTGAGCAAAGTTAAAGGTTGTCGTCCAAGAAAATGTTGGCGTAGCAATATTACGCGTAGTCAATGAAATTTCATATCCTTTGTTTGTTACTTGTGCCCAGTTCATGTTTGTAAACTCAAAGCCCGTTTCAAAAGGAAGGGCGCGTAAGCCAATCAAATCTGTACTTTTTCTGTTGTAAGCATCAAATTCAATTGATACTCGATTGTTGAATAAACCTAAGTCGAAACCAAGGTTTGTATTGGTTGTTTTTTCCCATCTCAATGTACCATTTGGCAAATTCGTTACCTGAATTGTACCTTCTGGATATCCTGGTAAGATAGAAGTTGAGTTGTATTCCCCAATGACAAATGGAGACGTTGTACGGTCAATGTTTCCTTGTAATCCGTAGGATGCACGTAAACGGAAATTATTGATAAAGTCAATATTCTCCATGAATTTTTCATTAGACACTAACCAAGAACCTGAAATTGCCCATAACGGCAGGTATCTGTATTTAGGATCTACTCCAAATAAATTTGAACCATCGTAACGCACGCTACCAAATAGTGTATATTTTCTATCATACGTATAAGAAGCTGTTGCAAAGAAAGAAGCATAGGCATCTTCTCCTTTTGTTCTCTTATAGGTTTCGTATAGGTTTTTATTGGAATTGCTGTGTCCTTCAGGAAGAACAAGATCAATCGTAGTTAAAGTCAACGGATCATATCCATATCCTTTTGATTTGATCTGTTTGCGCTCTTCTTTGCGAATTTCCGTACCCACCATAACATCTACTTCATGCATGTCATTGAAGATAGCGTTATAGGTTGCTTGTGTTTTCCAGTTGTATTGGAAATAGTTGTCAGCAAAGTTCTCAATGATTCCACCATCGGGAACTAAGTACTTAAACTGCTTTGAAGCACTGTCGTAATACTTACTACTTTCTCTGAATTTACGCGTGTTATAGGTTTCCTTTCCGAGGTATTTTTCGGTGTCGTTATTTTCAAGTTGTAATCCCAATTGAGACGTAATTTTTAAATCATCAAAAACCTGATAATTCAAATCGAAAACTGCTTTTAGCGATTGGTTTACTAATTCATAACTTGTATTTTGACGCTCTTCTAAAAAGTTAAATGGAATATAGGTATCGTTAATTCCATTGATGTCTTTGTCATATTGAAAGCTTCCATCCTCATTGTAAGGCTGTAGGTATGGATTGGCATTTCTCGAGTAGTTAGCAGGGTTTACACTTGCGTCTCTATCAGAAATAAAGCTTGATTTTTTCGATTGAGTTCCAAACAAGGACACTCCAGCAGTTAGCTTATCACTTAATTGAAAGTTGTTTTTCAACGTAATATTGTAACGTTCAAATCCAGTACCAAATGTTGTTCCTTCTTCGTTGTAGTATCCCAAAGAGAAGTAGTAATCAGAGGTTTCTCCACCACCAGAAATGCTTAGTCCATACTGTTGGTTGAAGGTAGGGCGGTAGAGTTCTTTTCCCCAATCGGTATCCATTAATCTCAAGCGATTAATTGCATTTTGACTCTCGGGAGAAAGCGAGTTAAATCCGCCGGCTCTATAAGCGTCTAATTCGTTGTTGCTATTTAAGATTCTCGCTACTTCTCCTTGCCCTGAGCGCAAATTATTGATGTCAGCTCTACCAGCAAGCATTAACTCTAAATCTACTTTTTCCGATGCATTCATCAGGTTTAGTTTAGAGAATTGAGGACGTTCATTGACGAAGGTGTTCGCTGAGAAATTCACTTTCATCGCTCCTTTTTTACCTTTTTTGGTCGTTACCACGATTACTCCATTTGCCGCTCTTGCACCGTAGATTGCTGTTGCAGAAGCATCTTTTAAGATGGTAATATCCAAGATGTCATCTGGGTTTAATCCTGCTATGGAGAAGTTTTGCAATTGGTCGATATTCTCTTTGTCGTTAAAATTGGGCAAATTGTTTCCTTCCAAAGGCATTCCATCAATCACCCATAGTGGATCTTGAGGGCCGTTTAAAGAAGCGTTACCGCGAATTCTAATCTTCGCTGGTCCACCAGGAGCACCTGTTGGGGTAGTTACTGCCACTCCAGCAATTTGTCCTGCTAACATTTGATCAACACTCGCTACACCTCCTTGTTCAATATCAGCCATGCTGATTTGTGCAACTGAAGATGTTAACTTGCGTTTCTCAATGGTTTGGTATCCTGTAATCACCACTTCGTTCAAGATGTTTTCATCTGTTCCCAAGGCTACGCTATAATGCGTCTTAGACGTTAAGTGAATTAATTTGGACGCATAGCCAATAAAGCTAACGCGAATTGCTTTTGTATCTTTTGGAAGATCAAGGGTGAAATTACCATCGAAATCTGTCATTGTTCCGATACTCGTACTTTCGATAACCCCTTTTTGACCTGTTTCTGTAGATACACTTTGTGTCTCAACAATAACAGATGCTCCAGGTAAGCCCGATTTGTCGCTCGCATCTTGAACAAAACCTGTAATCGTTCTCTTCTCTTGCGCAAAGGCTAAAGTTAGGGTGAAGAACGAAAATAAAAGAAATAGTTTTTTCATTTTCTTAAAAAGTAAGGTTGTTAGTTTTATATACCTAATGCTTGGTTAATTCTATTTGCTAAATCTGCATAGTGAGCTTGTGTCGCTGCATCACCTGATTTTGCTTTTTTGTTGACAAGTTTTCGAATGGCAAATAATTCACCTTTCTTGTAACTCGTTACCTCTGACACTCGCTTCATTACGGTATAGTTAATGTTGCGCGCCTGATTGTCGTTCAATGAAACTCTACACAAGGTAGGCATTTGCAAAGATTGCTCAAGGATTAACCCTTTTTTGTTTGTTTTTTCAAATAGTTTGTTCACATCTATAATGAGTGCATCAACGTAGTTTTTTTGTGTCATTCGCTCCAGAATAGAAAGTGATTTCCCCTTTTTTGTAGAGGCAAAAATATCCCCTCTTACTTGATCAAATAACGCCTGAACCGTATATACTTTTTCTCCTTTAGTCTGAGTTTGCAAGGCTTCATTTTCCAAAAGACGAAGTAAACGCTCATCTGTAAACAGGTGATAAATAGCCGTGTATTGCAATTCTCTTGCTAAGGAGTAAGGCGAGTATTCATATGGACCGACAGGAGAATCTTTTAAGCTGTATGTTTTTTCATTGATGTCATTGAAGAATAACCAGTTAGGAATAGTGAACACATTTTTGCTCAAATACTCAACGGCTCTCTTTTGTGTTTCGTAAGGCACGGGTTGATATGCTTTCTTGTTGTTTCCGAATACAGCATGATCTAAATAAACACCACCAATATTAGCTAAAACATGTTGATTATACATTTGCCATTGTCCAATAGCGCCCATGTATAATTTTCCAGCTTCATAGTAATCTTCTCCTTGGTCATAGGTCCATGGAATTATATTTTCTACTACTATTTTTAAATTTTTTAATCCATATTCGCTAGCTTTCATTGCGTCATTACCCAAATCTTCAGATTGTGATCTTGGGTCGACGATATTCAAGTAGCTTTGTTGTTCACCGTAAAAATACATCGGATCATCTTGATGATCTTCAATCATTTGGCGAAGTGCTTTTTTCTCTTGTTCTTGGGTTGGATACCAGCGGTATCCCCATTCAATGGCGTATTTGTCATACAATCCAATTTGTGGCGTTATAGCGGTTACCTTATCTTCGGGTTGAGCTACGTAATTGTAACGCGCATAATCCATGATTGATGGTGCTGTCCCGCCCATCTGATCTGTAAAAGATTTTGAACGTAAAGAGTCAACAGGAAAAGCAAAAGAAGCTCCCATGTTGTGCTTCAAACCAAAAGTATGTCCAACTTCGTGAGAGGATACAAATCGAATTGCTTCTCCCATATGTTCATCGCTAAATTTATTCGCACGAGCTCTTTCGTCAATAGGACCTGTTTGAATACGCATCCAGCTGTGGACCGATGTCATAACGTTGTGCCACCAAATGATATCTGATTCGATAATCTCTCCACTACGGGGGTCAATTACTGAAGGGCCCATCGCATTGGATTTTGGAGAAGCAGCATAAGTAATCACAGAGTAACGCACGTCGTCAATATCAAAATCGGTATCTTCTGCAGTTGGCTCTTTAGCGGTAATTGCATTTTTGAATCCTGCTTGTTCAAAAGCAACCTGCCAATCGTGTACACCTGCAATTATTTTCTCTCTCCACTGTGGTGGTGTCGCAGGGTCAATATAGTATACGATCGGTTTTTTTGGTTCCACTAACTCACCGCGGAGGTATTTTTCAATATCCTCTTCTTTTGGCTCCATTCTCCATTTGGTAATGAATTCCTTTTCGTCCATTTTGTGTTGGGCATCACTGAAGTACCAATGTTTCTCCGTAAAATATCCCACGCGTTTATCCGCAATTCTCGGTTGCATCGGCTCTTTTGATAACAGAACGATATTCGTCGTTACTCCCATGGAAACCGATACATCACCAGACCCCTCATTCACACTAGTTGTCATCATGGATTTTACCACAATGTTTTCTGGAAACGTCTTGATTCCCTCAATATAAGATAGATTCGTCTTGATTGAGGTAGGTAAACTCAATCCTGATAAAACATCGTTAAAACTCTTTTGATTTCCATCAAATACCTTGTTTACCTTAATAACGGTAGCCGTTGAATCTGGATTTTGGGTTTCAATGTCAAAAACCTCCAATATCGATTCGATAAAGTTGTCCGCAACCGAACGTGTAATCGCATCTTCTTTAGGAGAAGATACACGAGGCGTTTCTGTTTTTACCCAAATTTTGTTTGCAAGGGTATCCTTGTGAAACGTAATCAATTTGTTCTCGTAATTCATCCCCTTATTCGCCCCAGCATCATTGATCTCCAATGGCACTTGCGAAAGCTTGTTCACCAACAAAAACTGACGGTTTAATAAACTATCCGGTATTTCAAAATAAACATCCGTTTTGACTTGAATAACATTAAATAGCCCTTTGGTATAGGTTCCCTTTTTTATTAAATCAGCGTAATTGTTCTCTTTCGTATCAGTAGAGTCTTTTTCTTTTTCCTCCCCCTTTTTCTGCTCTGCTTTCTTTTCAGTCTTCTTCTCTTTGGCGTATAGTAAGCCCGTTGGTGTTTGTGTCAAACAGCCTAGTAACGCTAAAGTACTGATACTTAGTTTAACCGTGTTTCGATTCATTACAATGTTAAGTTTAAGTTAAGTAAGGGATAAAGCTAAGGGTCTTCTTGTTAAACTTAAAATTTTAAGGAGTGAGTGGATTTATTTTGGGAGTGAGTGGATATTTTAACAATTGATCAAGGGGAAAATACAAGTAAAAGTCTCATTATGTGAATAGGTTTCAAAGGTGTCTATTTGATAGTATTGGTATATTGAAGCAATATAGAACAAACCAAATCCTTCGCTTTCTTCTTTTTGCTCCTTGAGTTGAATATTATTGATCACGGTTGCGTATTCATTAGTTAAGGTTACTTGGATCAACAACGGCGTTTCTATCGTAGCAATATTGTGCTTCATCGCGTTTTCAACTGCAATTTGCAAGGCTAAATAAGGAATCTTAGTGAGCGTAGGCGCTTGTCGTTTATCGATGACTTCAAAGTGTAGTTCCTTCGGAAATCGAATGCGATGTAGAGCAATGTATTGTTCAATGAATTTTAACTCATCGTCCAATTCAACTAAATTGCTGTTGGGTGAGTGAATCAAATAGCGGTAGGTCTGACTCAAATCTAAAGTAAATTGCTGTGCTAAATCACTGTCAATGGTAATGAGCATATACAGCGAATTCAAAGAATTAAAGAGAAAATGGGGGTTAATCTGATTTTTCAACTGCTTGAGTTGGATCAAAGCCTTTTCTTTAGTCAACTTCTCTAACTCTTCTTTTTCTTTATAAGCGCGTTTGCTCTCTAAATTGTAAAAGTAAAGCAATAGGAGGATGATTGATATCGAGCTAATAAAAATTAAATAAGTATTTCGCTTCAAGGGAATTACGTTTTCATCTACATTTACTTTTGGAAAATTTATACTGATATACCCTTTAAAACTGGCTACGTTAAAAGCCGTAAAAAAGCGATATACTTCTAAGTTTAAAAATTCAGATTGAACGACTTGGGGAAGGGATTTATTGTTTTTATGGGTGGTTGTATCTCGACTTGTTGTCGAGGAAACTTCAAAGACGTTCTTCCCTATTAAACTGATTTCAGGGTGATAAATACAGGTGCCATCTGCTGCGAATATATAAGCGTAGTTTGGCGTGGTGATGTCAATTGTTGTCAGGTGTTTGTGGAGTTCATTTAGGTCAAAGGTAAACCCCGTTAAAATGCGTTTATGCTCTCTTTCTATATAGGTCCAAATGACCCAATACAAATCCTGATGAAGTTGGATGAAAGTATTGGTATTTGTTAGCGGTTGATGGTGTATCAGCTGTTGCACAAAAGGCGTTTCCAACGGCATTACTGAATCTGGACTTAGGTTGTGTTCTTCTATGTGTTGGGTCGAATCTATAACGATATACCAATTATAGCTAGGTATGCTGTTATAGGGTTGTATCTCATTGACCACATTATACTTAAATTGAAGCTGATCTAAGGGGGGTTCCTGAACGAGATCCGCCAACAAGTGTAGCTGATTGTCAAATTTTTTAAACTCTTCTTCTAACGCATTTTTTCGATGGTTAAAACTTTTTTTGATAATATCTTGATAGGTCTCTTCGTAACTGCTGTTGATAGAATTACTCAAGAACAAAATTGCCACAGAGGTAATGCTCACAATGGCAATTGCAATACTCAAAAGTGTTCTACGTGAAAGCAGGAGTTTTTTCATAAAAAGTACAACTTGTTACAATTAATACAGAAGGTATGGGGTACGAGTTACCGCAAAGGCTGATAAGCCTTCTATCCAAGATTGTCTAATTTCGTCTTCTGTTAGACCAGCAATAATCTGCTGCTTCAACTGTTCTGTTCCCGCTAACTTAACAAAGAAATTAGTAAAGAATTTTTCTTTGTTTTTCGATTGCTGATAAGCTTTTAACAACCATTTTATTTCCAGTTTATTGACGTATTCCTCTTTTGAAAGATCCTCCCCATAGCACAATTTTCCATTGTTCATCGGATCTTTCGCTCCTGCATTGGGTTTTGGGGTAAAGCTAAAAGGCATATGCTCTAAATACGGCGATCCATAAATCTGAAATTGCAACGAGGTACCGCGACCAGAACTGACATTTGTACCTTCAAAAAAACACAAACTCGCATAGAGGTTGATGGCTTGGTCATTCGGCAAATTGGGCGATGGAGCTACCGGAAGAGCGTATTGCATGCTGCGGTCATAATTTAAATTGGGAATGACGGTTAAATCTGCTTGAATCCCGTTTTTTAACCATTTCTCACCATTTATCATCAATCCATACTCGCCTATGGTCATGCCGTGTAAGGTAGGGATGGGGTGCATGCCGACAAAACTCTTGTTTTTCATTTCCAAAATCGGACCATCAATAATAGCAATATTAGGGTTGGGACGATCTAAAATGACGATTGGAATATCGTTTTCTGCACAGGCTTCCATTACGTAATGAAGGGAGGAAATATAGGTGTAAAATCGAGCGCCAACATCTTGCAAGTCAAATAGCAAAACATCAATGCCAGCCAATTGGTCTTTGGATGGTTTTTTGCTGTTGCCATAAAGCGAAATAATAGGCAAACCCGTTTGGGTGTCCTTGCCGTCTTTTATTAATTCTCCCGCATCCGCCGTTCCTCTAAAACCGTGCTCTGGAGCGTAAATCTTGACGAGATTAATCTTATTTTGAATTAAAAAATCAACCGTTGAGGTATAGTCTGTTTTCGTAATGTCCTGGCGGACAACCCCCGTTTGATTTGTTAAAATACCCACTTTTTTGTTGCGCAATAAATCAAAATAAGCCGCTGTGTTTTCAGCACCTACCACAATTGTCGATACAGCAGAAGGAATCCCATCTGGAGCTGGTGAAAAAGAATAAGAATTTACACTATAAATCAATAGGGTTACTAAGAATAATAATGTATTTTTGACTGTTGAATTTGATATCATAACAAAGTTGAAATTAGAATATTTTATAGCTAAACGCTTAGTAACTACAAAGAATCATAAAAGTAGTGTATCTGCTCCGATTATTAAAATCGCCATAACAGCCATTGCTTTGGGGATTATTATGATGCTTGTCTCTGTTGCTACAGGTTTGGGCTTGAAACACAAAATTAGAGATAAAATTTCAGCTTTCAGCGGTCATATTGTAATTACTAAGTACGATGCCAATATTACTGACATTACGCTGAAACCAATTGAATTAAATCAGCGTTTTTACCCTAATTTTGACGAGGTAAAAGGAGTGAAAAATGTGCAACCATTTGCTTCAAAAGCGGGAATTATCCGCACAGAAAATGCTTTCGAAGGAATCATTTACAAAGGAGTAACCGCTCAGTATCACTTTGGGGAAATCGAAGAATACATCGAACAAGGACGCCTACCAGTGCTGAAAGAAGGGGAAATGAGTAACGAAATTTTGATGTCAACTTATATTGCCAATCGCATGGGCTTTCACTTGGGCGATAAAGTAAACACCTATTTTATGAAAGATTGGGGGAATAAAGTACCCAATATTCGTCAATTTGAAATTGTCGGGCTGTATAGCTCAGGATTGCAACAGTTTGATGAAAATATAATCCTTGGCGATTTGCGCCACGTTCAACGGTTAAATCGCTGGTCTGCCAATGAAGTAGGCGGATTCGAAGTTATCTTGGACGACTTTGATCAAATTGAAGAGAAGGGAAGTGAAATTTATTTGAATTTGCCTTCTACTGTGGATAGTAAAACCATCGTCGAAAAATATGAGAATATTTTTGGCTGGCTAGGGATGTTTGACTTTAATATTAAAGTAATCATCATTATCATGATTGCCGTAGCGTCTATTAATATGATTGTCGCTTTGCTCGTGCTAATTTTGGAACGCACTCAAATGATTGGGATGCTGAAAGCTTTAGGCGCTACAAATTGGAGTGTGAGAAAAATATTTTTATACAATGCCTTTTACTTAATTGGAAAAGGACTCTTATACGGGAATCTCATTGGATTAGGGATGCTCTTTATTCAAAAGTATACAGGTTTGATTAAATTAGATCCAACGTCTTACTATGTGCGTGAAGCTCCCGTGTTGATTCGCTTGTCTGATGTTGTATTGCTCAATGTTGGTGTAGTTCTTGTAGCGATGCTCGTACTGCTGATTCCCTCTTATTTAATAACAAAAATATCGCCTGTTAAGGCTATTCGATATGATTAAAAAAGGTCGCTGAAAGACCTTCCTCATCAAGTTTCTAACTTTTAGGCATCTCTATATCGTCCTCTTTTAAGCAAAAAAACGAACCATAAACGATGACCTGTCTCGTTGTAAGTTGTACTTTTTCTTTTGTTTTATACCCCTTGTCATTAAGGATGCTGTGCACGGTCATAAAAGAGTTATTAGTCTAAGACATTGGGGTAAACAAATATCTAGAATTAAGTACAAAGACCCTAAAAAACTATTCATTTTGTGATGCAAACACAGGCCTTAGCTGAATGGACATAGTCGTCTAAACTAGTAAGGGCAAGTAGCAGGTGGTGTGGCTAACAGTTGCTTTGTATCTCGGTAGAGCACATAGGATTAAGGCGTATCCATAGGATACGCCTTAATTTAAAGAAATTAGTATGAACAAGATCCTCTAATATAGAGTAAAAGAGTGGTTTTTGTGTTGATCTTTAGCGGAAGAAAAACGTATTATTTTCTTAGTTGCTTGGGAGAGTAACCTGTATATTTTTTTACAAAACTCGAAAAGTAAGTAGCATATTCAAAACCAAGAGTAAAGGCTATTTCAGATACACTCATGGTAGAGTGTTTTAGTAATCGCTGGGCTTCAATTAGAATGCGTTCTTGTATAATCGTAGTGGTTGGCTTTCCCAGGGTTTGCTTCACTACAAAATTCAAATAGTTGGTATGAACATTCAACATGAAGGCAAAGTCTGTCGCTGTTTTTAATCGAACCACTTGATGCTTGTCAGTAATGGGAAATTGCTTTTCGACTAGTTCTAAAAATTGAGCACACAAGCGATTCGTTGCATTTTTCTTTTCTGTTAAAGTGTAGGTGCTCTTTAGTTTGTTAGCTTGATGAATAATAATCTCTACATAATTCCGCAAAATCTCCTGTTTCAATGGATAATCCTGTCGGTGTTCCATGACAATATTTTCAAATAAGGACCGGATCATTCGATCTTGCTCTAAATCTAAAGCATAAATAGGTGTTGCTTGTAAGGCGTGTAAGGTAGAGCGAATTTCGTTGCTTTTAAAGCCAAGAAAATTATTGGTGAACAAGCAAAAAAAACCATCCGGTGATTCGGAAGTTGGCTCAAGGGTATAGGTAGATAATGGATTTGAAAAAAATAAAATTGGACCACTAAATTCACGGGTTTCCGTACCGCAGAATAACTTGCTTTTACTGTTTAAATACGATACCTTATAATGTGTCTTTATATTATAAGGTATGAGTAACTCTTTGCCTTCTTTCTGTGAGTAAACAGCGAATTCCTTTGCATTAATGTTAAATATAGTCGTCAGATCTTGATCGATATCATCCAATTCTATCTTTGGGGTTGAATTTGTCATTTTTTTCGCTTATTGGTTTCTTACATATAGATTCTGGTATCATTAAAGCGTGATCTTATTTATTTGTGTTTTATAGGTATTGGTAAAATTATGTATTATTGTAACTTTATGTTTGATTAAAATGCGTTATTTGTTGTGTTTTTTATATATTTTTAAAAATATGTTTTCATACTGTATCTTGTCCATGACAAAATGTGTTTTTAGTAAGTGTTAGTCGTTTTTATTGTGAATTGAATTCGAAATATCAGTAATATTTATTCCGTTGTAGTCTGAGGTTGAGGTTTTTACTGGTAATTTTTATTTATAATCAAAAGGCGATTCAAAAAATAGAGCCAAGAAAACACAAAAGTCCAACCGCTCAATTAAAAAAACAGTCTGCTCTAGGTAGAGCGTAAACTCCATGATCAAGATCAACTTTTTTTAAAAAAAAGAGACTTTTTTAATTTTTTTTGATCGTTTGTATGTAGCGGTTTTACCCTTTTACAAAATGATACGCACAAGTGCACGAATATTAAAAGGAAGTCAAAGGGAAGTGTTGTTGTACATGCATGTGCTATTGTATAAATGCAAAAAGGCAGGTACCTTTTAGCTAGTCAGCAAGTACACAGTGCAATTGTCGTCTGTTAACAAGTTAAAAAAGGCAAGTAGTAGGTGTAGGGCCTAAATGGATGGATCTACAAGGGACTTGCTGTATATAAGTTTAGTGTTTGCTGCGTCAATGGACACTGAAGCAAGATGCAAAAAAGAGCAGCGTTCGAGTAACTTTTTAGAATTGATATTTGATTCAAATAGCTGTGCGCGAATATGGGTATACGCCAAGTGTTGTTGAGCGAATTGTTCTACTCCACATAATAATTCAGTGGCAAACCCTCTTTTCCAATACGTTTGGTGTAAGATATACCCGACTTCGATGTGGGTGGGAGCGTCTCCACAGGGAAATAAACCAATTTCTCCAATTGTAATGCGAATGCCAGCCTCTTCCCAAATAATTTTGTATAACCCGATTTTTTTGTCATACAGTGTTTGGTTCATCTGGTATTTCGCTTCCAAATCAGCAAGTGTCCAAGGTGATTTATTGTTTGGAATCCACTGCATAGTGACGGGGTGATTGTGTAGGGCTAATAAATCGCCATAATCCAAAGGCAAATGAATAGGGCAAATAGATAAGCGCTCTGTTTTAAATAGAATAGACATTTGATCTTACATGTAAAAAGTAGATAAATATACGGGTTTTGTATTGGTTTTCAGGGAAGTAAGAATGTGAAAATTTTTGATAAAAAATATAATTAATATTCTATATTGTGATATATAATTCAAAGTTAAGTTTTAAATAGCATGATTTTTGTAGGATTAAATTATGATTATTTTAGAATTTTTAAATTGAATCCAACTTAATACAATCAAAACAAATGAAACAGAAGTCAATCGGTAATATATTAACAATTGGGTTTGCGCTATTCGCTATGTTTTTCGGCGCAGGAAATATCATCTTACCTCCAATCATTGGTTTGATTACTGGAGAAGATTGGACATCGGCAGTGACGGGTTTTACTATTACTGCTATTATAGCTCCTTTTCTTGGAATACTTGCTGTGCTGTTCTCAGGGGATGAGTTTACGGATTTAGGGAAAAGAGTCAATAGAACAGGTGGGGTGATTTTAGCTACCATGATTATTTTGAGTATCGGTCCGCTTGTTGCAATTCCGCGTACCGCTGCAACGACGTTTGAAGTTGGATTGGCGCCAATCTGGCCCGATTTTAGCCCTGTAATTTCCTCTATATTGTTCTTTGGTGTAACGCTAACGCTCTCTATATCTCCTTCTAAAGTTGTGGATATTATTGGAAAATATCTTACACCTTTGCTGTTAATCATACTGGTTGTTATGATTCTGATGGGGGTGCTTTATCCATTAGACGTTACAGAAGATACGGGAATAAATCCTGTTGAATCTTTCCGTATTGGTTTTGCAGAAGGGTATCAAACAATGGATGTACTGGCATCCGTTATTTATGCGGGAATTATTATATCCGCAGTGAAAGCCAAAGGATATACTAGTACAGAAGCTAAAACAAAAGCAACCTTCTTATCAGGCGCTGTAGCAACTTCTTGTCTATTGTTTATCTACGGAGGACTTGTATATCTTGGTGCAACTTCTGGCTACACTGCTTCGGGTGATTTAAAAAGGACGGAATTATTGCTCTATATATCAAATAGCGTCTTGGGAAATGAAGGTACAATTGCTTTATCCTTGTGTATTGCCCTAGCGTGTTTAACCACTGCAATTGCCTTGGTTTGCGCAACTGGAACCTTTTTTAGTCAACTAACTAAAGGTAAAGTAAGCTATAAAACAATTGTAATCGCTACCTGTGTTTTTTCCGCTATCCTCGCTGTAAATGGAGTAGATCAGATTATAGACTATGCAGGACCTTTCTTGGGCATTATCTATCCGATTACCCTTACCTTAATATTATATGTAGTTGTTTTTGGAAAGATAGTCAAAAGCAAAGTGCCTTTTGTAGGTGCCATTATTACGACAACAATTTATTCTTTAGTGCAATTTTTCTTGACAATCACCTTGAAAACCGCTACAGAAGATAGTTGGCTATGGGAAGTTGAGAAGGGATTACACAAGATTCCGCTATACAGTTATGACGTTCCTTGGTTATTGCCTTCTTTTGTTGTGTTTTTAGTGGCTTACCTCTTCAATCGAAATTAGAAATACGTTTAACTAAAAACGTAAAAAAATAGAACCCCGCCTTTATGAGACGGGGTTTCTTGCTTTATAGGGATATTTTTTCACCTTGTTTTGGAAAAATATAGTTTAGCTGTAGTGGATTTTCTTGGAATAGCTCTTGTTTGATAACTTCAATTTGATTTCCTGATGGCTTTAGGTGAGTCACAATCAGCTTTAAGTCCTTTAAGTTTTCCAGCCCTGCATATTGTGCCAACTTGTTTAACTCTTCCTGTAATAGTTTAGGTGTTAAGTGACCAAAGAGTAAATGTTCCGGTTGACTATTGGGAAAAGAAACCTCTAATAAGATTGTCTTTAGGTTTTTATTGCGCACTAAAGGGGCAATGTATTGCCAAATCTCATCTAGGTGATTGGTCTTTTCAATGCGATCTGCTCCAGTGTCTCCAAAGTACAAGACATAGTCATTGTTGTTTTTGAGTAAGATAGCCGAACTCTTTTGTGGATTGACATGACTCAATTCAAATATCTCCGCAGTAAAGGTTGTCTGGTCTATAGCAAAAGATTGTAACGGTTTTTCCTTCTTATAGGTATATTTACCCAAGATAGGAGATTCTCCTTCGCTTCCAAAGTTCGCCCAAGAAGCATTGGTGAAATAATTGTGCTTAAAAATAGTAGTCACGAAAGGCAAGGAGTATATCGGTTTAGCCGAATCTTCAGGTGAGTTAATAATCAAACCCGATACGTGATCCAAATGCCCATGCGATATAAAGTAACCTTTAATGTAATTTTGGAGGACAGTTTCAAAGGAAACCTCAAAAGTGCCCTTTTCAATAGCTTTGTTTATGCCACTTCTTATCGTTCCTGCATCAAGGGCTAAATAACTATTGCTGTTTTCAACTCCTACTAAATAACAAGATAAATTACTTTCATCTCCGCCACCATAAACCCCCAAGGGAATAATTTCAAGGTTCTGCGCAAATAGGGAAGAAGTACTGTAAAGTAAAAAAGTGGACAGTGTATAAAAAAGCTTTTTCATGTGATTCTAATTTTTTACAAAAATACGAGATAATCCTAGGAGACCTTATCCGATCTATACTTTTTTATTTTCACTCAAAAGTTAACTAATATGGAGGTAACAGTTTAGTAATAGCTCCATAATCTTTCCCATCCTCTTGCGATATACCTTTGGCTTGAACTAATGAGAACGAAATGGATCAAAAGGATAAATGGATCAATGATCACTTTGAACTATACTGGGATGAACTCTATACGTATTCGTGTAATATTGTCCGCGATCACTTGGTAGCAGAAGATGTAGTACAAGATGTTTTTGTACAAATATGGAATAACTTTCATCAATTGACCATTTTAGATCCCAAGGCTTATCTTTGGAGAAGTGTGCGAAATCGAAGTATTCTAGCTCTAAAATCAATTGATTTTGATACAGTTCAAATTGAAACAGTTTATCACGTTCTTACTCAAAATGAGTCGTTGTCAGAAGAAGAACAAGGATATTATAAGGAAGAATTGGTGCACCTTGTTTTTGCTAAAGCTAGAGAGGTGCTCCCTCAACGATGTTTGGAAGTATTTGAGTTGCGCTATGGCAGCCATTTAACCTATAGGCAAATAGCTGAAAAACTCAGCATATCTGAAAGTACGGTAGATAAACAAATTCACAAAGCGATAAAGAGCTTAAAAACAAGTTTGCCTTATGCTATTGACGTGATGACTGTACTGTTGATTATTAGTCAAGCTTAGGTTGCGTATAGGTTATTGATCCAAGGGTATATTATCTAATTGTTAAGAAACAACAAGAGGAATGGGGAGAATGGGCTATGTCTCACTCTTAATTATAGAAACCCATTAGACCCATGATTAATAAGTTTAGACAACTTTGTGAGAAATACCTGAATCAAACCGCTACACAAGCAGAGCAAAAGGTAGTAGATGATTTTATCCAGGAACTACAAAAACAGGCCTTCACTACAGGCGAACTTGTTCGAGAAGACAAACAACTAAAACAGCGAATTTTTAGTAGTATAAAATTCAAAACAGTAGTTCGTAAGAAAAAACAAAGACGTCAACAAACTCTATTGCTATTAGTTGCTTTTTTAGGTTTGATATGCACTAGCTTGTGGCTAACGTCCAATTTTATTTTTAAAGATACACTTCAATATACAGTAGCCCGAGGGGATGAACCTAAACGCTTTGTGCTGGATGATGCAACAGAAGTAGAGCTAATGCCCGGTTCTCAATTAATACTCCCCTCTGATTTTAATGCTGTTGATCGCCGAGTAACATTAGAAGGAGAAGCCTTTTTTAATGTAAATCGCAATGCAACCAAGCCTTTTATTGTACATACAGAACAAGTTTCGGTAACGGTTTTAGGAACTTCTTTTACGGTTCGTGCTTCAGAAGTTGTGGTTCGTACAGGAAAAGTGACGGTTGAAAATCAAAAGGATACTTTGGATAAAGTATGGTTAAACGCTCATGAGAAAACTACCTTGTTTGACGGGCGTCTTCACTCCTCTACAGTTGATGTTTTAACTCTAATATCAACCAATAAAGAGGAGCTTGTTATGCATGAATTACCCTTGATTACCTGGAAAAAAAGAATAGAAGAAGAGTTTAATGTACAACTTCATTTTGAGGGTATCTCTACCACAGATTTTTTTACTACGGGAGATTTTAGACATACCTCCCTCAAAGATATTCTACACAGTTTTTGTTTTATTCACCAAGTGAGATACACGGTTTCAGGCGCTGCTATTCACTTTGAAAACGAGTGGAACGGATGAAATGTTTAAGAAGAAAGTATCTGAATCTTGGCCTTGTGCTTAGTATGCTGCTCCTGCAGTATGCCGAACTTTTTGCTTCTTGCCAATCCATATCCGTTTTGCCTCCTAAAAATATAATTGTGCTACAACATAAAACCAATAGCATAGCAACACTCTTTTCTCTAATTGAAAAACAAACTCAATTTAGGATTGTATATTCTTTGGAAGCTATTGATACTTCTCGTACGATTCATTCCTCTACCCTGCATGTTGACTTAGGGACTTTATTGGCTCAAATAACAACGAAACGGGATATGATGTACAGTGTAAGTGGAAATTTAATTTCCTTTAAAAATGGAAGAAAAGCTCAAGAACGATCGGCTACCTCAGAAACTTCCAATTCAATCGATTTGATTCAAGGGAGCATTAAAGATCAACAAGGACAGCCTCTTTCACACGCTGTGGTTCGCCTTTTGCATACCCCTGACTTTGCAAGGACTGATGAGGAAGGGAATTTTAGCATTCAACTTGTCAAAGGAATAAAGCATCCTATTTTGTTGGTAGAACTAGTAGGGTATGATCCAATAGAAGTTGCTGTTACCTCTATACAAGCAAAACAATTGCACCTGCAACTAACCAAACAAAATAAAGATTTAGAAGAAATTGTCATTACTGGATATGCCAATCAAAGAAGAGCTAATTATACTGGAGCTGTTGAGCATATTTCCGGTTCGGCAATCAACGATTTACCGCATGGGGATCTCGTAGATATGTTAGATGGAAAAGCAAAAGGTGTTCAGGTATTCAGCGCACATAGTCCTGGTGGTGGAAATGCTATGGCAATACGTGGTCTCAGTACCATACACGCGAATGACCCCCTAATTATCCTCGATGGATTACCCTTGGTTAATGGGTTAAATACAATCAATCCCAATGATGTAGAACATATTCAAATTTTAAAAGACGCTGATGCATCGATGTACGGATCAAGAGCAGCAAATGGTGTCCTATTGATTACAACAAAAAAAGGGGATGATCTAAATGCTGTGACACTTGCTCTATCTAGCTATGCAGGTATTCAATATGCTGTGAATCTACCTACAATGCTCAATGCAAAACAGTATGGCCAATTACTTTGGCAAGCGTATCAAAATGATGGAGTATTGCCCAATCACAGTATTTATGGTAATAATCCCACAGCAATACAACTACCTGAGTATTTAACTGCTGATCAAACAATTCGAAGTGCAGACGTAAATTGGGTCAAATCAATTTTTACTCCAGCGCGTATTCAATCACATAGTTTTTCTGTTTCAAAAGGCGATACCCAAGCTAAACAGTTATTTAGTTTAGGCTATTTTGAACAAAAAGGAATTATTAAAGACACGTATTTTAAACGACTTACTGCTCGATATAACTCTAGTTATCAGTTGTTTAATTCTCATCTTGTGTTAGGGGAAAATGTAAGTTTAGCCTATGCAGATCAAGTCGAAATTGGCACGAATAAAGCCTTAAATTCTATTGTATATGATGCCTATATGTATCCCTCTATTATTCCTGTGTACAATGAAGCGGGCGATTTTTCAGGAAATCCTATTAATGACAGACAAAATCCTCTAGGACGCTTACACCGAAATAAGGATAATAAAGTGAAACAATTAAGAGCTTTAGGCAATCTTTATGCTCAGGCTAACTATGGGGATTTTTCTTTCAAAACTTCCTTAGGGCTTGATTTTCAGAATGTAAACGCAAAGCGGTTTTCTGCGACTTTTGATGAGTTATTCGTGCAAAATGAAGTGAATGCCCTGACAACAGAAAGTAGGTTTAATTACGAAATGGTTATGAGCAATACGTTGGGATACCAACGCCAATTTCAAAATCAATCCGTTCAATTACTCCTAGGACAAGAGGCAATCCAATACTATTATGAGGGATTATCTGCTTCAAGACATCACTTTTTGCAAGAAGATCCCTCCAATTGGTTCTTGGATTATGGAACACAAAATCAACTCAATTCAGGCAATGCCTATCAATGGAATTTAAGTTCCTATTTTGCAAAAGTCTCTTACAATTACAAACAAAAATATTTAGGTGGGTTGCTCCTTAGACGCGATGGTACATCGCGGTTACAAAAACACAAATGGAGTAATTTCCCTGCGCTTTCATTGGGATGGAGGATTAGTGAAGAGCATTTTTGGCCGTTAAAGCAACAAAATACCACGGCATTAATGAAATTTAACTGGGGAATTAGTGGAAATCAACAAGTTCCTACGTATTCTACTGTTCAAAGTTTTAGCCACAACAACTACAATTCGAATTACGATATTGATGGATCTCAACATACAAGTGAAACTGGGTTGGTTTCCACACGTGTAGCCAATCCCAATTTGCGATGGGAATCAACTGAGCAAGTCTCTGCTGGATTGGATGCTTCTTTTTTTTACGATAAGTTGAGGTTCACCGTTGATTTCTATTCAAAGAAAACCAAAGACCTTCTTGTCTACCGATCACTGCCTCTGACTTTTGGTGGTGCACATAAAGGACAATGGATAAATGATGGAGTGGTACAGAATAAAGGTATTGAAATCGGACTCGAGTATCGCAATTCTTTTCAGGGACTCGATTGTGCTTTTGAGTTACTCTTTACACAAAATAAAAATAAAATGACCCGTCTATCATCTACCTCTTATTTGACCATTCCCAGTTCGTCTTTACACGATGTGAATTTTGGACAAGAGGTCTCTAGAACAGCAGTAGGAGCGCCAATAGGAGCATTTTACGGTTATAAAACAGCTGGAGTTTTTCAAAACCAAACAGAAATAGAAACCTATGGTTTACAACCCAATGCACAACCAGGGGATTTGCGCTTTGTTGATACCAACCAAGATGGGACAATCGACCATAGGGATAGAACCCAAATAGGAACGCCTCACCCCAAATTTACTGCGAGTTTATCCATGAACTTTGCCTATAAAAACATCGAATTACAACTGTTTTGGATTGGTAGTTATGGTAATGAAATATATAACCTTACGAAGTATCAAACGCATTTTTTTAATCAAGAGGCTTATAATAAATCAACTGAATTATTAGGAGCATGGACGGTGGACAATCCAAACAGTTCAATCCCAAGATTAACAAGGGATGATCCCAATAATAATATTCGTCCTTCTTCCTATTATATTGAAGATGGTTCATTTTTGAAATTGAGTCAGCTTCAAGTGGCCTATTCCTTTGAAAGCAAACGATATAAAAAAGCCAAATTCAGACTATACTTCCAGGTCAGTAACGTTTTTACACTGACTAAATATTCAGGAGTCAGCCCAGAAGTGGGATTTCAAAATTACGCTAGTAACAATAGAAGCCTTGATCTCGGCGTAGATCGAGGACTGTATCCACCAGCTAAAACAATGTCTCTAGGTTTTACCATTAGCTATTAAACGATGAAGAAGAAAAAAAATATATCCTTTTATCTGTTGAGTTTGCGATTCCTTTTGGCAGTAAGTATCACGTCATTGTGGGCTTGTAATTCAGATTTTTTAACGGAGACACCTCCAGGAGAGTTGTTACCCGAAGAGATAACTACAACAGAACATGTTGAAAAATTGATCATTGGAGCCTATCAAATACTCAATGGACAATTAGATAATTCTTCCAATGCAATGAATTCACCAGCCTCTAATTGGAGCTTTGGTGATGTGATGTCTGATGACGCTTATAAAGGAGGGGGAGGAACAGGAGACCAAGTGCAAATACACCGTATGGAAATGTATCAAACAGACCCAACGATTCTCGATGTTGAACGCAAATGGAGCGTTCTGTATGAAGGAATTTACAGGGTCAATACAGCTTTGCGTTTGTTGGAGCTTGTCGATGATTTTGATCAACAACACAAACAACAAAGAAAGGGGGAACTCTACTTTTTGAGGGGACACTATTACTTTGAGTTAAAACGTCTTTACAATCGAATTCCCTATCTAGATGAAAGTATCGTTGACATGGACGCCTTTACTGTTTCCAATGTTCTCTATACATCAGAGGAACTGTGGGAAAAAATAGGTCAAGATTTTTTGCGAGCCAGTGAGCGACTTCCCCTTAAGCAAATGGAAGTGGGAAGACCTACACAAACGGCAGCGATTGCCTATCACGCTAAAGTGAAATTATACCAAGGAAAGTGGGAAGAAGTTATTCATTTAACCCAACAAGTGCTAGGAAGTACTTATGGTTTATATGCCGATTTTGAAGGACTTTTCTTACCTGAAAACGACAACAATAAAGAAATCATTTTTGCTGTGCAGCACGCCATACAAGATGGTAGTCTTCACAATTATAACGGGAGCGTCGGAGATAGACTCGCTTCACCTGGTGGGCCGTTTTATCCGCAATATGGTTTTCATCGTCCCTCTCAAAATTTAATTAATGCTTTTCGAACAAATGAACATGGATTGCCAGTGTTGGATACGCTAGATCTCCGTGCTAGTGATTTTGTAGATCCACGATTGGACCATACAGTTGGACGACCAGGAATACCCTATCGCGATTTAGGTATTCTGTACCACCAAAGTTGGGCTAGAGACGAGGCTACATATGGACCGTATGGTCCCAAAAAACGCATCGTTTCTGCAAAATCACCATACTATAGTAAGACTTGGCCGTATGTTTCGGCATTGAATTACTATGTGATTCGATATGCTGAGGTCTTGTTGTGGAGGGCAGAAGCCTTGGTTGAACAAGGAGATTTTAATCAAGCTCAAGTCTTAGTAAATCAAATTCGCATGCGAGCGAAACAATCACAGTACGTAAAACGATTAGATCAACAAGGTGCTGCTGCGCCTTACTATATCGAACCCTATAAAAACCCATGGCGAACAAAAGAACAAGCCCAAAAAGCGGTTCGATTAGAGTCGAGATTAGAACTAGCCCTAGAAGGTGAACGCTTTTTTAATCTTGTGCGATGGGGAATTGCCTCGGATGTCATCAATAATCAATATTTACCTCGAGAAAAACAAAAGAGAAATTTCTTAACCAACGCTCATTTTCAAAAAGGAAAAAATGAGTACCTCCCTATTCCTCAGCGCTATATCGATGGAGCAGGGGAAATTAAAATCGAACAAAACCCAAATTATTAAGTATGAAAAAAATGATGTTGCTGTTTGTTTTTGCTGCCTGGAGTTTGACTGGATCTGCTCAGGAAAGCCACAACAATAAAACAGTTGAACAATTGAAGGAAAACAATTTTTACTTTTTTAGTCAGCTCCTTCAAAATGCAGAAGTGAGTCAGCACGTGTTGAAAAGTAGAAAACTCCAAGCTTGGACAGAAAATCAAAAAGTAAAACTTGAAAGTCAAGCGGATGTAACACAAATCATAACAGCTGATCAATTGATCACCCCTTATCTTTTTACAAAAGAAGAAATGGTTGCCATAGTCAGTGAATTTCAAAAGATGAGCAAGCACAAAGATGTGAAGAAATTTGTTCAATCTATGCGAGATTCAGGAAAGTATGCAAATTTGGATACTGCAAACGACGATTCATTTCTCGCTGAAATTGTCCGATTAAATTTAGAAGGAATCAATCACACCTTAAATGTATATGGTAAAGGATTGGATCCGTTCTATCCAAAAATTGACGCTGTTTCTTATGAGGTAACCTCCAATTACTACAAGCGAACCTTGCTTTATTGGTCTAGTCATTTATTGGAGAACGGAAAGGACATCTCCTTGTTTTTTGAGCGTTCACTAGACTATGCTTTGTATTTGATGTATTTCAATCATCGAGATGAAGGCGTTCGCTATGAATCGTTAGACGAGCAGTACAATGCAAAGGCAATAGACTATGCAAAAGAAGTTGATTTTGGATCCTACCCTTATAATGCGCTGCTTGTCTTAGGGGATGGACCAGCCAATTATCGAGATCCTTTATCGGCTTTAGGAAAGCTTAATTTAGAGATTGCTGTGGCTCAATACAGACAAAAGAAAGCACCCTTTATTCTTGTTTCAGGAGGACACGTACACCCCAACAGAACTGCAACTTGTGAAGCAATTGTCATGAAAGACGAGTTGATGAAAGTCTACGGTATTCCTGAGAAAGCCATTATTGTTGAACCTTATGCTCGACACACTACAACCAATTTGAGAAATGCAACCCGTTTAATGCTGCGCTATGGATTTAATATCAAACAAAAAAGCATGATCGTCAGTCACTATAATCACATTAGGATGATTTACGATGCCAAATTCAAACAGCGATTCGTCACAGAATTAGGCTATCTCCCAGGGGAATTTATCGAAATAGAAAATGGTGAACTCCTAGAGTACTATCCTGTAGAAGTCATGACACAGATTAATCCACTTGAACCTCTAGATCCATAACCTAATAAAAAAAGTAACCAAGAACGTAAACCTAAACGAAATGAAACAAAAATTGTTTTTTTTATTCGCCTTGTTGAACCTAGCTTTTTTAGCTAATTGTTCTTCTTCCGATGATCAATTGGAACAAAGGCCTCAACCCAAAACTATTGAGCATTTGCGAAAAGTAACCCTATCGCCCGACTTAAAATTTGGAGCCACAGCGCTAACAGCTGTTGTGGTGAGTGATCCCGCTCAAGGAAATACCGAACACAATTATCTCGTGGTACAAGATAAAATAGCAAAAGCGGCGATTGTATTAGAATTGACCAATGCAGTTCGCTATAAAGTGGGGGAAGTCGTAGAAATTAACCTCGAAGGAGCAACCTTACAAGAAGTAGATGGAGAAAAAATAGTCAAAAATATCTCAGGAGTAAATGTAAAAGTTACTGGAGAACAACTTCAAGTTGCACCAATTGCCGTTGATCTTTCAACGTTGAAGAAAGAAGTTCCTTATTGGGGGCCTATTTTAGTAGTGTTAGACGATTTGCAAGTCGATACACAAGACCAGACAACTTGGCAAGGAAGTCGTCAAGTAAGTGATGGCATTGCCACAGCTGCATTAGAAGTGCGTAAAGAAGCGCAATTCGCAGATCAGCCTATAGTGAAAAAATTAGCCACACTAGCAGCAATTGCTCGAATGGATGAAAAGGGAGTTAGACTGATGCCTCGCTCATTAGAAGATATGACACTCAAAATTTCAGAATTGAAAGAAGATTTCGAACAGAGCTCTAGTAGTTCATACGATGTAAAAAGTTTGCTTTTTAGAACAGGAGAATGGATTATTGATGGTGGAATTACGGCCGCAACGGATGCAGATCCTAAAAATGGAGCACAGAGTATTCGTCTACAAGGACATGTATCGAATGAGCTGAGAAAAGGAATCCTCAGTATGAATTTTGATTTAGATGAACCCGTACAAACGTTAAAAATACACCACGGAATTTATCCTGCTAAGGCAGAAGTAAATAACGAAAACCCAACCTTATTAAGCGTCGAAATTTCGATGGATCAAGGCGCAACGTATCACAGTATTGGTGAAATCGAAGTAGATACTAAATCAAAAGAATTAAAAGTATCAGAATTTAAAATAGAGGAACACAAGCAAGGAAAAATGAGATTTAGAGTAGTCAATATTTCTCAACCTTTCGAAAATGGCAATAGACCTCGAGTAAACATAGATGATATCATATTCGGATTCTAAGTAGTCAAGCAATGAAACAGATAGAACAAAACATAAGGTATTTCGTTTGTACTTTTTTTATCCTACTTGCAACAAGTGGGTATGCTCAAGCCCAAAGCATAGTGATTAAAGGTAAAGTACAAGCAGCAGATGGTCATTTGCCTGGTGCAAGTGTAAAAGATACTAACACAGCCACACTTGTGCTTACTGATCTCGATGGTAGATTTTCCATTCAAACCACCACTACTACAGGGGTATTAGAAGTATCCTTATATGGTTATGTCACTGAGCAAGTCCGCTTTGAGCAAGGAAAAGAGGTTCTCGTACATCTAAAAGAAGAAAATCAACATCTTGATGAAGTGGTAGTAGTGGCTTATGGTGAACAAAAAAAAGAAAACCTAACAGGAGCTGTTGATCAAATAAAGGGAAGTGCATTAGAAAATCGTGCAATACCTAATGCGGCTCTGGGCTTACAAGGGTTAGTAGCCAACTTAAATATTGCCCCTACTGATGGAAAACCAACCCAATCTCCACGTTTTAATATTCGAGGAGCAACCTCGATTGGACAAGGAGGTAGTGCTTTAGTATTGATTGATGGAGTAGAAGGAGATCCCGCTTTGTTAAACGCAAATGATATCGAAAGTGTTTCGGTACTGAAAGACGCCTCCTCTGCCGCTATTTACGGTGCTAGAGGTGCTTTTGGTGTTGTGCTTATCACAACGAAAAAACCAAAAAAAGACCATTTCGTAATTTCATATAGTCAAAATGTAAGTTTTAAAAAACCAACGCGACTACCTGATTTTGTAACAGATAGTTACACTTGGGCATCGATGTTTAACGAAGCTTTCTCTAGTTGGAATAACTACAGTAGTACACCACAAAATGTCAATAAAACCATGCCTTTCTCTCAAGAGTATTTGTTGGAGTTAGAACGAAGATCTAAAGATCCCAATGCTCCTAAAGTAGAAATCGACCCTCAAACAGGAGAATATGTGTATTATGGAAATACGGATTGGCAAAAATTGTTGTATAAAGACCAAACGTATGCCCTCACTCATAATTTGTATTTGTCAAGTGGATCAGAGAAAAGCCAATTCTCATTAAGTGGACAAATTATCGATCAAAAAGGATTGTTTCGCTACAATTCTGATGACTATAAAATGTATAATTTCAGAGCGGTTGCTAGTTCAAAACTACGTTCGTGGTTGGATTTCTCAAATACTGCCTCTTTTGCTAAAACAGCCTATCACAATCCCTTAAATGTAGGAGAAGCAGGAGGAATATGGCGAAATATGGTTGCAGAAGGACACCCAATGAGTCCAATGTTAAACCCTGATGGTACCCTGACCCATTCTGCAGCTTATACCGTAGGTGATTTCTATTATGGGAAAAATGGACTAGATAAAAACAATAAGCTATTCAAAAATACGACCAGTTTTAAGGCGAATATAAAAGAAGATGTAGTAAGTGTAAATGCAGATTTTACCTATCAATTGAAAGTAGAGGAAGAAACAAGAAGACGAGTGCCTGTGCCTTTTAGCAAGTCCCCGGGTATAATTCAGTACCTAGGGGCTAGTACAAACGATTATCGCGTGATGAACCGAAATACAGAATACTTGACGTCAAACGTATATCTCAAATTCAAACAGGATTGGAATAAACATAATTTCAATGCACTCTTGGGGGTGAATCAAGAAATGTCAACTTTCAAAAATACAGGTTCTCAACGCAATGGACTTCTTTTTGACGATGCAAATGATTTGGACTTAGCAACAGGAGAATCCATGGTCGTATCAGGAGGATATGAACGCTGGAGTCTATTAGGCGGTTTTTATCGCTTAAACTATGATTTCGATAACCGCTATTTGATAGAACTAAACGGTCGATATGATGGATCTTCGAAGTTTCCTAGCAATGAACGATTTGCATTCTTTCCCTCTGTTTCTGCAGGATGGAATGTATCAAACGAACCATTTTGGAACCTATCTCCTCAATACATTAGTTTACTGAAACTTAGAGGATCCTATGGCGCTTTAGGAAATGGTAATATTCGTTCGTATTCGTTTATCGAACAGCTAATGATTAATAGAGAATTGAGAATCCTAAATGGGGATTTAGCTACTTACACTTCAGCTCCTAGCGTGATTCCCAAAGGACTAACTTGGGAAACCGTAACAACAAAAAATATAGGGTTAGACGTTAACTTCTTCAATAATCGATTGACTTTTAGTGGAGATGTTTACAGTAGAACAACAAAAGATATGTTCACCCTTGGGCCAGAGTTACCCGCTGTTTTTGGATCGAGTTCCCCTAAAGGAAATTATGCCGACTTGCGTACCAACGGATGGGAACTTACAATAAACTGGAGAGATCAGATTAACCTATTGGCAAAACCACTCAATTACAATGTTCGTTTTACACTAGCTGATAATAAAACTAAAATAACAAAGTACAATAACCCTACTAATAAGCTGAGTGATTATTATGCAGGTCAGCAATTAGGTGAAATTTGGGGCTATGTTACCGATGGCTTTTTTACTTCAGAAGATCAGATTAAAAGTTCAGCGAATCAAGATTTGTTCAGCTCAACAGCTCAAGGTGTTTGGCGTACAGGCGATATAAAGTTTCAAGATTTAAACAACGATGGGGTTATTGATAATGGTGATAATACGGTTGATGATCCAGGTGATCGCAAAGTAATAGGTAATTCATTGCCTCGTTATACCTTTGGTTTACAGCTTGCTGCTGATTGGAATAATTTCTTTTTTTCAGCATTCTTTCAAGGGGTAGGCAAACAAGATTGGTATCCGAGTAAAGGAGCAAACTCGTTTTGGGGACAGTATAATGCACCCTATGGACATCCACTTCAATCACAACTAGGCGAAATTTGGACAGAAGATAATCCAAATGCTTATTTCCCTCGCTATACTGGCTATCTCGCTTGGTCTGATTCGGGAACACTGCGTCAAACCCAAACGAAATACTTGCAAAATGTAGCATATATCCGTTTAAAAAATATTCAATTCGGTTATGACCTAGCAAAACTATTGCCTAAACATATGGGAGTAGATACCCTACAATTGTATGTGTCAGGTGAAAATTTATTCACCTATTCACCCTTTTATAAACGTTCGAGCGCTATTGATGTTGAAAATATTGGAGCCTCTGATCAAGATTTAGCCAATACAAATTATGGGGATGGTTTTAATTACCCCCTTTTAAAGAGTATCTCTTTTGGAATTAATATCAGTTTTTAAAAATTAAGTACGATGTCAAAAATAAATTTCTTCTACACTTTTCTACTTCTCTGTTGCGTCGGATGTGCAGAGTTAGACCAAGATCCTGTATCTACAGTGAGTAGAGAAGCTGTTTTCAATAGTGAAAAAGGATTGGAATTGTATTCCAAATCCTTCTACCAAATCTTGCCAACGGCCAACGAAATCCTCCGTGGAGATAATATGGCCGATTATATAGTGCGCAAAGATGTGCCTAATTTTTTTAGAGCAGGTGCTTTTGGACCGAAACAATCCTCTGGATGGAGTTGGGGACAATTGCGAAATGTTAACTATTTTTTGGAGCAGAACACATCGAGTCAAATTGACCTAGAAACAAGAAACCATTACAATGGACTGGCGCGTTTTTTTAGAGCTTTGTTTTATTTTGAAAAAGTAAAGCGATTTGGAGATGTGCCCTGGATCAATAAAACTTTAGATGTAGATGACGATCAGCTTTATGCAGGTAGAGATTCGCGCGTGCTTGTGATGGATGCGATAATGCAAGATCTCGATTTTGCCTATACTCATATCAGAACAAAAAAAGAAGCCTCAAGAACACTAATTACAAGAGAAGTAGTTGCAGCCTTTAAATCGAGAATTGCCTTATTCGAAGGAACTTATCGCAAGTATCATACCGAACTTAATCTCGCTTCCACAGCCGATGATTTCCTACATCAAGCTGTTATAGCGGCTGAATTAGTAATTTCAAGCGGGCAATATAGTTTACATACCAAATCAGAAACTCCATATCGCGATCTATTTATACAAGATCAACCCAATGCCAATGAGTTTTTGTTGGTCAATGCCTATGATAAAGAACTAGGTATACTCCACGATGCCAATTGGTATTATACGAGTGCCTCCTACGGAGATCGAATTAGTTTTACTCGTAGTTTCATGCATACCTTCCTCAATCAAGATGGTACTTTCTTTACATCCAATGCTTCCTATAAAACAAAAACCTTTATGGCAGAAGTAGAGCAGCGCGACAAAAGATTGTCCCAACTTATCCGTACAAAAGGTTACCAAAGAAATATTGGTGGAATCCTAACACCGACTCCTCCCGTATTTAGCTATACCTACAGTGGATATCAACCCATCAAGTGGGTAAAGGATGATGTGTCTTATGATAGTGGTCGAAATAATACAAATGCAGTTCCAATTCTGAGGTATGCTGAGGTCTTACTCAATTATGCAGAAGCCTTAGCAGAGCTAAACCTCATGTCAGAAGAACAATGGCAAGAAACCATCGGTAAATTAAGAGCACGAGCAGGAATTGAAAATAATGAAAGCAAGCCCAATACAGTAGATACATACTTGCAATCTACCTTTTATCCTGGAATTTCAGATCCAGTAGTTTTAGAGGTAAGGAGAGAAAGAGCCATTGAACTCGCTTTAGAAGGCTTTCGATTTGATGATGTCCTGCGTTGGAAGTTGGGAAAATTGTATGAAAAGGAAAGAAATGGAATCTATGTCGAACAACTTGATGAACCAATTGACTTAAATAGTGACGGTGTTTTAGATGTCGTCTTTTATATAGGTAAACCCAAAGACCAGATCCCAGGCGTGAACTACGTGAATGTGGATCCTACAAAAGGAGGATTACGCTTGTCAGAAACAACAAAAGGAGAATTAGAATGGTTGTGGAATGATCGTATTCAATGGGTAGACAAATTCTATTTATACCCAATTCCAGAAAAAGACTTATTAATCAATACAAATTTAAAACAAAATCCAGGATGGTAAAATTGAAAAAAATCACTAGTAAAGTAACGAGTCTCGTTATTTTAATGTTCACTTTAGCTTGTAATTCAAGTGATCATGTAGTCGGAAATGAAAAAGACAAGGAACAAGAACAAGGAGGAGGAAAAGAAGAAGGTCCCAAAGAGGAAGCAAAGGTATTGACCTTGATGAGTTATAACATCCATATCGCTAACCCACCATCAAAAGGAGAGGGATTTGTAGATATCGATGCTATTGCAGCAGTAATTAATGCAGAAAATCCAGATGTGGTATTGTTACAAGAAGTGGATCGATTTACTGATCGATCAGGTAAAACCCTAGATCAAGCCTTAACATTAGGTGCAAAAACAAACATGAATTATTACTTTGCTAAAGCTTTAAATCGCTCAAATGGAGAATATGGTGTTGCTGTTTTAACCAAAAAAGAACATAAACTTTCAGTTAAACACAGTTTACCCGGAGCTGAAGGAACAAAATCAGAATTGAGAACCATTGGTTTAGTTGAAATAGAATTTGAGGAAGGGCAAAGTATGTATGTTGCTTCTACGCATATTGATCACCTAGAAGACCGCAGTAAACAAGTGCAAATAAGAGAAATGATGAATTTCTTAACTCCTTATAATAGTAAACCCATTATTCTAGGAGCTGATTTAAATATGCCACCAACACATGAGTTGTGGAATTCATTATCCACTATGTTTCAAACAGGGTGTATGGGAACATGTCCTTTGACTGCTCCAGCTAAAAAACCGAGAACAACAATTGATTATCTGATGATGAATGAAAAGGCTAGAGAAATTTTTTCAGTAACCGATTATTATACTGTAAAAGATGATTATGCATCAGACCATTTTCCTGTTGTAATGAAAGTAGAAATGAAAAAATAAAAAATGTATTCGAGCAACTCTGAGTTTAAGTTGAAGCCAAAGCGACTCTAGTAATACATGTAAATGCCCCAACAAGTTAGATACTTTCGGGGCATTTTCTATGAATAGAAAACAGAAATATGCCTTCACTTAGGCATGCGTGAAGAAACTGTGGCTCTTTGTTCTGCTAACCCAATGTCACTTGCTCCTATTTTCTAAGTTTTTTTTTTGTCTCCTTCTATATGTATACATGATTCGTACGTTGTGCGTCTGTCTCGTTCTGCTATAGCTATACAGTTTTTGTTCATATTCCCGTTTTGTACTTTACAACGAGCATCGAACGAAGAACGAAGAGCAACGAGCAACCTACAAAAAAAACTTTTCGATCTAACGTGCGTTATAGTAATGAGTTGTGAATAAAAGTGGAATTTTACTGAAAAAAAAGCAACAAATAATTTGGAAGTGGCGAAAAAGGTACTACTTTTGCATCCGCATTAAACAAGCAGACGTTCATAGAAAAGCAGTAGAAAAGACTTGAGATTGGTTCGAAAATATTTTTTAAAAATAAATTTGGATAATCGAAATAAAGAGTCTTATCTTTGCAGTCCGCTTCAGTAAACACTGAGGGTTGGCGAAAAGTGATGAAAAAATATTTTTCAAAAAAGTTTTGCTAAT
>NZ_JACHTD010000016.1 GCF_014145665.1 Myroides sp. NP-2 | reverse complement strand
TCAACAACTTTGAGGAGATCATCAACAATACCGAGGTGCAAGAGATCTTAAATCAAGTGATCAACAATATTGGCGGTAATGTTAGCTATGACGGCAGTGATTTTACCTATGTAAATGAAAATGGACATACGGTAATTATCGATATGGAGGCGATTGTCAAAGCCAATGAAACGATAACCACTTTAGTGAAAGACGCCAATGGCAATGGGCAGTACACCTACACCAACGAGGAAGGCACAGCAGTTGTCATAGACGTTCAGGCCGATGTGATCAACAACTTTGAGGAGATCATCAACAATACCGAGGTGCAAGAGATCTTAAATCAAGTGATCAACAATATTGGCGGTAATGTTAGCTATGACGGCAGTGATTTTACCTATGTAAATGAAAATGGGCAAACGACCACCATCGATATTGAGGCGATTGTCAAAGCCAATGAAACGATAACCACTTTAGTGAAAGACGCCAACGGCAATGGGCAGTACACCTACACCAACGAGGAAGGTACAGCAGTTGTCATAGACGTTCAGGCCGATGTGATCAACAACTTTGAAGAGATCATCAACAATACCGAGGTGCAAGAGATCTTAAATCAAGTGATCAACAAAGTTGGAGGTAATGTCAGCTATGACGGCAGTGATTTTACCTATGTAAATGAAAATGGGCAAACGACCACCATCGATATTGAGGCGATTGTCAAAGCCAATGAAACGATAACCACCTTAGTGAAAGACGCTAATGGCAATGGGCAGTACACCTACACCAACGAGGAAGGCACAGCAGTTGTCATAGACGTACAGGCCGATGTGATCCAGAACTTTGAGGAGATCATCAACAATACCGAGGTGCAAGAGATCTTAAATCAAGTGATCAACAATATTGGCGGTAATGTTAGCTATGACGGCAGTGATTTTACCTATGTAAATGAAAATGGACATACGGTAATTATCGATATGGAGGCGATTGTCAAAGCCAATGAGACACTGACAAAACTTGTCAATGTTGAAACTACAGATACAAGTGAAGAAGGAGAAGTAACAAAGACCTATTCGTTAACCTATACCGATGAAAAAGGAATAGAAAATCCTATTGACATTGAAGTACTCGTTAAAGGAAATGAAACCATAACAACCCTTGTTTACGATCCTGCTGTAAACTCTTTATACTATACCAATGAGATTGGTGAAGTAACAGAGTTAAAATTACAAGAGTTAGTTGTAGGAGGAGAATCATTGACAAAATTAGAATTCGATGCTTCTAACAATACGTTGTTATATACAGATGAGAATGGCGTTATTCACACCATTGAAATTGATTCAATCAATAAACATCCATGGTTAGACTCTACCACACATAAGCTTGCAACTTCACCGACAAGTAATATTTATACGAAAGGATGGGTTGGAATTGGATTTACAGAACCATCTACTGCACCTAGTGAGAAGTTAAGAGTTAATGGAAGTATTACGGCGGTAAACAGTTACTATGCAGATTATGTATTTGAAAACTATTTTGATGGATTCTCATCGTTGAAATATGATTATAACTTTAAGAGTTTAGATGTTGTGGAAGATTTTATTAAAGAAAATCGTCACTTACCTGGTATTACACCGATTCATCAGTTGACTAAGTCAGAGGAGGGATATGCTTTTAACGTTTCTGAGTTATCCATCCAATTATTAGAAAAAACAGAAGAATTGTATTTGCACATTATCGATCAAAACAAAGAACTTGAGGAAAAAGAAGCTAGAATCAAAGAATTGGAACAGGCCAATCAACATGTTCAACAGAAAGTAGAACAATTGGAGCAGCTGTTATTGGAATTCATGCAAAAAAACTAACTTTTTAAAACTATTCATTATGTATAAGAATCACATGATATATAAGAGAGGAAAAGTAATACTTTCCTTACTATTCCTACTTTTAATTGGCATTTCCTCCAGTGTTGCACAGACGAATATGACTAAAATTAAGGATGGTACCTTATCAGGAACAACCACTACGCCAGGATTAGGCGTTATTCTAGAGCTAGAAAGTGTAAATAAAGGATTTTTAACACCACGGTTAACTACGCAACAGCGCGATGCAATCACAGCAGCCAATAGAACAGATGGTCTATTAATCTTCAATAAAACCACAGGTTGTTTTAATTATTGGAGTACAGTACAAGATAGCTGGTTGAGTATTTGTGGGACGCCACCACCAGCTGTATTTGAGATTAATCAAATACAGTGTCAAGCCATTACAGTTAATGGAATACTCAAACAAGGAGAGTTCTTGACTGCAGCTAATTATTTAACAATACCAGTTACCGTGACACAACCTGGTACTTATGAAGTTAAAGCTCTGACAGATAATGGATACTATTTCACCACTAGTGGAACTTTTCCTTCCGCAGGTAGCTACACTTTGGTACTGCAAGGTATAGGAACACCAAATATAGGATATAGTACGGGTGAACAAGGGGATTTGTTAACGATTAGCCTGAATAATGTAACGGCTCAGTGTCAACAGTATGCCTTTGTTGAAAATGCAACTGTGAGCTATTCTATTGATTGTGCTCAAGTACGCGTGCTTGGTGATTATATGATTGGGATGAGTTTAAAACCAACCAATAAAATGGTGCTGAGTGTAAATGTTACATCAACGGGATATTGGAGTATTTCAACTAATACTACCAATGGGTACTCCTTTAGAGGCTCAGGTACTTTTAGTGCGACAGGAGTACAAGAAATCGAGTTATTAGGAACAGGTACTCCTATTCAATCCGGAACAGATACCTTTGGATTTACAACCAATTCAGATGTTACAACCAGAGAATCTTGTACAGATATTCAGGTGCAAGTAAAAGAAGTTGACTATCGCGTTGATTGTTCTAACGTTGTTTTTACGGGGGTATATAAACAGGATGAACCTACGACGGCTTCACATACTGCAAAATTATCCGTAGAGGTGAGATCAACAGGAGAAACGGTCTTGGAAACAGAAGAAGTAAATGGTATTTATTTTACGTCTGGACCACTTTCTTTCGATGGGCTAACTACTAGAGAAGTAGTCTTAACGGCTGTAGGAACGCCAATTCAAGCAGGAACATTTGAATACGTGTTAAAACCTCAAACGGGAATGGAAGCTATTTGTTCTTTTGAGCTAACCGTAACTTCACAACCTGTTTCATATACCTTACTATGTTCTTCAATTGCAACGGTTGGGGACTATGCGCCAGGTGTACCAATGACACCAATGAATATCATGTTAGTCCAAGTCAATGTTTCTTATCCAGGCCCTTATACTATTTCGACAAATACAGTAAATGGAATTCGATTCGAAGCTACGGGTACTTTTAATACTACAGGTACACAAACTGTACAACTGAGAGGTATAGGAACGCCATTGACAGGTGGTATTCACCGCTATACCATTACCTCTGACAGTGTTATTGGAGCTAATACATGTAATAAAAATATCGATTTCTTATTCCGTCGAATGAAAGTTTTAGGACTAGGATCTCTCGGATATCAACCAGGTTCAGCGGCGGCTAAATACTCGGTGGGAACAATGTTGAAGACACCTGCCAATTTTGGACCGAATGGAATCGTAAAAGTAGACGGCGTTGATGTATACGACGGAGGAACTTCTCAAGGAAATACGCTTAGGGATCATATCAACTCAAATAATATAGACATTATTGTGGTTGGATATAACTACAGACCAAATGCAGCTAGTATTGCCATATTAAGCGATTTCGTGAAAAATAAAAAAGGAGTTCTATTACATGGACAGGAAAATGATCCTACAGGTGCTCGTGATTTAATAAATTCGATCGCTCATTCCGCATCTACTTCGGTAACAGAAATCAAAAAAGTATGGGTGAATCCAATTTTCAATACAACGGATCCTGTATTAGATGGACCTTTTGGAAATATTGTAGGCTTAAACCTTGGAGGAGATTTAGATAATTCACTCTATGTAGAGGGCTATTCGAATGAATTTAAACCCCTATCATATCAAACCGGAAATTCAAATAGCATATGGGCATTGAAACATAATACGCTAGGCTTTATATTCATCGGTGATGGTGGATGGGTAGCGGGTGATGTCAGCAATACATCAACGCTCAAATGGCCTGCACCGAGAACTTCAGGCGGTGCTCCAGTTAGTAAAATGTATCACAATAACACAACTGTGCACAATAGTATTTTCTATACAAATGCATTAGCTTGGGCGATGCAATATGTACAAGCAAATATAAACGTCAATTATACAGTTCGATAAGTAATAATAAATAGGAGAAGACTCCCTTTTAAAACCCAAAAAGTAAAACCCCATCTATATAGGTGGGGTTTTTTTATATAATGCCTAAGGCTCTACAGTAGCCCAAAGATGAACTGTAAAGGCCCGACCCGTTCTAAAAAGATGTAAATAGTCGCGTCCTGTTTTACCACCTCCTAAGAGCGTACGCTTTTGAAGCAACTTTATCTCGTATTTATTTTCTTTTCTGTCAAGTAAAACTAAGTAGAGTCTAGGGGTAGGGCTATTTCATATAGGTAAAGTGTAAACTATATTCGTCTTATACTGAAGTAAAGCGTAGAAAAAGAAGCGGAGCGTATAGATTTTCCACCTTTGTAACAAGGGTTGGATAGAGTAGGACTTAGCGGTACACTTTTACTTTTTGTTTGGCGAAAATTAACTTTCCGTAAAAAATATGTAAGCAAACGACAGCTAACCTTTACAAATAAACTTAAATTTTTAGTAATGTTGCGTATAGTTTAAAAAAATGTAAAAAATCATATTAAGTTTGTTTTTTATTTGTTAATAGGTTATTTTTGATTGTTGTTTAATGTGAAAAAGAAACATAAAAATGGAAAACAGATTAATGTTTGACTATACAAAGAGAATATTAGAAAATGTAAGTTTTGATTCAGAACTATTTGTCAAAGAATTTAATAAAGCCTTAGTACAGATGTTGCCCTATGATGTAGATCGCTTGGAACAATGGGTAGAAGATTTTATACAAGATAAGCCAAGCTTACATCAAAAACTGGGTCAACTGCACGTACAAGAAGTATAAAGGCAATCCGTCAATATTAATATTCATACAAATAAACAAGTTTGGTTACAGTTAGTTAAAAAAGAGGGCAATTGCTCTCTTTTTTAATTATTAGAAGGATAAAAAAAATCCCGCTTTAGCGGGATTTTTTACTATTAATAGTACGTATAACGTCTTACTTGTGCAATGTATTTCGCTAAGCGAATTACTTGGTGGCTATAGCCATATTCGTTGTCATACCAAACATACATAACTACGTTTTTACCATCAGCTGAAACAATTGTTGCTTTACTGTCAAAAATAGACGGCGCAGATGTTCCAACGATATCAGAAGATACCAACTCGTTGTTCAATGAATATTTAATTTGCTCCACTAACTCTCCATTTAGAGCTGCTTTGCGCATTACTTCATTTAATGCTTCAACAGATGTTTCTTTTTCAATCTCTAGGTTTAAAACCACTAAAGATCCATTTGGAACAGGTACGCGGATGGCGTTTGAAGTCAATTTACCTGCTAACGAAGGTAACGCCTTTGCAACAGCACTTCCTGCTCCTGTTTCTGTAATAACCATGTTTAAAGCAGCTGCTCTACCACGGCGGTATTTTTTGTGCATATTGTCAACCAAGTTTTGGTCGTTTGTATAAGCATGGATGGTTTCTAAGTGTCCTTTTACTACACCAAAGTTATCTTCCATAACTTTTAAAATCGGTGTAATTGCATTGGTTGTACACGATGCCGCAGACCAAATGTTTACTTCCGCTGGGTTGTAAGCTGTATGGTTTACTCCGTGTACAATATTTGGTACTCCTTTTCCTGGTGCTGTTAATAATACTTTTGAAGCTCCTTTTGAAGATAAGTGACGACTTAATGCCTCTTCAGTTGTGAATGCTCCCGTATTATCAATGATTAACGCATTGTCAATATCGTAGGCAGTATAGTCAATTTCCTCTGGTGTAGCAGCAGAAATCATGTGTACTGTTGTTCCGTTGATGATCAAAGCATTGTTCTCTGGATCTGCAATTACAGACCCTTCAAAATCACCGTGAACAGAATCATATTTCAATAAAGAAGCTCTTTTCTCTAGTAAAACTGCATCATTCTTATCACGTGTTACAATAGCTCTCAAACGCATTTGTTGCCCTTTTCCGATTTTGTTCATTAACTCACGAGCCAATAAACGTCCAATACGACCAAAACCGTATAGCACAACATCTTTTGGAACAATTTCCCCTGTGTTTTTAGCATCTTTTAATTTACTTACAACAAAACCTAATGCATTGTTATGCTTGTTGTCTTCCAAGTGATATTCGTATGTTAAACGACCAATATCAATTCTTGAAGGAGGAAGATCAGCTTGTTGAATTGCTTTCGCTATCTCAACCGTATCAAAAATGTTAATCGGTTTTTCAACAAACTTTGCAGCATATTCATGTAAATTGATGATATCACTAACGCTACGGTCAATCAATTGATTGCGGAACATTAACAATTCAATAGATTTGTCAAACCATAAATCGCTTATGATCTTGATAAACTCTACACATGCTTTTCTTCTGTCTGCTTGAAAAGCCAATTCCTTTTCGTATAAACTTGTATCTTTCATATTGTGTTAGATTGTGTTGTATAAAATTAGTGCAAAAGTCCACTTTTTTTATGAATAAAGCAAAAGTTAAATGCTGAATTAACGCCTAACAATTTCTATAGGAAAAGTTTGATTAATTCTCCTTTAGGTGATAATACCTCTAGTTTTGTTCTTTGATTTTCAGTTTGTTGACTGAATATTCGTTTTGCTTGTTCGATAGAGTTTATCTTTTGTCCATTGATCGAAAGTAAGATTGCGTTGGTCAATTCAGCCTTATAAGGAAGGTATTTCTCAGCGGTTATTGCCGTTATTTTAATACCGTATTTGAGGTTGAACGTCGCCTTCTCTGTTGGTGTGAGATCGCTGAATTCAATGCCTTGGAAGACAAAACTCACCGCATGGGCTTGCATAAGTTTGATGTCTTGCTCTAGTGTTTTGTTTCCGCGTTGTAGCGTTAAGTGCACCACATCACCTGGACGTTTAGTATTCAGAACATTTTTGATGTCTACAAAGGAAGAAATAGACTTTCCGTTGATTGTTGTAATGACATCGCCTGGCTGTACGTTTACTTTTGCTGCATCTGATTCAGGAACAATCGTTTGAATGTAAAACCCTTTATCTAATTGCAATTGTAATTGCTCTGCGGTAGCGGCGTTCAATTCGAAACCACTAACGCCTAATACGCCGTGCTGTACATCGCCATACTGTAAGAAATCCTCAACAATTTTTTTGGTAACATTGGACGGAACTGCAAACGCATACCCCACATAAGACCCAGTATTGGAAGAAATCATCGTGTTGATACCAATTAATTCGCCCTGTACATTGACCAAAGCACCTCCGCTATTTCCAGGGTTGACAGCAGCATCAGTTTGAATAAACGATTGAATACCTGTCTCAGACAAATTTCTCGCCTTAGCCGAAATAATACCCGCTGTAACCGTTGATGTAAGGTTATACGGATTCCCAACCGCAAGTACCCATTCGCCTAACTGAAGCGCATCCGAATCGCCAAAGGTCAAAAAAGGCAATTTTTCGTTGGTGTCAATTTTGAGTAATGCAAGATCCATCTCTCGCTCCGTTCCTATGAGCTTCGCCTTATATGTCTTATTGTTGTTTAAGGTCACTTCTAGTTCTGATGCATTGGCAATCACGTGATTGTTGGTGACAATATAACCGTCTTCAGAAATAATAACCCCTGATCCAGTTCCAATTTGGGTTTGCGTACCCCCCTTATAGCCATAGAAAAACTCCAACAAAGGATTGCTTCGCGTCGTGATGTAGCTTAGGTTTTTTACGTGAACCACTGCATGGACCGTGTTCTCTGCAGCAGCAGTGAAATCAATAGGCTCACCCGCTATCACACGACTCGAGTTGGGTGTATCTAGCCCAACTGTTTCTTCTTGTTTTTGCGGATCTTTTTGATCCAAGTAATACGTATAGCCGAATAAGGTAATCGCTGCCGTTAAAAGACAGGTGAAAAATGTAGTAAAAAATCTTTTCATAATACAATAACGGTTAAAATGAAACTAGAGTAAAAATAAAAAAGGGGAAAGGAATTAAAAAGTGTTTAACCAATGGTTAACAAAGTATAAAATCCAAGGGATTATTTGTAAATTTGGTTCCAAACTTAGCTAAAAACAATTCTATATGTTGTCCTTTTGGAAATACCAAGGAACGGGAAATGACTTTGTCATGCTAGATAACCGTCAAAAAATAGTAGATGCCTCTAATGCAGATTTAATCGCCGATTTATGTGATCGCCGATTCGGAATTGGAGCCGATGGGTTGATTTTAATCGAAGAGGATGAACAAGCCGATTTTAAGATGGTGTATTTTAATGCAGACGGCAAAGAAAGCACCATGTGTGGCAATGGTGGGCGATGTATTGTCGCTTTTGCCAAACAGCTGGGCATTATTGAACAGGAATGTCACTTCAGCGCCATTGATGGAATGCACTATGCTACCATTGACGAAGCGGGAATTGTATCTCTACAAATGATCGATGTAGATGGTGTAGAAGTAAGAGATAAGCATTTATTCGTCAATACGGGTTCTCCTCATCACGTAGAAATTGTGCGCAACTTGATGTACTTTGACGTGTATAAAAAAGGAAAGCAAATTAGAAATAGCCAAGAGTATGCACCAAAAGGGACAAATGTTAACTTTGTAGAACAAGAAGGACCCAACCATTTCCGAATTCGCACTTATGAAAGAGGAGTAGAGGACGAAACCTTGTCGTGTGGAACAGGGGCAACTGCGGTAGCCATAGCCATGCACGCCCTGGGAAAAGTGGATCAAAACGAAGTGAAAATAGAAGTAGAAGGCGGCGATCTCTCCGTAGCCTTTAACTGGGAAAACCAAACCTATAAACAGGTCTTCTTAAAAGGACCTGCTACCTTTGTTTTCCAAGGAACTATTAGCATATAAAAACATGATTAGACTAGAAACTGCCGAGATAGTTCTCCGTGCATTAGAACCCGAAGATTTAGAATTTATCTATCAAATTGAAAATGATCTCAGCCTATGGGAGGTGAGTAATACCCAAACTCCTTATAGCCGTTTTTTGATTCACCAGTATTTAGAAAATGCACACCAAGATATTTACGAAGCAAAACAATTGCGCTTGGTAATCTGCGCTAAAGACACAGGTGAAACATTAGGATTGATCGATTTGTTCGATTTTGACCCCAAAAATGATAGAGCAGGAGTGGGGATTGTCATTCAGAATAGCCAAAATCGCTCGCAAGGAATTGGCTCTCAAGCATTAGAATTAGTTGTGAATTATAGCCGAGAATACCTGCATCTAAACCAACTTTATGCTAATATTGCAACCGACAATCAAGCGAGTATTCAATTGTTTGAAAAATATAATTTTACAGCCATTGGCGTGAAAAAAGCCTGGACTAGAGTGGGCCAAGAATATAAAGATGAAATAATGTACCAGTTAATATTTTAAAAAGAAATGAAATTAAAAAATATACTGATCGCACTTTCGGTAGTAGGTGCTTTTGCTTTAATAGGTTATTTGTATTTGTGGTATGAGAAAGCCTTTTCTCCCAACCTTCACGATTGGAATGAAAAAGAGTATTTCTATATTCAAACCTCAGACAACTTCCAAGATGTATTAGAAGCCTTACGTCCTTATTTAAATGATCCTGAAGGCTTTGAAGAAATTGCTGGTCAAAGAAGTTACAACAGCAACCTAATTGCAGGGCGATTCAAATTGACTAACGGTATGGACAGCTACAGTTTAATTGAAGCCTTGAGAAAAAATTCCCCTGTTCGCTTGACCTTTAACAACCAAGAACGCATTGAAAACTTAGCCGCTCGTATCGCAGATCAAGTGGAAGCAGATAGTACGGCAATGATGGAAGTATTCCTCGATCCAACTTTTTTAGAGGAAAACGGATTTACTAAAGAAAGCGTATTGGTGGGCTTCTTGCCAGAAACGTATGAGTTTTATTGGACTGTAACCCCACTGAGAATGCGCAACAGAATGCATAAAGAATACCTGAAATTTTGGAATGAAGAGAGAAAAGCTAAGGCCGCTGAACTAGGATTAACCCCCGTTGAAGTAGCTATCTTAGCGTCTATCGTACAAAAAGAAACGAGTAAAAACGACGAAAAATCCAAAGTTGCTGGGGTTTACCTCAATCGCTTGCGCATCGGTATGCCTTTACAAGCGGATCCAACCGTTGTTTTTGCTAAAAAATTGTATACCAATGATTTTGATCAAGTGATCAAACGAGTGTACCACAAAGATACAGAACTGGAATCTCCTTATAACACTTACCAAAACGTAGGACTTCCTCCAGGACCAATCTTCATGCCAGATAAAGTGTCAATTGATGCTGTATTAAACGCTGAAAAACACGACTATATGTACTTCTGCGCAAGTGTTGATCGAATGGGATATCACGAATTTGCCACTACCTTGGCGCAACACAACCAAAACAGTAGAAAATACAGCGCATGGTTGAACCAATCTGGAATAAGATAGATTGAGCCTTTGACCGTTAAGGACAAATTAAAATAAAAAAAACAAGCTTGAGTTTTACTCAAGCTTGTTTTTTTATGTTGAAATGTCAAAAATTACACTTCCTTATTTTTCATTCATTAAACGTTGAAATTCCGCAACAAATAAGCCCACGTGATATCCATCAACAAGGGCATGATGGGCGTGTATGGAGACCGGCATACGCTGTACACCACTGTGTTCCGTTACTTTGCCAAAAGATATTTTCGGGCAACTATCGGCAAAAGAATAATTCCGAGCATGAGAAAGTGAAGTAAAGTCCAACCAAGGAATGGCAGAAAAATGAATGACATTTTCTCCTGTTATCGCAGGAAGTAAAGCGGTTGATTCTTGTGTTTTTTTGATTTCTTCCTGTGCACATTGTATGAAATTTGCTTCGTCCACAAAGTAATTCATGTATGCAAAACCAAAGGTTCCATTAGGTCTGTTGATCGTAGGAGAGGCGTGAATCTCGTCAAAAAGGTAAACTTCTTCTCCGATTATTCGATAGCGGAAGTTCTCTACTAGATTTGCTGCTTGTAATGCGCGGTACAAATAGTACAAGAAAAATGATTGTCCTTTTTCTTTGGCATTTGCATATGCGATGGTACAATCGATGGAAATCGTTAGTCCAAAAAAGGGTTCGTCAAAGGTGGAGAAAAAAGCAAAAGCTTCTTTTCTATTCCAGTTGTTTAAGTCAATGCGTTGTTTCATCGTTTATTAGAGATAATGAAGTAAATCAGGTAGTGCTTGCATGGCGATAAAGCGATCGTGTTGAGGCAACTCGCTGTGCTGTTCGTGTGACCAAGTCACGTGATAGGGAATATAACCAGCGTAACCCTCTAAATCAAGTACAGGTAAAATATCAGATTTCATCGAGTTGCCAACCATAAAGAATGCTTCAGGTTTACACGACAAACGTTGAAGTAATCGTTGATAATCTGCTGTTTGCTTGTCACTCATAATTTCAATATGATTAAAATAGGGAGCTAAATTCGAGAGGTCAATTTTTCTTTTTTGATCTAATAGATCCCCTTTCGTAGCGAGAATCAATTGATATTTTCCTTGCAGAGCTTCGAGGGTGTCTTGCACCCCGTCCAATAGCTCAACTGGACGTTGCAATAAATCGTGTCCCAAGTCGATTAGCTGAGCAATGCGCTCAGGAGCTACTCGGTTTTCCGTTATGCGCTGTGCTGTTTCAATCATACACAAAACAAACCCCTTAATACCAAATCCGTATAGCGGTAGGTTTTTTACTTCCGTTTGATACAGCGCTTGAGAGAGGAATTCAGCTGAGTGATAGTCTTTTAAAAGTGAAATGAATTGTTGTTCCGCCTCTTGAAAATAAGGCTCATTCACCCATAGGGTGTCATCTGCATCAAAAGCTATGGTTGTAATTGTACGGTCTAGTTGCATCCTATTATCCTTTTGTAATAAAAGTGTAAATATCTACAATTCTGTAGAATTGGAAAGGACATTTGTCTTTGATAGCCAAAGATGATTCACCCTATAAAAAATAGAGGATGACCTTTTGGGTCACCCTCTTCTTATTTGAACACTATTCGCGTACTATATAACTAAATTATTTGTCAATTTCTTCTGAAGTGAAGCCCAATTTTACCGTTGGGAACTTACTTTGTGTCATTTGAATAGAGAATTCACTGTCTGCTAAGAAAACCAGTTGTCCTGATTTATCAAACGCCAAGAATTTTTGTTTGATGCGTTTAAACTCTTTGAACTCTTCGTTTTTCGGATCTTCAGGTCGCACCCAACACGCTTTGTACGCCGGAAAGTTTTCATACGTACACTTGGCACCGTACTCGTGCTCTAAGCGATATTGAATTACCTCATACTGTAAGGCACCTACTGTTCCAATTACCTTACGCCCATTCATCTCTAACGTAAACAACTGTGCAACTCCTTCATCCATCAATTGATCAATTCCCTTTTCTAACTGCTTCGACTTCATTGGATCGGCGTTGTTGATGTATCTAAAGTGCTCAGGAGAGAAGCTTGGAATACCCTTGAAGCTCATAATTTCACCTTCCGTTAAAGTATCTCCAATCTTAAAGTTTCCTGTATCGTGTAAGCCGACAATATCTCCTGCATAGGAAATGTCAACAATCTCTTTCTTTTCTGCAAAAAAGGCATTCGGACTGGAGAATTTTAATTTTTTATTTTGACGAACGTGTAGGTAGGGCGTATTGCGCTCAAACGTACCCGAAACAATTTTGATAAAAGCTAAACGGTCCCTGTGTTTGGGGTCCATATTCGCGTGAATCTTGAAGACAAAACCACTAAATCCTTTTTCCGTTGGTTCAACCAAACGCGTATCCGATTCTTTTGGTCTAGGAGACGGAGCAATTTGAATAAAACAGTCCAATAACTCGCGTACACCAAAATTATTCAATGCTGAACCAAAAAATACAGGCTGCAATTCTCCTTTTACATAGGCCTCACGATCAAAATCAGGGTAAATTTCATGGATGATTTCCAATTCTTCTCTCAATTTATCTGCTGCCGTATTGCCGATTAGGTTGTCTAATTCTTTGGACGCTAAGTCCGAAATATTAATTACATCATCGATGTTTTTTCGACTGTCATCCGTAAACAAGTTAACGTTCTTTTCCCAAATGTTATAGATTCCCTTAAAGTCGTATCCCATGCCAATAGGATAGCTTAAAGGAGTCACTTTTAGTTGTAGTTTTTGTTCTACTTCATCCATCAAGTCAAAGGCATCACGTCCTTCACGGTCTAATTTGTTGATGAATACAATCATCGGAATGTTGCGCATGCGACATACTTCAACAAGCTTTTCCGTTTGCTCCTCAACTCCTTTTGCTACGTCAATCACCACAATAACACTGTCTACTGCCGTCAACGTACGAAACGTATCCTCAGCAAAGTCCTTGTGACCTGGCGTATCCAAAATGTTGATCTTTTTGTCTTTATAGTTAAAGGCTAATACAGATGTAGCAACTGAGATTCCTCTTTGGCGCTCAATCTCCATAAAATCCGAAGTAGCTCCTTTTTTAATCTTGTTATTCTTTACTGCACCTGCTTCTTGAATAGCGCCTCCAAAAAGAAGTAATTTCTCTGTTAAGGTAGTCTTACCAGCATCGGGGTGAGCAATTACACCAAATGTTCTTCTGCGTTGTATTTCTGTTAAAAAACTCATCTCTAAAAAAATTAGGACGCAAAAATACTCATTATTTGCTGAAAATAATAATTATGCCCAGTAATCGTTTTCTAAAGGAGAGATTCTCCTTAAAAATCAAGACCCAAAGCACATCCAATTGCATAGATGACAAAGAAAATCCTCAGGAAAAAACTAAAGAGAATGTTAATCCTTAAGGTAAATAAATGCGGTATTAGTAATATTGTTAATTAAGTTTTTTAACTTGTTTGTTTAAACGTATTTTTATCCGTTTTTTTAAAAATAATATCATTTACGGCTTAGAAATGTTATTTTTGTTAGCTTAATAAATAAAAGAATAGTATAGGTAATGGAGGATATGAGAATAAAGTATATCAAACACGCTGTTGTTTTATTGGCAGTGCTTTTGGGCTATACGAGTTGTAATAAACAAAAAAAACTTGACGGCGATAACTATATCGCTCGAGTAGATGATAAATATTTAGATCGTTCCTCTCTGCAAAATATCGTTCCACCGCAGACTACTGTCAAAGATAGTATAGCCATGGTAGAGTTGTTTATCAACAAATGGGCAACCAAACAATTGTTGATGGATGCCGCAGCGTTTAATTTATCAGACGATAAGAAAAAGGAAATAGATGAATTAGTTGCCAATTTCAAATCAGAACTTTTAATCAAAGGCTATCTGGAGAAATTAGTGCAACAATCTGTCGATACTGTAGTTCGTACAAGTGATTTAAAAGAATATTACGATAAAATAAAATCCGGATTTAAAGTAGATGATATGTTGGTCAAACTGTCTTATGTCAACATTTTAAACTCCAACTCTCACTACAATAAGGTGAAAAGCGGTTTTAATGGTGGAAAAGACGTAAAGTACGAACTCTTAGACCAATTATCCCTTCAAATGAAATCCTATGTCTTAAACGACTCCCTTTGGGTTAATGTATCTCAAATTTACGAGAAGTTGCCCTTTATTAATTCGGAGAATAGAGAACAATATTTAAAAAACAACACCTATTTTGAGGTTAAGGATGAAAATAGTACGTACTTTGTGCGCATTAGTCAAGTATTGAGAAAAGGAGATATTGTTCCCTATTCTTATTTAGAACCCTCTTTGCGTTTGATGGTGCTAAATAACCGAAAAATGGAATTATTAAAACAGATAGAAGAAGATATTTTAAAAGATGCAAAAAAAGATAAAAATTATGAAATTTATCAGTAAGAAGGTAATGTTTGCTTTGGGGCTATCACTTGTTGTGATAGGGGGAATGCAAGCACAGAATCCAACGGGAAAAAGAAAGATTGACGGTGTAGTTGGTGTAGTTGGAGATTACGTAATCTTAGAATCAGAGATTGATAAGACCCTATTGGAGTTAAAAGCACAGCGTATTCCTATTGATAATTTGTCAAAATGTGATTTATTCGAGCGTTTATTAGAAGATAAATTATATGCCCACCAAGCTGTTCAAGACAGTATTGAAGTAAGTGATGCAGAGGTAACTAGCTTTATGAATGATCAGATCAATCGCATGGTGGAAGAAGTCGGCGGTATTGAGCGTATTTTAAGCTTTTACAACAAAAAATCAGAAGAAGATTTTAGAGATTACTTTTTTGATATTGTAAAACAAAATAAGTTAACTCAGGCAATGCAACGCCACATTGTTGAGAAAGTAACAATTACACCAGAAGAAGTTCGACAGTTCTTTCGCGCTATTCCAGAAGATGAAAGACCAACAGTAGGAGACGAGGTTGAAATTGCTGAAATTGTGATTAAGCCAGAAATCTCAAAAGAACAAAAACAAAAAGTGATTGATCGCTTAAATGAAATGCGAACTGATGTTTTGGAAAATGGAGCGAGTTTCTTTAGTAAAGCAGTTTTGTTTACCGATGATAAAGGTTCTGCAGCTAATGGAGGATTTTATTCTATTACCAAAAAAGACCCTTTTGCCAAAGAGTTTAAAGAAGTTGCCTTCAGTTTAGCAGAGGGCGAAATTTCTGCACCATTTGAAACAGAATTTGGATACCACATCATTTACTTGGAAAAAATTAGAGGACAACACTTAGATGTTCGTCATATCTTATTGGTTCCTAAACCAACAGAAAAAGCACTAGAAGAGGCAAAGACTAAAGCAGAGGGAATTCGCGAAAAAATAATGAATAAAGAAATCTCATTTGCCGAAGCAGCTGCCGCTTCATCTGATGATAAAGACACTAGACAAAATGGGGGGGTGTTGAGAGATCCAATGACGATGGATACGCGTTTTGATCTAAACAAAATGGAAGATCGCGAATTGTACTTTTTAGTAAATGCACTCAAAGAAAATGAAGTATCTCCCGTTTCTTTAAAAACAGATCACAGAGACCAAAAAAGCTACCGCATTGTGACGATCAACAAGAAGATTCCTTCACATAAAATTGACTTTGTCGACGATTATACCAAGGTAAAAAACATGGCGTTGAACAAAAAACAAGAAGAGGAGTTACAAAAATGGGTAACAAAGAAGATAAAAGATGCCTATATTAATATTCAAGGCGAATATAAAGACTGTAAATTCCGTAATAATTGGCTTAAAAACTAAGAAAATAATAATCTAAACGGTTGAAAACGACATTTTAGCAATAGACTAAAATGTCGTTTTTTATTAAATAAGATTGAATATTTGAAATATCTTAATTTTATAAGGTAAAAAATAATTAATTTCAGATTAATTGATAATAAATACTAAAAGTATTGTTGTTTATTCAGTAAAGTAGAATGTTTATAAATAATAATTTTTGGATTTGTAGGAAATAGTAAAAACTTTTGAAAATTAATTAGATTGATTAAATTTGCGACGACAAAAAATAAAATACAAGTCAAACGTTCTTTTTGAACACCAGGTGTGAGGTTTACCTTTGTTTCCCTATAACACCCCAATGAGCGTTCTATTTTTTATAGGAGGATTACAATTGGGGGGTGACAGGTAAGGCAAATACAAAAGGGAAGGCGAACAAACCACCAGATGGGCAAAGAAACACAAGGAGTAAAAACTAATACAAAATAATGGTTTATGGGGGCCAAAAGGCAAGTCCTTTTCGATAACCTGTAAGCAATAGATATTAATTATGAGCTTTTATACAGATTACATCAACGAGATTGAAGAAAGAAAAAATCAAGGACTTAACCCTAAGCCAATTGATGGTGCTGAGCTTTTAAGCGAAATCATAGCACAAATAAAAGATACAGCAAACCCACATCGTGCGGAATCGCTGCAACTTTTTATTTACAATGTTTTACCTGGTACGACAAGTGCGGCTGGAGTTAAAGCTAAATTTTTAAAAGAAATCATCTTAGGTGAAGCAGTAGTAAGTGAAATTACACCTGCATTTGCCTTCGAATTATTATCGCATATGAAGGGTGGACCTTCTATCGCAGTGCTCTTAGATTTGGCGTTAGGTAACGATGCAGCAATTGCTCAAGAAGCTGCTAAAGTATTAAAAACACAAGTGTTCTTATACGAAGCAGATACAGATCGTTTGAAAGAAGCATTTGAAAAAGGAAATGCTATTGCAAAAGAGATCTTAGAAAGCTATGCAAAAGCAGAGTTCTTTACTAAACTCCCTGAAGTAGAAGAAAAAATCGAAGTGGTAACTTTTATCGCAGGGGAAGGAGATATCTCTACGGATTTACTTTCTCCAGGTAATCAGGCGCACTCACGTGCTGACCGTGAATTACATGGATTGTGTATGATCACCCCTGAAGCGCAACAAGCGATTAGAGACCTACAAGCACAACACCCTGGTAAAAAAGTGATGTTGATTGCTGAAAAAGGGACTATGGGTGTAGGATCTTCTCGTATGTCTGGGGTAAATAACGTAGCTCTTTGGACAGGGAAACAAGCGAGTCCATACGTACCATTCGTAAATATCGCGCCAATTGTTGCAGGTACAAATGGTATTTCTCCTATTTTCTTAACGACAGTTGACGTAACCGGAGGAATTGGAATCGACTTGAAAAACTGGGTGAAAAAAACAGATGCAGCTGGTGAAGTTGTTCGCAATGAAAAAGGAGAACCTATTTTAGAAGAGGTTTACTCTGTAGCTACAGGAACTGTTTTGACAATCAATACCAAAACAAAAAAATTATACAACGGAGACCAAGAGTTAATCGATATTTCGAAAGCTTTAACTCCACAAAAAATGGAATTTATCAAAGCAGGTGGTTCTTATGCTATCGTATTTGGTAAAAAAATCCAAACATTTGCTGCTAACGTATTAGGTGTTGATGCACCAGTAGTATTTGCTCCTTCTAAAGAAATTTCTATCGAAGGACAAGGGTTAACAGCAGTAGAGAAAATCTTCAACCGCAACGCAGTAGGGGTAACAAAAGGAAAAGTATTACACGCAGGTTCTGACGTTCGCGTAGAAGTAAACATTGTTGGATCTCAAGATACAACAGGATTGATGACCGCTCAAGAGTTAGAAGCAATGGCTGCAACAGTTATTTCTCCTATCGTAGACGGTGCATACCAATCAGGATGTCACACTGCATCAGTATGGGACAAAAAAGCACAAGCAAACATCCCGAAATTAATGAAGTTCATGAACGACTTCGGTTTAATTACAGCGCGTGACCCGAAAGGAGAATACCATTCCATGACAGACGTTATCCACAAAGTATTAAACGATATTACTGTATATGAGTGGGCAATCATCATTGGAGGAGATTCCCATACAAGAATGTCTAAAGGGGTAGCTTTTGGAGCGGATTCCGGAACGGTAGCTTTAGCTTTAGCAACAGGAGAGGCTTCAATGCCAATTCCAGAATCAGTGAAAGTAACATTCAAAGGAAACATGAAAGAACACATGGATTTCCGCGATGTGGTTCACGCTACTCAAGCACAAATGTTAAACCAATTCGGAGGAGAAAACGTATTCCAAGGAAGAATTATCGAAGTTCACATCGGTACTCTTTTGGCAGATCAAGCGTTTACATTCACAGACTGGACTGCTGAAATGAAAGCAAAAGCGTCTATCTGTATCTCTCAAGATGATACGTTAATCGAATCATTGGAAATCGCGAAAAGCCGTATCCAAATCATGATCGATAAAGGGATGGACAATAAAAACCAAGTGTTACAAGGCTTAATCGATAAAGCAAACAAGCGTATTGAAGAAATTCGCTCTGGTGCTAAACCAGCATTAATGCCAGATGATAACGCTAAATATTACGCAGAGGTTGTTGTTGACTTAGATATTATCGAAGAACCAATGATCGCCGACCCAGACGTAAACAATGAAGACGTTTCTAAACGCTATACACACGATACGATTAGAGAGCTCTCTTTCTACGGGGGAGATAAAAAAGTTGATCTTGGATTCGTTGGTTCTTGTATGGTCCATAAAGATGACTTGAAAATTGTTTCTCAAATGTTGAAAAACATCGAAAAACAAACAGGTTCAGTGAAATTTAATGCGCCACTTGTTGTTGCAGCTCCAACCTACAACATCATCGACGAATTAAAAGCAGAAGGTGATTGGGAATACTTACAAAAGTACTCTGGATTCGAATTTAGCGATCTTTTACCTAAAAACAACGCGCGTACGGAATATGAGAATATCATGTATTTAGAGCGTCCTGGTTGTAACCTATGTATGGGGAACCAAGAAAAAGCAGCAAAAGGAGATACAGTAATGGCTACATCTACACGTTTATTCCAAGGACGTGTAGTAGAGGATTCAGAACGCAAAAAAGGAGAATCTTTGTTAGCTTCAACACCAGTAGTTGTACTTTCTGCTATCTTAGGTAGAGTTCCTACAATGGAAGAATATAAAGCTTCTGTTGAAGGAATCAACTTGACGAAGTTTAAACCAATTTCGACGAAGTAGTTCTTTTAATAGAATAGATACAATAAAAACTAGACCTTCTTTTTAAAGAGGGTCTTTTTTTTATGCGCGGTTTGCTCTTTGCTCTTTGCTCTTTGTTCTTTGCTCTTTGTTCTTTGCTCTTTGTTCTTTGCTCTTTGTTCTTTGCTCTTTGCTCTTTGTTCTTTGCTCTTTGTTCTTTGCTCTTTGTTCTTTGCTCTTTGTTCTTTGCTCTTTGTTCTTTGCTCTTTGTTCTTTGCTCTTTGTTCTTCGCTCTTTGCTCTTTGCTCTTTGTTCTTCGCTCTTTGTTCTTTGCTCTTTGCTCTTTGTTCTTTGCTCTTTGTTCTTTTTTTGCGCTGTTTGCTCTTTGTTTTTTTGTGAACAGGGTGTGATTTTAATTAGTACAAAAAATATTATGACCCATTATGAAATACGGAATAAATTTTGAATGCATTATAAATTTATAACGCTAAAATTTTCCACATTATGCACTATTATTTTTTTGAAAAGCTTACCGTATGGCAGAATGCCAGAAATACAACCAAAGATATTTACTTACTCACTAATAAATTTCCTGTCCAAGAAAAGTATGGTTTGGTCTCTCAACTAAGACGAGCGATGTCCAGTGTAATGGCTAATATAGCAGAAGGAATGGCCAGAACGACAAATAAAGACAAAGCGCATATGATAAATATTTCATACTCTTCTGCTATTGAAGTCATTAATTTTCTTGTTTTAAGTTTAGACTTAGAGTTAATATCTGCTGAAGAATATTCTAATCTTCGAGAAAAATTAGAACATATTACAAATCAACTAGTAAGTTTACGTAAAAAATTGAAAGAATAACTATTAACTCAAGCATGTAAGACAAACCGAGCAAAGAACAAACCGAGCAAAGAACAAACCACACAAAGAACAAACCACACAAAGAACAAACCACACAAAGAACAAACCACACAAAGAACAAACCACACAAAGAACAAACCACACAAAGAACAAACCGCGCAAAGAACAAACCACACAAAGAACAAACCACACAAAGAACAAACCATACAAAGAACAAACCATACAAAGAACAAACCATACAAAGAACAAACCATACAAAGAACAAACCATACAAAGAACAAACCGCGCAAAGAGCAAAGAACAAAATAGAATCATTTTAAATATCTTTCTTTAACATTTTCATCATTTTTATCTGTAGTAAAAGCGGTAAATTGTGTTATAAATCAAACATTTAAAAAAGAACTGTTATTATGGCTTTTGATATCGAAATGATTAAAAAAGTGTATGAAAAGATGCCTGATCGCGTAGCGAAAGCACGTGAATTAGTAGGACGTCCTTTAACACTTACAGAGAAAATTTTATACACGCACTTATGGGAAGGTATGCCAGCTCAAACCTTTGAACGCGGAAAAGATTATGTTGATTTTGCTCCAGATCGCGTAGCTTGTCAAGATGCTACGGCACAGATGGCGTTGTTGCAGTTTATGCATGCGGGAAAAGAGAAGGTAGCTGTACCGACAACGGTACACTGTGACCACTTGATTCAAGCAAAAGTTGGCGCCGCTACTGATTTAAAAGTGGCAGAAACACAATCGTCAGAAGTATTTAATTTTTTATCATCCGTATCAAATAAATATGGAATCGGATTCTGGAAGCCAGGAGCAGGAATTATCCACCAAATTGTGTTGGAAAACTATGCCTTTCCAGGAGGATTGATGATTGGAACAGACTCCCATACCGTAAATGCTGGAGGATTGGGAATGTTAGCCATTGGAGTAGGTGGTGCTGATGCCGTAGATGTAATGTCTGGAATGGCTTGGGAACTTAAATTTCCAAAGTTAATCGGTGTGAAGCTAACAGGTAAATTAAACGGTTGGACGGCGCCAAAAGATGTGATTTTAAAAGTAGCAGATATTCTTACCGTAAAAGGGGGAACTGGTGCTATTGTGGAGTACTTCGGAGAAGGGGCCCTATCTATGTCTTGTACTGGAAAAGGAACTATTTGTAATATGGGTGCTGAAATTGGAGCGACAACGTCTACCTTTGGTTATGATGATTCTATGCGTCGATATTTAGCAGCAACAGGACGTCAAGACGTTGTTGATGCGGCAGATCAAGTAGCAGAACACTTAACAGCTGATCCAGATGTATACACAAATCCAGCACAATACTTCGATCAAGTAATCGAAATTAATCTGTCAGAATTAGAACCCCATATCAATGGACCTTTTACACCAGACAGGGGAACACCTGTTTCTAAAATGAGAGCCGATGCAGAAAAAAATGGCTGGCCGTTGAAAGTAGAGTGGGGGTTAATCGGTTCGTGTACAAACTCATCTTATGAGGATATGTCAAGAGCTGCTTCTATCGTTGAGCAAGCAGTTAAAAACGGAATTACACCAAAAGCTGAGTTTGGAATCAATCCAGGATCAGAACAAATCCGTTATACCATCGAAAGAGATGGAATCATCGAGACTTTTGAAAAAATGGGAACTAAAGTATTTACCAATGCTTGTGGACCTTGTATTGGACAATGGGATCGCGAAGGTGCAGACAAAGGAGAAAAGAACACTATTGTTCACTCGTTTAACCGAAACTTCTCTAAACGCGCCGATGGAAATCCCAATACCCATGCTTTTGTTACCTCTCCAGAAATGGTAGCCGCTTTAGCGATTGCTGGTGATTTAGGGTTCAACCCAATAACGGATACCCTAATCAATGACGAAGGGCAAGAAGTGAAATTATTACCTCCAACAGGAGATGAGTTGCCTAAAAAAGGATTTGACGTGGAAGATCCTGGCTATCAAGCCCCAGCTGCTGACGGTTCCAATGTGGAAGTAATCGTTTCACCAACCTCTAATCGCCTTCAGCTGTTAGAACCTTTTTCGCCTTGGAATGGACAAAATATTACAGGAGCTAAATTGCTGATTAAAGCTTTTGGAAAATGTACGACAGACCATATCTCCATGGCTGGACCTTGGTTGCGTTTCCGCGGACACTTAGACAATATCTCCGATAATATGCTGATTGGTGCTGAAAATGCGTTCAACCACTTAACAAACAAAGTGAAAAATCAGCTAACAGGTGCGTATGATGCTGTACCTGCCGTACAACGAGCGTATAAAGCAGCAGGGATTCCTTCTATCGTAGTGGGAGACCATAACTATGGTGAAGGTTCTTCTCGTGAGCACGCAGCTATGGAACCGCGTCATTTAGGCGTAGTAGCCGTATTGGTTAAATCATTTGCACGTATTCACGAAACAAACTTGAAAAAACAAGGAATGCTTGCGCTTACCTTCGCCAACGAAGCGGATTACGATAAAGTACAAGAAGATGATACCATCAATTTCTTAGATTTAACTGAATTTGCACCAGGTAAACAACTACACTTAGAATTCGTTCACGCGGATGGATCTAAAGATGTAATTGCTGCAAATCATACCTATAACGCTAGTCAAGTGAATTGGTTTAAAGCAGGATCAGCTTTGAATTTAATCGCAGCAGGAAAATAGGTTACGGTTGACAGTTTAGATATACAAATAAGGGTTGAATTGTTTTACAATTCAACCCTTATTTTTATCTATTATTCACAACTGATTATACTCCTCTTTGTCTTCTGCTTTTAATAAATCAATAAAATACGCTGCAGCTTTCTTTTGGTAGCTATCCTTTAAACGCAAAGTAACCGCTTCTCTTTTCATATTTGTACCTCGGATGGGAATAGCACATAAATCTTTTTCGCCATGTACTGTAGCCAAAGTCAAGATGGTTTGAAAAGCACCCGTGCGAACTAAATCGACAATGGTAGCTGTATAGTTCACTTCTACCGCAATATTGGGTTTTACCTTGTGTTTCTCAAATTGACGATCTAAGAAGTCGCGCGTGTTAAAACCTTTGACAGGAAGGGCTAAGGTTAGTTTTTCTACCTCGTTGAAGTTCATACTCTTTTTTGTAGCTAAAGGACTATGAGCAGATACAATGACAGCCATATCTGAACTCATAATGGGTTCATGTAGGAGTTCATCGCTGTGTTTATCCTCGTAAAAGGTCAAGGCAAAGTCAATCTCTTGCTTCAGTAAAGCATCAATGAGCTCCGTTGTCGTGCCAAAAGTAACCTGTAACTTTATCATGGGAAATTGCTCAATGAAGTTTTTAAAAGCAGTAATAACGATCGACTTCAACCCCCAAGTTAAACCAATACTCAACGTTCCTGTATTAATTTGCTTTAAATCTTCTAACATTAATTTACCATCGTTAGAAGCTTGAATACTCTTTGCTGCATATGTGGCAAAAAGTTCACCTGCTTCGGTTATAGACACGCGTTTGCCAATGCGATCAAAGAGGGGAATCCCTAATTCATCTTCGAGTTGCTTAATTTGTTGAGATAAAGTGCTTTGTGTGATATAAAGTTCCTTTGCTGCTTCCGTAAAATTGAGCAATTCTTTTGCTTTTAAAAAATATTTGAGCTGTCTGAGTTCCATTTGATAATCGGTTTTATCGATTGATGTTATAGAAAAATACCATTTTACAAATTTAGAACATAAGTTTACCTTTACTGTAAAATTTTAGATAAAAATGGCAACAACGACCTATATTGAGCTGAGAGCTTCTGAGAAAGCTGTGAAAGGTAGCGTGCGTTACAAGCGAATTAAATGGGGGATTTTTTTAATTGGTGTTTCTGTTTTTGCACAGCTCTACAATTATCAACCTCTGTTGTCAGAAATCACGCATTACTTCCGGGTTACGCCTGCTGAGAGTAGCTATTTGGTGTCGGCTTCGACCTTGGGAATGGCTATAGGTTTGTTGTTGTTTGCCTTTATTGCCGACCGTTACCCTCGAAAAGAGGTCATGCTTTTTTCGTTGGTCTCTTCTACCGTACTAACTTTGACTTCCGTATTTGTTTATGATTTCTCACTTTTGATTAATATTAATCTCGTTAAGGGGATTTGTATTTCAGGGGTTTCTGCAGTGACCTTGGCTTATTTAGCAGAGGAGATTGATAGTAAATCCATTGGTACTGCCATTAGTTTTTACCTAGCAGGAAATACGTTTGGCGGCATGTTTGGACGTATAATTGCCGCCTTGGTCAGTGGATGGTACAATTGGCAAATAGCCGTGCTGACTATTGGTTTGTTGGCTTTGGGAATTGCCGTTTTCTTCTATTTCTTGTTCCCTGAATCACACTTCTTTGAACCTAAAACAGTAAAATTCGATAAGAAAGTCCGTCAAATGCAACGCATTTTTCGCAATAAGAAAATCTTGGCGATGTACGTCGTTGCAATTTGTTTGATGGGAACCTTTGTCAGTATCTACAACTATTTAGGATTCAAACTAGAAGCGCCTCCTTATCACTTACCTCATTATTTGATTGCATTGATATTTCTCATGTATGCCTTTGGGATTGTAGGCAATTTAGCAGCGGGTCGTTTGTCCGATCGCTATGCTGCTAAAAAGTTATTATTGGTCGCTTTAGGGTTACTTTTAGTAGGACTTGCCTTGATGTATGTTGATCATTTGCTCGTGATTTTAGTGGGGTTAACGCTGTTTACCATCGCCTTTTTTAGCGGACATACCATCGCCAGTCGCGTTGTGACCCAATTGGGAGGCAAAGCTAAAAGTTCAGCTACAGCTTTGTATTGGTTTTTCTACTATATGGGATCGACCTTAATTGGTAGTTCCACTGGTTTTTTTATCAACAATGACAATTGGGGAGGCTTCTTTACTACCTTGATGCTATTGGGGGGAATAGCCTTGCTTGCGACCTATGTCGCGACAAAAAATAAAACTACAAAATAATACTCATCTCTACTGTTATTTTATTTTTGCTCCAAAATGACCTATTTTCGCATTTGTATTAAATAGATAACACCATGAAGGATAGTCAGGATCAAAAAGTTGTTTTAGCCATTGATGAAAAGCCCAAAGCAGGGCAGTGGTTTTTACTGAGTATACAACACCTATTTGCCATGTTTGGCGCAACGGTTTTAGTTCCTACCCTAACGGGGATGGATCCTGCTATTGCTTTGATATCGAGTGGAATAGGAACGCTTGTTTTTTTGGCAATTACCAAAGGTAAAGTTCCTTCCTATTTGGGATCCTCTTTTGCGTTTATCAACCCGATTATCGCTATCAAAGCCATGGAACAAGTTACGACAAACGACGTACCTGTAGGTAGTTTTTTAGTGGGTAGCTTTTTGGTTGGGGTAGTGTATTCTTTAGTAGCGCTCCTGATTGCTAAAGCGGGAACCAATTGGCTGATGAAATTGTTGCCACCTATTGTTGTAGGTCCTGTGATTATGGTGATCGGATTGGGATTAGCTAGTACAGCAGTTGGAATGGTGACAAATAATCCCACAGGTGAATATGACATTACCTATGTGACCATTGGATTGGTAACCTTGACCATTACGATTATCGCCGCTATTTTTACCAAAGGATTTTTAAGCGTTATCCCCGTTTTGGTTGGCATCATAGGAGGATATTTATTTTCAGCTTCGATGGGCGTTGTTAACTTCTCACCTGTGATGGAAGCCGCTTGGTTTCAACTACCTAATTTTACAATTCCATTTGTCGATTATACCCCTTCTGTTACCCTATATGTAGTCTTTGTCATGTTACCTGTTGCCATTGTACCTATTGCAGAACACATTGGACATCAATTGGTGTTGAGCAAAGTAATCAACAAAGATTTAATCAAGGAACCCGGTTTGGATCGCTCCATGTTAGGTGATGGTGTAGCAACTATGCTTGCCGCTCTAATCGGTGGGCCACCCAATACGACCTATGGAGAAAATATTGGTGTTTTAGCGATTACCCGAGCCTTTAGTATTTATGTTTTTATCGGTGCTGCTTGTTTCGCTATTCTGTTTGGATTCTGCGGAAAAATTACTGCTTTACTCTCAACTATTCCTGCTCCTGTAATGGGCGGTGTCTCCATTTTATTATTTGGGATTATTGCTTCTAGTGGATTGCGTATGTTAGTGGAAAATAAAGTCGATTTTAAAGTAAAACGCAATCTAATTATCTCTTCTGTAATTTTAATTATCGGAATTGGTGGAGCAGCGATCCATATTGGTGATTTAATGTCGATTGAGGGGATGGCTTTGGCTTCTATTATTGGTATTATTTTAAATATAGTATTGCCAGGAAGAAAGGAAATTACCTTTGATGATATGTTTAAGGAATAATTTTGTGAATATATTGGATAAAAAAAGTTAAAGTGTATTAAAATTAAATTTAATTAGTTTTATTTGGCAATATGGGTATATATTTTATATATTTATGCTAAATAAAATTAGGTATGTTTAATAAAGGAGAAAAAAAGAAGAAAGGTTGGATTGGAAACGCAGTTTTCCTCCTAATTCTTTTTGTGGTGCTATTTACTCCCTTGGGTACTACGTTTAAGGTATGGATAAACCAACTATTGGCGATGAGTCCTAGTTTGGAGAAACAAGAAGATGTTGAGCAAGTAAGTTTAGAGGGATGGACTTTATTAGACGAAGAAGGACGGGTATTTGATATTGCTAGTACAAAGGGAAAAGTGGTTATTCTCAACTTTTGGGCGACCTGGTGCCCGCCGTGTATAGCCGAAAAACCTAGTTTTCAAGCGTTATATAATGATTATAAAGACAGCGTTGTCTTTTTATTTGTCACATCGGATGATCCCAATAAAGTAAAAGCGTTCAAAGAAAAACACGGCTATAACCTGCCGTCCTATTTTCAACAAGACGGCCCACCAGCAGCACTGTATTCAACCTCCTTGCCTGCTTCTTATGTCATCGACAAAAAAGGAAATATTGTCGTAAAGAAATTTAGAGCGGCAGATTGGAATAGCTCCAAGTTTAGAGTGTCTTTAGATGAATTGATTCAAGCAAAATAACATAATGAGTCTTTGGTTTTCCAAAAGACTTTTTTTGTAAGTACTAGGCGAATACCACTTGCCTTGACTCCGAGTTTTACCATCGTCTAACAACCAAGTGGGCAGTAGGTAGATGCTTAAAGGCTATGGCCAATTCGCCAAAGCACACCAGACGGATCAATCAGCACAAATTCGCGCATATTCCATTGGCAATCTTCAGGGCTAGTTAGGGTTATGTCAAATTGGCTTTGTAAATCCAATTGGTTGAGGTGCTGATACCAATCGTCAGCATTGGCTACTTGTAAATGTAGCATATAATTATCGGCTAGGTCTTTTTCATAGAAATTCTGCAAGAAAATCTTGGTTTGCCCAAGTGCCAATAAACACAATTGGCCGTCTTGCCAAAGGATGTCAAACCCTAATTGCGTATAAAAATCAACTGAAATTTTAAAGTCCTTACAAGGAATAAAATTCTTGAGTTCAAGCGTTGTTAAATTTAGAGCGGATGGAGTCATAACTGCAATAATAAATGGGTAGATAAAGGTAGTTTATTTTGGAAAAACGATAGAAAAAAAAGAATCAACCAATTTTTTTTGTAGGGAAACAACAGCCTATTACTGCTGCTATTTTTGTAACTACTTTGTTTTTAGGTCTTTATTTTATATTAAATAGGTTTTAGATTTTATTTTTCGTATCTTGTCTGTTTTGTAATTTAAATTTTAAAATATGACTTCAACTGAGATTTTTGAGCTAGATCATACTAGTCTTTGCGAATTAGTGGGAAAAAGGTTTATGGTTTCTTACAAAGAAGAACGCAATGGAAAAGTAGAAGCCGTGAGCCTCGATAAAAAACTTATTGCGCTAGACTACTCGGAAAAACAGCAAGTGAACCATTACATTTTTAGCAACGGCGTAGAGCACGTTAAAATTCCCTGTGTGAATTTAGTCACAATGACTCAATTATAAAGTGAAAGAAGATCCGTTAGCGGATCTTTTTTGTTTTTTATACTTTACCTTTGTCGAGATAGTTAACAACTTATGATTTAGTCCAAAATGACACTTGTGATCCGAGACTAATTTAATGTACAGATGAAGACAAAGAAAAAGGTAGTTCGCGTTCAACAACTCGATAAAGATATCCCCATCGAATTATATCGTATTGAAAAGAGTGTAGATCTTTTTGAGTACGAAGGACACTATCAATATGATTTTTATCAAATCTATTGGTTTACTGAAGTTTTGATTCCGCATAAGCAGGAAATAGACTTTGTTAGCTATCCTGTAATAGCGGGCGAAATTTGGATTATTTATCCCGGTCAAGTGCATCATTTCGATCCGCGTTATAGTAGGGGGTATTGCCTTGCTATCGACAAGAACTACTTTCACAGCGTGTTGTTTAAAGAGGCAAAACTGCGATCCTTTATAGGGCATGGCCAACTGAAGTTTGCTGTTCCCTTTCACGATGGACAACGGTTAGAGTATTTGCATGTATTGATGGAGATAGAATTTAATTCTTTTAAACGACCTACCGTTTTAGAGCAATATCTGCAGCTGTATTTTATACATTTACAAGATCTTCCTTTGCTTTCACAACCCCATATGACCATGGATGATCGCGTCTATAAAATTTTGCAACTCATCGAAGAACACTATAGCACCCAGCAAAAAAATGAGTTTTACGCCGAGCAAGTATTTCTTTCGGTCAAGCGCATGAATGAGATTCTTTTTCGAGCGATAGGCAAGACATTAAAACAACAATTACAGGAGAGACTTTTATTAGAAGCCAAGCGATTAGTGGGGTATAGTGAAGATACCATCCAGCGTATCGCCCATGCGTTGCACTTCTCTGATGTCACCTATTTTAACCGCTTTTTTAAAAAACACACCCATCAAACGCCCAAAGATTTTCGAGAACAGGTGCAAAAAGTCCAAGATAAAGTCTCATTTAGATAAGGTTTGCTTTTTGAAGGCAGCGTATTTTTGCCTCTTTAAGAAAAAATGATGAGTAAGTTAAAGAAACAGCAGTTTATCGTAGTGCTAATATTAGCCCTTTTGTCTGCGTTAGAGCCTTTTAGTATTGATTTGTATTTGCCAGGATTTTTAAAAATGGCCCAATACTATCAAACTGATTTGAAATCCATTCAGTTTTCCATTTCCACCTTTTTAGCGGGCTTCGCTATAGGTCAATTGTTTTGGGGAATTATTTCCGATAAGTATGGTCGTAAATGGCCGACAATACTCTCTTTGTTGTTATTTATAGCGGCGACAGTCGCCTGTATTTATGCCCAAACAATTGAGCAATTTTGGGTGGCACGCTTCTTTCAAGCCTTTGCGGGATGTGCAGGTGTTGTTATTGCAAGAGCTATTGTCAATGAATACTTTGAACAGGATGATACGATGCGTATATTCTCCCTTTTAGCGATTATTGCTGGAGTGGCTCCCATTATCGGACCTGTAGCTGGAAATTTCTTAGTTTCTCATTTCAACTGGCAATCCACCTTTGTCACCCTCTTTGTCTTAGGTGTTATTTCTCTACTCCTCGTCGTCTTGTTTTTACCTGAAACCAAAAAGAAAACGACTGTGGTTCAAAAACGCAATCTTATACAAGATTTTAAGGAGATATTGCAGGTTAAAACCTTTTTAAAATACACACTGATCGGCAGTGTAACGTATAGTATTTTAATGATTTACTTGGCCAATGCGCCCTATTTGATTATGGAGTACGGCCAATTGTCCTCCGCCACTTTTAGCTATATCTTCGCCTTTAATGCTGTGGGATTAATGCTTGGCGCTTGGGTGTCAAGTGCTTTTACTCGTTGGTGGTCAATTCGTCAGATTATCTTGTATACGACGATCTTTGGACTAGGAGTAAGCCTCGTTTTCTTAGTGTTTTGTATCCTACAACAACCCATTGAATGGCTGTTGATTCCGCTATTTTTTATGGTATTAACCTTGGGAGTTTTATTCCCCGCAACAACTAAATTAGCCCTAGAACCCTTTGTGGAAACGAGCGGTTCGGCTTCCGCTTTGTTGGGTTCTTTACAGTTATTGTTGACTTTTGTCCTCTCTGCAGTAACAAATTTGATTCCCGTAGATTTATTACTTCTAACAGGATTGGCGCTATTTGTTTGCCATGTGTTGTACCTGGCTTGTTATATAATTAAGGAGGAAAAGACGAATGGATAATGGGATAAACACAAAAGAGCTATTGTACATAGGTAGAGCAATAATATTGATGAAAGAGGCTTCTATTGATTATTCTCAATGTAGGAGAAATAGAGGAACTAGAGGTAGATAAATTAAGGATAATGCGGTCTCGGAAATTATACCTATGTGATTAGGGTGTTGTTTGTAGTCCTTGTATGTAGTTGTTTTTCTACTATTTATCAGAAGTTAAAGAGAAATGCTTTACCTAGACTAGAATGCTTAAATTGCAATAATAAAAACACCTCAATCATTGAATTACTGAGGTGTTTTTATTATTAAACTTATTTGTTAATACTAGTATGGGCAAGGATTATTTAAAGTAACTAATTCATGATAAATGGCGTTGTTTCTAATAACTTGATATTGAATTTGGTTAAGATATCCAGGTTGATTTCTATTATCTCTATCATACAACGCTAAAGATTCTATAGTTGAATTTATAGTTACTGGAATTATATCACAGTTGGTCCCATTCTTTTTTAATGGGTTAAATTGACATAGTTTAAATCCTTGAAATTTAATATCATTAAAAAATACGTAGGGAGGTACCTCATTACAAAATTGAGGATAATAGTGAGTAAAAGGTGAAGAATCTCCATGCCACCATCTGAATTCTTTATAATATAATTCTTCTAAATAATCGCAATAATTGTGAATCACATACTTGTTATGAGGGGTTTGAGATTCAATACAGTAAGGGAAGGTAATATTGTCTCCCATTGTATATTGGGAAAACCTTACAAATTGATGGGGCTCTAAGGTAATAGGATCTAATGAAAAACGATAAACTATTGTATCTTCAGGGATAGGGGAATAATGCATTAACTGTATGGCGTAAAAAGTTTTAGGACAATCTGAATTGTTTCGAATTTCTAGTATCCTAGTAGCAAAACTGGTTTGTGAAAAAACACAAATAAACAATAAAACTAAAAATTTTCTCATGGCTATTAAGAATTATGGATTTCTAAATATTTAGCTAAGGCATACGATATAATGTCTTCCATAGAAGAATATCCACCGTAGTTAGGTTCTCCTATTCTAATTAAAAATGCTTTAGCAAGGTCTAAACTTGTTTGAGTAGATAAAAAATCATTTTGACTAATTTCTAGTTTGACATATTGCATATACCTGTTTTCGAATGCTAAATATTCAGCACTTTGTTTAATACTGGTATAATCCAGTTCAGTTTTTAAGAGATCATCTTTTACGGTCTCTTTGTTTTCAGCATCGTTACTGCAGCTAATAGCAAAAAACATACAACCTATCGCTGGGAATAAGATTTTTTTCATAATACATGAATTTTAAATTGATTTAACCTAAATTTAATATATTTTTTTTGATTAAACTTACAGTTTTAATGTATTATTTGTTAATATATGACATGTGTATTGTGTGCTTGTTTTTTTAAGGTTTGAGAGCATAGTTTTTCTTATGATAGCTAAGATGATCGTAAGCCGTAAATTAATTCAAAATAATTGCGTATTTTCATTCCAAACTATTCAATGCACTTCGAATGAGAAAGTACTACGTACCAGGTATGATTACGCTGCTGTTTTTGCCTTTATTGGGGTATTTCTACATCCAACAAACGATAGCGACTCGTGACTATAGGGGAGTGGATGTTTTTTTGGAAGATGCGGGTTTTTACGATTGTTTTGGTGGAGGTCCATTTGAAGGTGTTGTATTTGAGTCGGTTGAGTTTACAGGAGATCCTAAACTAGATCAAATACTTTTACTCGAAGCAAAGCGCAAAATAGAAGAGATTATTTCTCGAGACGATAAAAAAAATGGACTCGTATTTACTTTCGGAACTGTTCCATACGGAACCTATATAAAAGTTTTAAATCTTGTTGATCCTTACAAGAGAAATGTATTTGTGTATTCGGATAGCATTAAGTTTTCAAATGATAAAAACTTGCTTGATCTTCAATTGCAAAAAGAGAAGACGAAGGAAATGTTTTTACAAGTAGCATTAGAAAATGGCGAAATAGAAGTGGAAAAGGAAGTAGATAAAGTTGCGATTGTACTCGATCGGATGGGAAACTATACCTATGTAATTGGAGGACTATTCGTCCTTCTTGCTTTTTGTTGTTTTTCTGCTACTTATCGACTTAAAAAGGAAAGAAAATACCAAGACCAGAATGGGAAATAGTATGACTATAGAGAGTTTTTTGAGTCTAATTTTAGTGTGAAATAATAGTTTGTATTGATTTTGATAAAAAAAGCCTTCGATTTTTCGAAGGCTTTTTGTGATCCAATCAGGATTCGAACCTGAGACCTACTGCTTAGAAGGCAGTTGCTCTATCCAGCTGAGCTATTGGACCATTAAATCATGGATGATTTAAACACCATCAAAAGAAATAGTAGTGATACTTTCTCATTTTGATGGTGCAAATATATTCTATTTTTTACAGAAACACCAAGGATAATCGCATAAAAATGAAAATAATAGAATAACTAATTGAAAATTAGAAATTTGTCTATGCTCAGTTTGTAGCTATTTTCTGGGTTCCAGCTTTATTTATCGGTCATATTGACAACAACCGTGTAAACTGTTGTAGGTTTTGTCTTGGGCTTTGTCTAACGCAGTGTCATGTCCTGCAGCAGCAATCGCTTTACTGACTTTCTTTTGATCGGTTTTTGCAGGGTCAAAGTTGAGGTGAAGTACTTTTCCATGGACATCCCATGTGGCTGTTGAAACGCCCGCTACCGCTTTTGCAGCGGTTTCAATGCGTTCCTTACACATTGCGCAATTTCCTTTAACCGCTAACATGGCATGTCCTTGCTGCTCCTGTTTGTGGCCTTGCTTGTGATGTTCTTGCTGTGTTGCTTTACCCTTAGTTGTTGTAGCTGCTTGATGATCTCCGTGTTTTGTGTGGTCTGCTGTGTTGGGTTTCATTGCAGCACGATCGTATAAACAACAAGGAGGTAAATCCTTATACACTTGATCTGGTGCTTGATCTAATGCCGTATCATGTCCAGCTTGAGCAACGGCTTTGCTGATTTTGTTTTGATCTGTTTTCGATGAATCGAAGTTTAGATGCAACAGTTGATCTTTGGAATTCCAGGTAGCACCAACTACTCCAGGAACGGCTTTGGCCGCTTTTTCTATACGGGCTTTACACATATCACAATTACCGTGAACGACAAACATGGCATGTGCCTCGTGTTCAGCCTTTGCAATGGTTGGCGTATCGTTATTCATCATGCTGGGTTTACCCTCAAGTTGAGCACTAGAATCTACGATAAATACCCCTCTTGTTACAATCTCTTCTCCATCTTCTAATCCTGAGGCAACAATATAGTGATCGCCTAAAGAAGGTCCCAATACAATTTGTCTCATCTTAAAAGCTGGCGTAGTTGTATGGGGTTGTTTGACGTATATTACGGAGCGTTTCCCCGTCCATAAAACGGCTGATTTAGGTATTGTCAGCTGTTGGTTTTCCTTGGCGCGAATGGGCGATTTAATACTTGCTGTAGCATACATCTCAGGCTTTAATGCTTGATCTTTGTTGTCCGTTTCTACGCGTATTTTAGCCGTGCGCGAGGTCGCATCAATAATGGGGTTAATAAAAGATATTTTGCCTTGATACACTTTTCCAGGGATACTTTGCAAAGTGTACTCTAATAGGTCTCCTTCTTTTAAAAATGGTAAATCGCCTTCATAAGCCTCAAAAATAGCCCACAGCTTGGTCATGTTTGAAATGCTGTATAAAACAGATCCTTGGTTGATATAATCTCCTTGATTGACGTTTTTAGCCGTTACGATTCCACTTGTATTAGCTGTAATACTCACATAAGGCGATACTTTTCCCGTTGAAAGGACTTTGTTGATCTGCCCCTCCGACATTTTCCATAAGCGCAACTTCTCTTTTGCCGCATCCAACAACATCGGTTGGAAGTCGGTGAGTTTTTGCGCCTCTAAAAGCTCTTGTTGAGCGTTGAGTAAATCAGGGGAATATATCGTTGCAATTAATTGCCCTTGTTTGACGGATTCTCCTGTAAAATTAATGTACAACTTCTCAATACGCCCATTGACGTGTGAGGTTTGGGATTGTTGTAAACGTTCATCTACTTGAATGGTTCCGTATAATTGGATGTCCTTTATGGCCTCCTGTCGACCCACGACAGTAGTTTGTATATTGGCTAAAGCAATGGCCTCTTTGGACATTTGAATAGCGTCATCATCAATCGCCTCATCTCCACCACCTGAGGATTTTAGCGGAATTAAATCCATGGCACATAAGGGACATTTGCCCGGTTTGTCCATTTTAATTTGTGGATGCATGGAACACGTCCATACAATTGGAGCTTCTTCGGTAGGCGCGGCTTCTCCATTGTGCTCATGTGTGGCAGATCCACCAAAAACCAACCACCCTAAAAGAAGTCCAACCAATAAAATAACTCCGTATTTTACTGTGTTATTTTTAATTATATCTTTAAATGTACTCATTGTCTGTGTTTTATAAATCGTTAGTAGTCGCAGTGATATTCTCAATGGAGGCTACAAGTGTATTGTAGTTCGCAATAGCTTCTGCTTTTTTCAGCTGGTAGTCGAGCAATTGACGTTGTACTTGAATCACATTGGTCAAATCGCTTTTTCCCGTTACAAATTCTTTGACAATTAGATTGAATGTCGTTTCTGCCAAAGTAGTTTGTTTTTCCAATAAGGTGATCGTACGTTCTGTGTCTTCCACCTGATTTTTAAAGCTGTAGTACGAAGCGAGTAGGGTATTATAGGTATCCTTGTACTTGGCTTCACTCGATTGCCACCACTTTTTACCTTCTTCTTGCTGGGCTTTGTATTTTTTTCTAAATACGGGGAGTGAAAGTGTAACCATGGGCATAATCATATCTTTTCCATTCATATTGCCCATTGCCAGCATGGGATCATTGGTTTTTCCAATAATCATATACTGCACACCGAGTCCCAGCATTGGATAACTCATTTTGCGATCCATTTCCGCTTTGGCTTGGTAGGCCAATCCTTCTTCGGTCAGCATAGCCAACATCGGGTTATTGGTTTCTATTGCGGTTTGAACCTCTTCATCTGTCATGAAAAAAGGCACTTTTTCAATTTGTTTAGGAACCGTAACAACAGCTTGTGCTTCCTGGTCAAGTAAGGCATTGAACTTGATTTTTTCCGCTTTGATTTGCGCCTGTAAGCTCTCGATTGTATTCTCAACTTCGATGGTTTCTAGGCGAATGCGCAAAACATCAGACATGCCGGATCCGCCACTACTGCCTCCCATATTCGACATTGCACTGCTGCTCGCGTTTGCTGGTGTAGGGGTAGTAGCCACTGCAGAAGAACCGCCCATCGCCATTCCCCCCATACTCGATCCTGTGGAAGTAGCGGTACTACTCGTTGGGGATGCTGTACTAGCCATGCTGTTAGAAGCAGTTGCTCCAGAAGGAGAGGAAAATTTTTGTATAGCCAATTGTTCCAATTGCTCTAACAGTTTTTTATTTTGTTGGGCATTGTGGACTTGTTGTTGTAATTTTTGTAAGACGTACCACTGGGTGTGTACTTGTAAAATTACGGACTCTTTTACCTCTCTGTATTGTTGCATTTGCATACTAGCCATGTGATTGGCTTCTTTTTTGGCTGATTTTTTTGTTCCAAACCAAGGCAACATCTGCATTAAGGTAAGATCGCCAATTTGTCTTCCCCCTACGATATCCATAGGTTTGGTATAAAATCCCATCGACAATTCAGGGTCTTCAAAGGCTCCTGCTTGTGGAATTTTTTCTAGGAATGCTTCGTATGCCAAACGCTGGGCCTGCACGCCTGGATTGCGTTCAAGGGCTATCTGGGTGTAATAGCCCAGAGAATCCACAGGCGTTTCTTGTGCCCAAAGCGGTGAAATAGAGGTGGAAACCCCTAGTAAAACAAAGAGCACTGTATATAACTTATTCATTTGTAGCAATTTTTTTATTAGACTTCTGTTCTTTTTTGATGGCCCATTCACGCCACCAACATTGGAATACCGGAACGACAAACATCGTCATGGATTGGATGAGCATCCCACCAAAGGTTGGAATCGCCATCGGAATCATAATTTCAGCCCCTTTTCCGGTGGAGGTCATAACGGGTAGCAAGGCAATTAAAGCCGTTGCCGTAGTCATTGCTGCTGGTCGAACTCTCTTTAGTCCGGCGTAAACTACAGCCTCGCGAATCTCGTCTTTGGTCTTGGGATCTCTAGCTTCAAACGTATCGTGAATATAGGTCCCCATCAGTACCCCGTCATTGGTTGCTAAACCAAAGAGGGCAATGAATCCCACCCAAACGGCAATACTGAGGTTAATGCTGTGCATTTGGAATAAATCCCGCATATTCATATCACCAATTGAGAAGTTCATAAACCAAAGTTGTCCATACAGCCACAACAAGATGAAACCACCTGCAAAGGCTACAAATACCCCTGAGAAATGAATCAAAGAGGCCGTGATGGTTTTGAACTGGAAGTACAAAATCAAGAGAATTGCCAATAAACTCATCGGAACAACGTATAGTAAGCGTTGAGCCGCGCGTTCTTGTTGTTGATAATTTCCCGCAAAAGTATATGTCACTCCTTTTGGCAAGGTCAATTCACCCGATTCTATTTTCGATTTTAGTATTTTATCTGCTTCGCGTACTACGTCAACTTCAGCTTTTCCACTAATTTTATCAAAAATTACATAGCCTAACAAGAAGGTATTTTCACTTTGAATCATCTGAGATCCTTTGGCATAGGCAATATCGGCAACATCACTAAGTGGGATTTGAATACCAGTTCCTGTTGGGATTAAAAGCTTGGCCAATGCTTCGGGATTGTCTCTCAATTCACGTGGATAGCGCAAGCGAACAGGGAAGCGTTCACGCCCTTCAACCGTAGTTGTTAATTGCATACCACCAACTGCTGCGCCTAAGACTTCTTGTAGATCAGCAACGGTAATGCCATAACGCGCCATATTGGTTCTGTTTAGGTGTATTTCTACATAAGGAGCACCTACAGCTCTATCGTAGAAAACAGTCGACGGCATAATAGAAGGAATGTCTTTGAGCGCCGTTTCCAATGCTTTACCTCCTTCTTCAATCGATTCTAGATCAGGACCTGAAACTTTTAATCCCATAGGCGCACGCATACCCGTTGACAGCATAACCAAACGCGCTTCAATAGGTTGTAATTTTGGTGCTGAAGTTAGGCCAGGAATATGGGAAACGTTGACGATTTGTTGCCATATATCCTCCGGACTCTTAATTTCTGGACGCCATTGTCTGAAGAACTTTCCATTCTTATCTGGAATCAAGCTGTCTCTCGAAATCTGACGATAGCCGTTGGATACGTGATAGGTAGAGCCGTCGATCAACTCAAAATCGCCGTTTTTCGCAACTTTAAATCGCTCGCGATGTCCCTCTTCATTTAAGAAATATTCGGGTTTATAGTTGATGGTGTTTTCAAACATTTGAGTAGGAGCAGGGTCAAGGGCAGAGTTCACACGTCCCCATTTACCAATGGTCAGTTCTACTTCCGGAATATGTTGAATGCGTTTGTCTAATGTTCGGATAAAGTTTAAGTTTTGCTCAATTCCCGTGTGAGGCATACTCGTAGGCATGAGTAAAAACGAACCCTCGTTTAAGCTCGGCATAAATTCTTCCCCTATACCAGGAAAGGTTTGGGAAGATTTTTCCCAAAACGCCGTTTCTCTAAATGATTTCCAACCAACGCTTTCGAAGCCTTTAGCAACAAATCCAAACGATGTGTTGAATCCCAGCCAAGCCACCAGACCTAAAATAACAGTGAGAATAGGGATGGACATGAACTTCCAACGATTGGCTAATGCCCAGCGCAAGATCTGTTCATAGTAAATAACGAGGGTCCACAAAATGGCTAGAATACTGCCTATGGCGAGAATAACAAAAACAAAGTTTAAACCTGTATGGGCTTGTGTACCCAATGGAAGCCATTCGATGGCTAAGTAGTAAACAGCTACAAACAAGGTGATGCCCACATTGATGTAGTTCGCTGTTTTTTCATTTCTCCATTTAGGGGTGTAGAGGTTGTTGATTCCCACAAAGGTTAAAGCAATGGCGGTAAAAATACCTGTATAGATCCACAAGGCAATTCCCAATACACACAGGATGTAATTGGCAATTTTGCGCACTTTTGCTTTATTTATTTTGATAGAGTAAATATAGTAGGCCAGTGTGGGCAAGATGATAAGCCCTAGTAGAAAAGCAGATACCAAAGCAAATGTTTTGGTATAGGCTAAGGGTTTAAACAATTTTCCTTCTTGGGCTTCCATGGCGAACACAGGCAAGAAACTGATAATTGTGGTTAACATTGCCGTAGATAGGGCACCAGACACCTCAGAAACGGCCTTAACGATCAGGTTGGCAAAGGCTTTTCCTTTACTTTCTACCCCCCGGGCCCGTTCCTCTTCCATGTAGCGAATGATGCTTTCGACAAAGACGACCCCCACATCGACCATAACACCAATGGCGATAGCAATACCTGATAAGGCTACAATATTGGCCTCAATCCCCATATAACGCATGATGATAAAAGTGGCCAGTACACCAATAGGCAAAATACTGGAAATAATAATGGAAGCGCGTAAATTGATCACCAATACAATCACAACGATAATACAAATGAGTATTTCGTGTGCCAAGGCTGTCTCTAGCGTGCCAATGGTTTCTTTAATTAAACCTGAACGATCGTAAAAAGGAACAACTGTTACTTTGGAAATCGTTCCATCTGCTAGTGTTTTTTGTGGAAGACCAGCTTCCATGGCGGCAATTTTATCTTTTACATTGTCAATAACTTGCATAGGATTAGCGCCATAACGGGCCACAACAACTCCTCCAACAGCTTCAATGCCCTCTTTGTCTAAACCACCCCTGCGCGTAGCAGGACCTAAATTGACGAAAGCGACATCTTTTATTTTTACAGGCGTATTATTGCGCACTGTAACGACAGCATCTTCTAAATCTTGAATGCTCTTGATATATCCCAATCCGCGAACAAGGTATTCTGCTTGGTTAATCTCTATGGTTTCAGCCCCGATATCGAGGTTGCTCTTCTGAATCGCCCCCATAATATCCATAATGGAAACATTATAGGCACGCATAGCGTCGGGTTTTACTTCTACCTGATATTCTTTGACATAACCTCCAATAGAAGCTACTTCAGAGACACCTTCGGCAGAAGCTAAGCTGTATTTGGCATAGAAATCTTGAATCGTACGCAATTCATCAGGATCCCACCCCCCTGTAGGTTCGCCCGTTTGAGGGTTTCTCCCTTCTAAGGTATACCAATAAACCTGCCCTAAAGCCGTAGCGTCAGGACCTAATGTTGGGATCACTCCTTCAGGTAAAGTCCCCGCAGGTAATGAATTTAATTTTTCTAAGATGCGAGATCTACTCCAATAAAATTCGACGTCTTCTTCAAAGATGACATAGATAAACGACATTCCAAACATCGAACTACTGCGGATCGTTTTTACTCCTGGAACGCCTAATAACGAAGTGGTTAAAGGGTAGGTAACTTGTTCTTGGATGTCTTTAGGGGATCGTCCCATCCATTCTGTGGCAACAATCTGTTGATTCTCACCAATATCAGGAATGGCATCTACGGGAACTGGATCGCTTGGCAAAAGATTTTGATGCCAAGTAAATGGGGCTGTAATTAGTCCCCATACAATAACGATAATTAGGATCATGATCGTAATTAATCGATTATGTAGAAAATACTTAATGATTTTATTAAGCATATGGATGTTTTTAAAGTGTTAATGATACGCGATAAGAAACACCGACGGCGTCGCATATAGTCCCAATAAAGGAGGCGAGTACTACCGTCTATCCTATTAAAGGTAAGGAAAAAATAAATACAACGGATTGATTTTAATGCAGTTGTATGGCTTTATTCCTTTTGAGAATAGCCGGCTGTGTTTCTAAATAAAGGGTAATGGGCGAAGTAAGTCTCGAAAGGTCATAAGAAAGACACAAGAGGAAAAGACTTACAAGGCAAACGCGATCATATGCGATAAATACAAATGTAGGAAAGCCGGTCCACGGTATCGAATTTGAAACCATCAACGGCAATAGGGGTAGGGTAGGCGGTAAATGATACTGATTTTAAATCGGTCAGGTAGTTGGAATTAAACCACTTTGCCTGTATAGCCGCTTTTTTTCCTTTAGCTTCAGGGGCTGCTTCTGTTTGCTCTACTTGTAGATCTACGTGAACCGTATTGATACGGGCCATTGGAGAACAGCACAACATGTCAGCCATACTCTGATGACTACTTTCGGCATCAGTGGCACAACACGGTAGAGTGTCTTCCTCCATCTCCATACAACTCGACATAACCATCTCGTTACAGTTCCAACTGATGATTGGATTAGCTGTAACAAGTACGGATAACGACAGTACAAGTATGGATAAATATTTTTTCATGATCTATTATTGTAGGTAACAGTTTTGCACCTGAGAGACAAAGATATAAAAAAAAATTAACGGTCAACCGTTTGTAGTTAACCGTTTAACCATTTACCCAACGTTATATCGGATCACGGCGTTATTTTTAGAGGATCTCGCACTATTAAAAAACTGAGATAAGGTATAAGGTGTGCGCTTTTTTTCACAAGTTTTCGCAATTTCTTCCATTGAGTTTGGAGAGAAAAGGAGCAATTCCAATGATTTTAAGAAGCGCTCTTTCTTCTGGTAATCCAGTAAGGTATCGCCAAAAAAGTAAATGAAATTTTCTTCAAAATCTTCAGGAGATAACTGTTGTTGTTGTAAAAGAGAAAGTAGTTTTATATCATGGGCTGTTTCAGATTCTAGTAGCGTGTTATAAATGCAAAGGTGTTTGTTTTTATCTTTGAGGTAATAATTAAAATCGAGCAGAAGATCTTCGAGTTGAGTGTCTATTTTTAGATAAAAGAGATTCACTGTATACTCTCTGTTTTCCGAAATGTGTATGGTTCCTACTAAGGCACACATTTGTTTGCTTCGGTCTAAACAATTGAACGAAATACTGCTGTAGCTATTGGCGGGTTGGTTGCTGAATTTTTCCTTTATTTCTTGCTGAACAGCGCAGCGTATTTTCCTTTGTTTGTCCAATTTTATTTTCGAAAAATCAATTTCTCGTATTAATTCTTGACTTTCATTTAAGGTAAGAGAAAAAGGAGTGCTATAGGTAATTTTATCTTCGCTTTTTTGAAGTTGTGCATAGTTGATATGCAGTAGTGCTTCAAATAAAGTCGATGTCATTGCTTTAAAATTATTATAGTGATAATGTTGAAAAGCAAGGGAGTTCAAGTTGCCATAAGGAGTAATCTTAACAAAATGCCGTACAAAGTGGGTTAGTTTACTTTGTACTTCTTCAAATAATTCGAGTTTCATAAGGTTTGCTAGTGTTGTTGAGTTGTTGGAGAATTACATCAATAATATTAATGCAATTCCAATGCTAGTTTAGTTAGAATTTAGCAAGAATCCAAATCGAATAGTGTTAATATGTTGGTTTATAGGTGTTAAAATTATGGTATTACTTATGCGTTTTATCTTTATATTAGAGAAAAGTGGTTTTTGTTTAGCGTTTAAAATTGGATATTACTTTATAATTTAAAGAATTATTAAATTAAATTTTTTTTTGCATTTGTTTGTAAAAATGTGAAAAACTTAATTTTTGCTTTATATAGGTAACAAAAATAGAGATTAAGTTAGGTGATTTTTTTTGAACTTGCTCAGTCAATGCGATTTGAACTCTTTTATTTCTTGGTTTAATAGGGCTATTTCTCCTTCTAGAGAGAAAATACTCGTACAAAAGCAAACAAATCGAAGGCTTATTTTTCGATTTGTTGTGCTATTAAATACAAATAGGCATTGGGTAAATGATGGGACATGATGTTGTCAGATTGATTGAATTGATTTTGATAGGTTGGATCTTGTAATCCATCGAGCACAATAGGGGTTCCACATCGGCTGTAGTTGCTTTCCTGTCGGTACTGTGGCTCTTGTAATTCAGGAAGTGATTTTTGAATTTCCTTAAATAAAAATGGACCTAGTAGTTTTGCATAGCGCCTTACACTTTTCTTGGTCGGTGTACTCACGCGATTGTATATACCACGGGCAAACCAGCGTTTGGGCCAGCTAATTTTTTTCATGCTTTTGTCGATGTTTTCTCTGCTAAACGGGCTAATGGGGTTAAAATCTTGCAGGCGTTGGGTTGTTGGAGGAACTTCGGGCACCCAATCTTGGGTGTTGATAAGCGAATAGCTCCATTGATGCATGGTTTTTTCATATTGATAGGCAAAATATGCATTCCCTGGCTTTGGCGCAGCAAGCGTATACGTTTTGAACTGGATGTCTCGTGGCAGGGTGTTTTCCTTTTGCCATTGTTTGAGTTGGGCCGTTATTAAATAAGCTATTACTCCCCCTTGACTATGACCTGAAATGATAATTTCCTTTGTGTTGGCGCGATATAAACTGTCTATTTTGGGTTTTATGTCTTGCAATAAGTAAAGAGAAGCAATTGTCCATCCTGCGTGAACACTAGCTTTGTCGTCTTCCGAAAAGCGATAGTTGACCAAGTGTTCGGGTGTCAATGCAATTGTTCCTTGAGCGGGCAGCATGGCAGCGTAGTAATTAGCGAGCCAACTTATTCCTTTATTGACCGAACCGCGAATAACTACCTCTGCCACTTTCGTTTCTTCTTGGTAATAAAGCCCCCATTTATTGGTTAAGCCCATTTCTGGCGATCGATAAATATTCTTATACTGCGTCAGCAAGTGGAGGGAATCACTTGCATATGGTTTGTGAATGTCTTCTGCTAAATACAAGCTGTTTTTGATTTCTCGTAAATCCGCTACTGGTTGAAGATGCTGTGCTAAGGAAACACAACCTATAAAGAGCAGACAAATACACGCGAATTTTTTCATAACTTTATTCTGAATTTGAAATAATTATCCCATAAAAATAAGAGATTGACGCGAAGAAAAACGTTTTTTGTAGATTTGTTTTTTTTATTTGATAAAAGAATCTTAGCTTTAATGATAGAAAGAGAATCTTTTCGTCATAAAAAGACGGGGAATGCTAAAAATGTCTTAATAAAGGATTCTGCTTGTAAATTAAACGATACATTTGAAAAAAGGAAAAAGGCAATTTTATGAAAAAAATGATGTTATTATGTGCTGTGGTTTTGGGGAGTTTATTTACAGTAAGCTGTGAAGGACCACGTGGACCACAAGGGCCTCAAGGACCAAATGGAGGCTATGAACCAGCTAACGTATTCGAATATCACTTGAGCTTCAATCAAAATCTAAATGCAAATATCGCAGGACAAACGGTAAAACATCCTACCAAAGTCTATTTTGGGGACGCACTTATGGTTTTTGTATTTGAAGGAATAGATAAGAAGAATAATAGTCCTATATGGTCACCCTTGCCAATTCGCTATTTTGTAGAGGATACAGCAACAAATAAAGATGAGGAGTTAGAGTACATCTACCGATACGGCTTGGATGACTTTACTATCGAAGCTCGTGCAACTGCGCCTCTAGGTTTGTTTAATGGAACTCCAGGGAAAGATGATGATCCAGGATTTGTAACGGATATGATTTTTAGAGTCGTGTATATTGCCGGGAAAGATCCAGTGCAAAAGAGCGCTAGTGTGAAACAAGGTGCAAATACGAATCCAATAGAAAAACCAATGAGCTACGAAGAAGTGCTTATAAAGTATGACTTAACGAAGTCTCCAGTAAAGAAAATGTACTAAAAATAAATAAAAGATAAAGCGATAGTGAATTTCACTATCGCTTTTTTTTATGGTGATATATAATGGAGATGGAATTCTGAAACGAAGGATTAGTACATCACACACCAAAACAAATCTAAATTAGGTGACTTAGGTGTGGGAAAAACGGTGGGTAGTAAAAAAAATAAGTAGAAATAAAAAAAAAATGAGCAAAAAACTAGGGGGTGTGTGTTGGTTTTTTGTGTTTTTTATTATTTTTGCATAGTCAAAACAGGGGGTGTCCCTTAAAAAAGTGTAATTATGTCAACATTTCGTTTTCGAGCAATTGAAAAAGCAGCCTCAAGGAGCGCTGTGAAGGTAGAAGAACTGGGTAGAAAATCATTAATATTTGGAGATCATGTCTTTAATGACAAGTCGATGCGCCAATTTTTGACTCCTGAAGCTTATCAGGCGGTTAAAAATGCGCAATTGGGCATTAAGATTGATCGTCGCTTAGCTGATTACATCGCATTGGGGATGAAAGAGTGGGCGCTTTCAAAAGGAGTAACTCATTATACACACTGGTTTCAGCCTTTAACGGGAACAACGGCAGAAAAACACGATGCGTTTTTTGAAACACAATTTGACGGTGATCCAGTAGAGCAATTTAATGGAGGTCAATTGGTACAACAAGAACCGGATGCATCGAGTTTTCCGAATGGAGGCATCCGAAATACATTTGAAGCGAGAGGCTATACGGCTTGGGATCCTACATCTCCAGCGTTCATCTTTGGTTCTACGTTGTGTATCCCAACGGTATTTATTTCTTATACAGGGGAAGCGCTAGATAATAAAACACCGCTTTTAAAAGCGATCAACGCTATTGACGATGCTGCAACAGAAGTAGCGCGTTATTTTGATAAAAACGTAAAAAAAGTAACCCCAACATTGGGTTGGGAGCAAGAATATTTCTTAGTCGATGCGGCTTTAGCTGCTTCGCGTCCTGATATCTTAACTACTGGGCGCACTTTATTAGGGCATACGGCTGCGAAAGGACAACAGTTAGATGATCACTATTTTGGCTCTATTCCTACGCGCGTATTGAACTATATGCACGATCTAGAAAATCACTGTATTTTATTGGGAATTCCTGTAAAAACAAGACATAACGAAGTAGCGCCTAACCAGTTTGAACTAGCGCCTATTTTCGAAGAAATCAATTTAGCTGTAGACCACAACTCCTTATTGATGGATGTAATGAAAAAAGTAGCGGAAAAACACCATTTCAAAGTGTTGTTTCACGAAAAGCCATTTAAAGGAGTGAACGGATCAGGAAAACACAACAACTGGTCTTTGGCTACTGATACCGGGGTGAACCTACTAAGCCCTAGTAAAACACCAAAGAGCAATTTACAGTTTTTGACCTTCTTTATCAATACAATTAAAGCAGTAAACGACAACGAAGAGCTTTTGCGCTCTGCGATTGCCTCTGCGAGTAACGATCACCGTTTAGGAGCTAACGAAGCGCCTCCAGCTATTATGTCCGTGTTTATCGGACAGCAACTGACCAAAGTGTTAGAGGAGTTGAAAGAAGTAACGGACGGTAAATTATCCCCTGAAGAAAAGACCGACTTGAAGTTGAATGTTGTAGGGAAAATTCCAGACGTATTGTTGGATAATACCGATCGTAACCGTACATCGCCTTTTGCTTTCACAGGAAATAAATGGGAATTTAGAGCAGTTGGATCAACGGCAAACTGTGCGGGTCCGATGACTGTTTTAAATACAATTGTAGCGAAACAACTCAAAGAGTTTAAAATAGCAGTGGATGGATTGGTTGAGCAAGGGGGATTGAAAAAAGACGAAGCTATTTTCAATGTATTGCGCGAATACATCAAAGAAAGTGAACGCATTTTATTTGAAGGTGATGGCTATAGCAAAGAATGGGAAGAGGAAGCAGCAAAACGCGGCTTGAGTAACCATAAAACAACGCCAGAAGCGTTAAAAGCAAAAGTATATCCAGCGTCAATTGCTGTGTTTGAAGAAATGCAAGTAATGTCAAAAGTTGAGGTTGAAGCACGTTATGAAATTGAACTAGAAGAGTACGTAAAACGCATTCAAATCGAAGGACGCGTTTTGGGAGATATCGCTAAGAATCACGTAATTCCTACTGCAATTAAGTACCAAAACTCAGTGATTGAGAACGTAAAAGGATTAAAAGAAATTTTTGGAGACGAAGCATACAAAGAATACGCGGCTGAACAATTGCACATCTTGAAAAAAATATCCTACCACATCGCACAAATAAACTTAAAAGTTGCGGAAATGGTAGATCAACGCAAATTGGCGAATGCCGTTGAAGATGTAGAAGAACAGGCTAAAATGTACTGTCACGTGGTAAAACCTTATTTCGATATTATCCGTTACCACAGTGATAAATTAGAAATGATGGTCGACAACGAATTGTGGACTTTGACGAAGTACCGCGAATTGTTGTTCACAAATTAGTAAATTGGAACCCCAAACGGTGGTTCATCAATCAAATAAATAAAAAAAGCTTGAGTTTGACTCAAGCTTTTTTTTATAGTACTAATTCTTATTATTTTCCTTCCTCTTTGTTTTTATACGCCCAGTAAAACACCTGAGGTAAAATTGTAAAGGCTAAGATCATTCCGATGATGAGTCCCCCTACAATCATAATGGCTAAGGGTTTCTGTATTTCGGAGCCCATTCCGTTCGACAAGGCGGCTGGAAGTAAGCCCATAGACCCCATCAAGGCAATCATAATAACGGGTCTGATACGACTTTTTACGCCATCTCGAATCGCTTCTTCTAATGACATTCGCTTCTTGAGGTTTTCTTTCATCACACCAATGAGGACGATTCCGTCTATGGTGGATACCCCAAATAAGATAATGAATCCAATTCCGGCAGAGATTCCGAATGTTGTACCTGTAACCCAAAGGGAGATAAATCCACCAATAAAGGCAAAGGGCAAGGTCAACGAAGCAATTGCGGTATCTTTAACATTGCCAAAGTTGAAGTAAAGTAAAATTAGAATTAAGACTAATGATACAGGAACCACTGGGATTAACTGTTTAGCGGCTCTTTCCTTGCTTTCAAATTCTCCTGCCCATTCCATTTTATTGATGGAAGGTAGGTGGACTTCTTTTTCTACTTTTGCTCTAGCTTCTGCAATGGTACTGCCCAAATCGCGTCCTTCAATACTGAATCCAATGCCGATATAACGGCTATTGCCCTCGCGATAGATGAATGCAGGCCCGGTGTGGTAATCAATGGTTGCAATCTCCTTTAAAGGCACTTGCTTGCCGTCTAAACTCGGAATGAGAATATCGCCAATTTTTTCTGCCGAATCTCTGTACTCTTTTTCGAAACGCAACACCACGTCAAACATGCGCTCGTTTTCGTAAAAGGTTGTTGCTGCTTGTCCGCCTATGGTCATTGCAATTACTGCTTGTGCATCTGCTGTGGTAACGGCGTATTTGGCCATTTTCGAATCACTCAAGGAAATGCGCAATTCGGGTAGACCGATATTTTTGAATATGTTTAAGTCTGTAATTCCAGGGACATCCTTGATGCTTTGAGCAACTTCTGTTGCGTATTTTTCTAGGTCGAAGAGATTGTCTCCAAAGATTTTAATTACCAACGAACTCTTAACTCCTGCAACGTATTCTTCGACGTTGTCTTGAATAGGTTGGCTAAACCCGAAATTGATTCCAGGGTATTTTTCTAGGGAAACGCGCATTTCCTCTAGTAATTCATCCTTTGAAATATGGCGTTTCCACTCGTTTTCAGGTTTGAGCTGCGTATGAAATTCAATGTTGAAGAATCCCGTGGGATCAGTTCCATCATTTGGTCGTCCTGTTTGAGTTAACACGAATTCTACCTCGTCAAAATCACGCAATAACCCTTTCATTTCTTTAGCTAATCGCACGGATTCATCTAGGTTGATGCTGCTAGGTAAGGTGGCGCGAATATAGATGGCACCTTCGTTTAGCTTTGGTAAAAATTCGGATCCATAGTAATGGAATCGCACACCACAAACAACGAGGATTAAGCCAAATAAGGCGAATGTAAGCTTTTTGTGGTAGAAGCTCCAATTGAACATTTTGTAAATCGAGGTTTTAAAGAATCTCGAGATGAAGTTTTCTCTTTCCTCAATGTTTTTAGTCAACAAGAGTTTACACATGGCTGGTACATAGGTCAAACTCAAGATTAGAGAACCTAACAAGGCATAACCCAAAGTAAACGCTAGAGGGGAGAACATTTTTCCTTCTACTTTTTCAAAGGAGAAGATGGGCATTAGAGCAACAATTAAAATGAGGAGGGCAAAGAAAATATAGCCAGCAACTCCACTAGCACTTTTTCGAATGGTTCCTAATTTGGACATTTTATTAAAGCGCTTCATGCCGACGATTTGTGCTTTTTTCTCCAGTCCCACAAAGACGTGTTCAACAATAACGAGGGTACCTTCGAGCAGTAACCCAAAATCTAAGGCTCCCATAGAGATCAGATTGGCAGGGAGTCCCTGTATCTTCAACATAATGATTGCGAATAAGAAGGAAAGAGGGATTACCGTGGCTACGATAAAGGTAGTACGCCAGTTATACAAGAAAATAAAGACGATTACCGATACAAGTAAAACCCCTTCAATAAGGTTTTTAGTTACGGTATGTACCGTTGTATTGACTAAATCCGTTCGATCAATAATCGGAACTATTTTTACATTTTTCGGTAAAATACGGTCGTTAAGGTCGTCTATTTTTGTGCGTAATTTGCTTATGACCTCGCTTGGATTTTCTCCTCTCAGCATAACGACAATGCCTTGTACGACATCGTCCTCGTCTTGAAAGCTCACTTGACCCAATCGCGGTTTGGCATTTACTTCTACTTTGGCTACGTGTTTCACCAAAATAGGGGTATTGCCTTTTACCTCAATGAGGATATTCTCGATGTCTTCGATATTGTCTAATAAACCCACACCGCGCACAACATAGGCTTGGTCTCCACGTTGAATTACGTCACCACCTACGTTGATGTTGCTCTTTTCTACGGCTTCATAAACATCCAAAGGCGATAAACCGTAGTTCACCAGCTCCGTTGGGTTGATTTGAATTTCAAATATTTTTTCTTCTCCACCAAAACTAACCACATCGGCTACTCCAGGTACCGCTAATAATTCTCTTTCAATTACCCAATCTTGGATTGATGTAACTTCCTTGATGGGTAAATCACTTTGAATGATATAGCGGAAAATCTCTCCTGTTGCTCCAGAAGGTGGTTCAATTTCAAAATCAGCTCCATCGGGTAGGTTGACGTTTCCCATGCGGTTTGACGCGTATTGTTGGGCGTAAAAATCGTCAATCTCATCGTTAAAGATTACCGTTACAACGGATAATCCAAAGAGGGAGATAGAGCGAACTTCCGCTTTATTGGGAATCGTATTCATCTCCTTTGAAATAGGGAGTGTGATAAATTTTTCAATTTCCTCTGCACTTCGTCCTGGCCATTGCGTAATGATGCGGGCACGGGTATTGGTTACATCGGGAAAAGCCTCAATAGGCGTATGAATATAGCTGTAGATTCCACCAAATACCAATAACAACACGCCAAAAAGAACGATGAAGGTGTTTTTTAGGGAAAAAGCTACAATATTTTTGACAAATTTTTGCATTTTTTACGCTGTTTATGGATTAAAGGTGATTGTTTAATTGGTTGTAAATCAATAGCTCATTCGTTGTAATTACAGTTTCACCTTCTTGTACGCCTGCACTGATGTAGGTGTATTCTTGGTTTTTGGTTAAAGGTGTAATTTGGCGAATTTCTTGATGACAAGCATCGGTATAGGTTACCACATAGTTTTGATTGTTGTCAAAAATAATGGCGTTGTTTGGTACGGCTAGTGCTTCGCCTTGGTTGTCGTCAAGGAGTAAGTGAATCTCAGCAGACATGCCGGGACGCAGTTTCATTTCGTGATTGTTCATCACAATACGCGCTTTCAACACGCGTTCTTCCGCGTCAAACACTTGTGAAATAGTCGAAATTTGTCCTTTAAACTTTTCATCGGGATAGGCGAGTGTACTCACTTGTACTTCTGCCTGTGGTTTTACATAGCGCATGGAAGTAGCGTATACATTAGCCATAATCCAAACGTCATTTAGATTGGCGATGGTAAACAACGGTTCGTCCGTATCGGTTAGCGTCATACCTGTGACCACATTTTTTGTTACGATATACCCATCCTGTGGGGCGATAATTTGATAAATACCTTCTTTGTTTTGCCCGTTAAATAGCGCTAGGTTGCTCTTTGCACTGCGCAGCTTACTCTCGAGTACTTGAACATCTTCTTCGGCCTCCATCAACTCCTTCTGAGAAGAGAGTCCGTCTTGATACATAGATGAAACAGACTCTAGTTCTCGTTTAGCTACTTTTAATTCCGCTTCAGTTGCGCGTAGTTCTGTTTTAAACTCGTTGATGTCAGTGCTTCTTATTTCGACCAACAGCTGTCCTTTTTTGACATAATCCCCTAAGGAGAATTTAGCATTTAATACGACTCCTTCAACTAAACTGTAGAAGGGGATTGTTTTATCTTGGTTGTATTCCACGGTACCGTTTAAACTCAAGGTGCGTTGAATTGGACGTTGGGTTACTTTGGCAAAATTTAATCCTTTGCCAATTTCTTCAGGAATGCAGTAGTTTTCGGTTTGTTGTGCCGCGTTTTCTTGTTGTTTACATGAGGCTAGTGTTACTAAGGCTAACACAGCGCAGCTAAGAGTATATTTTGAAGTCATTTGTATACGTTTCATGGTTATAAATCTTTTCCAACAGCAAATTGTAAGTTCTCTAGTTGTTCGTGTAATTCTTTTTTGGTTTCCAATAAGATGTTTTTATTGTCGAGATAGGCTTCTACAAAATCCAAGTATTCGATCAGACTAACATTTTTCTTTTGGAAGTTTTTTACATAAGCATCGAGCAGCTTGTCGAGTTGTTCTTCGTAGTCGACGTCGATTTGATCGTATAAGTCTTTGGCTTGCACGTAGTTTCTCAGCGCTTCAATAATGTCGTTTGCAATTTCATTTTTCTTGCTTTTAGCTTCTATTTCCGCTAGTTGAACACCTATTTTAGCTTCTTTTATACCGCCTTTGTTACGATCAAAAATCGGAAGGTCAAAAGCAAGTCCAAAACCGACAAAATCACGCATTATATTTCCACCGCGATCGTAATCTACCCCTAAGGTAAGGTTGGGAATGCGCTCCGCTTTTTCGATGTCTACCTGTTTTTTTGCTTGTAGAATTAAGTTGTCTTGTAGTAAAACATCGGGACGATTTTCTTGGGCATGGAGAATCCAATCTTCGACTTGCAATTCACTTACCGTTGTTGTTGGAACATCAAGTGCATCGGTAATTACGATTGTGGATGTAGTGCCTATATTGATGAAGTTCTTTAAATCTTTACGCGCTTCTTCTAAGTCTTTGGATGCATCGGCGAGTTCTTTCTTAAACTGCAGCTGTGCGGCTTTTAATCGAATGTATTCACTGTGACTTATGTTTCCTTGGGTTAACTGATTTTTATAACCAGATATAAGCAAGGAAGTATTGTCGATTTGTTTTTGATATACCGATTGTTGTTGTTGCAACATTTGGATGTTGGTAAGCGTTAGGCGCAAGGCGAGTTTTGTTTCGCGTAAGATAACTTCAAAATCTGTTTTTCGTTCTTCGACGGTCAGTTTTTGTAGGTCAATGCGCTTGCGTCTTTTTCCAGCGGTTTCTATTTCTTGTTCTAAACGCAGTGAGATTTGTTGAGAAGATCCCCAGTTTCCAACTATGTTTGGTTGCTCTTCGATGTCTGTAGTACGCCAGGCGTTTACCTCTGAAATTTCAAAGGTAGGATTTGGCCACAATCGCGCTTGAATCAGTTGGGCTTCTGCTTGGGATATTTCCAATCGCTTTGCTAGTAAATCGAAATTTTGTTCGAGAAACAAGGTCTCTATCTCTTGTTTGCTCAATTTTTGCTCTTGTTGTTGCTTTTGAGCTACGGCGATATACGTAGAAAAAACAAAAACTGAGGCGGTTAGTATACGTCTAAACATTTTGCTCATAATTTATAGTTCAAAATTACTACCCCCATATTACAAGGGCTTTGGAGTCGCATTAATAAGAAATTAAAAGTAGATTAGAATTCGATTAGAATTACCAATCTAAGGGCTTGTGATTCCTAGTGTTTTGCATTTTTGTATTCCAAAATTGGGTTGTTTTTTTTAAGTAGATTAAAATAGTGTATATTTTTGAAATATATGTTTAATATTTAATCTTATTAACTATAAATATTTGAATACTATGTTTATTTAATATAAAGTATTGTTGTTAATGTATTTGTAGCGATATGGAGAAGCAAGCAGATAACAATACTGTTCTTTTTTTTTGATTAATCAAAAATATGCGCCTTCACCAAGAGTTGAATGAAGGAGATAGTAACGCACGTTTTTTAGTTGAGGGCAGAAAGATAGAGGATGTGTTTGGTAGGTAGAGGTAGACTTTTTAATCGGCTGAAGACTATTAAGGGAGTATTGGCAAAAGTGGATAAAGAAAACGCCAAAAAAAAAAGCTACTCGAAGTCGAGTAGCTTTTTTTACATAGTATGAATTGTACTTATTTTTTTAAGTGTCTTCTGTACTGAATAAACGATAGAATACTCAGTAGGGTTACGAAGCCGATAGACCACCAAATAATGGCAGGAGTAATTACTTTATCCCCTGATGCATACGAGTGTAGTCCGCTTAAATAGAAGTTTACACCGAAATAGGTCATCATGATAGAGTAGAAGGCTAGGATGCTAAACAAGTTGTATAACCAAGTACCGCGCATGGCTGGAACAAGGCGCGCATGGATAACAAAAGCGTATACCATGATACTGATTAGTGCCCAAGTTTCCTTAGGGTCCCATCCCCAGTAGCGTCCCCAACTTTCGTTTGCCCATTGACCTCCCAAGAAGTTTCCAATAGTCAATAGTACTAAACCAACGGTAAGTGCCATTTCATTGATATAGGTTAATTCCTTGATATTGAGGTCCATTTTCTTTTTGTTCTTGCTATTAGTTAAGATCATTAAGATTAATGCGACAATTCCCAATATCATACCCAATGTAAACGGACCATAACTAGCTACAATAATAGCCACGTGGATAATTAACCAATACGAGTCTAATACAGGTTGTAAGTTAGAAATAGCTGGGTCCATGTAGTTTAGATGGGCAGCCCATAAGATCATTCCTGTAACGAAGGCTGTAGAAGCAATAGTCAATTCGGATTTTTTACCGAAATACAAACCAAATAGGGTAGTAGCCCATGCTACATAAATTACTGATTCATAGGCATCACTCCAAGGTGCGTGACCAGATACATACCAACGTACGGCTAAACCTAAAGTGTGGATAATGAATAAGGTAAGTGTTAACCAACCCCCTATTTTAATTGCTTTTGCTGCAAATCGATTTGGTTTTAAGATCGCCCAAATAATAAAGATAAACGAGAATACAGCTACCGCCATATAATATTTATACAACGTTTTGAAAATATCGTATTGGTTGTATAAAATTTCAAATTTAATCTTGTTGTCTGAAGGCATAATGTTTTTACCATACGAATGCTGGAACGTATTGATGTGTTCTAGGTATTCGTCTGCTTTGGTATAATCATTTGAGCGTTTTGCGTCAAACAAAGCTGGCACATACATGCGAGATAAGATATTCTTAGTAAAAGTAGAATCCATTCCTGTCATCCCTGATTCGTTTAACTCTAGTGGAGAGATCCACTTGTTGTTATCGTGATTAGGAATAGGGAAGATTGCTAACATTCTTCCAGTAAAAGCAGCGTTTAACAAGGCTACTTTACCGTCTAAATCCAAGAAATCTGTTTGGAATTTATTCTTCACACTTGCGTGGTTTGCCTCGTCTACGTATTTTACTAATTTATAGTTTCCTTTTTCATCAAAAAAGTCAACGAAAGAAGCATGTCTAGTTCCTTTTGGCAAACCTAAAACTTCGGTAATTTTATCATTCCCTCTTTGTAGCTCAATGATAGGTGCAAAATACCAGAAGTTTGGTGCACCTTCCATTTGTTGTGCAATTGTATATTGGGTGATGGATAAGAATACTTGATCCGGTGTTAATCCTTGGTAATTTTCTTTTTTGTATACTTTTCTCAATAATTCAGAAGAGAACGTATTAATAGGTTTCATACGTCCACCGTAATCTTGAATAACTAGAGAACCGAATTTAGCAGCGTGTTCTTTGCTTACGGTATTGGCGTGAATAATAGAGTCAATTACAGCAGCACTTGGTTTTTGAGGTGCGTGCATGTGTTGAGCAGAAGCTCCTACTGAGAACAACAGCAACAGCAGTGTTAACATGGATGCTTTTTTCTCTCTTACTTTGTTCAATTTGCGTTTTAAATCAGCAAAACGCGAATTTTTGTCAAATAAGATCCATACTAAACCTACGTAAAGGAAGAAGTAGCCGATATATGTAATCCAAGTTCCCCAGAAATCGTGATTAACAGATAAAATGGTTCCTTTTTCATCCGGGTCAAATTGCGCTTGGAAGAAGCGGTATCCTTGATAATCTAAAATATTGTTCATATAAATACGCGCGTCAAAAGAGTTATCTCCGTCTAGTACTGTTACTTGGCTTTCAAAAGCAGAGTAGCTTTTTTCCGTTCCAGGGTATTTATCAGCGATAAATTTGTTTAGGCGCACTTGGAAAGGCGTCGTATATACCTTACTACCATAGAGTAACGTAAATTCAAGATCACCAAGTTGAATAGCCTGAGGTTCACCCATTCTACCTGCTTTCCCTTTTAAGACTACGTCTTTTTCAAGTCCTTGAGAGCGCACAGTTACCACTAATGCATCAGCAGTCATTTGATCCTTGAAATCTCCGTTGGAAACCACCGTTGTTTTTCCTTTCATTGGCAATTCAGGTAGTACAAATTGCGTACCTGCCATGGTATAAAGAGAGCGGAAGTTTAAAGGTGCTTTTTCATTGGCAGTTACTTGTCCAGTAGACTGATCTGCCATGACCATATAATTTCCTTCAAAGGGAGAGTCGATAAAGAATTCTCCATTTTCTGAAGTAATATTGATTGCCCCTTCTGTAGGTGCATTATAGCCGAATAGGATGCCGTGAATACTCGCCGCTTTTCCTTCTTCAAGGTAGTGTTCATGACGCTCACCGTCACCAGATTCAACTAATTTTAAGTAGTTTATTCCATTCGGGTCTGCTTCAATTACGTCTTCAGCAGCCATGATAAAGTCTTTGTATTCCACTTCAAAAGGAATGCCATTGAAGTCTTTTTTCATTTTGAAATGGTTGTTGGTCACTTGAGAGAAGTACTGATCCATTTCGAAAGTACGTCTTCTAGTTTCTCCTTCGTATTCCCCATCAGCCATTACCGTTAAGAAGGTTTTGTCTGAAAAAATACTGTCCGCTGTTTCACCTTCTCGAATAGGCATCATCCCTTCAAAACTGATGTATCGCGTAATGAAAGCCCCAATCATAATTAAGATAAAGGCAGCGTGCAACATAAAGGTGGACCATTTTTCTTTGGTTAGTAAACGGTAACGTTTAATATTTCCGATAAAGTTAATCAAGAAAATAAGCATGATAACTTCAAACCATTTGGTATTATAAATAAGAATCCGAGCGGTTGTGGTGTTGTAGCGATCCTCAATAAAAGTTCCCAGGGCAAGGGCTACTGCAAATACAATGAAAAGAACAGCCATTAGTCGGGTTGAGGAAAAAAAAGATATGATTTTTTTATCCATGAGTTGTTGATACGTTGTTTTTATAATGGAACAAAAATAACCAAAATGCCCAGTAAACCCGTATATTTAACTTATTATTTAGGAATGAAATTTACTTTTTTTATGCGTAAAAAAAACTAAATTTGCAAAGATCTTTACCTCATTTGATCGATGATTATTAAATCAACAAGGATTGGTCGCTATTTAGTGAATTAATAAAAAATTAACCATGCCAAAAATCTCTCAAAAAGGTATTCAAATGCCTGAGTCTCCGATTAGAAAATTGGTTCCTTTTGCTGAAAAAGCGAAACAAAAAGGACATCATGTTTATCATTTAAACATTGGTCAACCTGACATTAAAACTCCAGTAGACGCTTTGCAAGCGGTAAAAGATGCAGATATTAAAGTTTTAGAATACAGCCACTCTGCTGGTTTTGAAAGCTATAGAGTGAAATTAGCCAAGTATTACCAAGCCCATCAAATTGATGTAAACGCACAAGAAATCATCATTACAACTGGTGGATCAGAGGCGTTGATGTTTGCGTTGGGCAGTACGATGGATCCAGGTGATGAGATTATCATTCCAGAACCGTTCTATGCGAATTACAATGGGTTTTCCACTTCAAATGGTGTAACTATTGTTCCAGTCATGTCAACGATTGACACGGGATTTGCTTTACCTGCTATTTCAGAGTTTGAAAAGTTAATTACCCCTAAAACGAAGGCCATCTTAATTTGTAATCCAGGAAACCCAACAGGCTATTTATATTCTCAAGAAGAAATGGAGCAATTAGCTGCTTTGGTGATCAAGCACGATTTGTTCTTAATTGCCGATGAGGTTTACCGCGAATTTGCCTATGACGGATTTAAACATATCTCTGTGATGACTTTTCCTGAATTGGCGAATCACGCTATTATGATTGACTCGGTGTCTAAGCGTTACAGCATGTGTGGTGCGCGTATTGGATGTATTGTGTCAAAAAACAAAGAAGTAATGGATGCTGCTATGAAATTTGCACAAGCGAGACTTTCTCCGCCTACTTTTGAGCAAATTGCAGCAGAGGCAGCTTTAGATACGCCACAATCGTATTTTGACGAAGTAATCACCGAATACAAAGAGCGTCGTGATATATTTATTAAAGCTTTACAAGAAATTGACGGAGTAGAAGTAACCGTGCCAAATGGTTCTTTTTATTGTGTCGCTAAATTTCCTGTGGAAGATGCAGATCACTTCGCTAAATGGTTGTTAGAAGAATACAACTTAGATGGTGCTACGGTAATGATTGCTCCTGCAGCAGGATTCTATTCCACGCCTGGTGTTGGATTAAATGAAGCACGTATGGCCTATGTGTTGAAAAAAGAAGATTTGATTCGCTCAGCAGCGATTTTAAAAGAAGCATTGAACGTGTATCATACGATTGCAAAGTAAACGAATACACCTAACATACAATACGAACCACGCCCTCGGGCGTGGTTTTTTTATTTCTAGCATTTGGTAAAAATGTAGCTGCTTTTTGTTTGTGCTTTATTCTCTTGGTAAAGAAAAGTATACTGGCTTTGTTCCGCTACTCCACTTGTTGTGTTGTCTTTATGGCTAGTTAGGATGATAAAAAGGATCACAAAAAAGTCCGAAAAGCCAAAAATATTTTCCCAAACATCCATACAAGCGTTCTGTTGCGTTATTTTAACGCGAAATGTATATAGTATCGAAAAAAGAAAAATAATGCCTTAGCGGTAATTTATAAAGGTCGTTTTCTCTGTTTAGTTGTCGTTGGGCTGTAGGTGCTTCCAGTTGGGTAGAACGTTTTTTTTGAATTTTTAATCAGGAAATCAGATAGAAGAATAATGGCAAGGATGAAGCTTGGCATTATTCTCAAAAGAAGTGGTTTTTTTTTGATTTTTTTGTGATTCTGCTCCATGAAGTTGGTGTGAAATTAGTTTTTTGTCAGCTGATTGGAGCAGAGGAGTTTTGTTTCTATGATTTTTATCAGGTTTTTATTGTTTTTTTCGTGCGTATAGAAATTGAAACATTGATTCTTTTTAACTCTTTGTAAAATGTTGGTATTGAGTGATTTAGTATGGATTCAATTTGTTGGAAAGTAGTGCGTACTAATAATTTGAAACACAAAATGAGGATATAATCTTGAATTTTGGCAAAACTATTAGGGAGAACAATTTTGTGTACAATAAAGTTGTTTGTTCGAGAAAATTATGAAAAAAAGAAACATGAACAAAAAGGTACTACTACAAGTTTTGATGATCGGTTTACTGTTCTTAGGAATAGGGAGTAAGTCGTACGCGCAATTCTTGGTGAGTGAAAATTTCCGAAGCAAGGAGGTTGGAAATAATATTGTTTTAGGAACAGGTTATAATAATCATAAAGCCTATTTGACTGCTGCTACGAAGAAAAATGGCAATTTCATAGATAACGATAATGAAGGCTGGTTGCGTTTAACAGAAGCGGAAGGAGACCGAAGCGGTTATGCGTTTATTGATGAAGCTTTTCCTTCTGGACGTGGGGTGTTCATTGATTTTGAATACAAGACATGGGGAGGTAATAATGCAGATGGTATTAGTGTATTTCTTTTTGACGGAACAATTGATCGTACTACTTTTCGCGTAGGAGGATATGGTGGATCTTTAAGTTATGCTCCTCGTGATTTAGGAAATAATAGAGGTATCAAAGGTTTAAAAGGAGGGTACTTAGGATTAGGTATTGATGAGTATGGGAACTTTGCTACAACTTCAGAAGGAAAACAAGGAAATCAGAATCGCACACCGAATCAATTTACCTTGCGTGGTCATACTGTAGAAAACGCAACATCTGGTGCGAATACAAATAAAATGTTGAAAACGGTTTCATCAGGCACACGCATTGATTATGGAACATCGACGAGAACACGTCCGTCTGATAGTCAGTACTATAGACGAGTGCAGATTGAAATGAACAAAAATACAACGACAGGGAAATATGATGTTGCTGTGCGTTGGGCCACTACAGTTGGTGGACAATTTACAGATGTATTTACCTATAGTTACGATCAAGTGCCACCGGCATTATTTAAGCTGGGCTTTGGTGCTTCAACTGGTGGAAATACAAACTACCATGAGATCCGCAATTTATTTGCTACTACACCAGGTGGAGTAGTAGTGCAGAAAACTGTAGATAAAACCATGGCTAATGTTGGTGAGGATTTAACTTATACCATCGATATCAAAGGACAAAACGTAGAAACGTTGCGATTCAAATTGAATGATGACTTAGCTGCAATTAGCGAGTTTTTTGAAGTGACTTCTATCACAGCATCAAACAATGGTCATACAGGAACATCTATTAATATTCCTAGAAACAGTACTACATTGAACAATGTTGATGTAACCTTGAGTCGTTTAGCTACAGCTACCATTACGATTAAAGGAAAAGTGAAAAAAGCACAACAAAATGGTTTATTAGAAAATACTGCAACGATTGTAAAAAGTAGCTTACCTACTAAAATACAAGATCTTGTATCTGATGATCAGTTAACTTCAACTGTATCTTCTCAAGTTATTGATCCTAATTTTTGTGGTTGTCCTGAAGGAGCGATTGAGTTAGAAAATTCGAATACTTCACAAGTATTAACTAGAGGTAAAGTATACTGTGTTACAGGGGAAGTTTCTATTAATAATGACCTGAAAATAGAACAAGGAGCAACCTTGTACGTTCAGTCTAACGCAAAATTAAAGATAAACGGTACTTACACGCAAAGTGGCGGTGTTGTTAGTATTTGTCCGAGAGGAGGGATCGAATTGACAGGATCTGCTAAGTTAGGAGCAGGAGCAACTGGTGATGTTAAGATTATTATGAAAGAGAATAGTTATTTTACTATTACAGAGTCTTTGGAGCAGTTTGAGCCTACAAACGGAAAAGTTAATATCGAAATGTACGATTCTTCTGTTGTAGAAGTATGTAAAACGTACAAGCAGAATACAACAACTTACCCCGTAGTAACCTACGCAGGCAAAGGAGAAGCTAAGTCTTATTTTATTGTAAAAGCACAAGCAAGTGGCGGACAAGGTAGTAAATTGACAACTTCGGATCAAGTGAATGTGATTGCGATGAATTCGGTTACTACTTTACAAATGGGACCGAGTTATTGTGGACCTAATGCTAAGGCAAGTACATGTTCTTTTTGGCCAGCAGGATTAACTGATGCAGTGGCAGGAGTAAAATGTAAACAAGCTGAAGGATTAATTGACTTCACTAAACCTGTAGGTCCTGATTTTTGTGAGTATGATGGTGATAAGTTCATTTCTGGTTACCACTCCACTATTATTAAAACGGCAACTGGATTCCAAATTTTTGGAGAGCAAACAAAGCCTAGTGGAAAATCGTTTGAACACTTCTTAGTACCTACAGATATAAGCTTTGCTAATGGATTCCACTATAAAGGAAGTCCTTTAATGGCGACGATGAGCTCTCAGTACTATGCTAAAAATCAGTTCTTTCTTTTAACTACGGGCGGACTATATGGATGGGGTACTAAAATCACGGATTATAAGCTTAAAAATGCTGATTTACAAAATGATACGGATTATACTGCTTTTACAGAGTTAGAATTACCAGAAGGAGTTAGAACAGAGGATATTAAATATATGACTGCTTCTTATGGAGGGTTGGCCTTGTTACTTACTAATGGAAAAATAATGGTAACGGGTTCTAAGTCAGCTTTGTATGGTGATAATTATTGGAATGCCGATAAGAAATGGCATACAGTAAGTACAGCACAAAATACACCCTTATCTAATGTTGTAATGATGAAGTTACACAACAGTGGTGGTTTTGCTTATACGTCAACAGGTAAATACTACGCATGGGGTTCTAAAATATACAACGGAACTGCTGCAGTGACAAACAGTACACAAAGTTTGGCTGTGGAAGTACAAGCACCTTTTGCAGGTGAACCTAAAATGATTGGTATCACTGGAGTTGGGGAAGATAATAAAGTTAGTTATTTCGCGCTTTCCAATGATGGAAAAGTATATTCTATTGGAGACAACAGTCGTGGACAATTAGGTATAGGTGATACTACACCTGAGCAAGTAAACTGGCAAACAGTAAAAGGGACAGACGGTGCGGAATTATTAGATATTAAATATATAAGTGCACAAGATAATTCAACTTACGAAGCAGCAGCTGCAGCAATTAATAAATTTGGACGCGTTTATTTTTGGGGATCGAACGGCTATCAAATGCTAGGTCAACCTCAAGCAATAGGTTTTGTTCGTGCGGCGACTGAGCCACAAGGACTAGGTAATAACCGCGCTGTTTATGTTGAGGTTGGAGGACATACAGGAATGATTGTTAATGATGATGATCGCTACTGTTATGTAGGACATAAAGTCTACGGAAGTATGGGGGATGGAATTGCAGCTGAAGATATGATTCATACTTTCGATTGTGAGACAACAGGGAATGTTATTGACATGTGTGGTAAAATTGTCATCATTCCTGAACCAGGCTTAGCGTTAGAAAAAGTCGGTACTTATGTTGATAAAGATAATAATGGTCTTGTTAATGTTGGAGATGAGATACACTATACTTTTTCATTAAAAAATACAGGAAATATTTCCTTGACTAATGTTAAAGTAACAGATCCAAAAATTACGATCGTAGGAAACCCAATTGTTCTTGCAGAAAATGAAGTACGTACAGATGCATTTTCTGGAGTATATGTACTAACGCAAGAAGATATCGATAGAGGAGGGGTATTCAATTTAGCAAATGCAGATGGTAAGGATTCGAATAATGTACCTGTTCATACGGTTTCTATAGATCCAAATCCAATTGCACCTACAGATCCTGAGTATCCACTACCAGATCCTGAACATACAAATTGTTCAACTTGCACAGTGACTATATTACCTCAAAGTCCAAAAATTGTGTTGGTAAAAACAGGAATCTTCAATGATGAAGTAGATGGAGATCATGGCAATGGTGTAATTAACTACACTTTCGTAGTGAAGAATACTGGAAACGTAACGCTGAAAGAAGTTGAATTAACCGATGTTTTATTTGGTGCTAACTACAAGGTGAACTATACAGACACCAATGGAGCACTAGCCATTGGAGAATCTTGGACGATCACAGCAACCTATAATGTAACTGATGAAGATATCAATGCAGAAAAAGTTACGAATCAAGCGAAAGTAGTTGGTAAGTCTCCGAAAGAAAAAGCAGTAGAAGCGAATTCTGGAACGGAAATCAACAATAGTAATCCTACGATTACACCAGTAGAAGGCGGTGGACCTTTAATTACTAATCCACATATTTATCACAAAGTACAATAATATAATTTAGACTAAAACGACACAAAATATTCAGTTATGAAAAAAAAGACTAATACCAGTTGCTCTATTAATGGGGGCTATGTCTGCAAACGCACAGGTGGGAATTGGAACGGCTACTCCTAATAAATCAGCTGAGTTAACAGTTGAAGCTAGTAATCGTGGATTGTTAATTCCGAATGTGTCTTTAAAAGATACAAAAGATACTAAAACAATCACCAATGGAAATATAAACAGTTTATTAGTATTCAATACAACTACTAATACTGCAATCACTCCAGGGTATTACTACTGGTTTGTTGATAAATGGCAACGTTTAACAACAGAAAGTGACATTCCTGCAATTGTGGTGAATAACTTTGAAAATATATTACAAATGGAAGGAGATAAGGTTGAAAACCTTATCAAAAACATAATTAATACTACAGCAGGTAATGTAATTTATGAAGGGGATAAATTATATTATATCGATGACAGTGGGAACAAAGTTGAAATCAACTTTGAAGAAATTGTTAAACAAAACGAAACCGTAACTATTTTAGGTTACGATCCAGCTACAGGAGTAATGACTTATGCTAATGAAGCAGGGAATGCTGTTACTATTGATATCAAAAATGCAGTAAAAACGTTTGAAACAGTTACTTCTATCGCGATTGACCACACAGCGGGTACAATCACCTTTATGGATGAAGCTGGTAATCCAACAGTTTTAGCATTAAAAGATTTAGTGGCAGCACAAGAAACAGTTACTACATTAGTACGTGTTCAACCTGGTAAGTATACGTATACGAATGAAGCTGGAACTGCTGTAGACATCACTGTTATCGGTGATATTATTGAAGTAATCAACAATCAAACAGATACTGATTTATACAATGTATTGAAACAATTGGTGAAAGTTGAACAATCGTTAACTTCATTAGTGTACAATACTACAAATAGACAGCTAGTTTATACAGATGAAAACAATGCAGCTCACAATGTTGATGTAGATGCTCTTGTGAAAGAGAATCAATATGTGACTGAATTACAAGCAGGTAAGAATATTCAAGTGTCGAAAACGACAACGAATAATACCATTACCTATACGTTAGATGTTCCTACGGCAACAAGAGACGTAGCAGGTGTTGTTAAAGCAGGAAGTGGTTTAGACATTGATGCAGACGGAAATTTAACTGTAAATCTTGAAACAGCAGTTAACGCTAAAGACTTAACAGGAAACGAGAAAATCGTTGTTACAGATGGAAAAGGTGCTGTTTTAAAAACAACAAGTTTAGATATCAACGAGTCTAAATTAAGCTTGCAAAACATCGGTGGTGCATTAAATGTAAGCCAGATTCAAGCAGGAAATGCAGGTGATGTACTAATTGTTGATACAAATGGAAACGTAGTATGGTCTGCAAATGATGCTATAACAACCAATGTTTTAGCATTGAACGGAACGGATTTAGTTTCTACTGTTAATGGAGTTTCTTCTACTGTAAGTTTAGTAGATAAATTAGCTACGGAAATGTTCCAAAATGGATCAGTTACAGCTGAAAAATTAGGAGCAGAGGCAGCTGATCAAGGAAAAGTTCCTGTAGTTCAAGCTGACGGTACTGTAGTATACCAAAATATTGCTGCAGCGAATGTAGAAGGAAAAGAACTTTCTTCTGCCAATGAGTTATTAGCTGTGTCTGTAGGAGCAGGTGTTGTTCTAAAAGATGTTCAATTAACGATCAACCAAGATAAATTTGATTTAGCTCAAATTGGAGGAACACTGCAAATTACCCAAATCCAAAAAGGAGCAAATGAAACGATCTTAGTAACCGATGCTGCTGGAAATGTAAGCTGGGTGTCTAAAGATACCGTAGTGAAAGCAAACGAAACCGTAACTGTTTTAGTGAAAAACGCTAACGGTTCGTATACGTACTACAATGAAAACGAAATCAATGCTGATGGAACTCCTAAACAAGGAGCAACAGGTGTAACCATTGATCCAAAAGAAGTAAGCGTATCCTTAAATACAAAGACAAATAAATACGAATTTACCAATTCAGTTGGAGCTAAAGTAGGAGAAATCGATGCAAATGCGGGTTCTATCGCTTTTGATAATTCAACGAATGGTTTTACTTCAACAAATGTTCAAAATGCATTAGAAGAACTGAAAGCACAGCTTGATGGTTCAACTGACAGCTTAGTAGACTTAGGAAACGGTAAGTTCCAACACACTACAGTTGATGGAGATGTAGTTGAATTTGATATCAACACAGTAAACGTAGAGAAAGTAGTTGACGCAAACGGAAATACTTCATACATCTTCAAAGATGCAGCAGGAAACGCAATCACAACTATTGCTTTAACAGAAGACGTAGTAAACAATATTACAAACAAAGGTGATGTTTACGATGCGATCATCCAGGTAATTACATCAAAAACTGACAGCTTAGTAGACTTAGGAAACGGTAAGTTCCAACACACTA
>NZ_JACHTD010000015.1 GCF_014145665.1 Myroides sp. NP-2 | reverse complement strand
AATCCACTTGTTTTCCAATCCTCTACATGAGAGTACATTATTTCTTGTTTGCTCATCTCTTTATTATTTCAAGCAAACTTACTACCTTACGTTAGCTTATGAAATATGGGCTTGGTCGGGTGGATACTTTAAATCAACTAAATTTTAAAGACTTATTTTAAAACAACCCTAAAAGAGCATTCAACTCTTAAAAAAACATATTTTAAAACTTAACTATTCTAATTCAAATCCACAATATTTTATTTTTTTTCACATCAATTTTTATCAAAAAGAACATTATACATACAAATACATGTTTTTTCACAAATCAAACAACTTCACTCAACTATTCTTTAAATAAAAAACACTAGTTATTTGAATTTACGAAATAATTCTTTACACAGTAAACTTTTAAACTTCATAAAAAGTAAATAGATAAGATATCTACATATCTTGTGGGCTTCCCCATTTTAGGACACCTCTAAATTCGATAAATAATTCTTATTATGCAGTATATGCAAATCCTGTCCCTGATAATCTATAGAAGTATTAAATAGTGCCATAATCTTAGTTGTATATTATTAATGGTTCATGGTTTTGGTAAATATTTCCTTTTACAATTTTTATTTTACCCGTTTTTGTCCTACGTTCGACATTTGTTTTTTTAAGTCCATACATATATGATTGCCACATTTTTTGAAACTTTTTTACTAAGCTAAAACTCATATCACTTGTCGGACTGTAGGTTTTAACCTCTTTATACCATAAGCCAAATAATTTTTTTATGCGCAAATAGTTATTCCCCCAATTCAACACAGGATTTCGTTCTATTTTGATGTTATTTATTGTTTTATTGGAAGCAAATTTCAATTTTATATCTTGTCTGTAGTATTCTGTATCTATATTTAAACGAATTGAATCATCATTCCATTCTGTTGTACTACTACTGACATATTTTGAATTAACATTAAGTTTTTTAGAAAAAAATAATGTAGAATCATTATTAGATTTTTTTAAATTATTTAAATTCAAAAGGTTATCGAAATTATTTCTAACTATTAAATCCGTAATTTGGTAATTAATGTTTGATGATTTTATTTCCATGACTACTTGATCCAAATTTTTTACACCTGTATTTTTATATAAAAAGTAAACTGTATCTCTCTTATTGTTTATTAGATAAATTAAATTATTTGTCTTTTTTTCATATAAATATTGTGCTTGCATGTCATCTGAATTGGGATATGATACATCAATTAAAATATGTTTTTCATCAATTTTTAAATTATATGTTTTATACAGTATGGAGTCGTTATGATTGATATCTCTATTGAGAGGAAATAATAGTGTTTTTTTTAAAAATCCATTTTCAAGATCATAAATATGAACGAGTTTAAAGTCTTTAATTGAAATATACTTTTCCTTAATCTTCATGGTAACACTAGGGTATCTTTTAGAAATAACCCTGTTGTCATAAGGATACATTTCTATACTTTTTATCCCTTTAGGAGCTTTAAAGTTCTCTATAAACCAATAATCAGGGAATTCTTCTATGATGGGTAAATTCAAACAGTATTTTAGTGCATAATCATAGGTAAATGAGTCTTCATAGGGTTGTATTTCTCTTTGTGCCAAAACATTTTGTCCTATAAGTAAAATACCTAGAATGTAAGAAAGTTTAAGTATATTTTTAATTATCTTCATCAAATGGGGGTATAATTTAATCAGACTTATCAACTATCCAATCTAAACTTTAAACATCTATGAATTTTAATATTGAAGAAAGATTTCAAGTTATTTTTAAAATAATATGTTAAATAATTTTTGAATTAAATAACAAATTCTCATCCTATATATCGTGAGATTCCACCAAGATACTTAAATGAAATAGTAGTATAACTAACTTATATATCATCCTAAATAGTGAAAACATCTTTTTTTTCAGGTTTTGCATCGTTCTATTTAAACAAGATATTGGATCTTAATCCAAAAAGCTCTCAAACCTCTATCCATCAAATTTAATTATTACAAATCAAATAAACTAATTATATTTGAATACCTAATCATATTTGCCAAAAAACAATAAAAAACACAATTATACCAATTTAAAATCAAAATAAATTAACATTTTCAACTATTTAGTTAACATAACTCATGTAATAGTTGAAAATCGAATAGAACAAGGGTTTAATCGTTGAGATTTAAAAAACACAACCTATTGTAAATCAATGAATTATATTAAAAATAATCATTAGCAGGACAAGGCGGGTAAAACAAAGAAGTGAAAAGCAAACGTGAGTGACTGATGCGATGCCCTCCTGCGTCGGCAGGACAAGGCGGGTAAAACAGAGGATTGAAAAGCAAAGGTGAGTGACCGATACGATGCCTCCTGCGTCGGCAGGACAGGGCGGGTAAAACAAAAATCTTTCTTAAACTGTATAAAGCATTGGGTGTAGTCTAAGGTACGGATTGCAACCTTAAATCCGCGCGATCAGGGATTTCATTAGGATATCCAAATTGAAATATAATCAGCTTTCAAGCGATACTTATATCTAGCCGAAAATGTACTTGTATCAAAAAACTCATATAAAGGAAAAACCTTATTATTTCGTAACATATGAAGATCTTGTCCCTCATAATCTATTCCTTTATTAAAGTATTGAAATGACATAATGATATTAATTAATTGTTATTAATGGATATTCTTCTTTATTCTTAATCAGATAAATTTCATTGAGTTCTTTCTTCAATTTTATTTTTAACGTATACGATTCATTTTTCACATCAGGTGCCCGATTGTACTCAATTAAGGCTGCCTTAGCAGCCTTATCGTTCATTTCTCGAAACAAATCAATTCGAAACAAATCTTTTTTATTAATTTTTTTTATTAAGTATGAATTTTGATCTTCCTTTTTTGATATAAAAATCAACTTAGTTTCTGTTTGTACATTAGGAGAAAACAGTGCATTATCTATTTCATACTTGTTCGCAAAATAGGCGTTATTCACTTCATTTGCTTCATTCCTTATAACTAGAAATGTAGAAGAAAAAATATCATATATTTTCTTACCAGTATAATGTTCAACACTATGTTTTTCCCAGTAATAATTTTTAAAAATATTACTTGACTTGTGTGATTGAACAACTATATTTAATTTTTCTACGTCATTTGTAGAAACTGTATGATTCATACTCAACTTATATGAGTCTTGCTTAAAATTTAGGTCAAGGTTCTTAGGAAAGAAAACTCTTTCGCTTTCATCTTCATTTAAACCTAAAAAAAAATTCCAACTATCTTTATTCAACCACCTATTAAAATTCTCAAACTCAACATAATTTGAATAACTTGATGCCTTCTGGGTTATACTACTGCCATCTACTAGTATATCAAAAATTATATTCTCTTTATTATAACAATATTCTACTGTTTTTCTAATTGGTACTTTCAAAAGTCTTCCTCTTATTGAATTCCAATCATTGTCTTTGGATAAGAAGTCTACTTTTATTAATAGTCTTTCATCCTTTGAGTAAGTGTATTTTGCTAATGAAATAGCACTATCATCAAATTGTATTAGCTTCTCAATAATTAAATTTTTTTCATTTTCTGTATATCTATAACTATACTCCTCTCTTTCTACCACACTCCAATTGATAGCACTATATATTTCTTGTCCAGATTTAACTTCTTTTTCTAGAAAACCATTTTTTTTATTAAAAAAAAATTCATGTTTTATTTGGCTAACAGAATCTACTAAATTGTTATACAAATGATAAGTAACTTTTTTCACCCCTATAGGAGCCTTAAAACTGCTATAATTTCGATAATTAAAAATTTGAAGTGTTTTTTCTAACTCAAACTGGTCATTATCTGTATAATTAAAAACCGAATAAAAAGGAATTTCTTCTTTCACATAGAAGTTACTTTTTTCTGAAGGAGATAATACGTGAAAATCTGGATAAATCTCTTTAATCCGATACATCAAATCTGCACGTGTATACAACACATCATTTGTACCAAAATTAAAGTTACTATATTGATAAGGAGGAACTTGTCCCCAAGAGGGACAATACATACTAAATAAAATTAGTACACTCAAAAAATAATAGTACTGTTTCATTCCTATAAATTCACAATTTAGAACCTTATGAAATTAACAATTTCAAACTAAGCAGCCTAATTAAAAGCCTAATTACATTTATTTTTATTAAAATAGGGGAAAAAAAGAATTGTAAAGCAAAGGTGAGTAACTGATGCGATGTCTCCTACGTCGGCAGGACAAGGCGGGTAAAACAAAGAAGTCTAAAGCAAACGTGAGTGACTGATGCGACGCCTCCTGCGTCGGCAGGACAAGGCGGGAAAAACAAAGAAGTGTAAAGCAAACGTGAGTGACTGATGCGACGCCTCCTGCGTCGACAGGACAGGGCCAGTAGAACACCTGTCCCCGACACTCAACTGCTATTCGAATAAATTGCTTTCACTATACAAAACAAATAAAACAATTTCATATAGTCTTCAACGATTATCATCCTACCGTCTTCAAAACAGTTCCAATTCCATGTACCTTGCAAATAACACAATCGTTAGAGGAAAGCTAAATGAACAATATAACCCGTCCTAAAAAAACCGTATAGTAGATAATAGGATTATAAACAAGAGCTGTACAGCTATATCAGGACGAGACAATAGTAAGCATACGTTTAGTCCGACTCTGATTTGAGATGAGTCCATTGTGAGTCCATAATGAGTCCATAGTGCGTCTATTAAAAGTGTGGTTTTTAATAGACGCACTATGGTGACAGTATAGACCAAAAATACTGGCACATGCTTTAAAATAGCTTTAAAACAGCAAGATACAACGTTATAAATACTAAAAAAGATGGCAAAACTAGATGCAAAAGGACACCTTAGAGGAGTCTTAGGTCCCACTACAACTCGTGTAGTACACGGAGTTAACCTCATACAGAGCAAAGGAAACAAACCAAAACAAACCCAAAACACTAAAAAAGCAGCTCATACGTTTGGCTATGCCTCCAGGAATAGCAAAATAATTCGCTTGGCTATTGGTGATTTTATTTACAACAAACACGACCGCAATTTTTTTCGCCGTTTAACGAGTGCCACCCTAGGATTACTCAAGAAAAATACAGCCTACCCCTTAGGAGAGCGTACCTTTTTTAATACACCTATGCAAGGACTCGTCGGTTTTGATTTTAACATTAACAGTCCTTTTCAATCCTTTTGTACATTACCCTTGAGGATACAAACAGTAGCCTCTGAGAAAGTAATCCTCCAGTTCGATTCATTTGTAGCTCAAGATTACCTTACCTTCCCCCCACAGGCGTCTGCGGTTCAAATCGATTTTACTTTGCTGCATATTCCGCTAACCACGGCTGCTGGGCACTCCTCCTCCTCCTATAGTCTATACGTTACGCCTCATGAGGTTGTACAAGCCGATCAATGGGAAATACCTCTTACTTCTCCTCTCACTTTTACCCTTATGATCGCGGAGCTAAACTACGTTAAAACGGTGTCGAAAGACAAACAAATAAGCATCAATACCTGTGATTTTCACCCCAGTTGTATTGTCTATGTTCACAATGGCTTGGTTTAGGGTATATAGGCATGACTCACACAAAAAAATCCAGTGGGGTCCCTACTTTCGAACATAAAAAAAAGCTGATTTAAAAAAATCAGCTTTTGTACTATTCTATAGCTACTTCTTTGTCTTCCAAAACGAGTTTGGACCACAATTGAAAACTCAAATTCTCGATCAGTTGTACCACCTCATCTTCTGAACTATTGGTCAATACAATGACTCCTTCTTTGCGCTCTGGGCTAAAACTGACAAAATTGGAATAGGCTACATCAATACCCCTGTGAAAGTAAAGGGATGCATCGGCTCCAAAAAAGTTTAAACGCCATCCTAAGCTAATCCAATCGTATTGGGTAATCATACTTGTTGGTTTTTGCATCAGGTCGAGTTCTGGATGATCGGGTTTAAAATACGCTTGCACGTATTGGGTGATATCCTCTACAGTTGAATACCCTTGGGTAGAAGGCAAGAAAATATCGAAGTAGTTGGCTTTCTTATCTAAGCCCAAATCAACCTTTCCAATGGATTCAATGGCTTTCAATCGCTTTGGCTTCACTAGATACGTCGATGTTAATCCATATTTATTTACAATCTGTGTTTGAAATAAAGAAGCATAGGGTTTTTCATACACACGAGTTAAGGCATCTCCCAACACGCTAATGCCGAAGATAGAAAAACGACCGCGCGTTTGAACCGTATCCAACACAATATCGTGGGCTAAATAGTTGGCAATAGACACGCTACCTGCTGTTTTTTTGTTCTTTTTACCTTTTTTTTGCACGCCCAAATCCTCGGAAACTACTGTTATTTTAGGAAAGAAAGGCAATTGTGCACTACCATTGGCCAGGGAAGAAAAAGAAAAAGTCAAGGTATCTTTAAACGGCTGAGGGTAATACGCATTTATATCTTCCCACAATTTTACCTTTTCCTCTACCGCTGCTTGTGCTAAAAGGGTATTGGTAAATATAGAGGTGAATGTGCCTAAGGCAAATACGCCGTTTTTATTCTCCACCTCCACCAGGTTATTGCCTCGTTTTTTAATGCCGTAGTAAAAAACTTGATCGTTCTTAATAATCGCTAGGGCGATTTGTCCTTCTTCAGGTAAGAAAGCCGCATTTTCTCGAATAATATCTTCTCTTGACTTGCTGATCAAATCCTCGCGTAAATCGTCTTGATTGACGTAATCGAGGATGCGAAATCCCACAATATTAGCCTCGTCATCAAAGGCGAAGTTAACAATGGCGGTATCCTTTTCAAACTGCGTTTTAAACAAAGGCGTTTGATCGTCGTTGATTCCATAGTACTCAATCTTGACAATTGACCCTAAGTTTTGCTTCATTTCATCAAAAAAGGCTTCTACAGCAGGATAGGGCACCTTGCTTTGAAGGGACTCTGAAAAACGATGGTAGAACTTGTCGTAATTACTCGTATTGTAATCTTCCTTAAAACCTTCTATCATCTGTCCTAAAGGATTTTGTGCTTGCACAGCAAGCGAACCGATGAACAAACAACAAAACAAAAGCAATCGCTTTAGCATCATATCTTTTTACTTTATTAAAAATTAAAGGTAGTCATTTCGAAATAATTCCGTGATACATTTAACAAAATGAAAGTATTTTTCGCGCTATTTCCGCCTAAAACCTATCACCTTTCTTTACTTCTCCCTCCTAGTTGATCTTTTTTAGCTGATCTTTTTTACCTAATTCCCATCCTCTTTTTTAGGATGTCCATTGACTTTTTCTAAATTGTTCTGGAGTTTGAGCCGTGGCTTTTTTGAACATGGTAACGAAATAAGAGGCGTGTTCGAATCCCAATTCATCGGCTATTTCCCCAATAGAATTCGTGGTATAACTCAACAAGCGCTTTGCCTCGAGAATAATGTGACGCTTGATTAAACTCCCTGAGGTATGGCCTAAGATGGTTCGACAAATCTTGTTCAAATAATTCGTGCTGATGTTCAACATTTCGGCATAATCCGATGGCATCTTATGGGTTTTAAAATGCTGTTCAATCAAGGATTGATAGCGCTGTATTTTGTCGTTAACGGCATTGTGTACTTTAACGGTTTGTAGAGGCACATAGAGTCGATCAAACTCAATCAACAGTATATTCAAATACGAACGCAAGATTTTCTGGGAGGCTTTCTTTTTGATCTGAAATTCCTCCATCATCTGCCACAGCAAAAAAATCAAATTCTTTTGTTTTTCTTCAGGCAACGTAAATACAGCGTGATTAACCTCTGTAAAATACGAAAATTGATGCAATACATTGGTATTGTAGCGCAGAGAGAAAAAATCAGCCGTAAACACAATAACGGTTCCTGTTGCTTCTTCACTCAGTGCAAGGGTATTAATGCAATTTGGTTTAATTAGTAGCACTTGACCTGGGCCAATGCGCATGCGATCTTGATCAATCACAAACAGGCCTTCTCCTTTTTCAATACACAGCATAAGGTAGAACGCATTGCTATGTGGCAAGGCTAATGTAGGGTATTTCTTGAGTAATCCCTCAACGGATCCCATCCAGAGATCGGTTGAAGCATCAAATAAACCAATAGTGCAAACGGGTACTTTATTCGCTTGCATAGTTTTAAATTTAAATGGTTCAACTTCATTTTATCAGTCTTAGAACACACGACCAATAGCTGTTTCCTTTGCCTGGGCAAAAAAAAGACTGGTCGAAAGAAATGCTCACAAAGACGGTTAATTAGGTAGTTAAGCCCATTCTGGAGGCTGGAAAACTGCGCCAATAAAATGAGGGGGGATAAAAACCTCTACATCGGTTGAATACTGTACCGCATCTACAGGTACTAATCGAACCTCATAGGGATTATACAGCAGTGTTTGCGCAAATAAAGGTTGTATTTCTTTGGTTTTTAAGAGGGGAAGTTCCATCTTTTTATCCGAATCTTCCGACAACTCACTTTGAAGATAGCAGCTTCCGTAACACATGGGAATCAAATCAAAGCGGTTGATACATATATTTTCAACAATAAATTTCTGATTGAGGTAAAAAGAGGCTAGAATCCAAAAACTCGAGGTATTTTGGTAAATAAAAGAAAGCAGTAAGAGCAGTACAATACGCTTTTTCATTTATTTTTTCTTTTCATTCAACAAAACGGGAATTTCTGCTAGCAGGCGGTTGACGTCTGTGGTGCTCGTTCCATCATATACACCGCGGATGTGTTGGTCTGGGTCAATCAACAAAAACCCGCCACTGTGCGCATAGCCCCCAGGTGCGTCGGACGCTTGATAGGCTTGCATAAAATACGCTTGGGCTAATTGGTGAATGGCGCCTTCCTCTCCGTGTAAGAAATGCCATTTTGCTCCATCCACACCCAAAGACTCACTGTAGGCCTTTAAAGCGGGAATCGAATCGTTCTTAGGGTCAATGGTATGAGAAACAAATACGACATTTTCATTTTCGTGAAAGGCGTCGTATACCCTTTTCATCTCGGCATTCATTTTGGGGCATATCGTCGGACATTGCAAAAAGATGAAATCCGCAATGTAAATCTTCCCTCCTAGTGTTTGATTGTTTACCACTAGACTATCCTGATTGAGCAATTCAAAATCGGGAATCTCATAGTGCTTTTCTACTGTTTCACCAGAGGCTAAGGTTTCTGTTACAGGATGCCCTAAATAAGGCAACTGTTTGGCCTCTTGGGAACAAGCCAATAAAAAGGAAACAAAAAAGAAAGGAAGTATTCGTTTCATGCGAACAAAAATACAAAAAAATACCTAGGTGCCTAGGAAAAACCGCTGGGTTTACACTCCCATAGGCGAATAATGAACAATCATTTTACAAAAAAATGACCCAAACACAAGGCTTGAGTCATTCTATAGGTGCAACTTTTGCAACAAAACAGTTGCATAAAAGCGAGTAAAACTACTTTTTAACGATGTTTTCTGTTGTGGTCATCCCATTTTCAAAAACGAGCTTTAGCACGTATTTGCCTGATGATAAATGCCCGATATCCAATTGATTGACCTGTTCCGCAGTGAGGAGAACTGTTCCTTTCATGTCGTATAAAACAAGCGATTCTACTGCAACTTCTGAACGTATATACACTAGTTCTTGTGAAGGATTCGGATAGACGTTGTAGCTTACTTGCTCAAAGCTATCTGTAGACAATACCCCGTCTACCCCTGTTGCATAAAAGAAAAGAGACAAGGGAAAATCACCTTGTTTATCTATAAAACGCGCATCGGGTACTGTAATTTTAAACTCATGTGTTCCTCTTGTTAAATCGACCAACCTAATTACGCGATTGGGAATAACATCCCCAGGACACCAGTTGTTCCAACTCGCCCAATCGGCTTCTGTTCTTGGTCGCTGACCGTAAATTCCATTTGCCTGTGTATTGAAAACGCGAAACGGCTCACATGATTTGCCCCCTGGTTTATAGGTTTCGATTAAAGCCCCATCCAAATAAACCTGATGCGTTCGGCGAATGTACTCTTCTCCTCCATTATTAGCTCCGTGATTCGAGGTAATCAAATGAAAGTAGGCTTCGTTTATATCTTCCTCTAATGTAAATTGATATAGTTTGGTCGTTGTGCCCTCCACATCGGTAGCATTGTAATTGTTAAACGACGCTCTACTAGCTAAAGGCTCTAAATAAAAGGTGTTTAACACGCTGCCGTTATCTTGTGTTTTAATAGCTAAAGATCCTTCAAATACATCTGTTCTTCCCGCACAACCACTAACTTCTACATTGGCGGCATAAGGCACGCCAAATACGTTAAACTCCACCCAAAAATCATAGGTTTCATAGGCAGCATCTTTGAACAAGGGCACTAAATGCGTCAAGTCAAAAGTATAAGGCACTTCCAGTGGTTGTCTATTCTTATTCATAAATGGCGTAATGAAACGCCCAATCTCAATTGTCTGTTTGTTTTGATCCGTCAATGTTTCTCCTTTGGGCACTAAAGAAAGAAAAACACCACCAATGCGATCGTAATTATCACAGCGCGCTCCTATTGTCACCTCGACCTCCATAGTCGACAAAATCGCTTGTCGTTCTGAATCTGCTAATTTTTTTGCATAGAGGGAATTGCTGAGTTTTACAATTCCCGGAGGCAACTCCTCCGCTGTAGGACTAGCATACCCGTCATAAAATACAATTTTATCAAATATAGGCAAGACGCGAACGGGGTCTTGAGAATAGCTAAACGGACTGACAAAACAAGCCAAAATAGCGCTTAATACAGTTTTTTTTACATGCATTTCATCGAGATTTAATACGTAGTTAGTGCGAAATAATTGGTGTACCATGCTTGCTTACTGCTAAAGCTAACGGCTTATCTCCTGTAATACGCATTTACTGTTCAAACTGTTATATGGTTAGATATAATTCGCTTTTTTAGTAAAATAAGAAACAACAAAAAACAACACTGCTTTAGCCCTATAAGCATTTCACAATAATTAACTAAAATTATATTAAATTTAGATATAAACAAAACGGGAGGACGAAATTATTTAACCCTCATTTTTCTCCATTAGCTAAAAAAAAAAGACTCCCCAGCAAAAGGGAGTCTTTGGTATTATTTACTTAGGGTGTACTGCATCCAAACATTGGGTTCTACGTAAATCCCTTTGTTGTTTACAAGGTCTATTTCGATTGGGTTTAAGGCAAAATCTACAACATAGTGTCCTGACGATTGAAAAGAACGCTGCGTCCATTGCTCCCATTCCTGAACACTCCCCTCCACATACATGGCTTTAGGGCATACTTTAATCACCCTAGCCCCATTTTTTTCATGGGTGCGAATCCAAGGATCAAAAGCTTGTCCTTTTTCATCCTTCCACTTGATATACTCTTCCATGTCTTGAAGCGGATAACGATGCTTAGCTGTTGGTCGGATGGGCAAAATAAAATGGTTAAATCGCTGCTCCTGAGCAATAGCTTTCATAAAACGCACCAAATACTGACTGATTCCACGTCCTTGATAGGCAGGATTCACCCCTATTTGCAAGGCACATAATGTGTTGGGTTGTTTACCCGCTTTTTTATCGAGAAAAGCGCGCGCTAAGGCCCAATCCCATCCTTCATCAGGTAAGTGAAGCAGCTCTTCAGGCGTTAAACTCAAAGGCACACAATTGCCATTGCCCACCACCTCTTGTCCGTCCATCATGAAAAACTGATACAAGGGAAACTCTACATATAACTCTTCCCAATAGGTAAGGTTGACCTGATCCTGTAAAATAAACGCAGGCCAAACACTGTAAGCATAAACTTTTTCTAGTAGTACATCATATTGGGGTAAATACGTTTTTGATGTCCTTATAAAAGAAAATGGAGTTGGATTCATGCTAAAAAAAATTATAATTGATTTATTTACAACTGATCAAAACTGAGGTTTCAAAGATACTCTTTATAAAGCCAATCCCTTGCTTTTTCTACTATTTTATCCTTGCTTTTTTACAATCCCAACGCCTTTTATTCGCATATCGCAATTTTTTAATCTACTTAATCCAGCGTTACCTAAAAATAATTCACTAACTTAGAAGGAGTTAACCTAAAAAAAAACAAACCGATATACCGAATGAAATACAGTGAACCTAAAAATTTTCTTTCAAATAGTATGCGTGCATATTATTTTTTACTATATTTGAGTTTAACCAACTTGAAATGAAGGACAAAACAATTGACTATACTTTAAGGGCAACATGGCAAGCCGTAGCTAGAATGTACAATGAAGAAGCAGCGAAATACGATGCAACCATGTCGTTGGCTTTTGCTCTTTTGAGTATTGATAAACAGGGTACTCCTTCTACGTTATTAGGGCCTAGTATGGGCATGGAAGCGACGAGTTTAACTCGTACGCTAAAAAAGATGGAAGAGAAAGGATTAATCACGAGAGAAAAAAATCCTCATGATGGTCGAGGCGTTATTATAAAGCTTACGCCATTGGGTATAGAAAAAAGGGAGCTTTCCAAAGAGAAAGTGAAGCGCTTCAATGAAACGATCCGCAAATACCTAACAGAAGAGCAAATTGCCAACTTTATCACGGTTACTGAAACCATCAATCAACTCATTGCGGACAAAGCAATTTTTGATTCTAAAAAGTAAGGGCTAACATCAACTAAAACGAAGTATTAACCATAGGAATTATATAAACATATGAAAAGAAGAATTAAAAAAGTGGCTGTAATTGGTTCAGGCGTTATGGGATCAGCTATTGCATGTCATTTTGCCAATATTGGTGTTGAGGTATTGTTAATGGATATTGTTCCCAATGCTTTAACTCCAGAGGAAGAGAAAAAAGGCTTAACCTTAAATGATCGTGGCATTCGCAATAAAATTGCACAGACTCATTTAACAAACGCGCTAAAATCAAAACCCGCCCCTATTTATACGCCTCGCTTTGCCAGCCGTATCACTGTAGGGAACCTCGAGGATGATTTATCGAAAATCAAAGAGGTAGATTGGATCATCGAAGTCGTTGTAGAGCGACTAGATATCAAGCAATCTGTTTTTGAAAATATCGAAAAATACAGAAAACCTGGCACTTTAATTACTTCGAATACATCTGGAATTCCCATGAAACTCTTGGTAGAAGGGCGTTCGCAAGATTTCCAACAACACTTCTGCGGGACACACTTCTTTAATCCCCCGCGCTATTTGCCTTTATTTGAAATTATTCCCGGACCACATACTGCTCCTGAAGTACTTAGCTTTTTCCAGGAGTATGCGCGTTTATACTTAGGTAAAACCCCTGTATTGTGTAAAGATACTCCAGGTTTCATCGGAAACAGAATTGGGGTATACTCCATGGCGATGGTGATGCAATTGGCACAGGAAATTGGATTAACTATAGAAGAAGCAGATACACTTACGGGCTCTTTCTTGGGTCGTCCAAAAACGGGAACCTTCAAACTTGGGGATTTAGTTGGCTTAGATACAGCAATTAACGTAACCATGGGGTTAAAACAAAACTGTCCCGACGATGCGATGATTCAAGATATCAAAGACAATAAAGCGCTAAATTTCTTGCTTGAGAACAAATTCTTAGGCGATAAGACAAGAAAAGGATTTTACTACAAAGAGGTGGATAAAGAGGGAAAAACCAATCGTTTTGCCTTAGATCTAAACACCTTAACTTATAGACCGCTTGAGCGCGCGAAAATCGAAGTGATTGAAACGGCGAATCAAGCAGGTGGCACAAAAGCAAAATGGTCAGTAGTTCTTGCTGATCAAGGAAAAGCAGGTGAATTAATGCGCAAGCATTTCGCTTCTTTATTTGCTTACGTTTCTCAACGCGTTCCCGAAATTACTGATACGCTGTATTCTATTGACGACGCTATGCGTACGGGTTATGCGTGGAAATACGGTCCGTTTGAAACCTGGGATGTCTTGGGTATTCAAAAGGGAATTGATTTAGTTGAAAAAGAAGGCTACCAAGTAGCAGCCTGGGTAAAAGAACTGGCAGCTACTGGAGCAACGAATTTCTACAAATTAGAAAATGGCAAAAAACTATTCTACAACCAGCAAGCCAAAGCATATGAGGCTATTCCTGGGCAAGATGCTTTTATTGTTTTAAACAACATCCGCTCAACGAATAAAGTATGGGGCAATAGCGAGGCTACCCTACTCGATTTAGGCGACGGAATTGTAAACTTAGAATTCCACTCCAAGATGAATACGATTGGCGGTGGGGTTTTAGCAGGACTAAACAAAGCGGTTGAAATTGCAGAACAAGACTTCGAGGGATTAGTTGTTGGAAACCAAGGATCTAACTTTTCTGTCGGAGCCAACTTGATGATGATTTTTATGATGGCTGCGGAACAAGATTGGGATGAATTGAACATCGCCATCAAAATGTTCCAAGACACCATGATGAAAATGCGCTATTCAGCTATTCCTGTTGTAGCAGCTCCCCACGGCATGACCTTTGGTGGTGGATGTGAGTTGAGCTTACACGCAGACAAAGTTGTCGCAGCGGCAGAAACTTATATTGGGCTAGTTGAATTTGGAGTTGGTTTAATCCCTGGTGGCGGAGGATCGAAGGAAATGACCCTGAGAGCGTCCGACTTATACCGCAAAAACGACGTTGAACTCAACACCCTACAGGAGCACTTCTTAACGATTGGAATGGCCAAAGTAGCGACTTCAGCGGAAGAGGCCTTCGATTTCAACATTCTTCAGCGCGGCAAAGACGTGGTGGTAGTTAATAAGGACTTGCAACTGGCACAAGCGAAGCGCGAAGCGCTGGTACTTGCACAAGCAGGCTACACACAGCCGGTTAAGCGCAAAGACATCAAAGTGTTAGGTCGTCAAGCGTTGGGTATGTTCTACGTTGGAACAGACAGTATGATGGCTGGAAAGTACATCTCCGAACACGATCACAAAATTGCCAATAAACTGGCGTATGTGATGGCTGGTGGAGACTTGTCAGAAGCTACGTTTGTTTCTGAACAATACTTACTGGACCTAGAAAGAGAAGCCTTCCTATCGCTATGCGGAGAGCGCAAAACCTTAGAGCGTATTCAACATATGCTAAAAACAGGTAAACCTTTGAGAAACTAACTAACCCACTAATTACAAAAACATGAAAACTGCATATATAGTAAAAGGATATAGAACAGCTGTTGGAAAAGCTCCTCGCGGTGTCTTTCGCTTTAAAAGACCCGATGAGCTAGCCGCAGAAACCATCGAATATTTGATGAAGGCCCTGCCTGAATTTGACAAGACACGCATAGACGATGTCATGGTTGGAAATGCAATGCCCGAAGCGGAACAAGGCTTAAATATGGGGCGTTTGATCTCGCTTATGGGATTAAAAGTAGACGATGTTCCTGGGGTAACGGTTAACCGTTACTGTGCCTCTGGAATTGAAACCATCGGAATGGCGGTGGCTAAAATTCAGGCTGGTATGGCGGATTGCATCATCGCAGGTGGTGCGGAAAGCATGAGTTATATTCCCATGGGAGGATATAGACCCACACCAGATTACGGGGTAGCCAAAGCGGGGCATGAGGATTATTACTGGGGAATGGGACTTACAGCAGAAGCCGTAGCCAATCAGTTTAACGTCTCTCGTGCGGATCAGGATGAGTTTGCCTACCACTCCCATATGAAGGCATTAAAAGCAATTGCAGATGGGAAATTTGCCGATCAAATTGTACCTATTACGGTTGATGAAGTATTTGTCAATGAAAAAGGCAAAAGAGAAAGCAAATCCTATACGGTGACCCAAGATGAAGGACCGCGTATGGGAACATCAATTGAAGCACTCGCTAAATTGAGACCTGTATTCGCTGCTGACGGATCTGTAACAGCGGGGAACTCTTCCCAAATGAGTGATGGAGCCGCTTTTGTGATGGTGATGTCAGAAGAAATGGTCAAAGAACTAAATATTGAGCCTATTGCGCGCATGGTCAACTATGCGGCCGCAGGTGTTGAACCACGTATCATGGGAATTGGACCGATTAAAGCTATTCCCAAAGCGCTAAAACAAGCAGGATTACAATTGAAAGACATCGACTTGATCGAATTAAACGAGGCTTTTGCCTCTCAGTCTTTAGCTGTAATCCGAGAGCTCAACATTGATCCGGCTATCGTAAACGTCAATGGTGGTGCTATTGCACTTGGACACCCTCTAGGCTGTACGGGAGCTAAATTATCCGTTCAATTGTTTGACGAAATGAAACGCAGAGGCTCTAAATACGGTATGGTAACCATGTGTGTGGGTACAGGTCAAGGAGCCGCCGGAATATACGAATTGCTATAACCATCTATTAACCCTAAAAAAAATAAATCATGAATACAGCTATAACAAGAGGAGGTCAATACTTAATAAAAGAAACCCAAAGCGAAAATATCTTTACTCCGGAAGATTTTTCAGAAGAACAAATTATGATGCGTGACTCGGTAAAGGAATTTATCGACAAAGAAGTGTGGCCACACAAAGATCGCTTTGAAAATAAAGATTATGCCTTCACAAAAGAATGCATGCAAAAAGCGGGTGAGCTTGGTCTATTAGGCGTTGCTGTACCAGAAGCTTACGGCGGATTGGGCATGGGATTTGTTTCGACGATGCTCGTGTGTGACTATATCTCAGGCGCAACAGGTTCTTTTTCAACGGCTTTTGGGGCTCACACAGGAATTGGAACCATGCCAATTACCTTATACGGAAATGAAGAACAAAAGAAAAAATACGTCCCTAAATTAGCGAGCGGGGAATGGTTTGGCGCATACTGTTTGACAGAGCCAGACGCGGGATCTGATGCTAACTCAGGAAAAACAAAAGCCGTGCTATCACAAGACGGTACCTACTACTCTATTACAGGGCAAAAAATGTGGATTTCCAACGCGGGATTCTGTAATGTTTTCATCGTATTTGCCCGTATTGAAGACGATAAGAACATCACCGGTTTTATCGTAGAGAACGATCCGTCTAACGGGATCTCTTTGGGTGAAGAAGAACACAAGCTGGGAATTAGAGCGTCCTCTACCCGTCAAGTGTTTTTTAACGAAACCAAAGTACCTGTTGAAAATATGCTTTCTGAACGCGGCAATGGATTTAAAATTGCCATGAACGCCTTAAACGTGGGTCGTATTAAATTAGCTGCTGCTTGTTTGGACTCACAGCGTCGTTTAATAACAGAAGCTGTAAAATACGCCAATGAGCGCATTCAGTTTAAAGTGCCTATTTCTTCTTTTGGTGCAATTCGCACAAAAATTGCAGAGATGGTTACTAACGCTTATGTAGGAGAATCAGCTTCTTACCGTGCGGCTGGAAGTATCGAAAAGAGAATTCAACAGCGCATAGCCGAAGGAAATACACACCAAGAGGCTGAATTAAAAGGCGTAGAAGAGTTTGCCATTGAGTGCTCTATCCTGAAAGTAGCGGTTTCGGAAGACGTGCAAGCGTGTACGGATGAAGGAATCCAAATCTTTGGGGGAATGGGATTCTCTGAAGATACACCGATGGAAAGCGCGTGGAGAGATGCTCGTATTTCTCGTATTTACGAAGGAACAAACGAGATCAACCGCATGCTAGCTGTGGGGATGTTAATCAAAAAAGCAATGAAAGGACACGTAGACTTATTGACTCCCGCTATGCAAGTAGCCGATGAATTAATGAGTATCCCTAGTTTTGATACCCCTGATTATTCCGAACTCTTCGCCGAAGAAAAAGAAATGATTGAAAAGCTGAAAAAAGCCTTTTTGATGGTTGCAGGAAGTGCTGTTCAAAAATTTGGACCTGAGTTAGAAAAACACCAAGCCCTGATGATGGCAGCTGCAGACATGATGATCGAAATCTACATGGCAGAAAGTGCCATCCTAAGAACGGAAAAATTGGCAAAAACAAAAGGAGAACAACAAGTGAAAGAGGAAATTGCCATGGCCCAACTCTACTTATACCACGCAGTAGACATTGTTGCACAAAAAGGGAAAGAGGGAATCGCTTCTTTTGCTGAAGGTGATGAACAACGCATCATGCTCATGGGACTAAGAAGATTTACCAAATACGTTAATCTACCAAATGTAAACGCATTGCGCGAATCTATTGCTAAAAAAGTAATAGACGCTAACGAATATGTTTTCTAACGAAAACAAACGATTGGTTTAGTTTGTTAAAAAAAAAGACCGCCTCTTTCCACTTTGTGAAAGGGCGGTCTTTTTGATTTGTTTAATAAACAAACAAACTATTATACTTCATACAATAAACAAAGAATTAATTTACCCAAAAACCCATGCATTATGCATGTTTTTTATAAAAAAATACTAAAATAATCAATAAATCATCTTATTTAAAGCAATAAATTTATCTTTAGCATACTAAATAAAATAGATGAAATGTACAATGGGGTTTTAAACAATCAAGGATTATTTACGAGCAAGGGAGAAAGAAAAGATTTTATTATTAAAAAGCTGCAACACACCTTACAGCATTTGAATAATTATTCGACTAAAATGCATAAGAATGATTTTTTTCAAATTATTTACATCACAGGAGGAACGGGTATACAATACATCGATTTACAAGCGTATGAAGTAAAAAAAGGAGATATTATCTTTTTAAACACATGGCAACAACACAGCTGGACGTATAATACGACCACACAAGGATATGTGCTGAGCTTTACCCCTAGTTTTATCACACAATTTGTATCGGACCACCTCTTTGTGCACGACTTGCCTTTTTTCAGGCGTTTTACTTCCCATCATCTACTCGGCTTAGAGGAAGAACTCAGTACCTGGGTTCAATTGACCATGGATCGCATGCTGCAAGAATACGAAACGGAAAATGGAGAATACATCAATCTCCTTCGCACTTATCTCTTAGAAGTGCTCCTACTCTGCAAAAAAGAAATCGACAAGAACGCAATAGGATCAACCAACAATTTAAAATCCAATGAGCTAATCAAATCATTTGAATCCCTAATTGACAAGCATTTTTATGAATATCGATTTCCTAAGGAATACGCAAAAGTACTCTTGGTTACGCCTAATTACCTCAATGCACTTTGCCAAAAAATAAAAAATAAGTCTGCGGGAGATATGATCCGAGATCGCATCTTGATTGAGTGCAAGCGACTATTAATTCACACCAACCTCTCCGCTAGTGAGATTGCCTATCAATTGAATTTTAAAGACAACTCCTACTTTTCGAGGTTCTTTAAAAAGCATATTGGCGTTGCCCCAGATGAATTTAGAAGAAAATGATTTTAGTGAGTGGTGAGTGGTGAGTGGTGAGTGGTGAATAGTGAGTGGTGAATAGTGAGTGGTGAATAGTGAGTGGTGAATAGTGAGTGGTGAATAGTGAGTGGTGAATAGTGAGTGGTGAATAGTGAGTGGTGAATAGTGAGTGGTGAATAGTGAGTACCACTTACCACTTACCTCTTACCTCTTACCTCTTACCTCTTACCTCTTACCTCTTACCTCTTACCTCTTACCTCTTACCTCTTACCTCTTACCTCTTACCTCTTACCTCTTACCTCTTACCTCTTACCTCTTACCTCTTACCACTTACCACTTACCACTTACCACTTACCTCTTACCTCTTACCTCTTACCTCTTACCTCTTACCTCTTACCTCTTACCTCTTACCTCTTACCACTTACCTCTTACCACTTACCTCTTACCACTTACCTCTTACCACTTACCACTTACCTCTTACCACTTACCACTTACCTCTTACCACTTACCTCTTACCACTTACCACTTACCACTTACCATCCCAATTCAGGATTATACCACAGTTGACCGTTTTTAACTTCCAAAGGCGAATCAAAATTATTGGTATACAGCGCACCTGTTCCCAAACCTTGAGGCATTGGATTGCCTAGGGTAAATGTCCATTGCGCAATGGCGTTCAAACCGATATTACTTTCTAGTGCAGAGGTAATCCACCACTTAATTTGTAGCTTTTCAGCAATATCAATCCACTCTTGACTTCCTTTAAAACCACCAACTAAACTGGGTTTTAGAATAATATACTGGGGGCGTATTGCTTCCAATAGCGCTACTTTCTCTTGGTAGGAAGTCAGGCCGATCAATTCCTCATCCAAGGCAATAGGCAAAGGCGTTGTTTGGCACAAAGCTGCCATTTGTTCGACTTGTCGTTGTTTGATGGGTTGTTCGATACTGTGAAGGTCTAATTGCGCTAATTGCGCTAATTTCCCCGGTGCATCAGCTGCTGTAAATCCTCCATTGGCATCTACGCGCAGTTCGATTTGAGCTGCGGTAAAGTGCTTTCGAATATGGTGTAAAAGATTCAGTTCTGCTTGAAAGTCAATAGCGCCAATTTTTAATTTGACACAAGTAAATCCCTGTGCTATTTTTTCGTCAATTTGCTCTTTCATAAAGCTTTCTTCTCCCATCCAAACTAGGCCATTGATGGGAATTGCCGCTGTGCCATCCACAAAAGCAGAAGGGAAAAGCACAAAGGGATGTGCGCTAGACAGAGACAAAAACGCTTGTTCAAGACCGAATTGAATGGAAGGCCACTCGCGCAGTTCTTCCCAAAGAACATCTTTTCCCAAGTGGATATGCTCTACCACCCATTGCAATTTTGCTTCATAGTTGGGACGATCATCAAAACTAAGAGAGCGCAGTATCCCGCACTCTCCTATTCCGATTTTATCGTTTTCCTCTATTTTAAGCAACCAAGTCTCTTTTTCTGTCATTACCCCTCTCGATGTAGAGGAAGGTCTCTTAAAACGCAAAATATGCTTGCTGTACGTTGCTTTCATCTTTCTCTTATAACGTTAAACTCTCGCCGATTGGCAAAAGCATCAAATCTTTTCCTTTTTCAAAGAAGAGGCGCTTGGCTTCTTCATGGTCAATCTCAATATAGCCAAAGGTGTCAAAATGATACCCTAGCACTTTGTCACACTGAACAAAATCTGAGGCTACAACAGCTTCTTCTACTCCCATCGTAAAATTGCTTCCGATTGGGAATACAGCTAAATCCAAAGATGTAAACAGGGGAATTAACTTCATGTCCATCGTTAAAGAGGTATCTCCAGCGATGTAGACATTTTTGTTTTTGCTTTCAATGACAAATCCTCCAGGCTGACCGCCGTAGCTTCCATCGGGAAAGGAACTCGAATGAATAGCGGGAGTGTATTTTACTTTACCAAAGTCAAACTGCCAACTTCCACCGTGGTTCATCGGGTGTGCGTTGAATCCTTTTGCCTCATAGTGCCCTGCGATTTCCGCATTGGAAACGATAATGGCTTCTGGATTGTTTTTTACAATCAGCTCTACATCTGCAATGTGATCTCCATGGGCATGTGTCAGCAAAATGTAATCTGCTTTTATTTCTTCTACGTTAATAGCTTTTGCCTCAGGCAAAGGATTGCCTGTAATAAAAGGATCGACAACTAAGTGAATATCTTCAATTTGAATGCCTAAGCAAGCATGACCGTAATACGTTATTTTCATAATTTTTATTTTATAGGATTAAAGCTAAGGAAAAAAGTACAGATACCAAAAATGTGCTTAATGCAACAATTTTCATTTGGCTGTCCAAGGCTTTGGGATCTGTGTTGTTTTTGACAAAGACCAAGTGTTTTAGCAGGGGAATATACCCTAAGACAAACGCATATTTCCACAGGGCTATTTCGCTTTGTTGTGCATAGACGACAAAAGCGATCATCGCAAACAAAACGATGAGGTAGTGGTAGCGTTTAGCCTTTGACCGACCTAACTTAACAGCTAGTGTATTTTTACCGACCACTTTGTCCGCATCTAAGTCGCGCATATTGTTGATGTTCAAAACAGCAATACTCAAATTACCAACGGCTATTGCAGGTAAAATTACCCATGGGTTCAGCTGTTGACCATAGAGATAAAAACTGCCCAACACAGCGACCAGTCCAAAAAAGACAAAGACAAATACATCGCCTAATCCCCTATACCCATAGGCAGATTGTCCGACAGTATATTTTATCGCAGCAGCCACACAACTAATACCGAGCACAAAGAAAAACAAGGAGGTAAAAAAGTGATCCTTCCCGAAGGAGAGATAAATTAAAATCAAAGCTGAAATAAGCGATAAGCCCGAAGTAAAGACAATTCCTTTTTTCAACTCTTCTCTGCTTAACAATCCGCTCTGTAATGCACGTTGTGGACCGAGTCTATTTTCGTTATCTGTTCCCTTTACTCCATCGCCATAATCGTTGGCGAAATTAGACAAGATTTGAAACAGCAAAGTCGTCAAAATGGCAAAAGTAAAAATGAGGTAAAAATGGGGGTGATGAGCAAAGTAAGGAAATGCACAAGCAGATCCTACAATGATTCCTGAAATTGACAAAGGTAAGGTGCGCAATCTTGCGGCAGAAATCCATGTTTTCGTTTTAGACATAGGTGCAAACATTCAAAAAAATAAAACAGCCTCTACAGACTAGTTGCGCAAAATTAAGGATAATTAAATTGTAAACAGAAAGGTGATCTAATTTTTAGTTCAATCCAAAAAGCAAAGGATTCAACCAAAGAAAACACAAGCAAACTCCTCAAAATAGAAGTTGTATTATTTAGACATAGAAAATGTTTATTACAACAAAATAAGTGTTAAACTTATACTTTAAATAAAGCTACTTAAACAAGAGAAAGCCTTAAAAAACACCTCTAAAGGGTTAAAAAGTAAACAAGCAAAAAATCACTTAAAGTGATTTAATTCAACCTAAAGCATATATTCACCTAAATAGACTTATATTTTTAACAATCAATAGATTAGTTTTAAGAAATCAAACTCATAACATTTAGTTATGTATTGTTTTTTGCTATTTTAAGGGTTAAAAGGCTGTATCAATCAGGTCAATAACAATAGCGTCAATAAAAAGTTACCTATTGAAGTTAACAAGTTTGAATAGCTTAAAAAAACAACCAAATACAGCACAATAAAGACTTTTATTTTACGAACCACTCCTCTATTTATGTCCTTTGTATCCATATAAAACATCAAATACCAACCTTTTAAATGCAAAAAAAGAAGAGGTAATGGCCCTATTTATCAGGTGAACAACAGCAAAAAAAGAGAAAAAACAAGAGTACATTCCCTTGTTATTTCTCCATCAAAAGGGTCTACTTCCAACGGTATTTACAGTAAAAAATAGTTTGGCATTTGCTGTATATCGAAATGAAAAGAGGAAAAAGAAAACAAAAAACAGTAGTAGTAAAAGGGCAGTTTAGCTTGATATTCTTGGTTTAAAACAAGTGATTTTGCAGGTGAAAAAGGAGACTTATCCAGGCAATTGTAAAGGTAATTTAGCGCATAAATAAGATAAAAAGAAGGCAGTATTGAAGGTTAATTAGCCTAGAATATAGATTTAAATCCGATGAATTAGCGCTTTAAAAAAGATAAAAACTAGGGCGATATTAAAGGTATATCAGTCAAAAAACGGAGGATTAAATCCGATGAATTGGCGCATAAAAAAGATAAAAATGAAGGCGATATATAAAGGTATATCAGCCTAGAATATAGGTTTAAATCCGACGAATTGGCGCATTAATAAGATAAAAACTAGGGCCGTTTTAAAGGTAGATTAGAACAAAAATGTTAGTTTAAATCCGGTAAATTAGCGCTTTAAATAAGATAAAAACTAGGGCGATCTTAAAGGTATATCAATCAAAAAACGGAGGTTTAAATCAGTAAAAGAACACCTAATTTAACTGCTATAGGGGTAAAAAAAAAGAGCAAAACACGGTGTTTTGCTCTTTTATACAGTTTAAATCAATCGATTATTTTTTCATCAAACGGTAGTTTTCTGCTAAAGGTCCAGTAACCGTATTGCCTTCTTTATCTAAAAACAACACACTACCTTCGTGTACTTCTACAAAACTAACTTCCCCTTTTGTAGGTGTTAAAGTCAACTTACTTCCTGTTGAATCCCACTCAAATTTACCTTCCTCTGTAAACTTCTCTCCTTTTCCAACTCCTTTGTATAAACTTGTTTGCTTATACGTTCCGTCTTCTTTGATTTCAAGCGTTGTTTCGATTCCTTCACAATCTGCACAAGGAAGAACACCTGCGTAAGTTCCAGACCAATCTAGTGAAGTTCTAGAATTGTCTTGTAAAGATTCTTCCGCTCCTTCTTTAGTTACTTCTTCTGTTTTAGTCGTTGGATCTGTTGTTTCAGCAGTTCCTTTGTCTGTTTTCTTACAACTTACTAGTGTTGATACACTTAGACCAAGAATAGCTAAGGCTAATACATATTTTCTTTTCATAGCTTTTAAATTTTTAATTATTATTTTACCTCAAAATTACACTTTTTTTTTAACAGATAAACATATTTTGACAGGAAATAAAAATATAATTTAAATATTAACAAAATAGACGAAGTTATTTACTTTTCTTAAATTTTAAATATACTTTTTCGTCTTTTGAGTGTAACAAAAGCGTATCATTTTCAACTTTATACTCTTTTACTTCCCCTAGTACTTGCATGTATACGGTTTGTTTCACCCCTGAACAATACTTTAAGGTGGAGGCGACGCCTTTGTCTAGAATAAAGCGCTGCTCATCTAGCTGCTTGATCGGTCCGCGATACACATTACAACCATTGTTACCGTAAATCATCATTTCTTTGGCATCAACAACCATGAAAGGTATTTTTACTGGGAACAGATCCTCTAGTGTTTCATCAGTCATATAGTGGGATTTCATATCAATTAATACCCATTCTCCTTCGATTTCAAACGTCTTGGTAGGTGTTGTCATTTGGCTTTGATTTTGTTCGCTTTGCACAGCTTGACTCTTACATCCTGCAGTAATCAAAGCACATACTACTGCAATTCCCAATCCTAATTTTTTCATTTTTTCTTGTTATTCTATTATTTTTAATTCTTCGTCATACAGTCCGATTAACACGCTATTTCCCTCTGAATCTATACGTAATCCGCCGTATTTTGCACGGTCAAAAAGGGTATCTTTCCCTTCTTGGAAGAAATAGCTTTCTGCACCCACGGATAGAGTGAATCCGTCCCAATTGAAGTATTTTACTGGGAGGAGTGAATCACCAAGCGGCAGTTCCGCTAGGCTTTTACTGCTAATTGTCTTAAACGTTGCTCTGTGTTGTTGGTCGAGGCTGACGATAACAAAGCCGCGTTTGTTGAGGGTGGTTCGATCGATTCCTGATGCGCGCAATTGTTCGTTAATCGCATAATTAAGCTGCATATAATCGCCTTGCATTAACGATCGCGGATCAACAGGAGCCAATTCGAACAGCACTAATCGGCCTTCTTTGATGGTTTGTTCTTTCTGTTGTATTGCTCTCAAGAAGAATACACCAAACAAAACAAGGGTTACCACCACTACAATATTTCTCTTATTTTTCACGATTTAACCGATTATAAATTACAAATACACTCATAAACAACAGTCCACACCCCATAAGGATGAGGGATTTTACAAGTAAGCTTACTTGCAAATAATAGTAATAGCACACAAGGGAAGACAGCAACATCACTATAGCGACGACGACTCCTTTTTGAAAGCGAAAATGATAGGCCCATACCAATAGAAAAATACTGATGGCTAAAGACATGCCAAATCCGTGCATAAAAAAGGCAAGGCTCAAGATAAAGAGGGCGCATCCACCTGAGAGGAGATTGGGTTGTTTAAACGGAATGTTTCGTCCAATTTGCTTTATGGTAAAATACGTCAATCCCAAGAGTATCACTCCAACAAAAGCGAGGTAGAAGCGATTACCGATCAGGTTAAACTCGACGTATCTCGTGTGATTGATCCAACTTGAAGGTTGAATTAACGCTAAATTATCTAGCATTACTTCAAAAAAGAGAATACAAAACAGGGCATTGGTCAAGGCTGTGTGTTTTTGGGCGAAAAACGTCCCTTTGATTTTGAGTTGTAATTCCTTTGTAAAAAGCAGGAATACGCCAACTAGGACAACCCAAAACAAAGCAAGAGCCATATAGCCTAGGTGGTTAAATTTCAACAGGTAAATCAATCCGTAGTACCCCCCTAAAACAGATAAAAACTGAATAATCTTGCTTTTAAAGGCGACTAGTCCAACGGCACTTAATAGCAGTACAACCAGACAATTAACGGAATCGCTTGTTTGCAAATCGAAGAAAGCCGCTAGAAAACAAGCGAAAGCGCTACAATAGGTAGCTACAAAAACGCCATCTCTCAAAGCGGGTTCACTCTTTTTATTGCCTAAAAAACTAAGCGCATATAAGAGCGTACCAAAGAGGGCAAAGGCTGCAAACCCCAGCCCATCGCCAATAGTTAGAAAGAGGAATCCGAAAAAAAACCCCATAGCCAAGAGGCTACCAACAATAGCAACAATTTTGAGAAACACATATTTGATGGAGTGCTCCTCTTCTATTCGAGCGGTCAATTGTTCCTCAACGACTACGCCTTGTTCTTTTACTTGATGCATCAAGTCTCTCCACGAATTAGTTTTCATGCTTCCACTCTTTTGATTTGGTTGATACCATTTTAATAATAAAGAATATACCGCCAATTGCGTATAACATATAGACGAGGAGTCCTTCTGAACTATCTTTAAAGAGCTTCATCCACAACATGAGTCCACCGCTTATTGCTGCTATTAGGGCATAAGAAAACAAGTAAATTTGCTTTCTCATCCACCCCAACACCAATCCACCCCCGATAAGACCTAGGGAGAGCAATAAAGTCCAAAGTGCTCCTGTCAGTTCTTCTGGGCGATAACTACTGTCATTTGTAAATAGCCAACAGCCAAATCCTACAGTTGCTAAGAGGTACATAGCAACGGATTGAATCTGCGTATAGCTATTCCCTATCTCGAAATTTCGGTATAATACCTTACACAAAGGAAGGAATAATAGCACTACATTTAAGAGGAGTAAAAGGAGAATACCGACAAAAATGGAATCCACCTGTAGGCGTTGAACACAAGCTAAAATAAGAGTTGTATTGGCCAAAATACTGAAAAACAGCCATTGATAGGTCGATTGACCCACAAGAGTTAAGGGCGTTGCAACGATCAACCAGGTTAAAAACAAATCATAAGCATTGGCACCGGTTTGGTAGGTTTGTCCAAAAACAGCCAGCAATACGCCAATTAACACGGTGGTTGCCAACAGACTTATTTTGTTGACAGACTCATTCACACGGGGAGTAATAGCAAAATAGCCACTTAGCACAATGCCTAGCCCCACTAGTGAAAACTTGACTGTTACGGGCATATGATCCCAGTTAAACGCAAAGAAAAATACGATGCCACTGACTAAAAATCCGATTCCACAGACTAGTAAAGCCCAATAGATAAAGTCTTTCCACTGTTTTTCTGACGCTAGTCCATGCTGCTGATAAAGCACTTCAAAATCTTGATCTGCTATGGAGGAGTATGCTTTAAATAAGAACAACTCGCGTTTGTTTAGTTTCTTTTCTTTCATATACAATTTTAAAACAAGCAAAAAAGAGCGTTTAAGCGCTCTTTGGTTTACGACTCTAAGATTTGAGCCGCGTGATCTTTTGTTTTTACTTTTTCAATTAGTTGGACGATCACTCCATTTTCGTCTATAACAAATGTCATGCGATGAATACCGTCATAGGTTCTTCCCATGAATTTCTTAGGCCCCCAAACGCCAAAGGCGTGGAGTACTTCTTTACTTTCGTCGGCTAACAAAGGAAAAGGCAACTTGTTTTTATCAATAAACTTTTGCTGTCTTGTTGCTGAATCTGCACTTACCCCCAACAGTTCATACCCCTTTTCTTTTAGCACCTGATAGTTATCTCTTAAGTTACACACTTCCGCTGTACAACCTGGTGTACTTGCTTTTGGGTAAAAAAAGAGGATTAGCTTCTTGCCTTTGTAATCACTCAATTCATGTTTTACTCCTTCTTGATCTATACCAACAAAATTTGGCGCTTGATCGCCAACTTTTAAATGTGTCATTTTATTTCGTTTTTTGTGATTAGTAAAATTACTTTTTTTTTAGATAGCCCCATCATTTTATGCGTATGGGATTTGCATATATTGCTCAACTACCTATTTTTAAAAGATTTTTTACACGAAGATAACAATTTCGCGTTGACAAAATACTAACGATCAAGCTGTTGTAAATAATCTCAAAAATTACTTAAAATCATTCTAAATAATTCTATATTTGCGAACAATGAATATTATTTTTAATTGATCTAAATAACAATCTAACTATTATAAGCTAAAAACCCGCTATAGAAATGAAGAATCGCATCTATTTTTTATTGCTTAGTTGTTGTAGTTTGCCTGTATTTGCGCAGACAGAAGCACAATTAGACAGTATGTACAACGCAATGAGTACCGATCTTGGAGAAGTTGTGATCCGTGTGAATCGACCTGTTTTTCAACAAAAGGCAGATAAGATGGTGTTCAGTGTTGAGCACAGTGTGTTATCCGAAGGTAGTACAGTTTTAGAAGTATTGGGTCGTGCACCGGGTGTTGTTGTATCCCAGGATGGCGAATTATCGCTTCGCGGCAAGCAAGGGGTTAGTGTGATGATCAATGGTAAGTTGAGTTCGCTATCTTCCAAAGAATTAGCAAATTTACTGCGTTCGACCAATTCGGCTGTAGTAAAGAACATAGAGATTATCGCCAATCCTTCAGCCAAGTACGATGCTGCTGGTCAAGCGGGGATCATCAATATTGTACTCAAGACAAGTCTCTTAGACGGGATAAATGGCAGTGTTTTTGCCAGTGGAGGTCGAGGACGCAAGAATCGTATGAACACGGGATTTACGCTCAATTACGCTCACCAAGCTTGGCGCGTATATGGGGATTACACTCACACCTTTAGAGGAGAAGAAGAGCGCAAGACCTTTGATCAAGACTTTTTTGATGCGGCATCCCCCACTACTCCTCTTCGACATACCCACCAACAATACAAAACGAGTGAACCTTTGACGTCCAACAATTTCAAATTGGGAACCGATTATCAGCTAACGCCCAAAACCTCTATCGGCCTAGTCGTTGATGCCAAGATTGGGCGTTATGAAAACAAATCCGCCGGAATAAGTCAAATCTACGCTCCTATTTCGAGCTTGTATTCTTCGATTGGGACGGATAATTACAATCTAGAGCATTGGTATGATTACACCTACAGCCTACATGGAACCCATGCGTTTTCAGAACAAGGAACAGTGATGGATGTAGATGTGGAGTACGAGCGTTCAAAGTTTAATTCTAAACAGCGCCAGCTACAAACTCCTTTGATTTCCACAGCTGAACGTTACGCCAATCGAAAGGGAGAAATCCCTTCTACACTACGCGTTTTCAATGGGAAGCTCGATTTTACAATTCCGTTTACTGAGCAACATACGATAGAAACAGGTTGGAAATCAACGGTAAAGTCCAACAACAATCCTTCTGTATATCACGTAGAAGAAGGCGACCATTGGATTGTAGATCCCGAAACTACCAACCAGTATGAGTATAAGGAGCAAATTCACGCTGCCTATATCAACTATAAGCTAGCCACAGCACATTGGCAAATTCAAATGGGCTTGCGCAACGAGTATACTGAGCGCGATATTCATCAGAAAACAACAGGTGAACAACACCAAACCGATTACAACAACTTGTTTCCCAGTGCGTCTATCAAATATGAAACAGATCAGGGACATAGTTATTACGCCTCATACAGTAAGCGAATCAATAGACCGAGTCATTTTGACTTAAACCCCTTTCGCTTCTACAACGATCCCTTTAACTATTGGCAGGGAAATGTTCGATTAAAGCCTGAACTTACTCATGCTACAGAAGTAGGCTATATGTGGAGTAATTACCTTATTGCTACGCTTTACTTTAGTCGAACCCAAGACGTGATGACCCAAGTTTACACCTACGAGCAAAATCAAACGATTTTAGTTAAAACACTTGAAAACTTAAGTAAGTCATACCACTATGGCGCTACCCTAACAGCTACCCTAAACCCTACAGACTTTTGGACCATGAGCAGTATGTTTAACTTATTTAACAATCAATATAAAGGAACATACCAAGAAACAAGCATTGACAGCAAGCAAGTTGCATTTACACTCAATGCTCAAAATAGTTTTACGCTACCTAAAGGAATAAAAGCAGAGGTCAATGCGCAGTATTTTTCCAAATCGAATATTGGTTTATACAAAAGAGAAGGATATTTTGATTTGTCTATTGGCGCTTCTAAAACAATACTACAAGAAAAAGGAAGTGTAAAACTAGCTCTTTCTGATGTATTAAAAACAAATCACTTTACCCTGATGGGGACTAATTTTGATTCGAGGATTAAGCAAGAGTACGACTTAGATAGTCGAATTGTCACCCTGTCTTTCCACTACAAACTCTAAGGTAGATTGGGGATGATCATGACAAATTAAAAAGCCAACTCGCGGAGTTGGCTTTCTTTTTTACCATAAAATCTAGACGGGCTACTTGTCCAATTTGATTTTTATTGTTTGTTTTTTTATTTTAAGATCCCATTAGGAGTCATACTATCTAGACCATTCGTTTCGAAGTGGGGACCTCTATGTTGATTTGCGGTGCAAAATAGGTCAAATAAATTGGATGTCAAAACCTTAAAATATTTTTGCCAATTTTTCTAAACAATTACAACAAAACAATAAAACCCTTTTAACTTTAACAAATAACTAATTATAACTCATTGATTTAGTTTTATTCTAAATAATATATCAAGTCATATTCAGTAGAAAATCTTCTATTACCTAGATAAAAGCATTGAATTTCGTTTGATCGGGTTTTATTCGTTGTTCGCAAACGCTCACTTGAGGTTCAACTTCACTCTGATTTGAATTCCTAAAAGTGACATCACCCACCTTTATTTTGCGTATAGCTTCGCACGGAATGGTTTCAAAAACTAAATAGTCAAAAGTATTCTTTGTATGTGTAATCTAGAGATAGACACAGCACAAATGCGCAACAGTTCTGCTGCGCTTTTCTTCCTCCATGGCCTACTTTATGCAAGCGATCTTACTTCGTCTTAGGTTGTGTTAATTGCTTGGCTTTTTCCCAATAGACGTCCATTTGTTCGAGATTCATCTGAGGGAGTTCCTTTTGGTCTGTTTGAATGAGGTCTTCCATCAGTTGGAAACGCGATAAAAACTTTTGGTTGGTTTGAGCCAAGGCGTGTTCAGGATCGATACCTACAAATCGGGCGTAATTCACTAAAGAGAAGAGAATATCGCCAAATTCTTTTTCCATCAAGGCTTTATTTCCCGCTTGTTCTTCAACTTTAAACTCTTGTATTTCTTCTTCTACTTTGGCCCATACATCGGCTTTATCACTCCAATCAAATCCAATTCCACTTGCTTTTTCTTGCATGCGTAGGGCTTTTATGATGGCAGGTAAACTCGTGGGTACACCTTCTAGAACGGATTTTCGCCCTGCTTTTAGCTTTAGTTCTTCCCAATTTTGCAAGACTTCTTGCTCATTGGACACCTTTACATCTCCATAAATGTGCGGATGCCTATAGATTAATTTATCACAAATTCCATCTGCAATAGTTTTTACATCAAACAGCCCTTTCTCACTTCCAATTTTGGCGTAAAAGACAATGTGCATCAGCAAATCGCCTAATTCACCTTGCATTTCTTGGGTGTCTCCACTGGAAATACTATCGGCTAATTCATAAACTTCTTCAATGGTCAAGGAACGCAGTGATTCGAAAGTTTGCTTCTTATCCCACGGACATTGTACTCTTAACTCATCCATGATGGTGAGCAATCGTCCAACAGCTACTAGTTTTTCTTCTTGTGTATGCATTTGGCTTGGTTATATTTGCTTATAAAACTAAAAAAAGCCCGTTAACTAACGAGCTTTTTTATCTATTCTTTTTTCTTATTTGCTTTCTTCAACAGCTTCTTGGAAAGCTTCTTGAATTAATCCTCTTTTTTGTACGATATTATACCAGTTGATTACTTTTTTAATATCAGAGTTGTACACGCGGTCTGCGTCGTAATTAGGTAATACTTCTTGGAAGTAGGCTACTAATTCAGGATCAGAAACACGGTGTGAAATTGCTTCTCCGTTGTTTTCTTTTGTCGCTATATTTTTGAATACGTCAAAAAGTTTAACTTCTCCTTCGTGCGTGTATATTGATATTTCAGATAATAAACTAACGTTGTTTTTTAATCCTACTGTACTTCTTTTCCCGTCAACTAATGATTCTGCGATAAATCCTGTGCGTGTTTGAACAATTAACTCAAATAATCCTGGTTTACCAGAAATAGCTAATACTTTTTCTAAACTCATTTTCTAAAATTTTTCTTTTGTAACAAATATCTTAATTAGTTCTTAATTTCCAACTTTTTATCTACCTTTTTTAGCAGCAAATTTCATTTTATAGTCGGTAAACACTTTGCCTTCCATAATATTTTTTAATCGCTTTGCGATTAATTTCTTTTTTAAGCTTGAAAGCTTGTCTGTAAATAAGATTCCCTCGATGTGGTCGTATTCGTGTTGAATGACACGTGCTGCCAATCCGTTAATGGTTTCCGTGTATTTAGTAAAGGTTTCATCATAATATTCAATTACAATTTGCTCTTTACGCACAACAGCTTCGTGTACATCGGGAATACTTAAACAACCTTCGTTAAAAGACCATTCCGCTCCTTCTTCACTTATGATTTTAGCATTGATAAAGGTTCTTTTATAGGTACTTAAAAACGCTTTTTCTTCTGCTGTATTATCTTCTAATTCTGCAAATGGTGCACAATCAACTACGAATAAACGAATGGGCAATCCCACTTGAGGCGCTGCTAATCCAACTCCACTAGCGGAATACATCGTATCGTACATATTAGCAATTAATTCGTCTAGGTTTGGATAATCTTTGGTGATGTCTTCTCCTACTTTGCGCAAAACAGGATCTCCATATCCAACAATTGATAGTATCATAGTTGTTATTTTGTCTCTTTATTGTATTAAAATGACTGCAAAATTAATCAAATTTATAGTATTCTATAAGACTACAAAACTTTTTTACGTTTAACTTTTGCTGTTCTTCTCTATTCTCTCCTCATTTCTTTGGGTCAATGTATCCATTTATCATTAGTACTAATAATTAATATACTGATTCATAAACGGTTAAAACAGAAAAATAGATAATAGGATCGCTTTGCATATTTTTTGGAAAGGAATACAAATTTCCGTCCTCTTTTGATTTTTCCTTGTTTGGACTTGCCTCAAAGCCCCTTAGTCTTCTTTGTTTTTGAGAAATGCCACCAACTGTGCCACTGCTTTTCCTCTGTGGCTAACTGCATTTTTTTCTTCTAAAGTCAATTCGGCAAATGATTTGCTCATACCTTCTGCTTGAAATAGAGGATCATAACCAAATCCGCCTTCCCCTTGTTGTTCTAGCAAGATTTCACCTGGTATTACTCCTGTAAACAGGTGCTGTTCTCCGTTGTAATGCAGGGCAATTACTGTCTTAAAATTGGCTTTGCGATTTGTTTTGTCGGCTAATTCACCTAGCAACTTTTCGTTATTGGCTTGATCGTTCTTTTCTTCTCCTGCATATCGCGCTGAATACACACCAGGGGCTCCCCCTAAAGCATCGACTTCGAGTCCAGAATCATCCGCAAAACAATTGAATCCGTAATGCCTTTTGATATAATCGGCTTTGAGCAACGCATTTCCTTCTATTGTGTCCGCGGTTTCTGGAATATCAACCATACAACCAATGTCCTCTAAACTCAATATCTCGATAGACGCTGGTAGTTGATTTCTGATCTCTTTGATTTTATTCTTATTGTTTGAAGCAAAAATTAGTTTCATCTTTCTTTTCCTTATGTATTGCTTTCAAAAGTACGAAATGAAATGCAGAAATTGTTTTGAAAAACACCCAAAAAAAAAGAACAAACTCATTACAAGTTTGTTCTTCTCATTCACCTTATCAATTACTAACCTAGTAAAAGAAAATATACGTTTTTACTTAAGAAAGAGAATCAAATAAAATTTAACTCAACCATTTTATATCAAAAATGACTCTCAAACGAAACAACTTAACGTCTATTTTTATTTCCTTCACAAGTTTTAACCTACACAAGAGTACGATTTATTCTCGTACATCAGTAAAAAACAACACTCAAACGCATAAAATAAGATACTCAACCGTGCATAGGGTTGACTCAATTGAAGGGGATTAGGAACTAGGATAAATAAAAAAAGGAATGAACGGTGAGACTGTTCATTCCTTTTTTGCGCTGAGCGTGGCACTTTGTGCTACACTACTTTTTATATTCTTTTACTACTTGATTGATTCGACCGAAGATTGTTTTACCTTCTTTATCCATCATTTCAATTTCGATACGATCACCGAATTGCATGAATGGGGTACTTGGTTTTCCATCTTTTATAGTTTCTAAGCATCTTACTTCTGCTAAACAGCTTGATCCTGTAGGGCTTCCTTGATTAGCAACAGTTCCTGAACCGATAACAGTTCCCGCCATTAACGAACGTGTTTTCGCTGCATGGGCAATCAATTGTCCGAAGTTAAAGGTCATATCTACACCTGCGTTTGGCGAACCTACTAAGGCTCCATTTAGTGTAGAGTGTAAAGGCAAATGCAATTTCCCTTCTTTCCAATCACCTGCTAATTCATCTGGTGTAACAACCACTGGTGCAAAAGCTGTCCATGGTTTAGATTGGTAGAATCCAAATTGTTTACCTAGTTCGGCCGGAATTAAATTTCTCAACGATACATCATTTAAGATGGTGATTAATTTAATGTGTTGTAGAGCCGTTTGTGCATCTACTCCTGGAGGTACGTCGTCTGTGATTACAGCTACCTCAGATTCGAAGTCAATTCCCCACTCTTCTTTTTCTATTTCAATATCATCTGTAGCACCAATAAAGGCATCCGATGCTCCCATATACATCAAAGGATCTGTCCAGAACGACTCAGGCAACTCTGCATTTCTGGCTTTACGTACTAATTCTACGTGAGTTACATAGGCACTTCCATCTGCCCAGTGATAGGCTCTCGGAATTGGCGCCATTACTTTAGCGGTTGTAAAATCAATTGTATTAGATAGTTTTCCTGCATTTAGATTTTCATATACTTCCTTAAGAAGCGCTTCTTTCGTTTCCCATTGATCTAGTGCCTCTTGCATTGTAGTGGCAATATCGCTTACTGCAACTGCTTTTGTCAAATCTCTTGTTACAACGACTAATTGTCCATCTCTTGTGCCATTGTTGATACTAGCTAATTTCATGAATCTATATTTTTTAGGTTTTATAGTTTGGTTTATTGTGTTTATTTCTTCTTGTTCTCGCTTAAACAAAGAAAAGCCGAAGGTATAAAAAAAATGGGGAATAGTATAATTTCCACTACAACACTATTTCTTAGGCCATATACTTTTTTATTTATCGTTTTTCTTCACGACTAATGATGTGTTGTATGGTTTGGGCTACTCCACTTTGATCGTTAGACGGAATCACGTGAGTGGCTTGTGCTAAAATTGCGGGATGTGCGTTGCTAACGGCATAGGTATTAGCAGGTAAGGCCAACATCCCTTGATCGTTTAAATTATCGCCAAACAAGTGCAATTGCTCTGGTTTAAGGTTGTATTCTTGTATGAGGTAAGCAATTCCGTGTTCTTTTGTTGCAGTGGTACTTGAAATTTCCAAAACAAATTGATCAGGGATATATTGATCTTTAAGTAGAAGGCAATTTACTTGATTAGCGGCTTGTTCTTGTAGATATAATTTTAAGGGGACTAACGCCTCATAGCTATCAATAAACATGAGCACAAGTCCTTGAGTATCTGCTGTTATTAGCGCATCACTTATGTTTTCAACTTCCACAAAACGAGGGTCGTTGGGTCGCATGCCCATAAAATAGTGCAAGCCTTTACTTGGATTTTGTTGGTAGAAAATCCCCTCTTCGAATTTTTCGTTTAGCGTAAAAATCAAGGGAGAAAGCCCATGTGCTGAGCCTAATTCGAGGATCATTTGAATCAGTTGTGGGGCAATCCCGTTAATTTTCAGTACTTTTTGGCGTTGCCAATCGTAAATAACAGCACCATTATTCAGCAATACTGGAAAGTTCCACCCTATGTGATGAATCACTTTTTGTGCGCTAGTTAACCCACGTGCGGTTGCAAAAGCAATTTTGTGTTGGGTCAATGCCAGTTGGTTGAGTACTTCTTCGCTTTCCACACTCAAGAACCCATTACTTTGAAGTAAGGTTCCGTCTAAATCGGTAATAAAAATATGCTCCATCTTACTCTTCCTCCAGCATAGAAATGAATACATCTAACATCAATTCGTCCGTTGTCCAGGAGGTAATCAAGCGAACAGCAGCAAATTCAGCGTTGATCGGTCTCCACACATAAAAGTCAAAACGCTCTTGTAAGCGTTGAATCAAGCTAAGTGGTAAAATAGGGAAAATCTGATTGCTCATGGGTTCTACTAAAAAAGTAAATCCCCTATCTTTACATGCACGCGCTAATTTCATTGCCATTTCATTGGCTTCTTTGGCTAATTTGAAGTACAAATCATCTTGAAAGAGCGATAGAAACTGGATTCCCAATACTCTTCCTTTTGCTAAGAGGGCTCCTTTTTGTTTGAGATTATAGTCAAAGTCAACCGCACAAAGGGGGTTAGAAAAAATGATTGCTTCTCCAAAAAGGGCACCATTTTTTGTTGCACCAATATAGAATACATCCACTAAATTGGCTATTTTTTCGAGGGTCAGATCGTTATTTGTTGCGGTTAGTGCATGTCCTAATCGTGCGCCATCCATAAAGAGCGTCAATCCATTGGATTTACAGCAATCGGAAATCCCTTGTAATTCACTTTCAGAATAAATGGTTCCAAATTCAGTCGTATTGGAGATATACACCACTTTGGGTTTGACCACATGAGGGCGCAATTGAAACTGTGCCAAGGTCTGTTCAATTTGAGTAGGTGTAATTTTTCCATCCTTGCTATCTATGGGAATCACTTTGTGTCCGGTGGCTTCGATCGCTCCCGTTTCATTGGCGTAAATGTGTCCTGTACTGGCACTAATCACCGCTTCATGTGGACGTAATAGAGCAGATATAACCAATAGATTGGCTTGTGTTCCCCCCGATACAAAGTAAATTTCAGCAGCTGGTTTATTGATTTTACTGCGCAGAATGGACTGAGCTTCTAGCGTGTACTCATCTGAACCATAACCGTTTTGTTGAATAAAATTTGTTTCTAGTAATTTATCGAGAATAGCTGGATGCGCTCCTTCTGCGTAGTCTATTTTTAAGTTGTACATAGTCTTAGGCTTTACAACAAGTAAAATTAAGACTTTCTCCTTCATTTATCCGTTATCCTCGGGATAAAAAGGTAAAAAAAGTAAAGCAAATAGGTTTTATATGATCGAAAAAGTGTATTTTTAAATAAAAAAAGCAACATATGGAACACAAACAAGTATTTGCCGGAAGCGAAATTATGGTCTTAGCCGTTAGAAACTTACTAGAAGAGAACAATATAGCCTATATCATTCGCGATGATATTGAAGCTGGTCGTGGTGCGGGTTACGGCACTTTAGGCAAGGCTGTTCACGTGCTTGTCGAAGAGAAAGATCTCGATCTAGCAAAAAAATTAATCCAAGAAAATAATATTGAAGAATAATTTTTACTATCTTCATATTACTATTTGAATAGAACGCATCTCAAATTATTCAATACACAAGAATTAGGTTAGAAAGAAAAAGAGGGAAAGTAGCTGCTTTTCCTCTTTTTTGTCTGCCTAATGCAAAGGTACGCTTTGTGGTGCTAAGGGGAGTTTAAACGACTGTAAGGCATTTCTCATTTGTACAAAAAATAGTTTATCCCTGATGACTCAAGGATAAACTAGGAAATTAAAGGATTAAAATTATTTTTTTGGTTGCAGTAAGTGATGGATATTCACTTCCCTTTGTGTTGTTCAACAGTTCATACGCGAATAACTGGCCTCGCTTACCCTTTGGATTTAATTCTACTCAGTGTTTCTTGAGAGACGCCAAGGTAGGAAGCGACAATTTTGTTTGGCAATCGCTGTACAATTTGTGGACTTTGGGACAATAGATTTTGGTATCTCGTGCCTGCATCCATGGTTACCATGGCAAACAATCGACTCGTATTGTTAATATAGGCAAACTCCAAATACTTGCGATAGAATTTTTCCCATTGGGGCAGCAATTCCAAGAGCTGATAAAATTCGTGATGAGCAATGACGTAGACGTCACTGTCTTCAAGGGCTTGCATATATTCTTCCGCACTATTTCCCTGAATAAAGCTAACTAAAGTAGTAGCGAATTGGTTTTCAAAGGCAAAGAAACGCGTGGTATCTTGTCCTGCTTCATTGATATAGAAAACGCGCAAACACCCCTTACACACAAAGTACAATTTCTGTGTTTGACCCACACCCGCATTTAGTTGTTCTCCTTTTTTGAGTTTTTCATAGTTAAAAAAAGGAAAGAATCACATCCAGTTCATCTTCTGTTACTTCAATTCGCTCTTGGATATAGGCGATTAACTGCTTCATTTTCTTTATTTTTCACTTACAAAAGTACGATAATACACAATATCAGCAATGGTAAGTACCGTCATTTTATGTTCTACAGCAAAGTCAATAGCTTGTGGAAGTCGAGCCATAGTACCGTCGTCATTCATAAGTTCACAGAGCACTGCTTCAGGTGGTAAACCAGCTAATTTCATGAGGTCTACGCTGGCTTCAGTATGACCGTTTCGCTCTAATACGCCTCCATTTTTTGCACGCAAGGGGAAGATATGTCCTGGCTTGGATAAGTCCGATTGCTTTGCGTTTTTATTGCTTGCCGCACGCACAGTGGTCAGGCGGTCCGCAGCTGATAAACCAGTGGTTACTCCTTTCGCGGCTTCAATTGTTACGGTAAAAGGCGTCTGAAACTGACTGGTATTTTCGCTAACCATATAAGGCAAATCCAAGGCGTCGGCTTTTTCATTGGTTAAACACAAGCAAATAACACCGCTGCAATAGCGAATCATTAAAGCCATGTCTTGCTCCGACATCAAATGAGCTGAAAAAACAACATCAGCTTCATTTTCTCTATCTTTATCGTCTAATACTAAAACTCCTTTGCCTACTTTTAGGAAACTCAACGCGCGTTCTACTCTTTCTTGACTCGTTTTTCCAAATTCTTGTAGTGTATCTTCCATTTTATTTTTTAATTAATTGTTCTGCATATTTTCTCGCTCTGGGGATAATGACAAAAGCCGATCCATAGGCTACGGGTAACATCACACTCCAGGCTTTTAAAAACAGAAAAAACCACCCTTCTTGAAATCCATAATTTCGAATTAACCCTACAAATGCCATAATTAACGTCATCGGAATGACAACAAATAAGGTATTCACGTACTTGTAATACTTGCTATTCATATGTTGTATTTTTTACTGGAACAAAGTTCTAGTTCCCTCCGATCAAAAACATTGACTTAGGTCAAAAAATTGGTGAGTGGTAAGTGGTGAATGGTAAGTGGTGAGTGGTGAATGGTAAGTGGTGAATGGTAAGTGGTGAGTACAATGTTTATATTGGTTTTGGTGTTCGATGAATCTACGCTACGCTACGATTTGCACGGTTTGTTTAGTTTCTTCATTTGTAAGATAATTGTGCTTTACAACGAGCATCGAACGAAGAGCATCGAACGAAGAGCATCGAACGAAGAGCATCGAACGAAGAGCATCGAACGAAGAACATCGAACGAAGAACATCGAACGAAGAACATCGAACGAAGAACATCGAACGAAGAACATCGAACGAAGAACATCGAACGAAGAACATCGAACGAAGAGCAACGAGCAAAGAGCAACGAGCAAAGAGCAACGAGCAAAGAGCAACGAGCAAAGAGCAACGAGCAAAGAGCAACGAGCAAAGAGCAACGAGCAAAGAGCAACGAGCAAAGAGCAACGAGCAAAGAGCAACGAACAAAGAGCGACGAACAAAGAGCAACGAGCGACGAGCAAAGAGCAACGAACAAAGAGCAACGAACAAAGAGCATCGAACGAAGAGCAACGAGCAACGAGCAAAGAGCAACGAACAAAGAGCAACGAACAAAGAGCAAAGAGCAAAGAGCGACGAACAAAAAAAAGGTTTAATCTACAAAAGACCAAACCTTTTTATCCGAGAATTCCTCGTAAACCGTTAACTGCAAACCAATCTAACCCTCATGTAACGTTTGTGAGATTTTTTCAAGATTCAAACTATTCGCCATGGCAGAGAAGATTTCATAATAGGTTTGTTTATTGTCGTACAAGACTTCGTGAACGCCACTTTCAACGACTTGTCCTTTCTCCATAACCACAATATTGTGTGCATCAATAATTTGAGAGATGCTATGGGAAACGATGATTACGGTTCTATTTTGTTTGATGGCGTCTAAACTTCGTTTAATTTGTTCGGTTGCGATAGCGTCTAAACTAGCTGTTGGTTCATCTAAAAAGATAATGGCGGGATCTTTGAGGAATAGACGCGCAATGGCGATGCGTTGTTGTTGTCCGCCTGATAACAAACGGGCATCGGATTCATAGCCTTGTGGCAAATCGACAATTTGCTCGTGTATATATGCTTTTTTTGCAGCATCTACCACATCCTCAAAGGAAGCGTTTTCATCGCCATAGCGGATATTTTCTGCTATACTGCCTTGAAAAATATGATTTTTTTGCAAAACAAGTCCGATGTGCTTGCGCAACTCTTTGGTATCGTATTCTTTGAGATCTATGCCATCCAAGAGAATCTGCCCATGACTAGGTTCATAAAACTTGTCCAATAAATTGATCACCGTGCTCTTCCCTGCTCCACTCAAACCGACTAAAGCGGTTGTTTTATTGGGTTCGATTAGCATAGACACCTCTTTTAAAGCGCGTGTGCCATTTGGATAGTGAAAGGACACCTGTTTCAATTCGATACGACCCTTAATTTTTTGGGGAATATAGGTCCCTGAGCTTTCTACTTCGTTGGCTTCGATAATTTCAAAGAAGCTTTCAGAATAGATCATTGCATCGTTAACATCGTCGTAAATGCGGTGTAGTTGCCGGATAGGCGCCGTTACGTTGTTAAACAATAGCACGTGAAACATGATGGCTCCAACACTCATTTGTCCTTGTAGGACAAAATAAGCGGTTAGCAGAATCACAACGACAAGGCCAAATTGTTCGATAAAGCTCTTTACGGCATCAAACACAAAACTCATCCTTCGAGTATGCAATTGATTCTCAGTCATATCCACTTGAATATCCTGGTGTTTCTGCGATTCTAAAGGTTCGCGAACAAAGGATTTGATCACGGTAATGGAATTGATCAACGAGATAATACCGTTGTTTTTATTCTCGCGATAACTCCTCATTTTACGTCTGTATCCTTTTAGTTTTTTGGCTTGATTTTGACTGACATAAAAATACAGGGGAATCATTGCTGTACTGACCATTCCTACATATACATTAGCGGAATAAATGAAAAAGAGCGCAACAATCGCATTGGCAAATAAGGGTAAGATATCGATAAAGAAATTTTGTACTAAACGAGTGATACTACTAATTCCTTGATCGATACGCGTTTGCAACTTTCCACTGTCATTTTCTTCGGAGGTATAAAACGCCATTTTAAAGGTCAAAATTCGCTCCACAACAAGTTGAGAAATATCGCGTGAGGTATAAATTCGCAATTTTTCACCAAAAAAGCGCTGTCCAAATTGAATACAGCTAAAGGCGATTTCTTTGATAATCAGAATAAGGCTACACCAAAGCAAGACTTGAAATCCCCAGGCTTCTGTTTGGTCATGGTTGACCACTGCACTTAATGCATCGACCAAATGGCGCAGCACTAAGGCATTGACTTGAACGGCAATGGAACCGATGGCAGTTAACAGTAGTGTTCCAATCACTAAGCTGCGATACGGTCGTATAAAAGGTTTTATTTTTTTTAATATGGCAATTAAATTCATGTGACAAAGGTAGTGTTCTCTTCCCTTATAATTCTTGACTTGGGTCAATAAATACGGGTATGATTCTGTGGTATTCTAAATTTTACTGTACATTTAAAACAAAAATAAATCATGATTATTCGTCCAGCCGTCGTAGAAGACATGGCAGCCCTTCAATTGCTCTACCAAAAGCAATTCGCAGATTTGCAACGCCATCAGCCCTATTCTTTTAAAGCCGATTTCCCAGCGCTTTCTTTTTTACAAGAAACCATTGAGGACGATGAAAGTACGTTTATCCTTGCGGTGGACCAAGACCATCTGGTTGGCATGACAGCCCTATTTATTGAGCGCACCCTGCCCTACGAATGCTTCGTTTCCCACCGCTATCTCAACTTTGCCGATCTGTATGTGGAAGAAGCCTATCGCAATCGAGGAATAGGCAAACAACTCATACAGGCTGTAAAAGCATGGGCATCCCAGAAAAAGGTAGATTATATCGAGCTTATGGTGCTCAAACAAAACACCGAAGCACTAAAACTTTATGTGGAACAAGAATTTGAACCTGTTCATACTACCCTGCGCTACCGCTTAGACTAGATTTTATTCACTTATTTATTTAGAATAAATATAAACAATTATCTTTGCTTATTGTAACAAATAAAGATAAAGAATGAAATTATTGCTTTTGCGTATGTTGTGTGTGGGTAGCCTAGCCTTTACTTCTACTTTCACTAATGCACAAACACCTATTGTTGTAGGACAAGAGTATGAATTATCCTCTGACGTATTAGGGGAAGAACGAAAAATACAAATCTACTTACCCAAGAGCTATGCGGATAGCAGCTTAACACCACAAGCTTATCCGGTAATTTACTTACTTGATAGCGAAAGCAATTTCAACTACTTTACTGCCTATATTGAAAAACTGTCTAAATACCCCTATCCTTCTATACCGGAGATGATTGTTGTTGGGATAGTCAATACCAATCGCACGCGAGACCTAACGCCTTCAACGCGCAAGGAACATACAATGACAGCAGAACAAAAGGCCAAAATCAAAGGCGAAACTGGAGGTAATGCAGCATTCTTTCAATTCGTAGCAGAGGAATTAAAACCTTTTGTGCAACAGCAATTTAGAACAAACGGTTATGCGATACTGGTTGGGCATTCATTTGGAGGAATTACTGCCTTGCATAATTTGCTTCATTATACGGATATGTTTCAGGCTTATATTGTGCACGATCCTAGTATTTGGTGGGATGATACTTTTATACTCCAGCAGTATCAAGCGAACCAACAGCAGGATTTTAAACACCGTAAATTGTTTTTAACCCAAGTGGGCGATAGCGAGAACAAAGGTCATTTAGAGGATCACTACAGTGCTATTAAGGCTTTTAATACCTTTGTGCAAGAGCATTCCCTAAAAGGGTTGACCTACCGCTATGAACAATATGAAGGTGAAAACCATGGAAGTATTCCTATGAAGGGTAATTTGGATGGCTTGCGCTATATTTTCGAGGATTATCCGCTAAACTTTAAGGCCATTCAAAACAATCCCCAACTGGTAGAAACATCTTTTGCACAATTGAGCAAAAACCTGCATTTTGAGTTTCACCCAAGTGAGGCTTATCTCAAGTATATTGTTTCCTACTACGACAAGCAAGGAGCAAGTGAAATTGTCGATTATTTTATAGCGTATACGCTGCGCCTATACCCCAACAGTACGATAGGAAAAGCAAAGTAATTTGCTCCTTCTTAGCAACAAACCTACTGCTCACTCAAAGATTGAGAAGATTCACCCAAAAAAACTAGGTTGCTCAACCTAAATCAAAGTTATTTGTTGTCATTGCCTTTTACAAAAAGTCCCCATTTGATACACAGGTAAAGTTGTTTCCTAGTTTTATGCAGTGTCATAAGGCAAAAAAGGGTGACCTCGTTCTGGTTACCCTTTTTTTATTGTTCAAATGTAAATGATTTTTATTTCTTGAAAAGCATGTTTCTTCCTCCTTTAATTGTACCCTATTGGCAGGATAAGACAAACAGCCTATACATAATATTTTGTCGGTCGTTTATAAACGCAAGAGTAACTTTTCAGTAGCTGCGGCATCAATTCCTTCGTGGGAGGTGTGATAGACCACTTTGCCATCTGCTATGATCAGCAACTGTGGGGATTCATGTTGCACTTGAAAGCGATCCGCAATATCTAGTGAAACCAATCGATCCTTTTTCACATCCACCATATAGCAATCCACTTGTGTTGGATTAGTAAAAGAACGCTCAAAGTTTTTTAGCGCCATTTTGCTAATATAACAGGTGGGGCTACTTTTAAAAATTATATACGGTTTACTTGTTGCATGTGCTACTAATTCCGACAAAGTAGTAGTTTCTGTAAGTTCAATCCAATTCATAAGACATTTTTTCAGTTAAATTGTACGATATCCATTCTCTTTATGACTTTTTGTCACCAATTCATACAAATATAGTGTTTTTTTTGGACAGAAAGTCTTAAATTTAGAATTGGAACGCATCTTGTAAAAAGTAGAGTACAACAACTAAAAAAAAGAAATATGAACTTGAATAATTTTACAATAAAGTCGCAAGAAGCCTTACAGCGCGCACAGGTACTTGTGCAAGGTTTGGGGCAGCAACAAATCGAGAATGAGCACCTTTTCAAGGCTATTTTAGAAGTAGATGAGAATGTGACTCCATTTATTTTAAAGAAGCTCAATGTTAATTTAGATGCGTTTACTGCGGCATTGGATGCGAGTATACAGCGTTTTGCCAAAGTTGAGGGTGGTCAAATTGGGCTATCCAGAGAAACTGCAACTGCATTGACAGAGGCACAAGCTATAGGAACAAAAATGAAAGACGAGTACGTTTCTATAGAGCACTTGCTATTGGCCATCTTCAAATCGAAGAGTACGGTTGCTCAAATGCTAAAAGATCAAGGTGTTACTGAAAAACAATTGGAAGCGGCTATTCTGGAGATCCGCAATGGCGCTCGTGTGACATCAGCATCTGCAGAAGACACATACAATTCACTAAATAAATACGCCAACAACTTAACACAATTGGCGTATGAAGGAAAGTTAGACCCTGTCATTGGCCGTGACGAAGAAATACGTCGTGTGCTACAAATCTTGAGTCGACGCACCAAAAACAACCCGATGTTGATCGGTGAGCCTGGTGTGGGTAAAACCGCCATTGCTGAAGGTTTAGCTCACCGTATTATACAACAAGACGTGCCTGAAAACTTAAAGGACAAACAGATTTTCTCCTTGGATATGGGTGCATTAATTGCTGGTGCGAAATACAAAGGGGAATTTGAGGAGCGATTGAAATCGGTGGTCAAAGAAGTTACAACATCAGAGGGTCAGATTATTTTGTTTATCGATGAGATTCACACCTTAGTTGGTGCTGGAGGTGGTGATGGTGCCATGGATGCGGCAAATATCTTAAAACCAGCATTGGCACGTGGAGAGTTGCGTTCTATAGGAGCGACAACCCTGGATGAGTACCAAAAGTATTTTGAAAAGGACAAGGCATTAGAACGTCGATTCCAAAAGGTGATTGTCGATGAGCCAGATACAGAGAGTGCCATTTCGATATTACGTGGAATTAAAGAGAAATACGAAGCTCACCACAAGGTGCGCATCAAAGACGAGGCTATTATTGCAGCGGTGAATTTATCCGAACGCTATATTACCAACCGTTTCTTGCCCGATAAAGCGATTGACTTAATGGATGAGGCAGCGGCTAAATTGCGCATGGAGATTAACTCAAAGCCAGAAGAACTCGATGTATTAGATCGCAAAATCATGCAATTGGAAATTGAAATCGAGGCGATTAAACGCGAAAATGACGAGGATAAATTAAAGTTGCTTGGCTTGGAAGTGGCTAATATAAAAGAGGAGCGCAATGAGATTTTCGCTAAATGGCAATCAGAAAAAGAAGTAGTTGACCGCGTACAATTCTGTAAGCAAGAGATTGAAACCTTTAAGTTAGAAGCGGAAAAAGCGGAACGTGAGGGGGATTATGGAAAAGTAGCGGAATTGAGATACGGCAAAATAAAAGAAGCCCAAGAAGAGCTAGAAAAGGCACAAGCGCAGTTAGAGGAAAATCAGAAGGGGCATTCGTTAATTAAAGAGGAAGTAACCAGTGATGATATTGCAGAAGTAGTAGCGAAGTGGACGGGCGTACCGGTAACCAAAATGCTACAAAGTGAGCGTGAAAAACTCTTGCACTTAGAGGAGGAGTTACACAAACGCGTAGTAGGACAACAGGAGGCTATTGAAGCGATTAGCGATGCGGTACGCAGAAGTCGCGCGGGCTTACAAGATCCAAAGAAACCTATTGGTTCCTTCCTATTCTTAGGAACAACGGGGGTTGGTAAAACGGAGCTAGCCAAAGCCTTAGCGGTCTATTTGTTTGACGATGAAAATGCGATGACGCGTATAGACATGAGTGAGTATAGCGAACGCCACAGTGTGAGTCGTTTGGTTGGTGCACCTCCAGGATATGTGGGCTATAATGAAGGAGGACAGTTGACAGAGGCGGTACGTAGAAAACCCTATTCTGTTGTATTGTTAGATGAAATTGAAAAAGCCCATCCGGATACGTTTAACATTTTGCTTCAGGTATTGGATGAGGGACGATTAACGGATAACAAAGGGCGTTTAGCGGATTTCAAAAACACCATCATCATTATGACTTCAAACATGGGTAGTCACATCATACAGGAGAAATTCGAGCAAGCGACCTCAATAGAACAAGCGTCAGAAGAGGCGAAAGAAGAAGTGCTGAACGTGTTAAAACAATCGGTACGTCCAGAGTTCTTAAACCGAATTGATGAGGTGGTTATGTTTACCCCGCTTACGCAAGAAAATATCCTTCAAATTGTCGATATTCAATTGCAAGGGGTGATGAAGATGTTGAATGAACAAAGTATTCATTTAGAAGCGACCCAAGAAGCTAAAGCGTTTTTAGCGCGTAAAGGTTATGATCCTCAATTTGGTGCACGACCAGTAAAACGCGTAGTACAACGCGAAGTGTTGAACAAACTATCCAAAGAAATTTTGGCTGGTCATGTCAAAGCCGAGAGTATGATTCTCTTAGATTCCTTTGACGACGAGCTAGTTTTCAGAAATAAATAATATGGAATGAAAAAAGCAGTAAACTTAGGTTTACTGCTTTTTTTTTATGTTTGAGTTTATCGAATTAAGATAAAGCTGCTTTTACTTGATCTGCTGCTTCTTGGAAAGCTACAGCTGATAAAATTGGCATACCTGATTGATCGATCAATTCTTTTGCTAACTCAGCGTTTGTTCCTTGAAGACGCACAATGATAGGCACTTTAATATCGTCACCCATGTTTCTGTAAGCATCTACAACTCCTTGAGCTACACGGTCACAACGAACGATTCCTCCGAAGATGTTGATTAAGATTGCTTTTACGTTTGGATCTTTTAAGATAATACGGAAAGCGATTTCAACGCGTTTAGCGTCTGCTGTTCCTCCTACGTCTAAGAAGTTTGCTGGTTCGAAACCTGCATATTTGATTAAGTCCATCGTAGCCATTGCTAAACCAGCACCGTTAACCATACATCCTACAGTTCCATCTAAATCTACATAGTTTAACCCTGCTTCTTTAGCTTCAACTTCGATAGGACGCTCTTCTGTAATATCTCTGTATTCAGCATATACTTTTTGTCTGTATAATGCGTTGTCATCGATAGTTACTTTAGCATCAACTGCTAAGATTTTATCGTCAGACGTTTTTAATACAGGGTTAATTTCGAACATAGAAGAGTCACTTCCGATGTAAGCATTGTACAATGCGTCAACGAATTTAACCATTTCTTTGAATGCATTACCAGATAAACCTAGGTTAAATGCAATTCTTCTTGCTTGGAAACCTTGTAATCCTACTGCAGGATCGATTTCTTCTTTGAAAATTAAATGTGGAGTTTTCTCAGCAACTTCTTCGATATCCATTCCTCCTTCAGTAGAATACATAATCATATTTCTACCTTTAGCACGGTCTAATAAAACAGACATATAGAACTCACTCGTTTCGCTTTCCCCTGGATAGTAAACATCTTCAGCTACTAATACTCTATTCACTCTTTTCCCTTCAGGTGGAGTTTGTGGAGTAATTAAATCCATTCCGATGATTTTTCCAGCTAGCTCTTTTACTTCATCTAAGTTCTTAGCTAACTTTACTCCTCCTCCTTTACCTCTTCCCCCAGCATGGATTTGAGCTTTTACTACATACCAACTTGTACCAGTTTCTTCTGTAAGTTGTTTTGCTTTTTCAACAGCTTCATCTGCGTTGTTAGCTACTAAACCACGTTGTACTCTAACTCCGTAGCTAGCTAATATTTCTTTACCTTGAAATTCATGTAAATTCATAGTGTAATACGTTTAGCTTTAAAAATAAACAGATACAAAAATAATAATTAGGTTTGAATTTCCCTAATTTAATTCTGCATATGTCCTATTTATTCTTGGATTTGACTTTATTAAATTTAAAAAATATTTGTTTTGTATTCGTATAATTTAGAAAATATCAATCGAACCTTTTCCTTCTCTTATTATTTCTGGTTCAATTCCCGACAAGTCGATTACGGTAGATGCCTGATTATCACCATATCCTCCGTCTATAATTAAGTCAACGATATTGTCCCATTTTTCTTGGATCAATTCAGGATCTGTGGTATACTCTAAAATTTCATCTTCGTCATAGATTGAAGTCGACACAATGGGATTTCCGAGTCGGCGTACGATTTCTCTTGCGATATTGTTATCGGGCACGCGTATACCCACTGTTTTTTTCTTTCTAAACTCTTTAGGCAAGTTGTTATTCCCGGGTAGAATAAAGGTATAAGGACCTGGCAGTGCTTTCTTCAATATTTTGAAGGTTGCGGTATCAATTTGTTTGATATAATCCGATATATTACTCAAATCGTGGCATACAAAAGAAAAATTGGCTTTATCCAATTTGATTCCTTTAATACGTGCAATGCGTTCGAGTGCTTTGGTATTGGTGATATCACATCCCAAACCATATACAGTATCCGTTGGATAGATAATTAAACCGCCATTGCGCAGCACTTCTACTACCTTATTTATTTCCTTTTCGTTCGGATTTTCTGGATATATCTTTACAAACTGTGCCATATCTTTGATTTTTATTGTTTTATACAATTTACGTTAAAACTTGAAGCTTCGCAAATCGCAGTAATAATTTTTTAATTCCCCCGACGTCGAAGTTGATTTCTGCCTTTCGGTCTGCTCCTGCTCCTTCTAGGTTGAGAATGGTACCTTGGCCAAAACGTTCGTGCATGACGCGTTGTCCTTCAACCAGACCGCTGTTAGCGGCATTGCTTGCTTGACTTCCAGCAGCAGATGCATTAACGGGCTTAAGTTTGCGGATATTGCGATCCATCACGGGTTCTTCGTCATTTTTTAAATAGGCTGGTGGTGTTCCTTTCACGGGTTTAGACAAGCGCAATTTACTTTTGTCCACATCGCCAAAGATATCCGCATCTATTTTAGGTGTATAGCGGTAATTCGTTTCTACGGGAGTGAGAAATTCCAAGTATTGATCGTCAATCTCTTGAATAAAACGCGAGGGATCACAATCGACTAGTTTTCCCCAACGGTATCTCGATTGAGCGTAGGTCAGATATGCTTGGTGTTCTGCACGTGTTAAGGCCACGTAAAACAAACGGCGTTCTTCTTCTAATTCTGTTCGCGTGCTGCTACTCATTGCACTTGGAAAGAGATCTTCTTCCATACCAACACAGAAAACAGTTGGAAATTCTAGTCCTTTTGCCAAGTGAATCGTCATCAAAGCCACGCGATCATCATCTCCTGTATCTTTGTCTAAATCGGTTGCTAGGGCAACATCTTCCAAAAATTCAGATAAAGCACCTCTTGCACCGTCGATTTCGCGTTGTCCTTCAATAAAATCCTTAATACCATTGAGCAATTCCTCTATGTTTTCCATACGAGTAATACCTTCAGGTGTAGTGTCTTTGCGCAGTTCTTGTACAAGCCCTGTTTTTTTCACTACATGCTCAACCATTTCATAGGCGTCTTTTGTTTCCTCAAGCGCTTGAAAGGCTTTGATCATGTTGACAAAGTCCGTTAGTTTATTTTTTGTCCCTGCCGTAATTTTCAAGTCAATTTTATCAATATGACTCATCACTTCAAAAATTGAGCGTTTGTAGTGGTTGGCAGCGATTGTTAATTTATCTAAAGTGGTGGCGCCAATTCCCCTTGCAGGATAATTGATCACGCGAACGAGCGCTTCTTCGTCTTTGGGGTTGATAATCAAGCGCAAATAGCTCAATACATCTTTAATTTCCTTGCGTTGATAGAAGGATAATCCGCCGTATATGCGATAGGGAATATCTCTTTTTCTCAAGGCATCCTCCATAGCACGCGACTGTGCATTAGTACGGTATAGAATAGCAAAATCGCTGTTATTTTTTTGATTTTGCATTTTTTCTTCAAAAATAGTAGACGCGACAAAACGACCTTCTTCACCGTCAGTTAATGAGCGGTGTACCTTAATCTTAGGCCCAAAATCGTTATCTGTCCACACGACTTTTTCCAACTTGACTTTATTCTTGTCAATAATGGTATTAGCTGCTTCTACGATATTTCTTGTTGAGCGGTAATTTTGCTCTAAGCGATACAGCTGTACGTTGTCAAAGTCCTTTTGGAAATTCAGGATATTGTTGATGTTTGCCCCGCGGAACGCATAGATACTTTGAGCGTCATCCCCTACCACACAGATATTTTGAAAGCGGTCTGATAAAGCGCGTACAATGAGGTACTGTGAGTTATTGGTGTCTTGGTACTCATCTACTAAGATATAGCGGAAGCGGTCCTGATACTTGGCCAATACGTCGGGAAAACGGGTTAATAGTTCGTTGGTTTTGAGCAGTAAATCATCGAAATCCATGGCACCAGCTTTAAAACAGCGCTCAACATAGTGTTCGTATATTTCACCGATACGCGGGCGTTTGCTCATTGCGTCGGCTTCTTGAAGTTCGGCATCGTTAAAATAGGCTTTAACGGTCACCAAGTTATTTTTATAGGTTGAAATACGGCTTGCTACTTCTTTGGGTTTATAGATGTCTTTATCAAGTTGTAACTCTTTGATAATTTGACCGATTAATCGTTGACTATCTTGAGAGTCGTAAATAGAAAAGTTACTTGGGTATCCCAAATGATCCGCCTCTGCACGCAATAACCGAGCAAAAACGGAGTGAAAGGTACCCATCCACAAATTTTTGGCTTCGCTGCTTCCCACAATTTGTGCGATTCGATTTTTCATCTCTCGCGCGGCTTTGTTGGTAAACGTTAAAGAGAGAATATTAAAGGCATCCACGCCTTGGTGCATCAGATATGCAATTCGCAAGGTCAATACTCTTGTTTTTCCTGAACCTGCTCCAGCAATCACAATCATTGGGCCATCCTTCTGTAATACAGGTGCTCTTTGAGCTTCATTAAGTTGATCAATATAACTTTGCATAGTGTCTATAACCGTAAAAAGCCAAAATTACAACTACTATTACTTTATAACAAGTTTTGTTTCTATTAAAGCGTCTTATCTTAATCAAATAGTATTACTTTTGTTCAAACTTATATTTCATGGATCTAAATATTATTCTTGTATCGCTTCAATATATTGTACCGGCTTTAGTCGTAGCGGGTTTGTCTTATATATTTTTTCAAAATATCGTTGAAAGACAATCCAAACGGGATTACTTTATCATTAAAGAGTTGACCGCAAAAGACACGGGTATTGACAGCAAAGCATTGAAATTGCAGGCGTGTGAGCGCTTGGTGCTCTATGCCGAGCGCAGCGATCTAAAGAAGTTGATTCTACGCGTACAACCAGTGAGTAGCGATCCTCAGGCGTATGCTCATTTGTTGGTTCAACACCTCGAACAAGAATTTGAATACAATGTCACACAACAGCTCTACGTATCCGAAGAGCTATGGGCTATTGTTGTACATACCAAAAACACCCTTATTAGTACGATTCAACAAACGGCAAAGTCACCAGAGGTAACTTCGGCCTTGTTGCTTCAAAATCTCTTGTTGAACGAATCGGTAAATGTCCAAAGCAAAGTGGACATTCTAGTGCGAGCCGTGAGAGAAGAGACCAAACATAACTTATAGTAAATCAATTTAATAATTAGAACAATAATGAGAAGAATTTTGATAAGCGCATGTTTGTTACTTGGTGTTTTAGGTACTAATTACACCGCAAATGCTCAGAGTAAATTAGGTAGTGTATTGGGCAATTTATCCCAAGATCAGATTGGAAAAGGATTGAAAGAAGCGTTAGACAAGGGGATTCAAGAACAAGTGAGTCAACTTGCTAAACCCAACGGATTCTTCAAGAATGAAATGGTAAAGATCATGCTGCCAGATGAATTGCAAAAAGTAGATAAAACCCTACGCTCAATGGGGATGGGAAGTGTGGCAGATCAAGGCTTACAGCTGTTAAACAGAGCAGCGGAAAGCGCGGTAGAAGAAGCAACCCCTATTTTTGTACAGGCAATTAAAGAGTTGACCTTTACGGACGCTGCTAATATTCTCCTTGGCGGACAGTCTTCTGCCACTGCGTATTTAAAGGAAAAAACCTCCAAACAACTCGCTGTTAAATTTGCTCCAATCATTGAGGAGTCCCTATCAAAAGTAGGAGCTACAACTGCTTGGGAAGGCATTTTTACCAAATACAACAGTTTGCCTTTGGTTTCTCCTGTCAATCCAGATTTGACTAATTATGTAACGGAGAAAACCATGGAAGGCGTGTTTACTATGATTGCTGTGGAGGAAAACAATATCCGCGGAAATAAACAGGATGCAAGATCTACAACCTTATTGAAAGATGTATTCAGCAAACAAGACAATACTGCAAATACCACATCCACAAAAACGACGGATTCAGGAAAGAAAACTGCGCCTAAGAAAGAAAAGAAAAAAAGTTTGTTCGATTTATTTGAGTAACGAACTATAACAATCACATAACCTAACCGTAATATGCATTTTGAAAGAAAAACGGACATTTGTGTCATAATATTGATTTCTTAAAGAAGCAGTTAAAGTTAGTTGATAATTAAAGGAGCATTGGAGCACAATGTTCCTTTTTTTATGCAAATACTACAGTAATTTTAATTAAAATCAACTTATTTACACATAGACTTTAATAATTCACTTATTACAGATTTAATCCATTAACTTTTTATTAAGTTTATTATCTTTACTTCCTTTAACACACTTTAACGGATGAAAAAGATTTACTTTCCTTTACTTTTCCTAACGACAACATTTACTGCCTACGCGCAAGAAAAAATCGAACCCACGTACAACGCAGCTTCCCTGGAGGAGCAAGCGCTAGCGTACAAAAACAACAACGAAATTGAAAAGGCTATTGCCGAATACGCCAAAGTAGACGAGCTAGATCCTGTTTACTTCGAAGCGCAATATCAGCGTATCCTGTTGTACTTAACGCTTGATAAGAAGCCAGAAGCTGAAGCTTTATGCAAACAACTAATTGATCAATACGGCAAGGAGATACCAGAAAACTACTTTTTGTCCTACGGTATTTTCCAGAGCGAACAAGGGAAGTACGCTGAAGCTTTAGCATATTTTGCAAAAGCGAAGAAAGAACACAGTCTCAATGTGCTTGCAACCTTTAACGAAGCCCTTGTTTACTATAAAGAGGGCAAAAAGCAACAAGCTTTAGACTTGCTAAAAGAAGTGATCACCCTCGCTCCTAATTACGGACAGGCTTATTACATTCTAGGGCTTATCGCTATTGAAGATGGGCAAACAGCCATCGGCTTGCTTTCGCTATTGTCTTACTTAGCGATTCATCCTGATACGGATGCGGCTAAAGAGTCTTTATATCACCTCAATCGCAATTTAGCTGATATTTATACCGTTACCCCTCAATTGGTATATGGCAATGAAGGAGATGATTTCTCGGAATTGGACATTATTTTAAAAAACAACTTAGCCCAACACAAAGATTATCCGCTCAAGGTAGAGCTCAATCACCGCGTAACAAGAGTTATTCAAGCAATTTTGGAGTATATGAATGAGCACGAGGTTGAAGGGGGATTTTTTGAAAGTCACTATACGCCATGGATGAAAGAAATTGTACAACGCGACTTGCTTTCTCCTTTTACCTACCTTGCGATGATTACCCAAGAGGATTCTTATCCGAAGCTTTTCAAAAAACAAACAACTGCGATTCGCAACTACGTACAAAACGACTTACAAACGCACATATACCCCCTACTTTACCAAGCAACAGTAGAGGGAAAAACCTATACAGTTACGGATACGAACAATGGTTTTTTCTACTACCAAGGCGATCTAGATCACTTGAATGGGGCTGCCTTTCAGGTGAGTAAAAACTACCATAAGGAAAGTGAAGGAACCTTCTTGGATCATCAACTTTCTGGAATGCTCAAACGCTATACACAAAGAGGGAAACTATTGTCTACCGAACCCTATACTGCTGATAAAATAGCGGGTACAAAAACGACTTTTTACAAGACGGGAAAAGTCTTTTTAGAAGAAAATATCAAAGAAGAAAACTACGATGGCAGAACTACTGTCTATCACATTGCTCAAACGAAAAAGGGTACTTTGGATTACAAGGCCGGCGAAATTGACGGAGAAGTTTCTTATTTCTTTCCAACAGGCGAGTTAGAATACCAATACACTACTGTAGACGGGAAAAAAGAGGGCGAGATTGCGATCTATGATGAGAATGGCACCCTAATCAGTAAGTATACGTACAAAGATGGGTTGTTAGAAGGCTTGGGTGTCACCTATTTTCCCAATGGCACCCTAAAGAGTGAAGCGCTCTTTAAGGGAGATGAATATGTGTATTACAAAGAATTTTTCGATCATGGGGTTTTATCCTACTACTATCAGTATGAAAATGGCCAAATGAAAACAAGTGATTCGTACAACATCAAAGGCGAGCATGTGGATCAGTATATGTACGATGCAGATGGCGAGCTAGAAACGGCAATTTCATATGAAAAGGGGCAGATTTACCTGATTGAAAAATACAAAAAAGACAAGTTAACGGAGCGTCAAACGTATAACCCTAAGACACAACAACTAGAAGTTCTCCCTAAGAATGGAACGGTGCAATACTATTTCCCTACTGGTCAGTTGTATGGAGAGGGGAAACTAGTAAATGGTTTACAAGAAGGGCTTTGGACTTACTATTACCCCCATGGTCCGAAGTTTAATGAAACGAACTACGCGAACGGCAAAGCGATTGGAGAGGTTAAAAAATACACCAAAACGGGTCAATTAGACGAGGTATACACCCTAGAGGAAGGTCAAATGTCGGGCTTATATCGCTACTATAGAGGTGATCAGCTCGTGTATATGAATTACTATACTGCAGGCGAACAAGCAGGGCCTTCTACGTCTTTTTACAACTATCCAATCCCTGAAATCAAGCGTTTTTATGTGGATAACGCCCTAGACCACAAAGAGGTCTATTACACCAAAACCGGACTCCCTTATCGCGTGAATCACTATGACGAAGGAGCACTCTATCAAGTTGATTTTAGTCAAGGCAAAGAAATGCACAGCCTTCACTTGGATCAATTTGCGACTAAAGGAACCTTTACCTCTACACTTTTCAACACAAAAACAACCTACACCCTGGAAGGTGGAACTTTTAACGGTCCTGTAAAGCGCACGGATCTATCGTCAGCTATACTGCTAGATACGTATGCCATGCGCAACAATAAGCTTCATGGAACCTATATCAGCTACTACCCTAATGGCGTGGTAAATGACAGTAGTACCTTAATTTTAGACAAGCGCTATGGTTCAAATGAGCACCTAAACCCAGATGGAAAAGTAAGGGTAACAGCATCCTTTATTAGAAATTCAAATCACGGTGGTCGTCAGCTCTACTATCCTGAAGGCAAAGTTGCCATTCACACCAACTACATCATGGATTACACAGATGGTGAGGAAATTTATTCTAATTCACAAGGCACACCACTGCTCGCTTTGGTGTATGACCTAGATGTTTTAGTGGGCTATAGAAAGCTATCAGCAACGGAAGAATTAAGCGATATCCTACCAATTTCAGCAACAGATACTGTGGTGCAATCGCATTATAAATCGGGACAATTGGCAGCGGAAGTTCACCTAAAGCATTACTTCTTAGACGGAGCATTAACACTCTATAATCCAACGGGTAAAGAATCTTATCGCTTAGGTTATACGCAAGGAAAAAAACACGGAGCTGAGCAAATCTATTACAGCAATGGCTCCCTATATTCTAGTGTACCGTATAACTTTCAATCCACTACTGGTGTAAAAACTATTTATGCCTCAACAGGTGAAAAATTGTTTGAACAAACTTTTGACAAAGGAGAACTTCACGGTGATTTTAACCTTTATGAAGCCAATACCCTTAAACAATCTTATTTCTATGATTCAGATTTCCTATCCAATAAAAAGTAGTTTTGTTTACTTCTTCTTGTTGTGCAGTTTCTTGGTGCAAGGACAATCTTTAGCTGAATTATCAGAGAAGTACAAGGGATACAACGAGATTATCTTAGACTATAAACAGACCTATACGCTAACAAAACAGAAAGGTGAATTAGTGGTTATGCGCGATACGTATGAGGAGTATTATTTGTTGCTGAGCGATAAGAACAATCACGCTACATCGGATTTTACTATTTTTTCGGAGTTAAATCCACTGCGTTCGTTTGATGCCTATACACTGAGCTTACAAAATAATAAGTACAAGAAAATAGCGCCAAAAGGAATAACAGAATCTCCTTTTGATCGCAATTCTATTTTCCATTCGGACGTAAAAAAGAAAATAGTGAACTACAGTGGGTTAACGCCAGGATCGAAGCGCATACTTTCCTTTACCCATGAGTTTACAGATCCTTTTTTGTTGATTCCCTTTAGGGTATTATCTCATCTTCCCAATGAAAAAGTCACCTTTGAGATTATTGCAGATTCGGATATTGAATTGGCCTTTCGCACGTTTAATACGGACAATACCTCAATTACCTATACACAAGAAGTAAAACGCGGCAAGAACATTCACCGTTGGACACTGTCGAATCCACCTTTACTACCTTATGAGGAAAACCGTCCAGCGGCGGCGTATTTCAATCCCTCTGTTTATTTTTGGATTACTTCTTTCTCTACCAAAGACAAGGAGGTTTCCCTCTTGGGAGACGTCGATCAGCTCTACGCCTACTATTCGACGTTTATTCGAACACTTAATACTGATTTAGATCCGGATTTTATAGCGTTTACCAAGGCATTGACGCAAGGGTTAGCCACCGAAGAAGAAAAGGTAAAAACCATTTACCAATGGGTGCAACAGAACATAAAATACATCGCTTTTGAAGCTGGATATGACGGCTTTATTCCTCGAAAAGCAGATTTAGTTTTTGAGAGACGCTATGGCGATTGTAAAGACATGACGAGTATTATTACTGCCATGTGTCATTCCATAGGCATAGACCGTGTTTATATCGCTTGGGTAGGTACGCGCAAGATTCCGTATTCCTATAAAGAACTGCCTACACCTCAAGTAGACAACCATATGATTGCCTTTTACGAAACAGGGGAACAAAGCATTTGCTTGGATGCTACGAATTCTTTTTTGCCTTTTGGACTCGTACCTAGTAGTATTCAAACCAAGGAGCTACTCGTGGCTTTAGATGATTCTCAGTACAAAATCCACAAGCTCCCTGTGACAGCTGCTACCAAAAACACCTTGCAAACGGTTGACTCTCTAACAATTAAACAAGCAAAGCTCGAAAGCAAGGCTAGTTTGAAGTTTAGGGGGTATTTTAAATCGTTTGTACACGCCAACCTTACCTATAGTGGGCGAAACTCCAAAGCAGATGTGGTGGAAGCTATTGTCAACCGACATATTTCCAACTTAAAACTAACGACACTTCACTCGATTGAACAGCTGGATCTATCGGATAAACCGACAGAAATTCGCTTTGATTACCATATCCCCAATGCGGTTATTGTTGCGGGAAATGAGTTGTATGTCGACCTAAATTTGTACAAACCATTTCAAAAAGACAATATTGCACTCCCTCGACAAACACCCTATGAGGTAGATGAACTAGAAGCCTATGACAACACCGTTATTTTGAACATCCCTCCAGGGTATCGCATTAAGTATATACCTGAGAATCAAAAGCTGTCTAATGCCTACTTCGAGGCCAGTTTTATCTGTAGTGCCGACCAAAACACCGTTGAATTGCGCTATGCCATTGCGTCCAAGAAGCTAACCTTGTATCCCGATGATTTCGAAGGGTGGAATGAAACTATTAAAAAACTAAACACCAATTACTTAGAACCTATTATCTTAGAAAAAATATGAAGAAAATAATTCCATTTATTCTAGTGGTACTTCCCCTATTTCTATGGGCACAAGAACCTGCGTATAAAGCCTTTCAATTTGACGACACCCCCTTTACCCCTACCAAAGAATTAGAGGCTGAAAAGGAAATCATCCTCATTCAACACACTCAAGTTGAATATATAGCAGAAGGCAATCAATCCAATGAAATCTTGTCTTATTACTCCAAGAAATACATCAACTCACAGGAGGCAATTGAGTACAACAACAAAACCTATATACCGCTAAATAAGGGTGTAAACCTTTTGGATGTCCAATTGAGGGTGACCCATAAAAACGGTAAAGTAACGACGCTAAACGAGAAGTCTATAGAAAAGGAACACAATTCCCAAACTGGAGTAGACTACAACTACTTTCCGATTGACGGGTTGGAGATTGGTGCTGTAATTGACTTACACTATGTGTTAAAAGGGCCTGCGGACGTAACAGGGCGCATTTTTTTAATGCAAGGCGAGTCCTATATTCAGCGACGTTCCATTGAGCTCATTTACCCCAACCACTTAAAATTTATCAGTCGTTCCTACAACGGAGCTGCAACATTGACAGAAGACAACGAGACCTATAGCGATCGCATTGCCCTTGTAGGCGTGAATACTAATGTTCCAGGGATTGCTAACGATGAAAGCTATTCGAATTGGCATAAAAACATCCAATACATTCACACCCGCTTCTACAACAATATACATGCAAGTACAGCGGATCCCTATGGCGAAAAAGAATTTACGGCTAGGGCCCATGCCAATTTACACCGAGACTTGGATAAAAACGAACAAAAAGCACTAGCTGCATTTGTGAAATCCATCCGCAAAGAAAGTGATGCCTTAGCTCAAATTAGAGCCATAGAAAGTGTTGTAAAAACGACTATTCAACACAACAGTTATATTGAAAGCAGCTCAATTACTGAAGTTTTGCGCTCTAAACAAGGAACGTTAAACGATTTGACAACGCTGTATATCAACTTGTTTAACGCCTTTGAGATTCCGTACGAAATTGTCTTCACAGCCAATGCCTATCGCTATCCATTTGATCCGAAATTCGTGAGTTATCTCAGCTTAAATGATGTGTTGTTTTATTTTCCTACTAGTAAGGGTTACATGGATCCTACAACGATGCACACGCGTACACCTGTTATTGATTTGGCCTACCACGATCAGTACGGATTATTTATTCAGAACAAGCTTTACGCTGGGGTTAAAATGGGAATTTCTGATTTTAAAAAGATTGAACTTCCATACTTCTTTTCTAAAGACCTTGCGGATATTCACGTAGATTTATCTCAATTGGATCGTCCCATTGTTCGTTCACATATAACGTTTACAGGAGATATGGCGTATAGCTCACAAGCGTATCTGTATTTCTCTTCACCGAGAGAGCGGGAACAGATCGAAAAAGACCTGTTTAAAAGCTACAACATTCAAACAGATTTCATTACTGCCACAGTTAAAAATATTGACGTAGAACGCATCGGACTGGATCCTTTTATTGTTGAAGCGAGCTACCTTGCCACCGATTTACTCAAAAAAGCAGGTGGTAACTATATCTTTGAAATTGGCGCTGTCATTGGTAAACAGATGGAGTTTTATTCGGATAAACCGCGCAAACTTCCCATTCAACTGAACGCTGCCCGTTCCTACGAAAGAACTATTACCCTCGAACTTCCGCAGGGCTATCGCATTAAAAATATAGAAGATCTCGATAAAGCTTATTATTTAGATCCGGAGAACAAAACCTTGGCGTACTTTACCATTACGCATGACAAAAAAGACAACACGATCACAATCAAAAACTTAGAAGGGTATAATTTTGTAGAATTGCCTGTTACTTACTGGGATCAGTATCGCCATATAATCAATGCAGCCGCGGATTTCAACAAATTCGCTATCATTTTAGAAAAACAGTAAATCAAAAGCTAGCTACAAATAAAAGAATGCCATAAAAAACCTGTAAACGATAGCCTTTATACCTAAGAAGAGCGTTGACTATTCAACGCTCTTCTTCACTTTTACACCATTCTACTCTTGCATCACCCCCAGGTGCTTGAACGTAAGCCTTTCTTTTTTATCCGTGATTAAATTCTTCCATGCGCACGAAAAAATGCAGTTGCTCTTCTTCGCCTGCGTGTGCAATAAGACTGGCTTCGTTTCCGCATTGATCAAATAGGGAAAAATACATTTCTCCTCCCCATTCGTAATAGGACCATACGAGCCCTTCCCATGCTTGGTATACCCAAAAGCACAAGCCTTCTACCTCGTGGTTCTTCGCCATAACTTTTCTGAACTTACTAGAGGTAAACTCAAATTTAGCTGTAAATACTGCATTGTCATCCGCCGAAAAGCTGTGATCTGTAGATATGGTACAGCCTTTGTATATTCCCAATTGTCTGTAGTGAAACCACTTCCTCGGAATACAAGAGCTATGTCGAATAAACAAACCATCTTGTGCATTAAACTGTACATAGTATTTCGTTAGCTTGGAGTTTGGGATGCCGTTAACGTCTAGTTCAGTAAACGTTTGTACGCGTATATTTTCTTGGGTAAATTGTCGTTTAGGCAGTACTTTAACGGCAATGTAATCCGGTGGGATCGCACTGTAGTTAAACTCCTTAGAAGTGGTATATTCCACGCGTTTGATTCTTTGTATATTCTGATCTTGCGACCACTGTTTGATCTTCGACCGCACACAGAGTCTAAATTCTTTGGTGTATTCGTGTATAGCGAGATAAAGTACAGCAGACGAAACTGGGCCCGTCCTTTGTTGTATGAGCTCTTCTGTTGGGGGATAGACGTACAATCCCGCCTGATCAGAATAGCTTAGCTTGAGTTGAATGGGGTTATTCTCCTCATCGACAAATTCGATATGTTCCATAATTTCTTTAGCGGGTATGCCAATGGAAAACCCCGCTTTGTCTCGGGCCTCTAAACTAATTTTAATGGCAACTTGATGTTTTCCATTCGCGTAAAGCACTGCCGTTTTACTGCCGTCTACCATACTTATTTTCAACATTGACAAGGCATTGACATCCTCCCAATTGTATAGATTTTCTCCTACGCGTTCGTTATTAGACACAATGGTGTTTCCCTTGACGTGGGCATCTTTGTAGAGGTAGGCGCGGTCTTTAATTGTTGCATGCCCATACACATGTACATTGTCATATATTTGGGCTGAGCCTTCGACAGAAGCATAATCATATACTTTGGCGTAGGCAGAAACTAAGGCATTGCCACAAATAGTAGCATTGCCATATATCTGAGCTGAATCTTCTACTGATGCCTCGTCGTAGACCTGAGCACTAGCCGTGACAATGGCATAATCCGAAACCACAGCATTGCCGTATACTTGTGCCTCTGCCGTAATTCGCGCTGCACCAAATACCTCAGCATTCCCGCTGACAACGGCATTGTCTAATATAGCCGCTTCACCATATACCTTGGCGTTGTCAGCAATCCACGAACTTCCTGTCTGACTTAAATTTAACTCACTTTCAACCCACCCTCCTTTTCTACGCGTTTTCAAACACTCTATACGCCAAAGCAGGTAGCCATTATACTCCATGGATTCATTGGTTATTTTGTACTTACTCATCTCCATAACTTTTTGAATTTCACCTTATTTCGCTCTAATAGAAAAACATCTCTTTTTTAGATTAGTTACAAAATACTTGTATCATTTTAACAACCTAAATATCCTCCACAACCAAGACAGCCTCAGTAAAGGGCTGTACCTCCACTTAGAAGACAAAGTAAAAATATTTCAAAAAACAGTTCAAATCCACCATATATCGTTAAAACAAAGATCACCCAATAAAATAATTAACAAAAAGACAATACATTTAAAAAAATGGAATACTTGATAGATTATTGAAGTGTTTATCATCCCTTGAGGCAGCAAAAAAAAAGAGCTCTCCAAAACAGACAGCTCTTAATCTTATAGTTAGATCACTTTAAACAGACCGGGGTATTCCGTTACAAAGCCCTCCTCATCGAGGGTAATGGTCGCTTCGAAATCACTCCAAATATTTTTATAGTGGTAGGTATTTTCGGATAGTTTAGTATACTCTTGTTGAACGAGGGTAAAATTCTCTTCTAAAGGATTAATATAGAGTACGGGAATTATTTTTGATTCGCCCACAGCCATATTCAATCGATTGATAGGCAATGTATTGGTAAAAGGAGTTACAGCAATATCAATATCGAGGCATTCTTTGAAATGAGGGTATTCTTGTTCATCAATAATCCATTGGTCATTCAATTTATGACCACTTAATTGAAAATGGCGATGCCCTTCTTGACAGCGAATATCAAAGAAACGAGTCTCCCATTGGGAGGTAGTAACCACCTGGTACTCTACGCCGTAAATGCGATTGTTTTTATTTCCTACTAATTCACCTTTACAGTGAAAGCTTCCTTCTTTTTCGATGGCAGTAAAATGTTCCACGGATATAGAATCAATACCTAACCAACTGCGTTTTTTTTCCATATGCTTCAAGAAACTATAAATTATTTAATTTTACACTAAGCGTTGCAATAAATGTGGGAATAAATGTATCTATTGTAAATCGCGGATTGGGTTGCCAGGCCTCGTCATAGGCGGTAATAGCAAATCCGGCACGCGTTTGTCCTCCGATCAAGTCTTTGAGGGAGTGGCCAAACACAAGGGCCTCACCTTTCTCCATTTTTTGCTGTAATTCAGCGGGAGACAAATCGGTTTGATCAGCATAAGGGATTTTGTATTTGGGTTGGATCAATCCTTGTGCTTTTACGGCTGCTTGTCGGTCTTCTACAAACACGACGGGATTGTAAAAACTACTGATAAGTTTTCCGCCAGTTTTTAACACGCGATAACATTCTTCCCAAACTTTTGTAACATCATCGACATATAAATTAGAAATTGGGTGAACAATTAGGTCAAAATAGTCGTTTTCAAATAGGTGAAGATCACGCATATCCCCTTGTATGGTTTGTATATCTAACTGATCTCTTTCCGCCACTTCTCGATCTTTCTGCAATTGTTCTTCTGATAAATCATAGACGGTTACTTCTGCACCTAAGGCAGCTAGTATAGGGCCTTGTTGGCCACCAGCCGATGCTAAACACAGTACTTTTTTTCCTTTGACATCGCCTAACCAATTTTTGTCTAGGCTGGTAGGTAGGACATACAAGTCCGCTATTCCTTGTTTAGCTTGTTTTACTAAGGCACTGCTGACTGGCTGAGACCAAGGAGCATTTGCTTTGGCTTGGCTGTCCCAGGCTGCTTGGTTGTGTTTTATAAAATCTTTCAATGATAGTTCGAATAAACAGCAGTTAATTTAGTTCAACCGCCATTTAAAATTATCCTTTTTTATTATATAAATCAAATATTTTTTTCGCACTTCGTCATATTTACACGTCTTTTTCTCCTTGAACTACTCGCTTAAACAACGGTAATAGGCTGGTTGTAAGCCCTATTATAATCAAAAAAAGAGGAGGCAAAAAACAAAAAAAGGGAGGGTGCAAGTCGACCTTGTACCCTCCCTTATACATATATCTTTTCCTTGGATTAGGTTAACATTCCCCCATCCACATTGATTACTTGTCCTGTAATATAAGCAGATAATTCTGAAGCTAAGAACACACATGCATTCGCAACGTCTTCTGGTCTTCCCCCTCGTTTTAAAGGAATGGCATCTGTCCATCCTTTTACTACATCTTCTGCTAATTTGCCTGTCATCTCTGTTTCGATAAATCCTGGTGCAATAACGTTACAACGAATATTTCTTGATCCCAATTCTAAGGCAACTGATTTAGAGAATCCAATTACCCCAGCTTTTGATGCTGCATAATTTGCTTGTCCTGCATTTCCTTTTACCCCTACAACTGAACTCATATTGATAATAGAACCCTTTCTATTTTTCAACATGGTGCGTTGTACTGCTTTGGTCATGTTAAATACAGACTTCAAGTTTACTTCAATTACTGCGTCGAAGTCTTGTTCAGACATTCTCATCAATAAGTTATCTTTTGTGATACCTGCATTATTAATTAAAACATCAATATTACCAAAGTCTTTTAAAACTTCTTCCACCAATTGTTCAGCTGCATTGTATTCAGCTGCATTTGATTGATATCCTTTTGCTTGAACACCTAAAGCTACGAGTTCACTTACTAATTCATCCGCTGCTTGTACCGATGAACTATAGGTAAATGCTACGTTAGCGCCTTGTTCAGCAAATGCTAAAGCTACACCTCTTCCGATTCCACGTGTAGCACCGGTAATAATTGCTATTTTTCCTTCTAATAATTTCATGTATGATTCAATTTTGTTTTGACAAAGGGCAAATATAAACAATTTGTAATTCGAGACTGAATTTTTTAAACTGTTTGTACTTCTTTTCTAAAAAAGACCATATAAAACAAGGTAGTTAGAAGCAGAAAGAGGAAGTAATATCCATGAGTGACTAGTTCAATAAAGCCTAATTTTTTTTCTGTAAAGCCCAATAAGATCAGGATTTGCGCTCCATATGGCAGGATTCCTTGAATAATACAAGCGAAGATATCGAGGACGGAAGCCACATAGGGGCGATTGAGCTTATATTCATCAGCTACATCATTGGCGAGATTTCCGACTACGAGGATGGACACCGTATTATTGGCCATACAGATTCCCACTCCTGATACGAGGGAAGCGATGCCAAATACGGCACCTTTTGAGGTTTTAATTTTGCTTCTCATGCTGCTTAAAATCCACGCCAATCCTCCTTGACGCTCGATCATACGCGCCAATCCACCTGTCAACATAGACAAAAGGAAGATTTCGGTCATAGAAGTAAATCCGAGATAGGTGTGATTAGCCAATCCGACTAGGTCAAAATCAGTGCGAACTAAACCGATGATTCCCGCCCCTAGGATACCCATAAAAAGCGCGATAAATACATCTATACCGACCAAAGCCAATACAATGGTTAGTATATAGGGAATCAACAAGATATAATTGGTCTTTTCACTCAAATCCAAGGCGACATTAGTTGCATCGTTTTTCATAAAAAAGAGCACCCCAACGGTTAATAGTGCTGCAGGTATGGCAAGTTTGAAGTTGGCTCTAAACTTATCTTTCATTTCACAGCCTAATGTTTGTGTAGCGGTGATGGTTGTATCGGAAATAAGGGACAAATTATCGCCAAACATAGCTCCCCCTAATAGGGCACCACAAAGCAGTCCCATAGAGCTACCCGTTTTCTCTGCTAATCCAACCACAATAGGTCCCAAAGCTACAATAGTACCCACAGAAGTACCAATAGAAAGAGAAAGAAAACAAGCAATAATAAAGATTCCTACACCTAAATAAGCCACAGGAATAAAGTGTAGGCCAATATTAACCATCGCCTCTACCCCACCAATCGCTTTGGTGATAGCAGCAAAGGCACCGGCTAAGAGATAAATCAAACACATGGTGATGATTTTACTATCACTACATCCATCAATAAGTGCAGTGATGCGATCTTTCATTGGGGTTTTATAAAACAAGACAAAAGCCGTAATTATTCCTACGCTAATAGCAATAGGTGATGGCAATTGATAAAAGTTGTCTAAGGCTATTCCACTTCCTAGAAAAACAGCGACAAAAACAAAAAAAGGAATGAGGGTGTACAATTTGTTTTCTGACATATATTTAGTTTTTATATCTAAAAACAAGTAATGGTAAGATATCCATTGAAAAAATATAGTACAGCAAGTATACCCACGAGAGGTAGATCAACATTTTTTCCATGACTGGCTTATCCTTTGGAGCACCTTGCTTGTTGTTGCAGGTTGCTATTTTTCTACTTGTTTTTAGAAAAATTCCTGATAATTGAGTCACAAAAGTAAAACCATTATTTAAAACTGACAACAGAAAAGATATATTTTTTCTTTTTATTCAATTTATGTGGCCTTTTTTTTAATCCTACTAGATATTACTTACTTTTGTTGCCCTAACAAAAAAATACAATACGAAATGAGAAAACTACTGCTTACACTGGGATTAGCGGGATTATTAACGACTGCTTCTCTTGCGCAGTCTGGACCTAAAAATGCGATAGGATTGCGCTTTGGCGGAAACGCTGGATTGGGTACTGAGATATCATACCAACGCAATTTATCCAAAAACAATCGTTTAGAGTTGGATCTAGGTTTTAGAAACAACGATGACTATAACGCCACAAAGATTACGGGTATATACCAATGGGTGTGGAATATTGAAGGTAACTTTGATTGGTATGCAGGTGTTGGTGCAGCTGTAGGAAATTACAGTTATAAGTATTACGGTCGCTCTGGCAAGCGATACAAAGACAATGGTACATTTGGTTTGATTACAGGTACAGTGGGTATAGAGTATACCTTTGATGAAATTCCCTTGCAACTTGCTTTGGATGCCCGTCCTGAACTGTACTTAAACGACTCGTATCGCGACGGACTCTACATCGACTTTGGTGTAGCTGTACGCTATAAATTCTAATAAATAGTTTTCTCTTTTCTCTTAGTAACGATATGAAATAGCGAGGTTTTCCTCGCTATTTTAGTTTACAGTTTACGGTTTACGGTTGACGAGCCGATTAAAGATGAGCCAATACGATGAGCCAATACGATGGAATGATCTAAATAAACACATTGTATCCCCCCCATCAGCGACTTTTAGTATATTGAATCATCTCCCTATACTTATTTTTGAGGGGTGTAGGTTCTAAGATAAACGCTCGAGTATATTGGAATCCGAATTTCTCACAGAGGTTGATACTGCGTTGGTTTTCTTTTTCGACCGTATAAAGAATCTTTTTGGTAGGAATACTTGCTGCTATAATAGACAGTACTTGTTGTAACAAATGTGTTCCATAGCCTTTTCCTTGTTGTTTTTCAGTAACCCACAATCCAATTTCAGCCGTATGTAGATTGATATCATTAATGGTTACACAACCAATGAAGGCGTTTCCTTGTTTTTCAAAAACCAACAACACCAAGCAACTTCCTTCTTTCATTTCCAATTGAGATTGTCGGATGTATTCGGCGACCAACAAGGGATGTGCAAAGGAATCTATACTCAAATATTGTCCTACTGCGGGAGTAAAATGGCGCTGTAGCAATGGCGCATCTGCTGTTGTAATCTTGCGGAAGCACAAATCTTGATGCTCCCATTGTTGGGTTTCGGGAAATACCGTTCTCTCCTGGGGCTCGAGCATATTCAAAATTAAGAGTACTTCTTGCTTTATCCCTTCTTGAATGAGGTTGAACGTTTGTGCTTCTTCTATCTTCTCTCTATCAATAAGTAAGATATGCAGCAGTTGAACCCAGGCGTACTTTGCTACCTCTTCTTTATCTCCAATTTGAGTTTTTGTCTCACTTTCCGGCCATGGATAAGCCTTTAGGGAAGTTTCCTTTCGATATAGGTTCCAATCTTTCCCCATGAGCTGTACATAGGCCCGCAAGAGTCGCAATTGCACCTCGCGTTCAAGTACAGTTGTGGTTTGATGGTAGTCTTCCAACAAGAGCGGTAGAATATAAGAATCTAAAACAGCTATTTGCGAAGCTGTTTCCACGGAAAGCAATAGATTAGACCAATTGCATTCTCCACGGGTAATGGCTAAAAACAAGTCACCTCTTTCTCTTTCTTCGGCTGTTAAAACAGGCTGGTTTAGGTAGTTTTCTACCTCAGCTATGGGATTATTTTTCATCTGTTTAGGCGATTAATACAAAAAAGTTCAGTTTAATTCGATGAATCAAGCTGAACTTTTACAAAATACTGTTTTTATTTGAGTATGTTACTTCTTTGAGGGGTTATCTTTGCGATACTGTAGCATATTCAATATTTTTTCTTCGCTAATATTTCGCACAAAACTATGATGATAGACATAGCCTAATTTTTCAGCAATATTGATGCTTCCTTTATTGTCTTGATCTACATTATAAATCAAGTACTCCACCGTCATATGATCAGATACAAACTGCTCTAGGGCTTTGATAATTTCTTTACCGTACCCTTTGCCGCTTGCGCTTTCTTTCAACCAGATACCCAGTGAAATGGATTCTTCATTGATGTCGTGGATTCCACAGCAGCCAATAAATTCTCCAGTTTGGCGATCAGTTGCCAACAAGGTAATATCTTGTTGTTTTTCTAGTTGCCCTAAGCTATAGGCGACAAAACCGAAGGTATCTTCTTTTTTTTGTGTGGGAGTAAAAGGTAAATATTTTGCTACAGTAGGCGTTAATTCTCTAAAAATATCGTCTACATATTGTTCATTTACGATGATGAACTTCAAGCGATCACTTGAAAAAGTCAGGGTTGTATCAAATTTCATATACTGTTTGATTCAATTGGGCTAAAAATTAGGTTCAATAATCAGCTTTATTTAATTTCAGATACAAATATAAGTGATAATTTAAAGAGAAAGGCGGTTCTTCCCTTTAAAATTACCGTTCTTTTCGGTCGTCAAGCCCCTTAAATTGACAGATAAGAAAAAAAATGTTTTTTTTGTACGCTTTTTTTTTATTCCTAGTAGGCTCATACTTAATGCAGTAAAAAAAAGGAGTGCTTTACCTCCTATTTTCTCTCTATTTTTATTTGCATAAAATAAAAACTAATAGTATGTTTGCTCCAGTAAAAATGAGGAATACCTCAGTTTTCAGGAGAGGTGCCGGAGTGGTAACGGAGCAGATTGCTAATCTGTCGACTGGTAACGGTCGCCAGGGTTCGAGTCCCTGTCTCTCCGCTTTTCGGGGTGTAGCGTAGCCCGGTCATCGCGCCTGGTTTGGGACCAGGAGGTCGCAGGTTCGAATCCTGCCACCCCGACTTTTTCGGCATCAGAACGTGCCTAAATCCGTAAGTATCAATTACTTACGGATTTTTTTATTTTTAAATATATCATAATAATCCATTGTAAATCAATCTAAATGTGAGCTATTAGGTGAGCTATTTTTAAAAGGTAAATTAGCTCACCGAATCGAGTTTAACTAATTGTATTTCAATAAATTAAATACAATTTATTTTAGTTTAATTCAGTGCTTTTTGGTCTTGTTTGAGTACTATTCAGGTGAGTAGTTTTTTAAAACCATATCAAAACAGTTCGGTTAACATTAAAATAGATTGATATGAAAACAAAAAACACATTTGGAATACACTTCATTATACGTATTTCTAATTCAAACAAAACAGTCCCATCCCTTATATACGCAAGGATAACGGTAAATGGGCAACGAACAGAAATTTCTTTAAAACTAAAAATATCCCCTACTTCTTGGGATAACATTAAAGGAAAAGCAAAAGGAAAAAGTGAGGACACGGTTCGAATCAATGCACATATTGAGCGAGTACGTTCTCTCATTACAGATGCCTATCACCAATTAGTTCAACAAAAAAGAGTTGTCTCTATTGGAGCTGTTAAAAACATCTTTCTTGGACATGATGATACTGAATCATCTCTTTTAAAGCTAATAGACTATCACAGAGAGATAGCTACAAGTAAATTAGCTTATGGTACACTAAAGAACTACTTCTCTACGGAAAAGTACCTTAAAAGCTATTTGCGTAAAGTACACAATCGAACTGACATTTATTTAAGCGAGATTAACTACAAATTTATTTTTGACTTTGAAAACTTCTTGAGAAACTGTAAACCGATTCACAAACATCAACCATTAAATAACAATGGTATTATGAAACACATTGAAAGGTTTAAAAAGTTAATCAACTTAGCTATCACCATGGAATGGATGGAAAAAGATCCCTTTACCAAATATAAACTTCAATTTGAAAAGACAGAAAGAGGATACCTAACTAAATCTGAACTTGAAATCCTTGTAAACAAAAATTTTGCTATTGAAAGATTACAAGCTGTTCTTGATATGTTTTTGTTTAGTTGTTATACTGGCTTAGCTTATATAGACATTTTTCACTTAGTACCTCAAAATATAGCCAAAGGAAGCGATGGAAAAGATTGGATTATATCAAGCAGAGAGAAAACTAAAATACCTGTAAGGGTTCCACTATTACCTGAAGCTTTAGAACTAATTGAAAAATACAAGGACCATCCAGTGGCTTTTGCCTGGAGAATCTGGAGAAATTGACCACCTCATTCTGGCAAAAGTGACCACCTGATTCTGGTTTAACTTGACCACCTGATTCTGGTGAAAGTGACCAGTTAAAAAAAATGATTTTTAGAACATATCAAAA
>NZ_JACHTD010000014.1 GCF_014145665.1 Myroides sp. NP-2 | reverse complement strand
AGACTCTTTATTTCGATTATCCAAATTTATTTTTAAAAAATATTTTTGAACCAATCTCAAGCCTTTTCTACTGCTTTTCTATGAACGTCTGCTTGTTTAATGCGGATGCAAAAGTAGTACCTTTTTCCCCACTTCCAAATTATTTGTTGCTTTTTTTTTAGTGAAATTCCACTTTTATTCACAACTCATTACTATAACGCACGTTAGATCGAAAAGTTTTTTTTTACTTTTTTGTCGGCTTTTGTTTTTTGTAGGTTGCACGGTTCGCTCGTCGTGAGGTTCGCGCGCTTTAATTTGCGCAATTCAATACCAAGGAAGGTTCTTTCTTATATAGACAACAATTCCTCCTTATATAATAAAAAAGAAATCTACTTGCTACGACAAAACAAACCGCAAAAAAAAGGAGAGCTTTCGCTCTCCTCTTTATCGTATAAAATCAATTAAAAGATCAACAATGGTGCGATAAATCCTACACTCAATCGGCCTGTATTATAATTCTCTTGTCCTAAATGCTCCTTGGCATAGGTTGAATAATTGTAATAGCGTCCAACATAAGAGGCATAAAATCGGATATTCATATTTTTAAATGGCAAATATTCTACTGTTGGAATAAATCCATAACTTGAACGAATATGGCTTACCCCGCTATTTTCAGATACTAAATTTTTAGCATAGGCATTGTTATTCATTAAAGTTAATGTAACATTTACTTTTGGAGCAATTAAATACTCTGCTTTAATCCAGTTCTCAAGGTAAGATACATTTTGTTGAGCGACTACATTATCTCCCGTCATCATATCTGTAATTATTCCCTTGCGATCTAACCCTTCGTTGCTGTATTTAAAATCGTACATCAGCGTAAATCGGTTGTTTTGATATTTATTACCAAGGGAATAATAGTTCATTCCTCTATTTTTAGCTTCTTGAAAGTAGCTGTAGCTGTAGATAGTTTCAAATTTTCCATCGAAAAAACTTCCTCTCCAATTGGTTACGATCGCCATTGGGGCTTTAGCTTTTTCAATTCCCTCTGGCATTTGTCCTTTATATACATCTTCGAAATTAGAAACGCGTGAATTTAACACTTGTAATCCAAAAGAGTGATTGTTGGACACTTGATGCGTCACCCCAACTCCTGTAAGGAAGTTATCAGCGTATTCTAGGATATCATTGTATTCTAAGATATCAATTGGATTGAGGTCAAATTCAAATCCTCCCCAATCTGCGCTCATTTTACCGAGGTTTAGTTGAGTTTTAGGAGACAAGGCTACGCCAATGAATGCCATATCCGTAGAGCGACTAATATTATCTCTACTTCCAGGATCTGTACTTTTGGTGTAGCGATCTCTGAATCTGAAATAGACTTTTTCGTGAATTTTACCTTTAATTTCAAGTCGGAACTGATTGTTACTAAAGGTAGATTCTTGAAATTTACCATCGTGAAATAGGTTGTCGTTGGCAAAACGCATATTAAATATCATGTCGACGTTTTTCAACAGATCAATTTTTTCAACAGGGAGTAGCGGTTTTGAGAGCGTATCGGCTGTTGTTTGTGTTTCTTGTGCAACAATTCCTACTTGCACAAAGAGTGCTAAAAATAATAAGATTTTTTTCATAGCTCAATATTTAAGGGGTGTGTACCTTACAGTAGAAAGGATCCCAAAAGGAAGCCTGCTGCGATAGCAACGGTAATGGCGACTAAACCGGGAATCATAAAACTGTGGTTCACTACAAATTTTCCAATTTTTGTACTTCCAGTACGATCAAAGTTTATTGCTGCTAATAAAGTTGGATACCCTGGCAGAACGAAGTCTGCGTTTACAGCTGGGAATATAGCGATCAATGCAGGATTTGAAACTCCTAGCGCCATCCCTAAAGGCATCATTGTTTTTGTTGTTGCTGCTTGACTAAACATCAAGGCACCTAATATAAATACAGCAATTGCAAACGTCCATGGGTATAAAGTAACGACTTCACTTAAGAACCCTTTGATAGCCACTTCGTTGTGTGACATAAAAGTCGCACTCATCCAAACCACACCAAAAACGGACACAACCGCTGTTGCCATAGAGGAGAACAAGCTAACTTTGGTCACACTGATTGCACTTGTTTTGGTAATCAACATCATCAAAGCAGAAGCAGAAAGGGTAATCATACTAATAACACTTACCATTTGCAGTTCACCATTGGCTTTGACAACCAAACTAGCGGCTCCTGGTTCAAACTGAGGTAAGAGTTGTGGAAAAGCTCCAGCAATAACAATTAATAAAACGGCAATAGCGAAAATAACCACGGATGTTTTTGCTCCTTTTTTTAGGGGAGTTTGATTTCCACTTTCATCTTCACCCGTATCCAAGCTCTTTGCAAATTCAGGATCTTTCATCTTTTCAATAAAGATTGGATCGTCTTTTAATTCTTTTCCTTTGCGCAATACAACAAAGCAAGTGATAAGTATACCGATTAAACAAGCGGGGATACACACTTTCATAATATCAATTAGCGCACCTGGATAGGCGAGAATACTAGCTCCGGCAAATGCGGCAGTGGCAGCACTCATGGGACTACCTGTAATAGCCAAATGAGATGCAATCACTGAAACACTTAAGGGGCGTTCGGGTCTAATTCTCTTTTTTGTAGCTACCTCAGCGATAATTGGAAGTAACGAATACAGCAAGTGAGCTGTTCCAGCGAACAGACAAAAGAAATACACCGTAAAAGGCGCAATAAAAACAATGTTAGAAGGGTTACTGCGGATCACTTTTTCTGCTAATCGCACCAAGTAATCTAATCCTCCACAAGCTTGTAAAGTAGCTGCGGTAGACACAATAGCCATAATAACCAACATCACATCAATTGGAGGATCTCCAGGTTTCATCTGAAAGATGAACACAAAGATTAACAACCCAATCATACCCATCACTCCTAATCCTATTCCCTTCATTTGGGAACCGATTAATATCATCGCAATTAAAATTGCAAACTGAATCAATAACATAACACTCGATTTAAGACGCTCAAGCTCATCAGTAGGTACAAAAAAGGGAGCGAACCACTAAAGTGTTCTATACGCTCCCCCCATTATGTTTTCCTTTTGATGTACTCAATAGGATTTAGTATTTAAAGAATATCTCTTGTAGTTCTTTTTGATTGTTAGTCTTGGTCAAGGCTAACATCAATAAAACGCGTGCTTTCTGTGGATTTAAATCATCTGCAACAACAAAACCTAGTGCTTGATCATCTACCTCATTGAACAAAGTTACACGACCAGAACCTGCACGAGCAGATCGACAAACGGCAATTCCCTTTTTAGCTGCTGCCTCTAATGCTTCACCTACTGGAGCATTAAAGTTTCCGTTGCCCATTCCGGCGTAAACAATGCCTTGTACTCCTTCTTCAATTGCTGTAGTCACCGCTCTTGGACTTGCATCGGCATAGCCGTATACAATTTCTACTTGTGGAAGTTTAGTCAATCCTTTTACACTGAATTTTTGTTCTGGTGAACGCAGTGTTTTGTAGTAGTAGTTTACTTTTCCGTCGTAGATTAATCCGATAGGACCAAAGTTTCTCGATTTGAATGTCGCCATATTTGTAGTTACGGTTTTAGTCACATCGCGAGCGGCGTAAACTTCTTCATTCATAGCAGTCACTACACCTACATCTTTACTATTCGGAGAAGCTGCCACCATCACAGCATCCAATAAATTGCGGTTTCCATCTTGACTCATTGCTGTAGAAGGGCGCATAGCTCCAACTAGAACAACTGGTTTTGTAGCGTTTACCGTTAATTCCAAGAAATAAGCAGTTTCTTCTTGTGTATCAGTACCATGCGTTACTACTACACCATCTGCCTCATTTTTCTCAAAAATCTCGTTGATTCGATTACTCAATTTCAACCAAGTCTCAACATTCATGTCTTGACTTCCGATTTGTGCAATTTGCTCCCCCTTAATTTTAGCGATGTTGTGCATTTCAGGAACAGCATTCAACAAATCGTCAATAGGCACTTTACCAGCAGTGTAGGCAGCCTTTGTTGAAGACTCACCAGCTCCGGCAATTGTTCCTCCCGTTGCCAAGATAATGACACGAGGCAAATCTTTCGTCGATTGACTATTTTTCTTAGGCTGTGCTTGTACTTGAAAAACTAGTAAAAAGACAAACAATACATTTATGATCTTTTTCATATTAGGGTGTGATTTTAGTTTAGGATACAATTAGTTTTGGATTGATTAAATTGTCTAACGAGTAAACTTCCTCCCATTTTGCTTGCGAAATCAACTTGCGTTCTTCTACTACAATTTGGTGTACACTTTTACCAGACAACAACGCTTCACCTGCAACACTTGCACAAGTTTCATACCCTAGGATTGGGTTTAACTGTGTAACAATTCCGATGCTGTTCATCACTAGATTCGCACAATGCTCTTCATTAGCAGTAATGCCAACAATACATTTTTCGATTAAGGTTGTTAAGCTATTTCCTAAGTACTCTAGAGAAGTGAACAAAGCAAATCCGATCACAGGTTCCATAACGTTCAATTGCAATTGTCCTGCTTCAGCAGCCATGGTAACAGTTAAATCTTGTCCGATTACATAGAAACACGTTTGGTTTACTACTTCTGGAATTACAGGGTTCACTTTTCCTGGCATGATAGAAGAACCAGGTTGACGCGCTGGAAGGTTGATTTCGTTCAATCCCGTACGTGGACCAGAGCTCAACAAGCGCAAGTCATTACAAATCTTTGATATTTTGATTGCCGCGCGCTTTACTGTTCCCATGATTTGAACATAGGCCCCAGTATCGCTCGTTGCTTCAATTAAATCTGGAGATAATACTAAAGGCAATCCTGTTTCTTTGGATAAATACTTCACACATAATTCAGGATAAGCTTCTGGTGCATTAACTTTTGTTCCGATTGCTGTTGCACCCATATTTACTTCTAGGATTAAGCGTTGTGCTTCGCGCAAGCGCAATAAGTCTTCCCCAACTGTTGTTGCAAACGCGTGAAACTCTTGACCTAAAGTCATTGGCACAGCATCTTGCAATTGGGTACGCCCCATTTTAAGAACACTTTTGAATTGCTCGCCTTTGGCTGCAAATGCTTTTTCTAAATCTGATATTATTTGACAGAATCCGTCTAACTTGTAATACAAGGCCAAGCGAAAAGCTGTTGGATAAGCATCGTTGGTAGATTGAGAACAGTTTACGTGGTTATTCGGGTGTACATATTGATATTCTCCTTTTTTATGCCCGAGGTATTCCAACGCAACATTGGCAATTACTTCATTCGCATTCATGTTCACTGAGGTTCCAGCGCCACCTTGAATCAAATCACTCACAAACTGATCGTCGTATTTTCCCGCTATTACTTGATCACAAGCAAAGCAAATTGCCTCCGCAATTTTTGCGTCCAACACCCCACAGTCTCTATTGGCTAAAGCAGCAGCCTTCTTAACCTCACCTAAAGCTTTGATCAACCCTTTTTCATGATTCAGGGTAAGACCTGTAATGGTGAAATTTTCAACAGCGCGAAATGTTTGAACCCCATAATATTTGTCATTGGGAATATCTAATTCGCCTAAAAAATCGTGTTCTCTTCTTGTATCTTTCATATGCTTTAAATTTTATTATTATCGTAATTCATTTATATTATTTCTATTCGCATGCTATGCTTTATTTCACACTTCAAAAATAATGCTAGAAAAAAAATCATTTTATGACAAAAACACATTGATTATTTTATTTTTTTTACATATATTAAAGAAATCCTCCTTAGTATTACTAAACAAATCATAATAAATACTGTCTTTATGTTTAACATAATAATAAATAGTTGAAAAAAATCTCAAACCATCTATTTATAACATTAAAATATCTTAAAAACACCTATAAGTACCAATCAAATATATAAAAAATTAGTGTTAGTAATTCATTTTAGCAACTTTATTTTAAAAAAAATATAAAATTACCATTATAGTTAGAAATGTTTGTTTTTTTTTGAGTTTTACCGGATTGAAAGCGAATATCTGTTTCGTTTTTCTAGTTATTTTTAGCCTTAGCGGGACTTATTGCAGAAAAAATAACGCAAAAAAAAACCTCATTGTCCATGAGGTTTATGTTTTATAATCTAAATCGGGTGGTTACTTGTCCTAATCGTTTCGAAAATGTATTCATTAAAGTGGAATAATCAATAATAATTCCGAGTATTTCAAAAGCGCGATCTTGTTCTACGCCTCCTAATTTGCTTTTATACTTCTCTATAATAGCATTTACAAGATGCATGCGCAGCGTTAGAATCGTTTCAGTTGTATATTGGGCAATACCATCTTTTTTTTGTTTGACAAAAATGTTTTGCGATTCCCATTTGTGTAAGTTTTCCTTTTCTTCTTCCATGAGAATAGTTGTCACTTGTGCAGACAGTTCACTATCTAAGCGCTTGAGGTAATCCTCTAGACTCCACGTATTGTTGTGGTAGTAGTTCATTATATCCGCATAGAGTTGTTTGAAAATAGGATTGGTCAACTGCACTTCATCTTCTTGTAAGCTCAGGTAGATGCGTTCATATACTTTTTGAACGATTTTGTGCTCCACTTCAACAATTTCGTCGTCTTCGTTCGTTTCAAAGAGGAGCTCTACAAATTGTTCTTCTTCATTGCCATACAACAACAATATTTCAATAATGCGCTGTTCTAAAAGATAGAGTGCATCAACTGCAATTTCTTCTGTTTTTTTATCAGCGTGCACCACTTCCATTTGTTGGCGCTCTTGGGTAAACTTTTTATTGGCATCAGCGAGTTCTTTTCTACTTATTTGAGCTAAAGAGGAAAAGATGACTTCTTCGGAAATATCCATGATTCGCGAACACTCTTGAATGTAGATTTCCCTTTTAATCGGATCGGGTATTTTAGAAATACTCGTCACCATATCGCGGATAATATCTGCTTTTTTAATGGGATCCCCTTTAGATTCTTCCATCAAAGTATTGGCTTTGAAACGGATAAAATCAGTAGATTGTTCTTCGAAGTAGGATTCTAATTCTTCTAAGCTGTGTTTTCGTGCGAAGCTATCAGGGTCTTCTCCTTGAGGAAGAGGGCAAATGCGCACATTCATTCCTGCTTCAAGAATTAAATCAACCCCGCGAAAAGAAGCGCGGATTCCTGCGGCATCGCCGTCGAACAGCATAGTTATATTCTGAGTCAATCGGCTTATTAGTCGAATTTGTTCGGGTGTTAGGGCAGTTCCTGAAGAAGCTACCACGTTTTTTACGCCCGTTTGATGCATCTGGATCACATCGGTATAGCCTTCGACCAAATAACAATTGTCCTTTTTAGCTATTTCTTGTTTGGCATGAGAAATCCCATACAACACTTTACTCTTGTGGTAGATATCACTCTCTGGCGAATTGAGGTATTTTGCTGCCTTTTTATCCTGGGTCAAAATACGCCCACCAAAACCCAATACACGTCCCGACATACTTTGAATGGGGAACATCACACGTCCTTTGAAACGGTCAAAACGCTTGTCATCCTTAACGATTGTCAATCCCGTTTTTTCCAAATAGTCTAACGAATAACCTTTTTTCAAAGCAGCTTCAGTAAACGCATCCCATTTATCTGGAGAATAGCCCAACCCAAAAGTCTTAATAGTATCCGAAGTAAACCCTCTTTCTTTAAAGTAAGACAAACCAATGGCTCTTCCTTCTTCTGAATTCAATAGCGTATCTTCAAAATAATTCTTGGCAAACTCTGACACGATGAACATACTTTCCTTTTCATTCATCTGTTCTTTTTCCGCATCAGTTTGCTCGGTTTCTTCTATTTCGATGCCGTATTTTTTAGCTAAATAGCGAATGGCCTCTGGATAGGAGAAGTGTTCGTGTTCCATCAAAAAAGTAATGGCATTTCCTCCTTTACCTGAACTAAAGTCTTTCCAAATCTGTTTGACAGGAGATACCATAAACGAAGGCGTCTTTTCGTTGACAAAAGGACTCAACCCTCTATAGTTTGCCCCTGCTTTCTTTAAATTGACAAAATCACCGATCACCTCCTCTACGCGAGCAGTATCAAAAACAGTATCAATGGTCGTTTTGGAAATCATAGTTTACATTTGTCCCACAAAGATAAAAAAAGAAGTTGCTTTACAATAAAACAACTTCTTTTCTATTGGTAAATGATTATTTGGTTTCTTTTGTTTGCAGCTGTTGCAGAACGCGCTCTTCTCCATCTGTCAAGGGTCGGAATACTCTGTTTTTCCAGTATTCCGTTTGATACTTGCTAGGATTTTGAAAAATATTCATTGCTTTTAGTCGGGATTTAGTGGGTAGGTTTGTCTCTTGTATTACATCATCTACAACTACTTCTCTAAGCATACTGACTACATTATCTCCGATTCGCTTATGACTGATGCGATAATCCATTAGTTGTGCTAGATAATATAGGTCATATTTACCTTGTCGTTCTTTATAAACTCCTTGAAAACTCAGCTCATCGATACGCAATTGAAACAACAATGCATTTATCGTTTTACGGTTGTTTTGGTATGCTTTGGCCAATGCATAATGATAGGACAAAATTTGTTTGTGGTCTTGGGTAAAGACAATTTGTCCTTCATAGTATTTCCACCCCTCTACATTTGCTTTAGGTTTAAAAGAGACGGTTATTTCATTTCCAGTTTCACCTTTGTTTTGTTTTAAGACATAGTCATATTCTTCGGGCGAGTCTAGTACTTCACGTACGGCATTTACTCCCGTATTGGAGGTAAAGAAATCTCGGATATCGCCTAGCCCCCCAATCAATGCAGAACTCAAAATTGCTTCATCACTCCCTCTAGGAATCTCCATTAAGGACTCAAGAACACGATGTTCTTTAAGTACCACCAAGGGACTTTGTTTTGGTTTTTTGATATAATAGTCAAGCAAACCATCGCCTACATTAGTCACTTCCCCATTAGTCCACATAAATTCTCTCGCATAGGTCTGATATACATCTCCATTTTTTTTAGGTCTTAACGCATTTTCAAAGGCATCATAGAACACCTTAGCTAAAGGTTCTGTAAAGGCAATGACCGCTTCAAGTTCCGTTTCTTTTAATTGTAATAGAACGGGCATCTTTCCCTGTGTATCAATTTCTCGGGTTTGATACGATGGATGGCTCAAAACAATATGGTTCTGATTCTCCTCTAACTCAATCGAAAAATCACCATTGCCATCAGTTTGTGCCTTTCTTCCTTGGTCTTGTGTACTAATAGTAACCCCTTCAATACCGAGTTTTGATTGATGGTCCACTACATTCCCCTTCCAAACCGAAGTTTGCGCATGTATAACAGTCTTCAATCCTAATAGAAGAATCAAGACAAGAAAACACTCCTTATAATATTTATTCATCTTTCTTCACTTTATTAAATATCTAATCGAAGTCCTAAAGACCACACATGTTGTTCTATACTATTGTGCTTAAATAGCGGAGTTAGTTCATACTGAAACTGTAGTGCCCAAGAGCGATAGCCTAGGTAACTTCCCACCCCAAATCTCGTTCGATCAATACCTAGATCAGAGCGATGTTTAACGCGATACGTTCCATTATCTTTATAGCGATACACTTGTTTTCCACTACTATTTCCAAAGTTAACATATCCTCCGAATCCTAAACGCCAACTACGCTCTGATATAAAATAGTTTTTCCCTGTTTTGCTATCTGTTTTCTTAGGTGTAAAATCAAACTCTAAATAAAGGGGAATTTGAAAAGAACCCAACGCTAATCTAGATTTTGTAAAGCGTTCATCATAATCCGATAATACCGTCTGTCCGTCTTGCACTTCAAAGAGGCGATGTTGACTCGGTTTTAGGTTACTGTACTCCCAAGCAATCCCATAGCGCAAGTGTAGTAAGTTATTGTTTTTTAGAAGTCTTGTCTTGACATGTAATCCAAACTGAATAAAATTAGACGGAACATAGCGAATTTCGGAATTAGCAAAGGCTCCATCGGTTTCCAGGTTACTAATCCCATACTGTAGATGAAGGCGAAGATTACTTCTGCGCTCCCCCAAAATGCGTTGTCCTTTTTTCTGATAGCTATCATAAGTACCGCCCATCATTACCGTTGCTACTCGTGTAGTTGTATCGGCAACTTTGAGAAACTCACCATTCTTCATTGCGTAGTTGACCTGACTTTGTACAGCAAGAGTCAAACTGTCTTGCATGCGAACAACCTCTTTTTCAATGCGATCAGAAGCTTCTTTTGCAAATTTAGATTTCAATTCTTCTCCGAATTCTTCTGTTATACGGTTGTTATCGACCAAATTGTTAATAGAATCCACGCGGATGCGCAACCGCTCTTTTTGTTTTACTGTTGCATTCTGAATATCCACTGCAATTTGACTGACATTGTATTCAAAGGCTTTCAAGACTTGATCCGTCTTCTTTGATATCTTTTCTTTTTCTTCCAGATTATGGCCCTCTCGCTCTATTCGGATTTGTCCATAACTCGTTGTTAGGCTCAACAGCCACAACAACACCAAACTATATCTCCATTTACTTTTCATATATACTCTCTGATAAATCTACTACGGTTTTTCTCGTGGTATCAATAATTTTTTTCAATTTAGTCTCTCGGTATTCTACTTCAATTTCTCCTTCTACTTGTTTCAATAAATCGTTACTGTCCACCACAACTTTGCGCTGTGCGTTCTTTACGACGATCTCATCAATAACCAAGGAGTCCATTGTTTCTCTTTTAGCATCGATTGTTTTAGGTGCAATCGGCTCTATTTGTGCCAGCTGTAAAAATTGCGTTGTTGTTCCTACTTTATCTTGTTGTTGCGCAGGCTTAGGCACAATATATTCTGCTGGTTGTAGACTATCTTGCTGTTCCTGTGCATTCGTTTGATCGACTTGATCCGTTACGACATAATGCGTTGGTAGGGATTCTTCAGTTGAAGGCGAAGATAGGAAAGGCGCAGTGATCCAAAACACAAGGCCTAAAATTCCACCAATAAGCAAGCAAGCGGCAATTCCCATCCATTTTTGGAACGCTAGTTTTATTCCTTTCTTTTCTCTTTTGTCTAACTGTTGAGCTAATTTATCCCAAGCAGCTGAAGAAGGAGCAATGGTACGTTCGTCCATTTGCTTTTTCCAATCTTTATCTATTTTACTCCATTCCATAAACCTTGTTGTTTTAAATGCTCCAATTGTTGTTGTAATAATTTACGCGCTTGTGCGAGTTGTGATTTTGATGTGCCTTCGCTAATTTGTAGCATATGAGCGATTTCTTGGTGCTTGTATTGTTCAATTACATACAGGTTAAAGATCGTTTTACAACCCGCAGGTAATTGGTCGATTAGTCGTTGGATTTCTTCTAAAACTAAATCGCTTTCTTGGTGGTACTGCACTACTTCCTGAAGTTCGACCTGCTCTTCTAGATAGGAAAAAGGCCGCTGTGCGCGTAAGAATGAAATCGATTCATTGACCATAATCCGCCTAATCCAACCTTCAAAACTTCCTTTTCCCTCATATTTATGCACTTGTGTAAACACTTTCATAAAGGCGGTCACCATTACGTCTTCCGCATAGTGTATATCTTGTATGTACTGTCTACAGACGCTCAGCATCTTGCCCGACAACAATTGATACACCTCATGCTGAGCGGTTCGCTTCTCACACCGTAAATCATCGAGGTAATCTTCCACTTTTTTGGGGTACAATCGTATCAATTTCATAACTATTTAGTGTTGCTAAATGTATTATTTAAAATGCATCTTTGTCGTGATTCACGATAGAAATTGATGGATCCAAGACAGAATAGTGTCAACCATATTGATAATAAGTAGTAATAATCCTTTCATAATTTATTTTTTTGGGGTTCTCTATTACATAGACGCAACAAAAGAGCAAAAGGTTGGGATGAAAAGAAAAAAAAATATATTTTTTTTATCAAAAACAAGAAAGCCTCCAAATATGGAGGCTTTCTGTACAATTTAAAAAAGTTAGTTATCCTTAAAATCGATAACCAACACCAATAAAATACATCGTTGATTTGGTTACTTTTTGTGTATTAATTTTCGACAAATCGGACATAGCTTGTAGCCCTGCCTTTATCTCAACATTTTTATACATCATGTAAGATACGCCCATTCTTGCCATAAATCCAAAATTCCAACCCACATTTTTTTCTTTCCAAGTTAAATCTGTTGTTTTTTCTTGTGATTTATATAGATGTCCAGCGTATCCTCCAACATCTAGCTGTAGACTCAATTTTGTCTCATCTCCTTTTTTATAGAGAGGATAACTTGAGGTCAATCCAAAGGGAATAAGGAGATATTCATTCTTTAAATAGGTCGATTGACCCTCAAAGATACGGTTAGTTGTTAAAGAATAGGTTCCTAAACCTGCGTATACGCCAAACCCATCCCATTTTACGTCGAACTCTACGTTTACTCCATCTCGAATAAAACTATTTTGATCGACTTCTGCGCGCTGTTGTAAGACAGCATTTCCACTAAACACATAAGCAGATACGCCAAATTCAGGTTTAATTTTTTCTTTTTCTTGTGCCAATCCCCAAGTTGCTGAGGCCAAACACATACAGATTACCATTCGTTTCATCCCTATTTTTTTTTGGTTTGTTACGAATAAGACGCTAACAACTAAAAAAGGTTGGGACAAAAAAGAAAATATACGTTATTTTTTACGTTCAATCACGTAATTGACCATTTTAACCAAAGCTTCTTTATAAGGAGAAGATGGAAATTCTGCCACCAATTGTAAAGCTTCTTCTTGATAGGTAATCATTTTTTGTGTTGCATAGGTCAATCCACCGGCCTCTTTGACATACTCGATCACCTCTTTGACTCTGCGCTTGTCTTCATTGTGATTTTTTACGGAGTTAATTAGCCATTTGCGTTTTTCTTTGGTAGCGGTATTGAGGGCATATATTAGAGGCAAAGTCATTTTTTGTTCTTTAATATCGATACCCGTTGGTTTACCAATTGGTCCATCTGTATAATCAAATAAGTCATCTTTGATTTGGAAGGCCATACCAATTACCTCACCAAATTTTCGCATTCTTTCGATGAGTACAGCATCATCTGGTTGCACCGACGCAGCGCCTAAAGCACAACAAGCAGCGATGAGTGTTGCTGTTTTTTGGCGAATAATTTCGTAATAAATTTCTTCAGTAATATCTAAACGACGGGCTTTCTCGATTTGCAGCAGTTCTCCTTCACTCATTTCGCGTACAGCTACCGAAATGATGCGCAACAAGTCGAAATCTCCATTATCGATAGAGAGCAATAGTCCTTTGGACAGGAGATAGTCTCCCACTAAAACAGCAATTTTATTTTTCCACAAGGCGTTTAATGAAAAGAAACCGCGGCGTTTATTACTGTCATCCACAACATCGTCATGTACCAATGTCGCGGTATGAATCAGTTCAATCACAGAAGCCCCTCTATAGGTACGCTCATTTGCTCCCCCTTCATGCACCATTTTTGCGACTAAAAAAACAAACATCGGTCGCATTTGTTTTCCTTTTCGGTTGACAATGTAGTAGGTGATTCTGTTTAATAAAGCAACTTTCGTTGCCATAGATTTATGGAACTTCTTTTCAAAGAGATCCATTTCAACCTTAATCGGTTCCTGTATTTGCTGTACAATATTCATTATAAACAAATTTATGACTTTTTATGTCATACTATACCATTCAAACAAATATCTGTTCTATAAAAAGAGTAGAATCATCTTTTTAGTATGCATTTTTACGATTTATTCGCTAATTGTCCACAAGCTGCATCGATATCTTTTCCACGGCTTCGTCTTACTACTACGGTAATATCATTGCTTTCCAAGGCTTTAATATAATTATTTATCGCCTGTGGGTCAGCTTGTTGAAACTCACCATCGTCTATAGGATTATATTCAATTAGATTGACTTTACTCGGCATTTGCTTACAAAATTTAACCAACGCATCAATCGAAGCTTTGTCGTCATTGATTCCCTTCCACACCACATATTCGAAGGTAATTCTACTTTTTGTTTTGCTGTACCAGTACTGCAACGCATCACGTAGGTCAGTAAGTGGAAAACTTTTGGAGAATGGCATAATACGATTACGCGTTTCTTCAATTGCCGAGTGTAGAGAAACGGCTAATTTAAATTTCACCTGATCATCGGCTAGCTTTCGAATCATTTTAGGAATACCTGAAGTGGAAACGGTAATGCGCTTTGGTGACATGCCCAATCCTTCCTCTGAGGTGATTTTGTCTATAGCTGCCTGAACGTTGTTGTAGTTCATCAGAGGTTCTCCCATACCCATGAATACGATATTAGAAAGCGGACGCCCGTGGTTTTGACGGCTTTGTTGATCAATGGTCAACACTTGATCGTATATTTCATCAGGATTTAGGTTACGCATGCGTTTTAATCGTGCAGTTGCACAAAATTCACAGTCCAAACTACAGCCCACTTGAGAAGATACACAAGCCGTCGTTCTCGTATCTGTTGGGATCAAAACGGATTCCACGATCAATCCATCGTGTAATTTTACTCCATTTTTGATGGTTCCATCAGAACTAATTTGCATATTATCCACGCGGATGTGATTAATCACAAAGTGATCTTCCAACATTTGACGAGTCGTTTTAGAGAGATTACTCATATCCTCAAAGGAATGGGCTCCTTTACTCCACAACCACTCGTACACCTGATTACCTCTAAATGGTTTATCTCCTTGAGAAACAAAAAAATCTCTCAATTGTTCTTTCGATAAACTACGTATGTCTTTTTTCTCTACTTGCATGCTGCAAATTTACTTTTTTTACTTGAATAATTAACCGTCAAATTTAGTTAACAAAAAGAGTCTTGAGAACAGCGTATTTATTCTTTGCTTTATCGTATTCGATTCCATACTATTGCTCGAATACTCAACAGGGAGTAAGCGAGCGAATACAAAGAAAAACACGAGTTAAGTAGGTGTCTTATTTACATTTTGTTTGTGTTTTCTTTGTGGTACGTCCATTATGAGTCCATAGTGAGTCCATAGTGTCTCTATTAAAAGAGCGATTTCTAATAGACATACTATAGAGGCAGCATAGATGAATCATGGTCTTACCTATACCGTGTATAGACTAAAGCCCTAAAGACAAACCCTTCAGTGCCTATAGAAAAGAGGCTATCTCGATGGAGATAGCCTCTTTTTTTATTTATTTTGCTAGATATCCTCCTTCAATAGGATAATATCCTCCTGTTGCAAAAGACGCTTTATCTGAAGCCAACCACAGGATGAGTTCGGCAACTTCTTCTGATGTTCCCAGACGCTGCATGGCGTGTTGGGATTCTAAGAAATGCTTCACTTGAGGGTCCATACTCGACAATAACGGTGTTTCAATAAATCCTGGTCCAACAGCATTGATGCGAATGTTTTGTGTACCATAATCCCAGGCTGCTGTTTTTGTTAATCCGACTACCCCGTGTTTTGCCGCTACATAAGCGGGAGATCCTGCAAAACCAACTTGTCCTAAAATAGATGCAATGTTGATAATGCTCCCTCCTCCATTGTTTAACATGGCTGGAATTTGATAACGCATTCCGTAAAATACCCCATCAAGGTTAATGGAGATCACTTTTTGCCATTCTTCTATCTCGTATTCACCTGTTGCTGCTGTTGCTCCGCCAATTCCTGCATTGTTTACTGCAATATCCAAACGCCCAAATTTTTCAAGCGTTTCTTTGACAAGTGCTTCATTGTCTGCAGGTGAGGAGGCATTGGATTTTACAAAATGGGTTTGAGTTCCCAAATTTTTCGCTAATTGCGTACCTAAATCTACGTTCAAGTCTGCAATAACTACTTTAGCTCCTTCTTTAACGAAGAGTTCAACAACTGCTTTTCCAATTCCTGAAGCCCCTCCTGTAACAATAGCAACTTTGTTTTCTAACATTTTCATATTTTATCTCTTTTAGTTCGCATTAAGTTACGAATTAAAAAAGGAACAAAAAGTTTCCAACTTTTTTATTAACAGACATTTAATGCTAGAAGGACCAAAAAAAAACTGCCTTACCGAAGTAAGACAGCTTTTTCATCGTATTGAGTTCTTGTCTATTTTACAAATTTTGAAAGAAATCATTTCCTTTATCGTCTGTGATAATAAAGGCAGGGAAATCTTTTACCACGATTTTGCGTACCGCTTCCATTCCTAATTCTGGGAAATCGACTACCTCAACGCTCAAGATATTTTCTTTTGCAAGGATAGCGGCTGGTCCACCAATAGACCCTAAATAGAATCCACCGTGTTTTTTACATGCATCGGTTACCGCTTGAGAACGGTTTCCTTTTGCCAACATAATCATACTTCCACCTACGGCTTGGAACGGATCTACGTATGGATCCATACGACCTGCTGTCGTTGGACCGAAACTTCCAGAAGGCATTCCTTCAGGTGTTTTTGCTGGTCCTGCATAGTAGATTGGATGATTTTTAAAGTATTCTGGCATTTCTTGACCGTTGTCTAACATCTCTTGAATCTTTGCATGTGCAATATCTCGGGCTACAATTACGGTACCGTTTAACATAACACGTGTTTTGATTGGGTGTTTGGTCAATTCAGCCAATTGTTCTTTCATTGGTTTATCTAAGTCAATAACTACAGGCTCTTCTAAATGAGGAGCTACAGCAGGTAATAAACGTGCAGGGTTTTCCTCTAATTGCTCAATAAACAATCCTTCTGCTGTAATTTTTGCTTTGATGTTACGGTCAGCCGAACACGACACCCCTAATCCAACTGGACAAGAAGCGGCGTGACGCGGTAAACGGATTACTCGAACGTCATGTGTGAAATATTTTCCTCCGAATTGAGCTCCAATATGAGATTCTTGACAAATCAATTGTAATTTCTTTTCCCACTCTATATCGCGGAAGGCTTGACCTCCCATATTTCCAGAAGTAGGTAAGTTATCATAGTAGCCCGCAGACGCTTTTTTCACTGCGGCAAGATTGGCTTCTGCAGAAGTACCACCAATCACTAAAGCTAAGTGATAAGGAGGACAAGCAGCAGTACCTAAATCCATGATTTTATCCTTGATAAATTCAGTCAAATTCTTGTCATTCAACAAAGATTTTGTCTTTTGATATAAGAACGTCTTATTTGCAGAACCTCCTCCTTTTGCCAAAAACAAAAATTCATATTTTTGACCCTGTGTCGCATAAATATCAATTTGAGCAGGTAGATTTGATCCTGAGTTTTTCTCCTCAAACATACTGATAGGAACAATTTGAGAATATCTCAAATTCTTCTTTTGGTAGGTATTAAAGATTCCTTTGGACAAACTCTCAGCATCATTTGCTCCTGTAAATACGTTTTCTCCTTTTTTAGCTACGACGATTGCCGTACCTGTATCCTGACAAGAAGGCAATTGTCCTTCAACTGCCACTACAGCATTTTGCAATAAATTATAGGCTACAAATCGATCGTTATCCGTCGCTTCTGGATCGTCCAAGATCGCTTTTAAGCTTTCTAAGTGAGCCGTTCTCAACATAAAGGAAACATCAGTCATCGCTGCTTCAGATAAAACTTCTAAAGCCTTTGGATCTACTACTAAGATTTCGCGATCGCCTAATTTCTCAACTTTTACAAAATCAGCAGAAATTTTTTTATACTTCGTATCGTCTTTTTGAATTGGATACGGATCTTGATATATAAAGTCCATTGGATTATTCGTTTATTTTCGTCCGCTAAAATTACGAAATATACCAATGAGAAAACCGTAGAACGTTTCTAAATAACTCCCTGTTTATCGGGCTTTGAAACCAATACTCTGTGTTAATCTCCTTCTTTTTTTACCTGGTCTTCGTCAGTATCCTCCCATTTTCTGTACTTTTGGTTTTATTAAATAAAAACCTATGACCATTTTAAACAAAATTGTATCCCTTGCTTTGGGTGTATTCGCTCTCCTATTCTTTGGACAAACCCAAGCACAAAACATATCAGTTGGAGAATCTATCTCACTGACCTCAACCATCTTAAACGAGAATAGAACAATAAACATCTATCTACCTCCCTATTATCAACCTAATGATACAGTAAAATATCCCGTGGTGTACATTTTAGACGGTGGTGTAGAAGAAGATTTTATTCACCTAGCGGGATTGTTCCGCGTTAATTCACAACCGTGGGTTGATCGCTTTCCAGAAGCGATTGTTGTGGGAATTGAAAACACCAACCGCAGAAGGGACTTTACTTTTGCTGTACCGAACATTGACTTTTTAGACAACCTCCAGTATAGCAAGGATTTTTTTCCTCAATATGGCGGTGCTGAACCTTATGCGGCTTTCTTAGAAGGGGAATTGATTCCCTATATTGACCAACACTATAACACCACTAGTGAACGCACCGTTGTTGGTGAATCTTTAGCAGGATTAATGTCTTCTTACCTCTTAATCAAACACCCGCATGTATTTACTAATTATCTAATTGTAAGTCCAAGCTTTTGGTGGGGAGAAGAAAAGTTGTTAGACGAAACAACAGTATGCTTATTGAATAAGATCAAACACCCAGTCCATGTGTATGTGGGTCTTCCGAGCAAAGAAGAAGATGAAATGATGTATGAAGTGGGAACTCGTTTCTATTCGTTCCTTCAACAAAACCCTATGATTCACGCGACGTTTGATTATATGCCAGACGAAGTACATGCTACTGTATTACATCAAGCAACACTCAATGCGATAAAAAAAGGATTTCACAAAACCAAAACCGCACAATAAAGCGTTCACTATTGAACAGTATTGTACAAAACAAAAAAGTAAGCATCTGCAAAACAGCAGATTAAATATAAGATAAACCATGGTATGCCAATTGGATTATACAGCGTTAATGTATAATCCAATCCAACCATGAAAAAAACACTACTTTTATTTCTCTTAGGTACAACCCTCGCTATCGGTCAATCAAAGAAAGACAACTACATCAAAGAACACTTCCCTTTATTACTAGAAAACTTATCTTCCGAAGATTTACAGGCTTTCAAAAGCACCATGAAGATGTCGTCTAAGAACAAGCTCAAATACGTTGACTCCGACTTACTTCGAAAAGGCAGTGGGGATCAATTTGGTGTGTACTACCAAATTTTTTCTTTTGATCGAACTGGTGTTCGCAATCGCGTCACCATCATCGATGAGGAAAATAGAGAGATTGTTATAGAGGAAGATGGAACCATCTCTTTTGACAATACCCTACCCCTAAGCCAAATCGACTCGGCAGCGGCTTCAACTACTCAATCTACCTTTACTACTTTTGAGGGAAAGACCTATGATTTAGCAGATTTATTAACAAGAGATGGTGTATTTCTCATTACTTCCACGACTTGCGGTCCTTGTATGTTGGCTTATGGTGACCTCAACCAATTGGCTAATGATCCTGCCTATCAAAGTATACCTTTTACCGCTTTATTTATCAATTCAGCAGCTAACCTCAAAACCTATACGGAAGGAACTGTATACAAAAACTTTGGACTGTTAGAGTCTCCATGGGAGTTGTTTACTTCAGCGGATCTAATTTCCCACTTGATTCCCAATTACAATGTAAAATCAAAAACGGTTCCTTATATCCTGATCAAAAAGAACAATAAGGTGGTATATTCGTCGAATCGAGGCATTAAAATCGACCAAATTAAAAAGAACTTATAACAACAAAAAAGCTTGAGTGACGAATCAACACTCAAGCTTTTTATTTTAGATGACATTAACTTGTAAATTAGGATGAATTACATGCTGCGCATATAGGCTTCCAAAGCCTCTAATTCAGTATCACTCATTTTTTTGGTGATTTCTAAATTGGCTTGCATAATAATAAACTGAGCCGGATCAACGATAGCTTCTTCTTGTCCTTTTAAGAACGAGATCAGACTGACATCGTGTTTATCGTAAATTTGAACAATTTCTCTAATACTCGGTCCGATGACTTTTTTATCAGCTAAGTGACAAGAAGCACAGGTTCCTTTTCCTTCGAATATTTTCTTTCCAAGTGCATTTTTTTCTGCTTGGGTCATTTCGGTTGCTCCACCGCGTTCTGATTCATAGACTGCTTCAGGCATAGCTTGTTTTTCTTCTTTTTTTCCACAGGAAAATACAAGGAGGGCAACTAAAAAAGGAATTGTTTTAATGAGTGTATTGCGCATAGTGTTGTTTATTTTTTTGTTGTATCAAATGTACAAAAACAATTTGGGTCCACTCTTTCACAAATCACTCCTTTTCATGTAAAAAAACGACATAGCAGGCTGCAATAGTCGCTACTGATGCGCTGTATTGCCTTGTATAAGTAGGCGAAAACAAAAAAGCTCAGCGTTAGGCTGAGCTTTATGTATTATTTGTTCAGCAAGATTGCTGCTTCTTTTGCAAAATAGGTTGAGATGATACTCGCCCCTGCGCGTTTTATGCAGGTCAATTGCTCCATCATCACTAAATCGTGATCCAACCAGCCTTTTTCAGCTGCAGCTTTGACCATCGCATACTCACCAGATACATGATACACAGAAACGGGTACGTTGACCGCGTCTTTTACCTCTCTTACGATATCAAGATAGGCAATTCCTGGTTTTACCATGACAATATCCGCTCCTTCTTCTACATCATACAGTGCCTCTTTGATGGCTTCTAAACGGTTGGCATAATCCATCTGATAGGTTTTTTTATCCGTTGGTATTTTGACATCCGCTCTTGGTGCACTGTCCAAAGCATCTCTAAAAGGGCCGTAAAAAGCGGAAGCATACTTAGCTGAATAGCTCATAATGCCCACATCTGTATAACCTGATTGATCTAAGGCTTCACGCATGCGCAACACACGACCATCCATCATATCACTAGGAGCAACGAAATCAGCACCAGCCTCCGCATGAGATACGCTCATACGCGTCAAGGCATCTACCGTTGCATCATTGATTACTTTTCCATTTTCAATAATACCATCATGCCCATAAATCGAATAAGGATCTAAAGCCACATCGGGCATGACAATCATTTCTGGACAAGCGTCTTTAATAGCTTTAATAGCTGTTTGCATCAATCCATTGGCGTTCCAAGCCTCCGTTCCTGCATTGTCTTTTAGGTGATCACTTACCTTTACGTAGATATTCACTGCGCGAATACCCAAAGCGTATAGTTGTTTAACCTCTTTAACGGTTAAATCAACAGATCGCCTATAAATTCCTGGCATGGATAAAATAGGTTCTTCAACATTTATTCCCTCTGCAATAAACATGGGAAACATAAAATCTTGTGGAGTCACAATCGTCTCTCTTACGAGACTGCGAATAGACTCACTTGTTCTTAATCTTCTACCTCTTTGTAATGGAAACATACTATTTTATTTAGGGTTTACGGTGTACAATTTACGGTTAACCAATCGGTTGGATGAGCTAATACGTCTAACAGCTTAGCTTCATCACTTTCTGCTTCGGGTTGATAATCATACACCCATTGTACGTGGGGTGGCAAACTCATCAAGATGGATTCGATACGTCCATTTGTTTTCAAACCGAACAAGGTTCCTTTATCGTGTACCAAATTAAATTCCACATAACGTCCTCTTCTGATTTCTTGCCAAGTGCGCTGTTCTGCGGTATACGCAAGGTTTTTTCGTCTTTCTACAATAGGGACATAGGCTTCCAAGAAGCTATCGCCAACTGAAGTAACAAAATCATACCATTGTTGGGACGATTTTTCTGTTGTTTCTTCTAATCGATCAAAGAACAATCCACCAATACCACGAGCTTCATTGCGGTGTGCATTCCAGAAGTATGCATCGCATTGCTTTTTATACTGTGGATAAAAAGCAAGATCGTGCTGATCACAAGCGGTTTTACAGATTTGATGAAAATGAATAGCATCTTCTTCAAACAAATAGTAGGGCGTTAAATCTTGTCCTCCACCAAACCAGGAACGCACGACATTACCTTGTTTGTCGTACATTTCAAAATAGCGCCAATTCGCGTGTACCGTCGGCACCATTGGATTTTTGGGATGGATAACCAAACTCAATCCACAAGCATAAAAATCAACATCACCTACGTTGAAATACTGCTGCATTGATTTGGGTAATGCTCCGTGAACGGCAGAAATATTAACGCCTCCTTTTTCAAAAACACGTCCATTTTCAATTACTCTTGTTCTTCCTCCTCCTCCTTCGGGGCGTTCCCAAAGGTCTTGTTGAAATTTAGCTTCCCCATCGACTTCTTCTAACCGAGCGGTAATTTGATCTTGGAGTTGCTGTATATAGTGATAAAACTGTTCTTTCATATGTTGTATAAGCCCAATGACTTAGTTACTTTCAGTTAAAGTTGTCCTATTTTTGCCATAATCTCAAAGGAAAAAGCCTTACTTTCATTTTGAATAAAAGAATAGAGGCTTTTGGCTTTTGCTTTAAATCGCTCTTCTTTTTTAGCCCATTGTGCCATTACATCGGCAAACTGTTCCATGCGATCCCAGCCAAAATTAAACTGCAGCAATTGTTGATTCAAGGCAGTAGCCTCCATCTCTAGCAAAATCGAAAAAGTCAAACCTATTTTTGCTAATTCTGCGTCAATTTCTTCTTTTACTTTTAGATCATCGGGAACAAATCCAATGGACGAAAGCTTCACAACAATCGACTCGATTCTTCTATCTTCTTCGCTTTTTACTCCTTTATTCAGCATAAATTTGGGTATAAAAGGCAAAAAAGTTTACGCTGTATCCGTAAACCTTTTTGCGTAATTCTTTTATTTTTGTTCGTATTCTTTTACTGCTTCGATAAAAGCTTTGGCGTGATCCACAGGAATATGCGGTAAAATACCATGTCCTAGGTTCACGATATACTTGTCTTTTCCGAAAGCATCAATCATTTCGTGCACCATTTTTTTGATGGTTGGAATCGGTGACATCAATCGACTTGGGTCAAAATTTCCTTGTAGGGTAATGTCGCCACCTGTAAATAAACGCGCATTTTTAGGGCTACAGGTCCAATCTACCCCTAAAGCAGAGGCTTTAGACTGTGCCATTTCAGGCAAGGCAAACCAACACCCTTTTCCAAACACAATAACAGGTGTAATTTCGGCTAAGGCCTCAACGATTTGATTGATGTATTTCCACGAGAACTCTTGGTAATCTACTGGCGATAACATCCCCCCCCAAGAATCAAAAATTTGCACGGCATTTACCCCTGCTTTTACTTTTTCTTTTAAGTATAAGATCGTAGTATCCGTGATTTTTTGAAGTAAGGTATGTGCAGCAACTGGATCGGAGAAACAGAAGCCTTTGGCTAAATCAAAGCTCTTTGATCCTTTTCCTTCAACGGCATAACAGAAGATCGTCCATGGGGAACCAGCAAACCCGATAAGGGGCACCTCATCATTCAACATTTCTTTGGTCACTTTAATAGCATCCATCACATAGCCGAGTGTTTCCTCTATATTAGGAACGATCACTTGTTCGACATCCTTGGCAGATCGAATGGGATTAGGCACCCATGGCCCTACACCAGGTCTCATTTCCACATCGATATTCATCGCCTGCGGTACAACTAAAATATCAGAAAATAGAATAGCGGCATCTGGTTTTACAATACGAATCGGTTGTACCGTAATTTCAGCTGCAATTTCAGGCATTCTACAACGGGTAAAAAAATCGTATTTATCTCGTAAAGCACGGAATTCGGGTAGGTATCTACCTGCTTGACGCATCATCCAAACGGGTGGTCTTTCCACCGTTTCTCCTTTTAAAGCTCTTAAGAATAAATCATTTTTAATCATTTCTAAACCATTTAAGTACGTCAATTTTAGCTGACACTATTTATAATATGCTAAACAAGCAAGTAGGGTAGCTTCGATGGTCGGTTGACTTGCTACGACTATTTGCTGTGTAATTCCGTTGAGTGCATCTGCTGTTGTATCGCCTATACAAAAGCAAACTTCAGTTGTGATTTGATTGTTTTGCAAAAAACTTTCAATTGCCGATGGGCTGTAAAAACAGATGCCATCGACTTTGTTTTGAAGTGCATGGGGTTGTTTCACGGTTTGATACGCCTCATACTCATCAAAAACGAGGTTGTGTTTTTTAAAAAAGGTTGGCAGTGTTTCGCGTCGGATATTTCCACAGCAAAAAGAAAAACTACAGTTAAAGAAATCGCGTTCAATTACTGCGGTTAACTCTTTGGCATAATGGGTCCATGCTTTCACTTCCCAGCCGTGTTCTTCTAAAAGCGCTTTTGTTTTTACCCCAACACAAATAGCTGGTCTTGTCTTTAACCGCTGTGCATGGGGGTTATTCAATACGCTTTTAACGGCATTTTGACTGGTAAACACCACCAGATCACGAACGGTATCTACGGTGAACTCTTGCGGCTGTATCGCGATAAAGTCCTTTTCCATCCATCGGACAACAGATGTGTTGAGGAGTTGACGATGCGCATCGCTCAAGATTCGCGTTGATAAAACCGTTGGCATATTGTTATCGTTTTAATTCTTGACGTAATTTTTCCATCAACGCTTGTCCTCCATCAGCCAATAATTCTTGTGCTGCATAGAAGCCTAATTTTTTCCACTCTTGGATGGGTACTGTCTTTTTAATTTCGAATTTTTCTTTTCCGTCCAAAGACAGTAGCACGCCTGTAAAGTCGATATTTTCTTCTTTTTGATTATAGGTAGCAATTGCTCCGATTGGCGCCGTGCATCCTCCTTCTAAAGTGCGCAAGAACTGACGCTCAATATGTGTCGTCATCTCTGCCTCATAATCGTTTAATTGACGTAAAGCGTCTAAGGCGAAAGAGTCTTCAGCCATAGCCACAACCACCATTGCTCCTTGTGCAGGCGCAGGAATCATCCAATCTAAATTGACAAATCCCTTTGGTTTTTTCTTGATGCGATCAAGACCTGCTGAGGCAAAAATCGCTCCACTCCAATCGGCATTGTCCGCCAATTTTTGCATTCTAGTATTGACATTTCCTCTTAAATCCACTAGGTTATGTTTGGGAAATCGGTTGAGCCATTGGGCTTTTCTTCTCAAACTTCCCGTTGCAACGATAGCTGTTTTATCAGGGTCTAAAAAGGAGGTATCTCCTTTGTGCAATAAAATATCAACCGTATTCGCTCTTGGCAATACTGCTGCCTGTACAATGCCTTGTGGTAAAGCGGTTGGTACATCTTTCATGGAGTGAACAGCAATATCAACTTTTTTGTTGATCATGGCTACATCCAACGTTTTGGTAAAAATACCCGTGATTCCCATTTCATATAAAGGCTTGTCTAAAACCAAATCCCCTTCGGATTTCACTGGAACCAATTCCGTTTTATATCCTAAAGCTTGTAAAGCCTTCTCCACTGTTGTTGCTTGCCACATTGCAAGCTCGCTATCGCGTGTACCGATACGAATAACTCTATCCATTTTGTCTACTATCTAATTGAAAAACTTTTTCTATCCATTCAATGCTCTCATCTACAACGGTTTCCTCATGTCGTAGGTGATTGGCAAAGTGGGTGGTGATCTTCTGAATAATACGCATTGTCAGTACTTCAGCTTGTTCACTATCAAAGTTCTCATATTTTTTTCGATGGTAGTCTATTTCTCCATCTTTTATTTGCTCTAAACGTGTTTTTAAGGCGTGAATTGTCGGCGCGAATTTTCTCATTTTTGTCCAAGCGACAAATTCCGACATCACTTCATCAATAATTTCTTCCGCTTGCGGAATAAATTCTTTGCGTCTTTCGATCGTCTTATCCGTCATTTTAGACAGGTCATCCATGTGAATCAATTCTACCATAGGATGATTAGCCACAGCGGGATCTACATTTTTGGGTATTGACAAATCCAAAATCGTCAAGGGTTTATCCAATTGCAACATGGGCAAGTCTATGGTTGGCTGTTGAGCGCCTGTAGCCACCACCAAAACATCGGCTTTGCAGACCTCTGTTTGGAGATTGGCGTAATCTTTTACAAGTAGATTAAACTTACCCGCAACCTCTACTGCGCGTTCTTTAGTTCTATTAATTAGAACAATATGATCGTTATGGGTGTGTTTGACCAGGTTCTCACAGGTGTTTCGTCCAATTTTCCCTGTTCCAAATAACAAAATATTTTTAGCAGAAATATCTGCTACCTGATCCATAATGTATTGAACGGCAGCAAAAGACACTGAAGTAGCCCCTGAGCTTAATTCTGTTTCATTTTTAATGCGTTTGCTAGCTTGAATCACCGCATTGACCAAGCGTTCGAAGTAATTGGTCGTCAGTCCTTGCTGTTTTGCTAGAATAAAACCATTTTTAATTTGGCTAATAATTTCAAAATCACCGAGAATTTGGCTATCCAATCCCGTTCCTACTCGAAATAAGTGACGTATTGCTTCGTTGTTTTTACACACATAAGCAACGCGTTGAAAATCGTCAACAGTACCCTTACTATTATCGCATAACAATTTAATAAGTTCAAAAGGATGTTGAGCAAACCCGTAAATCTCCGTTCGATTACACGTAGAAATTACCAGTAAACTATCAATCCCTTCTTCTTTCGCTTGACGTAATAGATTTTCTTTGGCCGTCTCACTCAAACTAAACTTTCCCCTCATCTCGGCATCCGCTTTTTTATAGCTTAACCCTACTGCATAAAAAGTAGTTGATTTGACCTTATCTATTTTTTCCATACCCATTTCAATTTCAAAAGTAAGCAAATTTAACGCTAATGATTCGATAAAAGTAACGCTAGAAGGACTATTAATAACGCTGAAAGAAAAAGAAAAACAATTAGCAATATTTCATTATAATACAGTACATTTGCAGAAATAGCAAGGGTTACGAACGGCTTTATATAGAATCATTCTAAATAAAAAATACAACTTTTCGTTTTCTTGCATTTCAAAAAAATAACGCTATGAGTCCCATAGAAGAAATTAATATCGATCCGGAATTTTCTGTCTTTAAACTAGACAACAACAGTCCGCACCCCTTAAGTTTTCACAAGGAAATCGGCACGGATATCATCCAATTTTATTTTTGTTTAAGAGGATCAGGTCAGTTTATTTACAATCAAGGAGCCTATACATTAGAGTTGCCAGAGGAGAAATCCTTACTTTTATACAATCCTCAAAAACAACTTCCCATTCACCTTGAGATAAAGAGTCAATCGGCCATTATATGCCTGATGATTCCCATCAAAAAATTTCACTCCCTCTTTTCATCTGAGGCGGAGTTTATTGGTTTTTTGACAGAGGAGAACAAGGAAAAAAAATATTATACAGAAGAAAAGATCACCCCGGCCATTGCGATTGTTCTGACGCAAATGCTCAATGCATCAATGCATCCATCGGTAAAAAACTTATTTTACAAAGGAAAGACCTACGAATTATTAAGCCTTGTATTTAACTATAATGAGGAGCAAAACATCGATAATTGTCCTTTCCTATCCGACGAAGAGGATGTGATTAAGATCAAAAAAGCCAAAGACATTATGATTCAGCAAATGACGGAACCACCGACATTGCAAGAATTAGCTGACCTTATTGGTTTAAACATCAAAAAATTAAAGATTGGGTTCAAACAAATTTACGGCGATTCTGTTTTTAGCTTTCTATTTGATTACAAAATGGATTACGCGCGCAAATTGTTAGACGAAGGCAATTACAATGTAAATGAGGTGGGATTAAAGATTGGCTACAGCTCAGCGAGTCACTTTATTTCAGCATTTAAAAAGAAATACGGCATCACGCCGAAAAAATATTTAATGTCAATTAATTCAAACAATCAATAATGAAAGGGATATTACTTGTCAATTTAGGATCGCCGAAATCTCCAACCCCTGAGGATGTCAAGCCTTATTTGGATGAATTTTTAATGGACAAAAGAGTCATTGATATGCCCTATTTACTCAGAGCGTTCTTGGTAAAGGGAATCATTTTAAACACGAGACCAAAAAAATCGGCTGAAGCGTATCAAAAAGTATGGTGGCCTGAAGGATCGCCATTAATCGTCATATCGCAACGCCAACAAAAAAAACTACAACAAAAAATCGACTTGCCCATTGCACTAGCGATGCGCTATGGAGAGCCATCGATTAAAACGGGCCTACAAGAGCTGAAAGACAAAGGAGTAACGGATGTTTTTATGATTCCGCTTTATCCCCAATTTGCCATGGCTACAACTGAAACGATTGAGGTTTTGGCGGAGGAATTGCGCAAGAAGCACTTCCCACAAATGAAAATAACCAGTATGCCTGCTTTTTACAACAAACAGGAATATGTTGATGCCTTGGCTGCGTCGATTCAAACGCATCTAGAACAAAATGAATGGGACCACCTGCTCTTTTCCTATCACGGCGTACCTGAACGACATATATACAAATCAGACCGAACCAAGTCGCATTGTAAGATCGACGGTTCTTGTTGTAACACCCCTTCTGTCGCACACCAGCACTGCTACAGACATCAATGCTTAGAAACGACAAAACAGGTAGTTGAAAAATTAAATATACCAGAAGGAAAGTACACCAATACGTTTCAATCGCGTCTAGGCCCAGATAAATGGCTACAACCTCCAACGGATAAAACCGTAAATCAACTTGCGGAAAATGGCGTAAAACACTTAGCTGTGGTTACCCCTGCCTTCGTTGCAGATTGTTTGGAAACGTTGGAAGAAATTGGAATGGAAGCACACGATGAGTTCTTACACCACGGAGGAACTTCCTTCAAAACCATTCCGTGCCTCAACGACAGCGACGCTTTTATTGATGCCTTAGCGTCTTGGATAACAACATGGCAACAAACTAATTAATACAACGCTATGGCCTATCTATATTTAAAAGCACTACACGTTATATTTGTTGTCTGTTGGTTTGCAGGCTTATTCTACATTGTTCGCCTCTTTGTATATTACGTAGAGGCGAATGAAAAACCACAGTTGGAACAGGATATTCTCAAAAAACAATACCGCCTGATGACCAATCGCCTTTGGAACATCATCACCTGGCCTGCTGCTGTTCTAACGCTGGTTTTTGGAATTTCCCTTTTTGTGCTAAATCCCCTTCTGCTACAACAACCCTGGATGCACGTAAAATTGCTGTTCGTCATACTTTTAATTGCTTATCACCTAAAGTGTCATCAGTTTGTCAAACAAATCAATCGCAATACTTTAACGAAAACATCTTCCTTCTTTCGACTATGGAATGAAGGAGCAACAATTATTTTATTTTCTGTTGTTTTTTTAGTATTTTTAAAGAATGCTTTCAACTGGATATTCGGTGTAGTCGGATTAATTGCTTTGGCTATATTGTTAATGCTAGGTATTAAGCTTTACAAAGGAAGACGTCAACGCAATATGAATGAATGAAAGACAAGTTTTTTATCAAAAGTTTCTCTCTACAAAATAGAATATTTTTCTCGTTAATCTTTTTAAGCATCATATCTTCCATATTGATCTCTGCCGTTTCCGTGTATCAATTTAAGGAAGAAGCACGTACGTACCATCAGTATCGACTCGAGCGAAAAGAAAGCTCAATCACAGAAAACATCAATTATATTTTAACGACAACCTCTTACCCCTTGAGCACGGAGAACTTACCGCTCATTTTTAAGGATAAGATACACGAGCTAGCCTCCATACACAATACAGAACTATATATACACGATCTAGACGGAAAATTACTACTGTCCTCTAAGGGGACTTTTTCCGTTGATAGCATACAGCCCAATGTACCCCTTATCATCTTAAAAACGATAAAATCCTCCCCCCACAAGCGCTTTGTCGATGCAGAGGAAATAGATGATGTGCGAATTCGAACGTCGTATCGCTATGTCAAGGATCAAAAATTTAAACCGCTGGGCATTGTCAAAATCCCCTATGCGGAAGAAACCGAATTTTACGAGAACGAAGTACACAATTTTATGTCGAAATTCGGACAGGTTTACATCATTATGCTCATCATGTCCATTGTCATATCATACTTTTTATCCAACTACATCACCCAGAGTTTAAACAAGTTAAGCGTTAAAATGACACGCACAAAACTCGGACAGAAAAATGAAAAGATTGAAGATATTTCGACGAGTAAGGAGATTTCGAATTTGATCAATGCGTATAATGATATGGTTGAGAAATTGGACGAGACGTATCAGCAGTTAGCGCAAAACGAACGCGAGCAAGCTTGGCGAGAAATGGCCAAACAAGTGGCTCACGAAATTAAAAATCCCCTTACCCCCATGCGATTAACCGTTCAGAGCTTTGAGCGAAAATTCGACCCTACCGACCCTGACATTAGCAGTAAACTCAAGGACTATTCTGCCGTACTCATTGGACAAATCGATACCATGTCCTCCGTGGCAACGGCTTTCTCAAGTTTTGCATCCATGCCGGCTCAGCAAAATGAAACCTTAGATATAATTAAAACCATTCGCATTTCTTTGGATATATTTACAGAGGATTTTATTTATTTCGAACACGAAGAAGATGAAATTATCGCTCTAATTGATCAGACACAACTTATCCGTATTATTACTAACTTAGTAAAAAATGCGATTCAGGCCATTCCTGATAGCAATCCGAGTCCGATAGTTCGCGTTAAAGCGTATCAAGATGGCGAAAACATCATCATTTCGGTCACGGACAATGGAACGGGAGTTTCCATAGCAGACAAGACGAGGATCTTTGAACCGAAGTTTACCACCAAATCAAGCGGAATGGGACTTGGTCTGGGGATTATAAAAAATATTGTAGAAAATTATAAAGGAACCATTACCTTTGAAACAGAAGCTGGTAAGGGAACTACTTTTACTGTAACTTTGCCACTGACCAAATAAAATTTGAGAATTATGGAATATGAAAATATTTTAATTGAAACGGATGACCATATATCGGTCATAACGATTAACAGACCTACAAAGTTAAATGCATTAAACAAACCCACTATTGAGGAATTACACCGCGCTTTGCTTCAACTTGAGGAAGACAAAAGTGTACGCGTAGTCATCATCACAGGAAGTGGTGAAAAAGCTTTTGTTGCAGGGGCTGATATTAAAGAATTTTCTAGCTTCAATGTAAGTGAAGGCTCGCAATTAGCAGCCAAAGGACAAGAATTGCTATTTGATTACGCTCAAAACTATTCAAAACCCATCATTGCTGCTATCAACGGATTTGCCTTAGGAGGTGGATTAGAATTAGCGATGGCTTGTCATTTTAGAGTAGCTTCTACGAATGCTAAAATGGGATTACCTGAAGTAACCCTAGGGTTAATTCCGGGCTATGGAGGAACCCAGCGTTTGCCTCAATTAATAGGCAAAGGACGCGCAATGGAACTTATCATGACAGCGGAGATGATCAATGCGGCAAAAGCATTGGAATACGGTTTAGTAAACCACGTGGTAGAGCAAGCGGAGCTATTAGCCTTCACTAAAGGGATTGCCCAAAAAATCTCTAACAACTCAATCACCGCAATTTCCAAAGCCATAAAATCTGTCAATGCGAACTTCAAAGACGGCACAAATGGCTATCACGAAGAAATTAAACACTTTGGTGAGTGTTTCAATACCACAGATTTCACAGAAGGAACTACGGCCTTCTTAGAAAAGAGAAAACCAAATTTTAAAGGATAAGAAAAAAAGGTTGGAAGTGAGATTCCAACCTTTTTTATTTACACACAAGGTCATAAAAAAAGCTCCTTGAAATTCAAGGAGCTCTTGTTGGCCTACTAGGACTCGAACCTAGAACGACTGAACCAAAATCAGCTGTGTTACCATTACACCATAGGCCAGTACCACTTTGCGTTCAAAAGTAATTTACTTCTGTAATGCGGATGCAAAAGTAGCATTATTTCTATACTTACCAAAGATTTTGACAAGAATAATAACCTCCAAAAACCGCCCCCTAATACAACCCATTAATAATCAATTGAAAACAAGGTAAATTTTAACATATTTATTTTTACTCGCTTGATCCCCTATTGCTCTCTACAGGTAATATTCGTCATTTATTTCGAAAAAAAAAGCTCCTTGAAATTCAAGGAGCTCTTGTTGGCCTACTAGGACTCGAACCTAGAACGACTGAACCAAAATCAGCTGTGTTACCATTACACCATAGGCCAGTACCACTTTGCGTTCAAAAGTAGTAACTACTTCTGCATTGCGGAGGCAAAAGTAACACTTTTTTTATATTATCCAAAAACAAAATGCAAAATTATTTTTTTTTAATGTGATACGTATCTAATAAAAAAAGACTTTCTTTGTATATAATGATTAAAAATACCTAGAATATTCTTATATGTTAACATTCAACTACAAAAAGTGGAATATAATCGGTGGATGGCTATGCTTCCTCGTTGCGTTAATCACTTATACTTTAACCGTAGAACCTACTGTTAGTTTCTGGGATCCAGGAGAATACATTGCAACTTCAGCGAAACTCGAAGTAGGTCACCCTCCAGGGGCTCCATTTTACCAAATGTTAGGCGCTTTGTTTTCGCTATTTGCTATTTCGACAGAACACATTGCCCTAGCAGTGAATATGGTAGCCGTTTTTTCAAGTGCATTTACAATCCTCTTTATGTTTTGGTCAATGACCAATATCTTAAAGAAAATGGTTAGAAAAACGTCTGAATGGAATACCTCTAATGCAATTGCCGTTCTAGGTAGCGCTGCAATTGGATCGTTAGCCTTTAGTTTTACTGACAGTTTTTGGTTTAACGCTGTAGAATCAGAGGTTTATGCTTCTGCAATGTTCTTAACATCCCTCCTTCTTTATTTAGGATTGAGATGGGTGGATGACTTGGATCAACCTAGAGGGAATCGTTGGTTACTTCTCATTGGCCTAGTTGCAGGATGTTCTTTTGGTGTCCATTTGATGGCCCTTCTGTCCATTCCTTCCATTTGTTTGCTGTACTACTTTAAAAAATATGAAAAGGTAACCATTAAGAACTTTATCATTGGTAACATTGCAGCTGTTGCCGCCTTGTTTTTCTTATTTGCCTTTTTCTTCCCTAAGCTTTTAGCTTTCTTTGGAAAAACTGAAATATTTGCCGTTAATACACTTGGACTTCCTTTTAATAGCGGAACCATCCTCGCTTTTTTACTATTAATCGGCGCTACAGTATTTGGGCTGCGCTATACGCGTAAAAAAGGACACACCAAAGCCAATACGCTCATTCTCACCTTAGTTTTCGTTTGTGTGGGATTAAGTGCTTGGATGATGTTGCCTATTCGCGCCAATGCCAACGTAACCATTAATGAAAACAGACCTTCAGATGCAGCTGAGTTATTGGCTTATTACCAAAGAGAACAATACGGAGATGAGAGCATCTATTACGATTCATACTTTACAAAAGCTTATGTAGGCTTAGATGCGAACAACCCCTATAAAGATCAGCAACCCAACTATGAAAGAGACTACAAAACAGGAAAATACGTTGTAGTTAACGAATGGAAAAATGCAGGACAAAACTTTGATGAGAGACACAAAGGCTTTTTACCGCGCATGTGGAGTACTGATAAAAACCACCGCATTAACTATATGCGTTATTCCAAACCGCTGAATTTCAACTTAGCACAAGGGTATACCAATAATGAAAACTTGGTATATATGGAGCGAGCAGTAAAACAAAAACTGGCAAGTGGTGAGTTTGGTATAGAAGAATTAGACAATTACTTGAGCAAATACGGCCAAGCTTTAGATATTGAAGTGCCTACTTTTTCAGATAATATGTCGTTTATGTTTACCTACCAATTTGGGTATATGTATTGGAGATATTTGATGTGGAACTTCGTAGGTCGCCAGGACGACATACAAGGTCAGGGTGATTTAGAACACGGAAACTGGTTGAGCGGCATTAAATTTTTAGACGAAATTCGCTTGGGTTCTCAAGATAACCTTCCTACAGATGTGTTAGAAAACAAAGGAAGAAATACGTATTTCTTCTTGCCTTTTATTTTAGGTGTTATTGGAATTGTATTCAATTACCGCAAGGATCCAAAAATGTTCTGGGTGCTTTTAGTCCTCTTCTTATTCACGAGTTTAGCGTTAAAAGTATTCTTAAACGAACGTCCATTTGAACCGCGAGAACGCGACTATGCCGTTGTACCTTCCTTCTATATTTTTGCCATGTGGCTTGGATTTGGCGTGTACTCTATCTATGAAGGATTGAGCAAATACCTCAACCCAAAACTAGCCAATGCCCTAGTATTATCTGTATGTACTTTAGCGGCACCTGTCCTATTGGCACAACAAAATTGGAATGATCACGATCGTTCAAATCGCTATACTGCATTAGCTAATGCACGTGCTTACTTAGATTCATGTGATCCAAATGCTATTATTTTTACCATTGGAGACAATGATACCTTCCCGCTGTGGTACCTTCAAGAGATTGAAGGCTATCGAACAGACGTACGCGTGGTATGTACGAGTTTACTGACCCAAGACTGGTATATCGACCAAATGAAAGCAAAGGCTTACGATTCTGAACCGCTTCCAATTAAATTTACACACGATCAATATGTAGGGAATAAGCGAGATATTACCGTAATTAACCCTACTTCAGAAGAACGATACGATCTATCCTTTTTGTTAGATGTCGTGCGAACAGATGATCAACGAACGAAAAAACTAACCGAAGCAGGAACAACCCTATACTTGTTCCCAACAGACAAAGCATACCTACCTGTGGACCGCGAAATTATCGCGAAAAACAATATTGTATCGCCTTACCTCATGGATCAGGTAGTTCCTCATGTAGAAATTGACATTACAGATCAAGCGATTTACAAACATCGCTTAATCATGTTAGACATTATTGCCAACAATAACTGGGAACGTCCAGTTTATTTCTCTGGAGGTAGTTTCAACAATGACGATTTTGCTTGGATGAAAGATTACTTGCAACTACAAGGTTTGATCTATAAATTAGTTCCAATTAAATCTGAAGGAAAAAATGCACATCCACTTGACTTGGGTATGATTGATTCAGAACGCATGTACAAAACGGTAAAATCATGGTACTGGGGGAATATGGGTAGTGATAAAATCTATCACGATCCACAAACGCGCAGAAATTCATTGAATTATCGCGTTAATTTGAGCCGCCTAGCAGAACAGTTAATTGAGGAAGGCAAAAACGATAAAGCAAAAGAAATCCTGGATATTGCGATGATTAATATGCCTATTAAGTACTTTGGCTACTATCAAATGGTTATCCCATTTGTAGAATGCTACTACAAAATAGGTGAAACGGCTTTGGCGCAAAAATATGCCAAAGAACTAGCGCAAAAATCAAACGAGAAATTGTTTTACTACAAAAACCTTTCGTTAGAAGAGCAAAATTACAATGCCTATGAAATTCTTTCAGAATTAAATATCTGGAGACACTTGGTTGAAATTGTTGATACAGAAGACAAGCAAACTAATTTTGTCAATGAATATAAAAACGATTTTAATTCATACTTTACGCACTTTAACTACTTGTTTAAAAAATATCAAGGAGAAGAAGACGAAGAGTATGTAGAATAAAAAATAGCATACCCTCAGCAAAACAGCCTTTATTACTCTATAAAGGCTGTTTTTTTTTACCCTGTGAACAAGCAAACAATTCGAGAGTTCACCATTGAATTTTTAGTAACTTTGTCCTTCAAAAGGAAAACACAATATGATTGAAAATAAAAATCAAAGCAAAACAGATTTAGAGCAATTGGGTGAATTTGGTTTAATTCAGCATTTAACGAAAGACTTCTCTATCACACAACCTTCTACATTAAAGGGAATTGGAGACGACGCTGCTGTACTTGACTTTGCAGCAGATAAAGTGGTTGTATCAACCGATTTACTCATTGAAGGTGTACATTTTGATTTGGCTTATGCTCCGTTAAAACACTTGGGGTATAAAGCCATTGTAGTCAATCTATCAGATATCTGTGCTATGAATGCCATTCCCACTCAGGTAACCGTTTCCATCGCCGTTTCTAATCGCTTTCCCTTAGAGGCTTTAGAAGAGCTATACGAAGGGATTGCACTGGCTTGTAATTATTATAAAGTAGATCTAATTGGCGGTGACACTACTTCTTCTCAAAAAGGATTGATCATCAGCGTAACTGCTGTCGGTCAAGCCAAAGCAGAAGAACTTGTCTATAGAGATCAAGCCCAAGACAACGACCTAGTAGTGCTCACTGGAGACATTGGAGGCGCTTATATGGGATTACAAGTATTGGAGAGAGAAAAACAAGTATACCTGGTAAATCCAAATAACCAACCCGACTTGTCTACCTATGACTACATCATCGAAAGACAACTAAAACCAGAAGCTCGCACAGACATCAAACAGCTTTTGGCGGAGCTAGAAGTTCAACCAACGAGTATGATTGACGTATCTGATGGCCTTTCCTCAGAAATTATGCACCTGTGTACCCAATCAAAAGTTGGCTGTAACCTGTTTGAAGACAAATTGCCGCTAGATCCTCAGTTTATCAATACATGTGAAGAATTCAATATAGACGCAACGACCATTGCCATTAACGGTGGAGAAGACTATGAATTGTTGTTCACCATCAAAATGGAGGATTATGACAAAATTAAAGGAAATCCAAACTTAACCGTGATCGGTCATATGACACCAGCAAGTGAAGGAATCCACCTCATCACAAGGGACAATACTAAAATTCCAATCAAAGCAAAAGGATGGAATGCATTACAATAACGAAAAAACTGGCTTTCAGCCAGTTTTTTTTTGCTTTATTTTGGCTACTACTCAACACACATTAACTTGATCTGTATAAAAAAATAACTTTTGTTTACGAATATTTAATAAATTAACGTAAATTTGAGTTAAAACACCTTACTATGGATACAAATCATCAAGAAGAAAATCAAGAGCAACGCGTAGCATCTACACCCGTTCAACAAAAAGAAGTCGTTACCCCTCCAGCCAATCCAGGCTATCAAAATTTTCCACCACCGCTACAGGCAAACGCAGAGAAAAACAATATAGGACTAACAGGGTTTATCTTGTCTATTGTCGCTATCGTAATCTCATTAGTGCCCATAGTGGGTTGGCTGTGTTGGTTATTGGGATTAATCTTATCCATCATTGGCGTATTTAAAAAACCACGTGGATTTGCCATTGCAGGTTTAGTGATTTCTTTAATTGGACTCATTATCATGTTCGTTGTACTGGGGGTATTAGGCACTGCAATTGCGGTAGCGGCAGCATCAGAAATGTAAGAAAACCGTTTAATATACTGAAAAGCAGAACCTTGAGTTCTGCTTTTTTTGTGTTATACAAACATTAAATTTTCATTAGAATTGTGGTAGTAGTTATTTGGATTATAAACAAATTAGTATCTTGCGCACACCTATACGGAAAAGAATACTTAATTTTGTATCAACTAATACACACTAAACAAGCGTCGTGAAAAGAAAACTAGCCCTGTTTTTTATGTTTGCGTTTCTTATTTCAACAACTGAATTTGGTCAGCTGTTGAAGTTTCCATTGCTTGTTGAGCATTATGTTGAGCACAAAGGGGCAAATCCCAATTTGAGTATATGGGGGTTTTTACAAATCCACTATGACAATAACCACAAAGAAGACGGAGATCCAACAGATGAGAAGCTGCCTTTTGTTTCCCACGCTCCTATTATTCATCTTGTGGCAACACCCCCACCAACCATACTTAAAATCGATCGTGTCAAAATTCCAACAAACAATACCCCAGTGGAAAGCGATCACGATACCGTTTTTGAAAGTAGTTTCCTATCCTCTATTTGGCAACCGCCGAAATTTTGTTAGTACATATTGATTTTTTTATCGTCCAACCTATGTCTTCATAGTTTGAACGGTTCTATCGTATTTATGTATCAACTCAATAGCTACTGCAACTAGACTTAGCCCTATACTACAAAATATAGCACTATTTTCCTCTAAATCGTTCACTTTTTAGAGGGAAACACACTTGCTATATCGCTTATGTATTGGCTTATATGCTGTAGATTTTGAGATTAACTCTTACTTTATGTTAAACAAAATTATAGCGTATTCTGTAAAGAATAAGCTCATCATCGGCTTAATGGTACTAGGCCTCATCGGTGTTGGACTATTTCAAATGACGAAATTACCCATCGATGCAGTACCGGACATCACAGATAACCAAGTACAAATAATCACAGTAGCTCCAAACTATGGGGCTACGGATATAGAACGATTAGTTACGTTCCCTATTGAACAAGCCAACAGCAATATTCCAGGTATGAAAAGCATACGAAGTTTTTCGCGTTTTGGCTTGTCTTTAATCACGATTGTTTTTGAAGAAGACGTCGATATATATTGGGCACGACAACAAGTGGGCGAACGCTTACAACAAGTGCAAAACGACATTCCTAAGGAAGTAGGTCAACCAGAACTAGGTCCTATTTCTACTGGATTAGGCGAGATTTATCAATATGTTGTACGCCCAGAGAAGGGGTATGAACAACAGTATAATCTCACCGAATTGAGATCCATTCAGGACTGGATAGTTCGACGCCAGTTAATTGCTGTAAAAGGAGTAGCTGAAGTCAGTAGTTTTGGTGGAAAGCTCAAACAATACGAAATAGCCATTGATCCCAACCGTTTAGATGCAGCTGGTTTGACTATTACGGCTGTATTTGAAGCATTGAATCAAAATAACGAAAACACTGGGGGTGCCTATATTGAGAAAGGCCCGACTGTTTTATACATTCGCTCCGAGGGGTTGATTGGCAGTATTGAAGACATTGAGAATATTGCTATTCCCACGAAAGACAAAGAATTTCCAGTACTGATACGCGACATCGCTAAGGTTCAACTCGGACATGCAACGCGCTATGGTGCGATGACCTATAATGATCAAGGGGAAGTGGCAGGAGGAATTGTCCTGATGTTGAAAGGAGAAAACAGCAATAACGTCATTCAAGACGTCAAAGATCGCGTAGCAGAAATACAGCAATCCTTGCCCAAAGGTGTGGTAATTGAGCCCTTTCTCGATCGCACAAAAATGGTAAACAACGCCATTGGAACTGTTGAAACCAACCTGTTGGAAGGAGCATTAATTGTAGTACTTGTACTCGTGCTTTTCTTGGGTAATTTCCGCGCAGGACTTTTGGTTGCTTCTATTATTCCCTTAGCGATGCTATTTGCCATCTGCATGATGAATCTATTTGGCGTTAGTGGCAATTTAATGAGCCTAGGGGCCTTAGACTTCGGGTTAATTATCGATGGGGCTGTCATTATTGTAGAGGCCGTACTCCATCAATTCAGCCACAACAATAAATTCAAAGAGAAAGTCTTGCTCAAACAGGAAGAGATGAATCAAACGGTGGTACAATCTGCCTCTAAAATGATGAATAGCGCTGTATTTGGTCAGATAATTATTCTTATCGTTTACATTCCCATCCTAACGTTACAAGGTATTGAAGGAAAGATGTTCAAGCCCATGGCACAAACAGTTGCTTTTGCCTTGCTCGGCGCCTTTTTACTCTCGTTAACCTATGTTCCCATGATGAGTGCGCTCATCCTAAGTAGAAAAGTGAATAATACACCCAATTTTTCCGATCGTTTGATGGCGAAGTTGGAAAAAATATACCAAAAGGCTTTGGTCAAAGTTTTGGAGATCCCCAAGACCATCTATACTGTTGTTGTCCTCCTTTTTGCCAGTGCACTATACATCTTGTCCACACTAGGAGGCGAATTCATTCCTTCTTTAGAAGAGGGGGATTTTGCGGTGGACACCAAGGTATTAAACGGCAGTAACCTAACAACGACGATTGAAAGTACCCAAAAAGCGGTTCACATCCTTATCACGCAATTTCCGGAAGTGGAAAAAGTAGTAACTAAAATCGGAAATAGCGAAGTGCCGACTGATCCAATGCCTATGGAAGCAGGTGACATGATGGTGATCTTAAAAGACAAAAAAGAATGGACTTCAGCTACGACATTCCCAGAGTTAGCGGAAAAAATGACACAGGCCTTGGAGGAAGTTCCCGGCATTACTGTTGGATTTCAATTTCCAGTGCAAATGCGTTTCAATGAATTGATGACAGGTGCACGACAAGACGTTGTGGTAAAAGTATTTGGCGATAACTTAGATACGCTAGCCGCTACAGCTAGCCAAATTGGACAAATTATCAACACCATTCCTGGTGCGGTAAACTTATATGTGGAACCCATCACAGGAATGCCTCAACTGCTGATTGAATACGATCGTACGGCTATTGCTCGTCATCATTTGTCGATAGGAGACATCAACCGCATTGTCAATACATCTTTGGCAGGACAAAGCGCAGGGGTGGTCTATGAAGGAGAAAATAGGTTTGATTTGGTGGTTCGCATGGAGGAAAAAAACAAAAAAGACATCCAACAGATCCGAAACATTCTAATTCCAACACCCGCAGGCATTCAAGTTCCGTTGAATCAACTAGCTACTGTGGAAATCAAAGAAGGACCAAACCAAATTCAACGTGAAAATGCACAGCGTCGTATATTCGTTGGGTTCAATGTAAAAGGGCGAGATGTTCAAAGTATTGTGGAAGAACTACAGCAAAAAGTAGAAGCGAAGATTACGTTGCCTACGGGCTACCGCATAACCTATGGTGGACAGTTTGAGAATTTAAACGAAGCCAAAGAACGCTTAGCTATTGCTGTGCCACTAGCCTTAGTACTCATCTTTGTTTTACTTTTCTTTGCTTTTAAAGACATCAAAGAATGTTTGATGATTTTTACGGCCATTCCCCTATCTATTATCGGAGGAGTCTTTTTATTAGCCTTGCGCGGAATGCCTTTTAGTATCAGTGCAGGTGTTGGTTTTATTGCGTTATTTGGCGTCGCCGTTCTCAATGGCATTGTATTGATCGCCGAATTCAACCGCCTGAGAAAATCGGGCAATACCAACATCGTTTACATTGTGGTACGTGGTGCAAAAAGTCGTTTGCGCCCCGTATTAATGACTGCTTCGGTTGCTTCCTTTGGGTTTCTACCCATGGCGTTGAGCAATGGCGCAGGTGCAGAAGTACAACGTCCATTAGCGACAGTTGTTATTGGAGGATTAATTCTAGCCACTTTTTTAACTTTATTTATTTTGCCTTTACTCTATATTACTTTTGAACAAAAGCTAAATTTTTCACTCTTTAAAAAGAAGAAAACTAGCGCATTTACAGCCATTACTTGCCTACTATTAACCGCAACAAGTCCTGGGTTTGCCCAAACGCCTATCGGTTTAGCTGACGCCTTGAATCAGGCTGAAACAAACAACAAAACAATTCGAACCGAACACTTGCGAACCGCTTTTGCCAAAGCGTTTATTCACACCGCTACCGATATTCCACAAACGACAGTTTCAGGTGAATTTGGACAAATCAATGGCCCTTATACTGACAATAAATTTTCGTTGAGCCAGGAAATCGCATTTCCAACAGTGTACAGCAAACAAAAAAACCTATACACCAAAGCGTGGCAAAAGAGCATTTTTGACCTAGCACTTAAAACCAATGAAGTGAAACGAGAAGTGACACAAAATTTTTATGACTATTTCTATTGGAGTGAAAAAGAAGAACTCCTTCACCAAGCAGATAGTCTATATACAAGCTTTTACGCGAAAGCTAGGTTGCGCTTCACCAAGGGAGAAAGTACTATTTTAGAACAAACAACAGCCAAGAATCAACTAATTAAGATTCAAATGCAACTTGCCGAGGTCACGCATGCAAAGAGCCTCGCCCAACTACAATTGAAATACCTATTAAACACAGAGGAGGACCTCCTGCCCACAGCAACCTCTAAAAAATTAGATTTGCAAACGCTAGAACAGCATCTCAACGATAATATTCAGGTAAAAATAGCCGAACAGAACAAGGAATTAGCAATCGCCCAAACCAAACTTGAGCGATCGAAGCTTTTACCTACCCTACAGCTGGCTTACAACAACAGTAGTTTCATGGGATTGGCTGCCAATGACATGTACTACGATCGAAAAGATCGCTTTCACGCATTCCAAGTTGGACTAACCTTGCCTTTATTTGATTTTGGCCAAAAAGGTAGAATACGCGCTTCCAAACAAGCAGAAAAAATAGCAGAAGCGGAAGTAGAGCTCACCCAACAAAATATACAAAACCGTTATCAACAATTGTTGATAACCCTTGACAGTAGTCAACAAATATTGACAAGTTATGAACAACAAGCCCCAAAAGGAGCAACTGTGATCATGCAAACAGCGGAATTACAATTTATCAACGGAGAAATTAATTACTTGGAATACGTACTCCTAACCAATCAAGCATTAGAGTTATTGAGTAACTATTTCGATGCACTCAAAGCCTATAACGACACCGTAATCCAAATCAACTACCTAACTTCAAATAACTAAAATCATGTTTACACCACATAAAATAAACCTGCGCTTCTCACTCCTTGTGCTGCTACTGTTACCGATGTTGCTTTTTACCCAATGTAAAGGGGAGACGACTCAAAGAGAAGAACTAGACGTACAAGAAGAAACAGACCTTGTACAACTAACCGATGCACAATTGAAACACGTAGACCTACAGACTACGCGACTACAAGATCACCGCATTGCTACAGTTTTAAAACTAAATGGAAAGATTGATGTTCCTCCTCAAAATTTAATTTCCATTACCAATCCCCTTGGAGGTTATGTCAAGCAAACCCAGTTAATGCCGGGGATGCAAATTAAAAAAGGGCAACAAATTGCCTTGATGGAAGATCCGCGATATATTGAGTTACAACAGAATTACTTGATCGCCAAAGACAAATTTCAATTTGCACAGCTGGACTATCAACGTCAGAAAGAATTAAATGCTAGTCAAGCTAGCAGCGACAAGGTTATGCAACAAGCTCAAGCAGAGATGAATGCACAGCGCATTACCATGAATGCACTAGGTCAACAATTGAGTTTGATCAACATCAATCCCCATACGCTGACGTCGAACAACATCAGTAAAACCATAGCAATTTATAGCCCAATCAACGGTTTTGTGAGCAATACCTATGTCAACATTGGAAAATATGTCACTCCTTCCGATGTGCTCTTTGAGCTCATTGACCCCTCGGATATCCACTTAAACCTAAAAGTGTATGAAAAAGATCTCGATAAATTAGAAGTAGGTCAGCGTGTATTAAGTTATACCAACGGCGATCCGGCAAAAAAATACGAAGGCGAAATTGTATTAATTAGCATGGATGTCAATGCAGAAGGAACATCAGAAGTACACTGTCATTTTGAGAATGTTGAAAAAAACTTAGTACCGGGCATGTATATGAATGCAGAAATTGATACGCATTCGGCACAAACCAAAGCACTACCTGAAGAAAGTGTAGTATATTTTGAAGCCAAACACTTTGTCTTTATCGAAGTGAGCAAACAAACCTATCAACTCGTTCCGGTAGAAATTGGAGAAACTGAAAATGGGTTTACGGCTATTCTTCATGCAGAAGCATTAACCCATAAAACCATTGTTTCAAAAGGAGCTTATACCTTGCTCATGAAATTGAGAAATACAGAAGAAGAAGAATAAAAAAAGGTCCAGCAAATTGCTGGACCTTTTTTTAAGATTTAATACATTAAATGATCTAAATTTCACTCAAAAATGCTTTTGCTGCAGTTTCAAATCTTAAACGATTTTCTTATTTTTGTTCTCATAAGACACTTACGCACGAAAACACCGCCTTGTTGGTTATTTTTTGTACTCTCTTATCCATTACCCAAAACAAGGAATAAACTATATTTTTCTATTTCTAATTTAAGTTCCATTCATGTACCACTACTTTAGCAGTTTATTTGTACTGATTTTCTCTACTTTGGTCTATCCTCAATCGGATAAATTAAAAATTGAGCCGCTTAACGATCATATGTATGTCTATACGACTTACCAAGTATTTCAAGGCGTCGAATATTCTTCCAATGCTTTATATGTAGTGACGGATGAAGGAGTAATTCTCATTGATACCCCTTGGGATAAAGATCAGTACGTCCCTTTAGTAGAACACATCAGACGTGAACATAACAAAGAAATAAAATGGGTCATTACCACCCACTTCCACGAAGATCGTTCGGGTGGGCTTGATTATTTCAATAAAGCTGGAGCAGAAACCTATACTTATGCTTTGACCAACGAAATCTTAAAACAGCGCAATGAACCACAAGCGACTTTTACTTTTGGTTCAACAAAGCAGTTCAACTTGGGCAAAGAAAAAATAGAGGTATATTTCTTGGGAGAAGGTCATAGTAAAGATAATACGGTGGTTTGGTTTCCAGAAGAAGCGATTTTATACGGTGGTTGTTTGATTAAAAGTGCAGAGGCAACGACTATCGGCAATATCGTCGATGGCAATGTAGAGGCTTGGCCTACGACAATCAAAGCCGTAAAACGCAAATTCAAAAAGGCCAAAGTGATTATTCCAGGGCATGATGCTTGGAATCAATCCGGTCATCTTGAAAATACAGCCCGTATCTTATCGGCTTATCAGGTACAAAAAATAAAGAACAACAAGCAATTATAATATAAACCAAAAAACTTAAGATTATTAACAGCAAATAGCTTGAAGTGAAGTTTTTAATCTTAAAGTCTTTTATTACTTTTGCAGTATGGCAAAACAAGATGATATTTTTAAGAATGTTATTTCGCACGCAAAGGAGTATGGATATATTTTTCCATCAAGCGAAATATACGATGGTTTGAGTGCAGTATATGACTATGCTCAAAACGGTGTAGAATTAAAGAGAAATATTAGAGAGTACTGGTGGAAATCCATGGTACAAATGCACGAAAATATTGTAGGAATTGATGCCTCAATCTTTATGCATCCAACCACTTGGAAGGCTTCAGGTCACGTTGATGCATTCAATGACCCTTTAATTGACAATAAAGACAGTAAAAAAAGATATAGAGCAGATGTTTTAATTGAAGACTACTGTGAAAAATTACACCAAAAAGCATTAAAAGAGATTGAAAAAGCGAAAAAACGCTTTGGTGAATCTTTTGATGAAGCGCAATTTGTCGCTACCAATCCACGTGTTGTAGAGTACTACGCAAAGAAAAAAGAGATTCTAGCGCGTATGGCTCACGGGTTAGATACTGGAGATTTGGCTGATGTTAAAGCACTTATCGAAGAGTTGGAAATTGCAGATCCCGATACAGGTTCTAAAAACTGGACGGAAGTGCGCCAATTCAACTTGATGTTCGGTACAAAACTAGGAGCTTCTGCCGATACAGCGATGGATTTATACTTACGTCCTGAAACGGCTCAAGGTATTTTTGTTAACTTCTTAAACGTTCAAAAAACAGGACGTATGAAAATTCCTTTTGGAATTGCACAAACTGGAAAAGCTTTCCGTAATGAGATCGTTGCGCGTCAGTTTATCTTCCGTATGCGCGAATTTGAACAAATGGAAATGCAATTCTTCGTCAAACCAGGAGAGGAAATGAAGTATTACCAATACTGGAAAGACACGCGTTTAAAATGGCATTTATCTTTAGGTATGGGAGCGGAAAACTACCGCTACCACGACCACGAAAAACTGGCACATTACGCCAATGCAGCTACAGATATCGAATTTAACTTCCCATTCGGATTTAAAGAATTAGAAGGAATTCACTCGCGTACTGATTTCGACTTAAAAGCACACGAACAATTCTCTGGTAAGAAATTGCAGTTCTTCGACAACGAAACCAACTCCTCTTATGTTCCTTATGTAGTAGAAACATCGGTAGGATTGGATCGAATGTTCTTATCTGTTTTCTCTAAATCCCTACAAGAAGAAACATTAGAAGACGGAACAACGAGAACGGTATTAAAATTACCAGCTGTATTAGCACCGACAAAAGCTGCTATTTTCCCCTTGGTAAAAAAAGATGGTTTACCAGAAATTGCGCAAGCAATTATTGAAGATTTGAAATGGGATTTCAATGTTGCCTATGATGAAAAAGACGCTGTAGGTCGTCGTTACCGTCGTGCAGATGCTTTGGGGACTCCTTTCTGTATTACGGTGGATCACCAAACATTAGAAGACAAAACAGTGACCATCCGTCACCGTGATACGATGAAACAAGATCGCGTGGCAATTGCCGATCTTCGAAACATCATCAATGAAGAGGTTTCCATGAAAAACTGGTTAAAAAAAATGATCTAATAATTTAGATTCAACCTATATGAGAGGGTATCCAAAAGGATGCCCTCTTTTTTTTGTCGCTAAAGTGTATAGTATTTCCTTCATCGAGAAACATCCATAAAAAAATGTCTTATTACTCCACTTAACTTAATAAATACATTTTTTTTAAATCAATATGGATAAACTATTAATAAATTTTAATAAATTTACAATAATTAACACTTTTAGATTGACCATGAGAAAAAATATACTATATGCCTTACTCCTCTCACTAACCTTAGGTTCCTGTGGAGAAAAAATGGACGATGCCAACTACATGACAACAGCATTCCTAGCTCAACCAACACCCCCTGCAACAGAAGGTCCTCTTCGCCTACTATTTGTAGGGAACAGTCACACCGAATACTTTGCTAGTTTCCCCAAAATGCTCGAAGCCTTAGCCAAGTCGAACAACAAGTCCTTGGAAGTAATGAAATTAGTTGACATGGGAGTGAGTATAGATCAAATTCTCGTCGCCAATCAAGAAGAAGTGGATAACTTATTCAGTGCTACCGATACAGATGGCAACTATTTTGATTTTTTAATCTTACAAGAATCCACTCCTGTGGTGATTCAAGAATTGACCAATTACCAGGCTAATGTAAAAAGCGTACACGATTTGATCACAGCCAATAGTCCTGGCGTAGCTACTTATATTTATGGTCTAACGGCTCCTTTTGACTACCATGACCCGGATTATAGCATGTACCAATCGATCTTACAAGAAAATGGCGTCATTGTGGCACAATCAACACCGAATACTGGCTATCTCAATTTCGCTGGCGTATTAGGCGCGGCATATCGCGGAAAAGAGGGGTATGTAGCTCTCGTTGATGGGAAAGACCAATTGCGCTTCACAGATAGTTCGCACCATATGTTGAACGATGCTGTATTTATAAACAGCCTTGTCTTATACAAAACGCTCTTTGGAGAAATGCCTGAAATACCACAACAATTGCCTTTGAGTACAGGAACGGGAGACAAAGACATTATCCAAATGATGGATGTGGCAACGGGAATTAGTAATCCCAACGCTCTGATAAAAATTGCTGCAAATTTTAAATAAACCGATTACACAACAAGTAAAAACAGGCAAATGCCTGCTTTTACTTTGTTTACGTAAAGGTATAGCCTCTAAGGGGGGCTTTCTTAATGTAGGTTAAGTACCTATCTCACACAAGGTTAGTATCTTTGTATCATTGATAATCAAAAAACACAATTTATATGAAAAAAATAGCTTTATTCGTTGTAGCTGCCTTATTTTCAGTTACTTCATTCGCTCAAACGAAATGGAATGTCGATCCGATGCACTCTTTCTTGAATTTCTCAGTTAAACACTTGGGCATTTCTTTTGTCGACGGTCGATTAGACAAATACGAGGGTACATTTGTAGGAAACCCAGAGGAATTGACGAAAGGGGCCTTTCATTTTACGGTTGATTTAAACAGTATCAACACTAGTGTAGAAATGCGTGACAACCACTTAAAGTCAGCTGACTTTTTTGATGCGGCTAATTATCCTACAATGAAATTCGAGAGTACCTCTATCAAAAAAACAGGAAAAGACAAATACGAACTAACAGGAAATCTAACGATTAAAAAAACGACCAAACCAGTTACCTTCCAATTAAACTATGGTGGTTTATTGGCTGATGATGGCAATGGAAATACAAAAATAGGTTTTCAGGCAAAAACAACTATCAACCGTTTCGACTACGATGTTGCTTATGATCCAACAGGACAAGCGATTGGAAAAAACGTTGATATTACTGTAAACTTAGAATTCAGTAAGGCTAACTAATCCTTTATAATACCTTCAAACGAAAAAGGCTTGCACTAGTGGCAAGCCTTTTTTTATATTTCTTCATTGTCAATCACAACGAGATTATACGCTACATGTTGGGCGGCAGCTTCGCGAATTCGAGCTGCCACCCTAGATACGGGTACAGGTTTATACGCTTTAAACAATCCGATTCGATTGAGCCAGGTCAAGATCTTTACTCCCCACTCTTCGCCTTTTCTGTCGGAATGAGGGCGAATAAGTGAACTAGGACGAATGATAATAATCCGATTAAAATGCAATTGTGCAATTGCTTGTTCAATGCGCCCTTTGAGATACAAATAAAACACTTTGCTGCGATAATTAGCTCCCATAGAAGAAACCAACACGAATGTATGTACGGATTTAGCTTTACAATACTTGGCAAATTGCACAACATAGTCATAGTCCACACGCCATTGGTTTTTTTTGCTTCCTGCTAGCTTTTTGGTCGTTCCCAAACAACTAAAAGCGATATCGCCATCGATTAAATGATGCCACTCATCCATTTTCTCAAAATCTACAACATGACAAATCAACTTGGGATGTTGAATATCCCAAGAGCGTCTCACAAAGATTTCGACAAAATTATAGCGATCATCACACAGCAATTGACGCACTAATACTTTTCCAACGGCTCCAGTAGCCCCAATTATTACAGCTCTCATACTAGTAATTTACAAAAAAAAACAAAGCAACAACACTCTTTTTCAGTTGATTTTCTTCTGATAGCATAGGAAGAGGCATTGATCCTGTCTGCCAAAAATAGCTATTTACTCTTCAAATGTGCCCGATACATAGTATAACTTTCCGCCTAAAGCTTCAAAAGTAGAGTGCTCATAATGACGATGTTCCGTCCCAGTTTGATCTTTAAAAAAAGCAAAAAAAGTAACCGTTGTTGTGGTTGCTTCTTCTATATTTAATCCCAACCATTGATTTTCTTTCGCCCACTGTAGGATTGATTTTTTACTGTACAAATGGCGGGTTCTCGGATGCGTGGTATCTATCAAATACGCGGCATTAGCAAGGACATAAGCCGTATACCTAGATCGCATTAACGCTTCGGCTGTTTGGGGGTATTTTTCTCCTTTTACAAAGGGCAAGCAACAATTCGCTGCTTCTTGTTCACTTCCACAAGGACAACTCATCTTCTTAGGGTTTAATTTTTTCTTGGAGATCTTCTACAATCTTTTGCATTTTCGCCAAGCGAACCAGAGCTTCATCCGCTGTTTCAACATCCATCATGCGCTGTAATTGTTTCTTAATTTCAACAGCAAAGACTTCGGCTACGGCATAGTCCCCTTTCTCTATCAACTGCATCAATTCAAGTATTGCTTTCTCCATATTTTTTCTACTTATTTCGTATAGGCTACAAAGATATCGGTTGCATTGATTTAAACTGGCTTTTTATTTGCGTTATTTTCGATAATCCCAAAAACTCCTCCTATGATCCAAGAACTACTTCATCTGTTTTTTCCCAACTACTGTTGTGGATGTGATACCATGCTATTGCCACAAGAAGAGTTACTTTGCGTAAGTTGTAGGGCATTTTTGCCGTTTACGGATCAACATCTATATACGCCTAACGAAGCCCTCAATAAATTTTATGGCAAAGTAAAGATCGCACAAGCAAGTTGTATGTTATACTATACCAAAGAGGGTATTGTCTCGAATCTCCTTCATCAATTAAAATACAACAACCAACCGAAAATTAGTTATACGTTAGGAAAAATGTACGCTGAACTACTGGCGGATACCCCCCATTTGACAACGGTGGATTACCTTATTCCCGTGCCCATGCACAAGAAAAAACGCAGACAACGCGGATATAACCAAGTAGATGGATTTGCAACAGCACTCGCCCAATACTTTGGCATTCCCATCAACAAAACCCTGCTGACCAAAATAACGCATACTCCCTCACAGACAACCAAGACGTTTAGAGAGCGGATCAAAACCAAGAACACGGTCTTTCAACTCAACGATGCTTCCTCCTTTACAGGTAAGCACCTGCTTTTATTGGACGATATTTTGACTACCGGTAGCACATTGGAAACCTGTGCGCGCTTATTGCTACAAATACCCCAAACTACGGTGAGTATTTTGTGTTTAGCTTACACAAAATAAAGTTTTTAAGGGTCGATATTTTCTAAGTAAAAAATATAATTGTTACTTTGTCTTTTCAAAACAAAACTATGTCGAAGTTTCGTCTATACTTTTTTACTTGTTTACTCATTTTGTGTGTAACCTGTTTTTCGAATTGTGCTAAAAGAGGGTTTATATCAGGTGGTCCTATGGATACGCTACCTCCTATTGTACTGAAAAGCAATCCCGAAAACTATTCTATCAACTTTAACAAAGATGAAATCAAAATCGAATTTGATGAGTTCATTAAATTGAAAAATATCACTCAAAATTTGATTGTGTCTCCTCCGTTGAAAAACACTCCTGAGATTCAACCCATGGGTGGGCCAAAAAAGACCTTGACAGTCATCCTTAGAGATACACTACTGCCAAACACCACCTATAGCTTCAATTTTGGAGATGCTATTATTGATAATAACGAAGGCAATGTATTGCCTCAATTCAAGTATATTTTCTCTACAGGAACCTATATTGATTCCCTAAAATTAGAGGGAAGCATTCAATCCGCTCATAAATTAAAAACGGATAATTTTGTCAACGTCATGCTTTATGATGCCAAAACGTTCAACGATTCAACCGTCTACAAAGAGAAACCGCTGTATATTACCAACACTTTAGATTCTCTAACTACTTTTTCAATTGAAAACATTAAAGCGGGTACATATTATTTAGTAGGATTAAAGCAAAAAACGAATAATTACATGTTTAATCCGGAACAGGATAAAATTGCCTTTATTCAGGATTCTATTGTCATTCCAACAGACAATAAATACAATTTAGTTTTGTTTAAATCTGAAGAGAAATTTTCAGCGAAACGTCCGGCTCAACTTTCAGAGAACAAATGGTATATCCCCTACATGGGCAATAGAAAGGGAGCCCAAGTTAAAGTAACAAAAAATGACAGTTTAATTCGCAGTGTGTATACCCCTTTAGAAGGAAAAGACACCCTTCAACTATGGTTCCCGAAAGTCATGGCAGATTCCTTGCACATTACAGTGACACAAGAGGATTATTTAGAAACTTTTACAGTGCGTCCCCGTGCAAAGATGAAAGAGATTGACACCTTAAAAATCACGGCAAAAAACAGTGCTATTGACTTTAAGGAAGATTTCGCCCTAAAAATGTCAACCCCGCTTGGGCAGGTCAACAAGGATTTGATACACATCATCAAAAAAGATTCTCTACCAGTTTCCTTTGAGGTTCAAGAATTACCCGAAGAACAAAAGGTGATCTTACACTTTGATAAACTTCAAGAAGAATTGTATCATATCAAACTAATGCCTCAGGCAATTACCGATTATTTTGGACAACCTAACGATACGTTACAATTCACATTAAAAACCACAAAACACAGTGATTACGGTAACTTAAATCTAAATTTGAGTGCTGTTAAACGCTATCCGATTATTGTAGAATTGATTGATGAACAAGAAAAAGTATACGCTACTCAAGTGGTTGAAACGGCGCGAACAGTTGTATTTGATTTACTCCCTCCGCGCAAATATTATGTTCGCGTAATATACGACGACAATAAAAATGGTCAATGGGATACAGGATATTATTGGGGTAAACGACAACCCGAAGAGACGTACTACGCTAAAGAAGCGATTGACGTACGCGCTAATTGGGACATCAACCAGGACATGAATCTGGCAGAATAGTTCCAATGTCCCTTGTTGTTCGTGCTAATTGCTCGTTATTTTAATGCACGAGCACAGTGAGAAGAAACAAATTAGTCAAATATAGTAAGCAAAGCTACCCTAGTGGTAGCTTTTTATTTTGGGCTTATTTTTGTTATTGCGGTATTATTTTAGGCTATTATATCAAATGCATCCGCATCTTTCAAGAAGGCAAATCGGTTTCTTGCTTTATCCTGCATGCCTTTGTCCAAGACGATATAGCGAGTAGTTTCACCTTCTAAGGGTTCAATCAAATACTGTCCCATATAGTCGAGCACTTGAGAATGCCCTATATACTGGTTGTCATTTTGATCTTCTCCGCAGCGATTAACGCCAATTACGTAGCTCATATTTTCAATTGCTCGAGCTTTTAAAAGGGAGTCCCAAGCGTAAATGCGTTGATCGGGCCAGCTGGCAACATAGAGCAATAAGTCATAAGTAGCGGTGAGATTTCGAGCAAAAGCAGGGAAGCGAAGGTCATAGCACACCAACGGACAAATTTTCCACCCCTTATATTCAACGATCAATCGGTCACTACCAGGTGTATATACTTTTTCCTCGCCTGCAAGTGAGAACAAATGGCGTTTGTCATAGGTATGAAATTCACCCGTAGGAAGAATAAAAAATAAACGGTTGTAAAACTGATTGTTTTCTTTGATTACTATACTGCCGGTTAACGCAAAATGACGCATTTTACAGCACGTTTGCAATTGTTCGATAAACTTATCCTCCATGGTCATAAAAACGCGCTCAGGATTCATGGTAAAGCCTGAGGTGAACATTTCTGGAAGGATAACCAGATCCGTTTCTTGTTCAATCTGTTGTAATTGATTTTTAAAATAAGTCGTATTCTGTTCGACATCTTCCCACACCAAAGGGGCTTGAATTAGTGCTATTTTCATACCTGAGTGTTAAGTACTTCAAAAGTACAAAATATAATTGGCAGACCTGCGCACCTCTAGCGATAAGACAATTTAAAATAAGTCATTTACTTCCGTAGAGCATTATTCGTGATTTACATCTGAACAAATTGCTGTGATAGTTATATCGTATCATTTGAAAATAGCATGCTAATCCAATCAAGTGGGCCAATAAAAAAAGCAGAACCGGTGAGGTTCTGCTTTTTCCTTTTTCAAAAAAATATTAAAATCTACTATAATGCAGCTTTAAGGTATTCTCTGTTCATACGAGCAATGTTCTCTAATGAAATACCTTTTGGACATTCAACCTCACAAGCCCCTGTATTAGTACAGTTACCGAAGCCTAAAGCGTCCATCTCAGCAACCATGTTCATTACGCGGTCTGCTGCTTCAACTTTACCTTGTGGCAACAAAGCAAATTGAGAAACTTTAGCCGAAACGAATAACATAGCCGAAGAGTTTTTACACGTTGCAACACATGCTCCACATCCGATACAAGTTGCTGCGTCAAAAGAGCGGTCAGCATCGTGTTTTGGAATAGGAATAGCGTTAGCATCTTGTGTATTTCCAGAAGTATTTACCGAAATAAATCCTCCAGCGTGTTGAATTTTATCAAAAGCGGTACGGTCTACTACTAAATCCTTGATTACTGGGAAAGCTTTTGCTCTAAATGGCTCAATATAAATTGTATCACCATCTTTGAACTTTCTCATGTGTAACTGACAAGTAGTAACGCCTCTATCTGGTCCGTGAGCTTGTCCATTAATAAATAACGAACACATTCCACAAATACCTTCACGACAGTCGTGGTCAAATGCTACGGGATCATCCCCTTTCTCGATAAGCTCATTGTTTAAAACATCAAGCATTTCTAAGAAAGACATATCAGGAGAAACATTGTTAATTTTATATTCAACAATTTTTCCTTGTTCTTTAGCGTTTTTTTGACGCCATATTTTTAATGTAAGATTCATCTGCATCGAATTTTTACAACAAGATATGATTCAAGAATCAATACCTCAATATTATTTATAACTACGAGTTACCAACTTAATATTTTCATACACCAAGTCTTCTTTGTGTAGAACAGCGTCTCTAGGATTTCCTTTGTACTCCCATGCAGCAGCATAAGCAAAGTTTTCATCATCACGTTGTGCTTCCCCGTCTTCTGTTTGGTGTTCTTCGCGGAAGTGTCCTCCACAAGATTCTTCACGGTGTAAAGCATCTTTTGCGAATAATTCTCCTAACTCTAGGAAGTCAGCAACTCTAAGTGCTTTTTCTAACTCTTGGTTAAAGCTATCTGCAGTTCCAGATACTTTCACGTCTTTGTAGAATTCTTCTCTCAATGCAGCAATCTCGTCCATCGCTTCCGTTAGACCTTGCGCATTACGAGCCATACCTACTTTATCCCACATAATTTTACCTAATTTCTTGTGGAAATAATCTACTGAATGTGATCCTTTATTGTTCATTAAGTGATCGATCATGTCTTGTACATTTTTCTCCGCAGCGTCGAACTCTGGTAAGTTAGTAGGGATCGCACCTGTACGAATATCATCAGCTAAGTAATCCCCGATTGTATAAGGCAATACGAAGTATCCATCCGCTAAACCTTGCATCAAAGCAGAAGCACCTAAGCGGTTAGCTCCGTGATCTGAGAAGTTTGCTTCACCAATTACATAACATCCCTCAATAGTAGACATTAAGTTGTAATCTACCCAAACACCACCCATTGTATAGTGTACTGCTGGATAAATCATCATTGGCGTTGTGTATGGATCCTCGTCAACGATTTTCTCATACATTTGGAATAAGTTTCCGTACTTGTTCTCTACAACGTCTCTACCTAATTTGTAAACTAATTTCGCATCGTTTTCATCTAAGTGTTGAATACGCGCTTGTTCTTTACCGTAACGCTCAATCGCTGAAGCGAAGTCTAAGTAAACTGCTTCTCCTGTTGCGTTAACTCCATACCCAGCATCACATCTTTCTTTTGCAGCACGAGACGCAACGTCACGTGGTACTAAGTTTCCGAATGATGGATATCTTCTTTCTAAGTAGTAATCTCTATCTTCTTCTGCAATTTGCGTTGGTCTTAGTTTACCTTCTCTAATTGCAACTGCATCTTCCATTTTCTTTGGAACCCAAATACGTCCATCATTACGCAAAGACTCAGACATCAAAGTTAATTTTGATTGGTGGTCTCCAGTAACAGGAATACAAGTTGGGTGAATTTGTGTAAAACAAGGGTTAGCGAAGAATGCTCCACGTTTGTGTGCTTTCCAAGCTGCGGTCACGTTTGACCCCATTGCGTTTGTAGACAAGAAGAATACGTTTCCATATCCACCTGTAGCAATTACTACAGCGTGTCCTGAATGACGTTCAATCTCCCCATTAATTAAGTTACGCGCAATAATTCCTCTTGCTTTTCCATCTACTAAAACTAAGTCTAGCATTTCGTGACGGTTGTACATCTTGATCTTTCCGCGACCAATTTGACGGTTCATTGCAGAGTATGCACCTAATAATAACTGTTGTCCAGTTTGTCCTTTTGCGTAGAAGGTACGAGAAACTTGTGTTCCTCCAAAAGAACGGTTGTCTAATAAACCACCGTACTCACGTGCTAAGGGCACACCTTGAGCCACACATTGGTCAATAATATTAGCTGAAACTTCAGACAAACGGTGAACGTTTGCTTCACGTGCGCGGTAATCCCCTCCTTTTACAGTATCATAGAATAATCTGTAGATCGAGTCACCGTCACCTTGATAGTTTTTAGCCGCGTTAATCCCCCCTTGTGCAGCAATTGAGTGCGCACGACGAGGCGAATCTTGATAACAAAATGCTTTTACATTATAACCTAACTCTGCTAAAGTAGCAGCAGCAGATCCACCAGCTAATCCAGTTCCCACAACGATAACATCAATATTACGTTTATTGGCTGGGTTCACTAATTTAATGTGGTTTTTATAATCAGACCATTTCTTATCGATTGGTCCTTGAGGTATCTTTGAATCTAATTTCATAATCAATTTCTTTAGGACTATTTAATAAAGTGAATGTATAATGGAATGATTGCGAACAAAGCAGGAACTAAATAGGCAAATAAGTAGCCAATGCCTTTAATCAAACAGTTATACTTTGGATTATTTACCCCTAAAGATTGGAATGCACTTGCAAAACCATGAGATAAATGGAATCCAAGAACAATCATTGCGATTACATATAAAATTGTGCTAATCAATCCCGTTGAAGGATCTTTGAAAAACTCAACAGTAATTTTATGTAAATCTTTGTAACCATCTGCAATTTTTAAATCTGTCCCTTTTTGGTAAAACGCAGTTCCTTTAATTTCCAACTGTCCCATTTCAACCGCTCTAACATCGATTGGTTGCTCTTGAACTGTTTTGTAAATCATAACTGGCTCTTCTTGCCCTTCAATTGTCACTTCAATTGTTTGCAATGGCATAGCCGAAAAGTGCATTTTCGCCCAAAAATTAACCATGTGTGTTACGATGAAAACCAACAATAAAGTCCCCAATACCGCCATGTTACGAGAAGCCCATTTACTGTTTGCAGCAGCGTTGTTCTTCGCGTATCCGATCGGACGAGCTTTTTTGTTTTGAATTGTTAGAACTATACCATCAATCGCGTGAAAAAGGATTGATATATACGTTACATAAGATAATACTTTTACCGCTGGATTAGTCGTCATGAACAAGGCATACTCGTTGAATTTTGAGGCATCCCCAAAAATCAACTGAAGATTCCCTACCAAGTGACCAACTAAAAACAAGCATAAAAATAACCCCGTAAGAGACATCCAATATTTCTTTGCAATGGATGACTTTAAAAGTGCAGATTTTGCCATAATGTAATTTTAATTGTTTTTCTTGAAAAAATCTCTCAAAAATACACCTAATTAACGTTATCTACAATGCGTACACATCTATTTATACTCAATATAAACAAAGTATTTTACATTATTTTATTTAAAAAAAAAGTATTGCCAAACTAGATTTAAGACTAAATAGTGTTTTTTTTTATAACATTCTAAAACGACTTTAAAATATTCGCATCTATAACAAGAATAAAGTCGGCCAATCCAAGATTGAGTTTTTCGAAATTACCTACATTATCGCCTTCTACCATAGTAATTGTCGTCACTTTAAGTTGGGGCGCATAGTGATTCAAATACCAATAGATCCCCTCATAGTTGTTGCTGTGGTAAGAGCCATTATAGTGTATGAACAATTTGTTTTCCTCCTTATTAGCCTGAATAAAATGCGCCATAGTTGCGTCTTTAATCGCTTGTGCTTTAGGCAAATTTTCATTGACGTGATCCGATTCAAACATCGTCAACATCTCTTTATAACCTGGCAATTCTGGATCATAAGGAAAAGGCAAAGGAGCAATCCACGCTTTTTCATCTACGCCTAAGGTATCTAGTGCTTCCACTCCTCCTTTATACAATAAACTCGCATAGCGACGTGGTACATTTGTCGCTATAAAAGGAAAGCGCTTTGCTTTTGCATATTCGACTAAAGGACGGTAATCCCCTTTGTAATTATTCCACAAACGAACGGCTTGAGTGAACTCTTCTTCTTGCATATCGCCGCTGACGTAATTTGTCAACCCTTCTTGATTATCTGCTTCAAACATCTCCGCACCTAAAACCAAATCTTGCTGCTCTCCCAAACTTTCAGTCACTTTTAATTGCAACCAATGCCCCAACGAGTTATTGTGGTATTCACCAAACAGCACAACATCAGACTTTGTCAACTGCTTGATCATTTGTTTATACGTTACTTTCTTACCTTTTGCATTGTAAATTTGATAAGGCAGCCCTTCTCCTGCGAAAACCGTTCCTACCACTAAAGCGAATAATACGCTGTAAATATATTTCATATGACCTATGTTTTTATCTGCCTCAAAGATAATTCTATTTCAGTAATTTAGAATAGATAAAAATAAAAAACCGCCATAGCTAGAGCGGATTTATCTGAAAGAAAGTTTTTTTTTCCTTTTGCATCCTGTACTTTTGCTGACTCAACAAAACACAAATGATGATTCAAAAATCGCTGATATACAAAAACATTCCAATCAATTACTATGACAGCGGCAAAGGAAATGCATTGATCTTTTTACACGGCTTCTTGGAAAACGCTAAGATGTGGACAGATTATATGGATCACTTTTCCGCTAAATATCGCGTAATTAGTTTGGATTTATTGGGTCATGGCGAAACTGGTTGCTTGGGGTATATTCACACTATGGAAGACATGGCAGATGCTGTTCATGCCGTAGTTTCACAACTCAAATTAAAAAAAGTTACTCTTATTGGCCACTCAATGGGGGGATATGTTTCGCTTGCTTTTGCAGAACTATATCCTGATATGGTAAAAAACATGGTATTAATTAACTCTACTGCACGTGCAGATAGTCCCGAACGCGTGGAAAATAGGAATCGAGCCATTGATTTGATTAAGAGAAATGCACCGGTTTTTATCAACATGGCTATCAACAACCTCTTTAGCGATAGTATCAGGCCTTTACACCAAAAAGCGATTGATCACACAAGAGAAGAGGCATTGAAAACACCAACCCAAGGCGTCATTGCGGCACTAGAAGGCATGAAAACGAGAATTGACAGAGAAGTACTCCTCCACTTTGCTCCCTATTCAATTGCTTTTGTATTGGGGAAAGACGATCCTGTTATGCCTTATGAAGAAACGCGAGAACAAGTTAATGGAACAAACGCAAGTATCACAACCTTAGCAGGAGGCCACATGCTTCACATCGAACAAAAAGAAGCCCTATTACAGCTTTTAACCGAGCAAGTAAAAGGCTAACTCATAGTACTAAAAAAGCGAGAAGAATCTTCTCGCTTTTTTTATATGGTTTCAACAAATGGGGTCTCTCGATCCAAAATAAGCAAAATCAATTCGATCAATTCCTCTCTAAAAGAAGCTAAAACAGCTGGTGTAATTGCATGGTCAACAGTTCTTCCTTCCCGCACACCAAAAAATAAAAATCCTTCTCGGCGATTTTTAAAAGAATAAATCCCCGCCTCTAAAGAGGCTACGTTATTTTGATCAGCATACATCAAAGCATAACAGAGCAGCTGAATAATCTTATCGTTCTTTAAGTGAGTAGTTAATCCCTCCCATTGTGAGAGCTTGACTTGATTCGCTTCTACTTTTCCCGTTTTATAATCAATCACACGGATCGTTCCATTTCTACTCTCAATGCGGTCGACAAAGCCAAATAATTTAATCGGATAAGGCAGACGACTGTCTTCCAACACGTGTTCTAATCTTGTTTCCAAGGCGAGTAACTTCACCTCATCTCCTTGTTCTAATCCTTTTAATTCTTCGCGCAAGAAATGATAGACATTGCGTTTTGCAACCTCAAAAGCTAGGAGGTTTTTTCCCATTTTTTCCTTGTCGCTGTTGTAAATTTCTTCAAACTGCTTTTGAACTTCTTCATCTGCTATCCGTTGAATTGCTTTGATCATGCCAACATCTATTACTTGTCCAACATAAGGTTGATACAAGTTTTCTAGCGCGTTGTGAATAATCGTCCCTAGCGTATTCAACGCTACGCTTTCTTCCACCTCTTCTACTTCGCGAATGCGCAATACTTGTTGCACATAAAACTGTAGAGGATTGCGCAAATAGGCTGTTAGAGCCGAAGGTGAAAACCCTTTTACCGTAGCAATTTCCTTCAATTTATCCATTAACACTTCTGATTTCGCAATGGAAATAGGGACATAGGCTTTATCAGGCAAATAAGCGGAATAGGTCACTGTAGATATTTGATGTGCCGGTTGCTTTTCCATTTCAAGTTGTGCTAAAAATCGACTCTTCTCTCCAGCATCTATCCCTTCTGCCTGGGAATTATAGATCAAATACACCTGTTTAGCACGCAAGAGTAAATGGTAGAAGTGAAAGCTGTAAATCGCATCTTTTTCTTTGTAGGTAGGTAAACCCAATTCTCTTTTTACATCATAAGGAATAAAGGATTGTTGTGTTTTGCCTGAAGGAAATTTTCCCTCGTTGACCGAAGTGACAATCACCGTATCAAAATCCAACACCCTACTCTCTAAAATCCCCATAATTTGCAACCCTTCTAAAGGATCACCTTCAAAAGAAACCTCACTCATATCCATGATTTGCTTATACAAAACATAAAGCAATTCAATGGAGTGAATAAACGGGTATTTTTCACAATACGACAACAGACGATTAAGCAGATTATAAGTCGTGAACAAAAAGGTTTTCATCAAACGATTTTGTTGACTATCTACTTCGAGTTTATTTTTAACTAAGATGATCAAAGCAACTAATCCCTTTAAGATATCCGCAGGTGATTTGCTGCTCCAAGCGTCAAAAACAAGTCTTTTTTCAGCTGTATCACTAACTTTCATCCAGGATTCAAATCGATCAAAAGAGAAAAATGTCAAGTTCTTTTTCTGGATTTCTGACACCACAGCATCAACGTCGAACAAGCCTTCCATAACTGGGCTTGTCAACACTTCTAAGACGTCTCTATAGTAAAACACATACTGTTTTCCTCCACGGCGAACTGCTGCCAAGTGCATTTTGAATACTTTATTCAAAAACAATTGCACAGGACTGCTGTTTCCGCTATAGCCCATAGTAATATTTAAACTACTCACAGCATCTGGCAAGCCGTATAAAACAGGTTGCAACAAATTTTCATCGCCTAACACAACTGCGATTTGGTCCAAAGCCGTACCATTAGCTAAGGCCTGTTCAATCACCCCTCCAACAATCTTAGCCTGACCAACACTTTTAGGGGTTTGAATAATTTCTATGTTCTTTTTTTCTGAAAAATGAGCAGTTATCCACTCAAAAGGGTGATTTTCATAGTAGGGCCATCTTTGTTTAATTCTCCTCAAAAACAAGCCAGCATCGTGATAAGGATCATGGAGAAATACCTCGTCAATATCCCAAAATACACGGGCTTTACCTTCGACTAGAAAGTGTTGGATAATTACTTCTTCAGCGGCATTTAAGGCATTGAATCCCGCAAAGTAGTACTGATTGTCTTGGGCGCTCAAAAAACCGCGATGTCTCTCAACTGCTTCCCGATAAATCATCCCTTGATAGCCTATCTTTTTTTCTAGCAAATACTCATAAAGCGCGGTGTAATACAGCGGGATTTGCTCCCAAAACTGCAGGTAATTTTTGATTAAATCCGTTTGCTTATCAACGTTTACCGCCCAATGGTTGATATCTTCAATATCTTTTAAATAGCTAAAAACGTGGGTTGGATTTAACAAATAGCGATCCACCTCATTAAAATCTTGTAACAACATACGAGCCCAGTTGACAAAATAATCAAAGTCTTCCGCTTTATCGCCTACTAATTTTTTATAAACGTGATAGAACTCAAACAATAGTTCAATTGAATCAATAGCACGAAGTTGGGCAATGTCCTGCACTAACTCCTCAATACTGATAATACTGGGCGCAAAAACGCTGTGATCATAAAATTGCTTCAGCTGTTCGAGCAGGAAGATCTTTGCTCTTTTGTTGGGCAATACCACAACTAAATTATGCATAGAAGAAGGGAAATTCTGCTTTATTTCTTCACTTAATCGATATAAAAAATGTTGTTGACTCATGTGACTAAAGGTAATAAAAAAAGGGCTTCGAATACTCGAAGCCCTTTTCTATCTTGATATTATTTCGTTCAATTATTTTTGTAATTGAATTTCAACACGTCTGTTTAACTCACGTCCTTTAACAGTTTTGTTAGAAGCGATTGGGTTTTCAGAACCATAACCTTTAGAAGTTAATCTGTTCGCGTCAACACCTTTTTCAATTAAATAAACTTTAACTGCATTCGCTCTGTTGTCAGATAATGGAACGTTTACTTTGTCAGAACCTGTACTGTCAGTATATCCAGCGATGTGGAATTTAGCAGTAGGGAATTCTTTCATAATTTTCACGATGTTATCTAACACAGTGTAAGAAGCATCTTGGAAAGTAAACTTACCTGTATGGAATAAGATTGTTTTTCCATAGTCGTTCAGTTGTTTCACTTGCTCTTCTTTAATTTCAGGACATCCTCTGTTAGAAGCTGGACCAGGAACATCTGGACAATCGTCTAAATGATCAGGCACTCCGTCTCCGTCTCTATCTGGCCAAGGACAACCTTTGTTTTCTTTTGGACCAGGAACTTCAGGACACTCATCTTTATGATCTGGCACACCGTCACCGTCTGTATCAGGACATCCGTTGAATTCTGCTAATCCAGGAACATCTGGACACTCATCTAAATGATCAGGAATACCATCTCCGTCTGTATCAGGACATCCGTTGAATTCTGCTAATCCTGGAACATCTGGACACTCATCTAAATGATCAGGAATACCATCTCCGTCTGTATCAGGACATCCGTTGAATTCTGCTAATCCTGGAACATCTGGACACTCATCGTATTTATCTAAGATTCCATCTCCATCTGTATCTTTTCCACCAAATTGGAAACGAATACCTGCGAAGTGTTGCATGTGGCCCGCCACATCAACATCTGGAATTCTTGTATCGTCAAATGAATGCTTATACGTTGATTGGAATGTTAATGCAATGTTTTCAGTAAACCAGATGTTTAATCCTAAACCTCCGTTAACAGTTCCTGTACTTGCATCTCCCATAAAAGTATATCCCCCTCCAACTAATACGAATGGATCAACAACTTTAGTGTTCAAAATTTCTTTGAAGCTATACTTAACTTCTGCATCAATTCCGTAGTATGATAAATCTCCAGGATTGTACTTGAAGTAGCCTTCTGACTCTTTGGAAATGAATTTATCAATTTTATTCACTGATCCTACAACACCTAATGAAAATCCATCACCTAAGTATCTTGATACATTTAGGTAAGAAACTGAAGGTAAAATGTTCCAATCTGACGTTTGGAAATAACCTCCCATTCTGTGTGAAAACCCTTTAGCTGAACTAACTTTAGTGTTTACAGCATTCGCACCAATAGTTACAGCCCACGGATGGTCAGCATCTTGCGCCTGAGTCGAAAGACCCGCACATAATATTGCCGCTGCAATTAATTTGTTGAGATGTTTCATAACTTTATTTTTCTATTTATTGTAATGTTAAAACAAAAATACAATTATATGTGTAGTTAACAAATTTTATTCTTAACAATTATTGTGATTTGCTAAAAAAAGTTAATATTTAAATCACGTTCAATTCTTTTCCTACTGTTGTAAAGGCCGCAATCGCATGATCTAGATGTGCTTGCGTATGTGCAGCAGACAATTGCACTCTAATTCTCGCTTTCCCCTGAGGTACAACAGGATAGAAGAATCCAATCACATAAACCCCATGCTGTAATAAGCGGTCAGCCATCTCCTGAGACAGCTTCGCATCGTACAACATAACAGGCACAATAGCCGAATCTCCATCGATAAAATCAAAGCCCGCTTTTTTCATTCCTGCTTTGAAATAATTGGTATTCCACTCTAATTGATCGCGTAATTTGGTGTCTTTCTGCAATAATTCGAATACTTTCAATGAAGCTCCTACTATCATTGGCGCAAGTGAATTGGAGAATAAATAAGGACGTGAGCGCTGTCTCAACAGCTCAATGATCTCTTTTTTACCTGTTGTATATCCACCCATGGCACCACCTAAAGCTTTTCCTAAAGTTCCCGTAATAATATCTACGCGTCCCATTACTTTTTTCGCTTCTAAAGTTCCTTTTCCTGTTGCTCCAATAAATCCAGCTGCATGACACTCATCAACCATGACCAAGGCATCGTATTTATCCGCTAAGTCACAGATCTTATCCAAAGGAGCTACCAATCCATCCATAGAAAATACCCCGTCTGTTACGATAATTTTAAAGCGATGCCCCGCTTCGTTAGCCTTAATTAACTGTTGTTCCAAATCAGCCATATCGTTATTCTCATAACGGTAACGCGCAGCTTTACACAAACGAACACCATCAATAATAGACGCGTGGTTCAAACTGTCTGAAATAATAGCATCTTCTGCTCCCAACAAAGGTTCAAAAACACCTCCATTTGCATCAAATGCTGCTGCATATAAAATCGTATCCTCTGTGCCGTAGAAATCAGCAATAGTAGCTTCTAATTGTTTGTGAATATCTTGTGTCCCACAGATAAATCGAACAGAAGACATCCCAAAACCATGGGTATCTAACGTGTCTTTCGCCGCTTGCACTACCTCTGGATGTGAGGATAGCCCTAAATAGTTATTCGCACAAAAATTCAATACTTTTTTTCCTGTAGAAACTGTAATTTCTGCTCCTTGTGGCGAAGTAATAATTCTCTCTTTTTTAAATAAACCATTGTCTTCAATTGACTTCAACTCTTGTTGTAAATGGTCTTTAATTTTTCCGTACATACTTACTCTTTTTAAGCGTTAACTATACTCTTTTACAAATGTATTATATTTAAATCATCCTCTCCCATATATAAAATAACTTTTTTAACCACATCATAGCCCATAGCTAGGAGGGATTTTTCGTATTTCTCCAACTGCTTGACGTACTTTTCTTCTGGCTTTCCTGTTTTATAATCTAGCAAATACGCCTGCTGTCCTTGGATCACCACGCGATCGGGAATGAGATTGTGTTGCGCTTTCCCAATAATCATGCGCTCATTATACACAATTCCTCCAGTGAAAAACACGCGCAAATCGGGGTGGCTGATAATTTTATCGATTGCTCCTCTAAAGTTTGCCTTTTCACTTTCAACGATAAGTCCCTCCTCTAACGCACGCTCAATCGCTGCATCAACCTCTTGATCTGTATGAATAAACGACATAATCTTATGGGTAATATTTCCATAAGCAATCGCTTCTCCCACTTGGGTATCCCACATGAGGGCTTCGCGTTCAGCAATTTTTATATCATTAAAATTAAAGAGAGATTCCACACTTCGGATTAGCTTATTTTGATCCAACGTTTCTACGCTAGCCACAGACAAGCGCTGAGGCTGACCAAATTCATATACCAGCTCTTCTTCTTGATACAATCCTTGCTGACGCAAGTAGTGGATGAAAAAGCGAGACATATTGTTTTTATACTCCCCATCTACTTTCATATCACGTGTAGTTATAATATATAGCTGTTCTTCCGCTCGAGTCAAAGCGACATATAGCACATTGATATTATCTAAGAGTTCCTCTTGTTCCTTTTGGGCGTATAGCTCTTCTGCTAGCGCCCCATATTCTTTCACTTCTCTCTTGGCATCGACCAACGCTTTAGGCAGTTCAATTCCCGCGTCTGCCTCGTCAAACTCTACCCACAATTTATCGCGATTGGAACGGTCGTAATCCTCTTCCGCAAACGGAAAAATAACTACGGGAAACTCAAGCCCTTTAGATTTGTGGATGGTCATCAACTGGACGGCATTCTTCCCCTCAGGCGTGGGAATACTAAACTTGTGGTTGTTGTCTTCCCAATACAAGATAAAATCGCCAATGCCATATTGATTCTTGATGGTTCGTTCTAACACAATATCCATAAAATACAACACATAGGAACTTGTAGCTTGAGCGGGAAAAAACGCGCGAACGATAATTTCTACCGCTTCATAAAGCGATTTTTTCCTACATTGATCGAATGAAATATAAATATCTTTAGAGGCCAACCAGGTTTCTAAACTAGCGTCAGAGGTATGGTCTAAGCCCTCTTCTATAAAATTGTGAACAGCTTCTTGCTCCCTCTTACTTGCAATATAATACAACATCAGCGATTTAGACTCCTTATCTTCCTTGTTGCGGATATAGCGCAACACATCCATAATCAGTCGCACTTCCGTAGCATGGCTAATCAACAATGAGTCCGAAGAAAGAATGGGAATTTCCTGCTCCGTTAAATAGTTGGCTAAGGCAATTCCATGGGCGCGTTTACGTGTCAATACCACCATATCGCTATACGAAAACCCCTGTGCTTTACATTTATTGATAACAGCTAAAGTGGCTTCCAGATACAAACGCTCTTTGTCTACTTCATTTTCTTTATCGATCAATCGTTCATCTAAAAACTGCACTTCCACATAACCGCCTTCTTTAGCATTTGTTTCTTGGTGACTTTGGTTCTCATAGATGTTCTTGTAATCCTCTTGGGTAAAAAAACGAGCAATCTCCTTAAAGAAACTGTTGTTGAAATGAATCACTTCGGCATAGCTGCGGTAATTTTTCCCCAAAACCACCACCTCTTTATCCGGATTGGAAAAGGGATTATCGTCTTTACTCAGCGCAATAAATTGCTCCGCTTTTCCCCCGCGCCAACGATAAATGGATTGTTTGGGATCGCCCACCAACATCAGGGTTCCCTTAACTCCAAAATCTTCTCCTGCTAGTGCGTTGTCAATCAAGGGCACCAAATTGTCCCATTGCATCACAGAAGTATCCTGAAACTCATCAATGAAAAAGTGGCGGTAACGCTCGCCTAATCGCTCGTATATAAACGGAGCGGGTTGGTGTTGAATTTCGTTGTGAATAATGGCATTAAACTGACTAATCGACAACATATTTTTCTCCTCTTGTATATGTTGCATTTCTATACCCAAAATATTCAAGAGAGACAAAGGTGTAATATTCTTTAGAAAGGCTTGATAAAACAAGCGCTTGGCAAATAATTGATAGATATGCGCCAACTGCTGGAGCACTTCTGGCAAAAGAGCTTCAATCGTATCTCGGTCTTTAGCCGCTTTCAGAATTGCAATTTCGTTAAATTCCACATACTTTCTCTGGGTACTTTTATCAGTATCGTTTATGATAGCTAAAAGGTGATTGGGAAAGGTCCCCCTTGAAAACGATTTCATATCCACCCCCTTATCAATCAGCAAATCCCAAATATCTTGTCCTCTTTGTTGTGTTTCTCGCGTTAACTCTTCTATCTTCTTGCGCAAATAATCACGGGTTCCTATAAAATCTTGTAGTGTTTTCTGATCAAACAAAGCAATTTCATCCCGGTTGTTTTCATTCAACAACAACGCGCCCATTTCCTTTAATTCTCGCGTTATATCCCAACTTTTGTCATTGTCTGCTTTGTCGATAGAAAAGTCAATCAGCACCTTGGTCAATTCCTGATCGGTTCCTGCCTTAGCAATAACGGAATCCACTGCTTCTTGTAAGAGCTCATCCGAATCTAATGACACCTCAAAACTCATGGGTAAGTTCAAATCAAAGGCAAAAGAACGGATCACTTTATGGGTGAATTTATCAATGGTCGAAATATCAAAAGCCGCATAATTATGGATAATGTGCTTCATGATTCGCGCAGACTTCTCCTTAATCACCACTTCTTTCAATCCCGTTTCTTGAACAATTTGGTCCAACATAGGCTGAAACTTCTTCCCTGTATCTTGCTGTGCAAATGCATACAGGCAGGAGAGAATTCTATTTTTCATCTCCGCTACTGCTTTGTTCGTAAAGGTAATCGCCAAAATTTTTCGATACGCATCATCGGATCGATCCATTAAGACAATTTTCAAATATTCTTTTACTAATGTATGTGTTTTCCCTGAACCCGCTGAAGCGTTATATACTGAAAATGAAGCTCTTTCCTGTCTAACCATTAAATTATACCTTAACTTATATTAACCCCTAAGATCTTTTATATTCCATAGAAAATCCCTAAATTTGAATAAAAATAACACTAATCTTTAAATAATACGAATTATGGCTTTCGAATTACCACAATTACCTTATGCGTATGACGCATTAGAACCACATATTGACGCTCGTACAATGGAAATCCACCATACGAAACACCACAATGCCTACACAACTAATTTAAACGCAGCTATTGCTGGTACAGAATTAGAAGGAAAAACAATCGAGGAGATTTTAGCAAACCTTGATATGACAAATGGTGCAGTTCGCAACAACGGTGGAGGTTTTTACAACCACAACTTGTTTTGGACAGTAATGAGCCCGAATGGTGGTGGAGAACCAACAGGAGAATTAGCAGATGCTATTGCTAAGGACTTTGGTTCATTTGCTAACTTCAAAGAAGCTTTCGCAAAAGCAGGTGCTACGCAATTCGGTTCAGGTTGGGCATGGTTATGCGTTAAAAACGGTAAATTGGAAGTATGTGGTACACCAAACCAAGACAACCCACTTATGCCAGGTGTTGCTTGTGGTGGAACTCCAATCTTAGGAATGGACGTTTGGGAACATGCGTACTACTTAAACTACCAAAACAGACGCCCTGACTATATTGCTGCTTTCTTCAGCGTAATCAACTGGGCTGAAGTTGCTAAGAGATATGCAGCAGCGAAATAAGACGTAAAGAGTTCACTCTTTTAATAGCAAAAGGGAAGTATCCGTGATACTTCCCTTTTTTTTGTTTAAAAATTAAATGTATCACTAGTTTTACTTCTAATATTATACTTTATTATACCACCTACCTACTCCTTTTTTTTGTAATTTCCCCTATCTATTTTACTTAATCTATTCCACATGCAACTAGACTACGAACCTGAAGGGCTAAGAAACAAATCCAAGCGAAACTACCTCATCATCGGATTGAGTGTACTGATGTTGTTTGCATTAATTCACTTTTTACCTTATGTGCCACAGGTCAACAAAGGGTTAGCATTACTTGCTTTTGTCGCGGTTTTATGGTTAACAGAAGCGTTGCACGTAACGACGACTGCTGTTTTTGTACCCGTTCTTGCCATTGGCTTGGGATTAACGGATATTCAACCAGCGCTTGTCTCTTTTGCGGATCCCAACATCTTTTTGTTCCTTGGGGGATTTGTGCTTGCCGGAGCTCTACACGTCCAAAAGCTAGACTTGATCATCGCTAGTAAGATTATGTATCTAGCCAAAGGTCGATTAGCTCATGCGATCTTTTATTTGTTCCTTGCGACAGCTATTCTATCGATGTGGATCAGCAATACAGCCACAGTAGCGATGATGCTTCCTCTAGTTACGGGAATCCTAAGTCAATTGGACAAATCACAACACCGAAACACCTATGTATTTGTTTTATTGGGAATTGCATATAGCGCTAGTATTGGTGGAATGGGAACCATTGTAGGAAGTCCTCCCAATGCCATTGTTGCTTCTCAGCTCAACCTTTCTTTTGCTGAATGGTTAAAAATGGGATTCCCCATGGTGATTATCTTGCTTCCTTTAATGATTGCCGTGATTTACGCTGTCTTTAAGCCCAAACTCAACCTGAGATTTGAACATCAAATGGAAGAAATACCCATGAATACTGACCGTTGGATCACCCTTGCCATCTTTTTATTAACCGCAGTTTGTTGGATTTTAAGTAGTCAAATAAATCCATTATTTGCTGCTTTGGTGGGATTTGAAGGTAGCTTCAAAAACTTTGACACCTTTATTGCTTTAGGCGCATTTATCCTCATATGCATCAGTCAAGTGTCGCGATGGAAAGAATTGCAGCACAATGTCGATTGGGGAGTACTGTTGCTCTTTGGAGGGGGATTAACGCTGAGTATGGTACTCAAAGAGTCTGGAGCTAGTAAGGTGATGGCCGATTTATTGGTGTCCGTAATTCACGACAGCCCTTTCATTGTCATTAGCTTAATCGTAGCTTTCTTTATTGTATTCTTGACGGAATTTACCTCCAATACCGCAAGTGCGGCACTCTTAGTTCCAATTTTCTTTTCAATTTCGCAAGAACTAGGCATGCATCCCTTGGGGTTATCCATGATCATCGGTTTGGGTGCTTCGTGCGCTTTTATGTTACCCGTTGCTACACCGCCCAATGCCATTGTTTTCGGTACAGGCGATATACAACAAAAAGACATGATGAAAGCTGGTTTTATCCTCAATATTTTCTGTGCGATTATTATCGCGATTGTTGCTTACTTTTTTTGGTTGGGGTGAGAAACAAAAAAAGCACCAATCTCTCGATCAGTGCTTATATATGAAAATGAAAGGCTATTAATACGGTTTTTCGTCTCTCCCTTCGTAGTAGTTGATGAAGGCGCGGTTTACCACGCGATTTCCTCCTTTTGTAGGATAATCTCCAGTAAAATACCAATCTCCAAGGTTTTTTGGACAAGCTTTGTGTAGGTTTTCAATGGATTGAAACACAATTTTGATTTCTGATTTAATCCCCTCCTCAGTTACCATTTGGGCAATCTTAGCGGAGACTTCCTCATCAGTAAAAGGTGCGTAAATTTCTTTTACATAGTTGACAACCTCATCGTCTTTCAAGCCCACTTGTGCTTTTGACTTTTGGTATACCTCTTCCACAATATGGTACATATTGCGTTCTTTTAGCAATTCGATGACCGCTTGAAAGGCAATTAACCCTTCTAACTTAGCCATATCGATGCCATAGCAATCGGGGTAACGCACTTGAGGTGCGGCAGATACCACGACAATACGCTTCGGATTTAAGCGATCCAACATGCGGATAATACTCTTCTTCAACGTTGTTCCACGAACGATACTATCGTCAATGATTACTAAGTTATCCGTAGGCTTAATCACGCCATAGGTCACGTCATACACGTGAGCCACTAAATCATCACGACTGCTATCGTCCGTGATAAACGTACGCAATTTTGCATCTTTAATCGCAATTTTTTCGGTGCGTAATTTAACTGATAAGATCTCTTGTAATTTCTGCTCCGTTAAGGCCTCTTTGTTCTTCAAGATATCCGAAATCTTGCGCTGGTTCAAGAAGTCTTGTGCTCCTTCAATCATCCCAAAGAAAGAGGTTTCAGACGTATTAGGAATATAAGAGAATACGGAGTTATCTGTATCATCTTCAATTACGTCTAACACTTGTGGAAAAATAAATTTACCTAAGTCTTTGCGTTCTTGGTAGATATCAGCATCATTTCCTCTTGAGAAATACACGCGCTCAAACGAACACGCCTTTAATGGAAGAGGTTCTAATATTTGCTCAAAGTGCACACTCGCATCTTTCTTTACGATAATTGCTTGTCCTGGCGTCAACTCTTTGATATCTTCAAAAGGCACGTTTAAAGCAGTTTGAATCACAGGACGTTCACTAGCTACTACGACAAGTTCGTCATTTTCATAGTAGAATGCCGGGCGAATTCCCGCAGGATCACGGAAGACAAATGCATCTCCATGACCCAACATACCAGCCATAGTAAATCCACCATCCCAGTTTTTGGACGCTCTTTTTAAGATACGCGCAATATCCAAACGCTCACCAATAATTGGTGAAGCTGCTTTTTTAGAAAAGCCCTCTTGTTTTATTTGGTAGTATAAATCGTCGATTTCATCATCTAAGAAGTGTCCTATTTTTTCCATTACCGTAATAGTATCTGACATTTCTTTCGGATGTTGTCCAAGGCGAACGAGATCTTCGAACAATTCTCGAACATTGGTTAGGTTAAAGTTACCAGCAACAATCAAATTGCGGTGCATCCAATTGTTTTGACGCAGAAAGGGATGAACGCTTTCAATGCTGTTTTTTCCAAACGTTCCATAACGCACATGACCCAAAAACACTTCCCCTAAATACGGAATATGTTGCTTTTGCAACTCGGCGTCATCCGCATATTCTGGATGTGCTTCCATTTCTGCATTGATACGCCCGTTGATTTGAGCAAAAATATCCTGAATTGGCTGTGCTTTATTTGAACGAACACGACTAATATAGCGCTCCCCAGGATCCATATCGAGTTTTATACTCGCCATACCTGCTCCATCTTGTCCTCTATTGTGTTGTTTTTCTAACAACAAGTACATCTTCTGAATGGGGAAGAACGTACTGCCATATTTTTCTTTATAAAAGGAAAGTGGCTTTTTTAATCGTAAAAAAGCAATTCCACATTCGTGTTGTAGTGCGTCGCTCATAGTTAGTTGTGTTGTGTGTTATCATTAAAAAAAGCCCCACGACGAGGCTTAGTATGTTGCATGTTTATTTGAGTTCAATGTCGAACTGAGTTAACATTTTAAATTGCATTAATCTTTTTTTCATTTCTGCTTCTTCCAGTTGCTCCATGCGCTGTGTTCCGAATTCTTCTACACAGAAAGAAGCTAAATTAGATCCAAAAATAATGGCATTCTTCATACATTGGAAAGAGATACTACCTCTTTCGGTTAAATACCCTACAAATCCTCCTGCGAAGGTATCCCCAGCTCCTGTTGGGTCGAATACTTCTTTTAAAGGTAAAGCGGGGGCAAAGAATACCTCTTTCCCTGAGAACAACAGGGCTCCGTGTTCTCCTTTTTTGATGACTACATATGCTGGTCCCATTTCCTGAATTACTTCCGCTGCTTTCACAAGCGAATACTCCCCAGATAACTGACGGGCCTCTTCATCGTTAATCGTTATCACATCGACTTGTTTCAGGACCTCTTTCAATTCAGCTAACGCACAATTCATCCAAAAATTCATCGTATCGAGCACGACTAGTTTTGGTTTTTGTTCTAATTGTGCCAAGACTGATTGTTGAATGGATGGATGCAAATTACCCAACATCACCACATCTGCTTTTTTAAAGTTAGCTGGAACAACAGGTTTAAAATCCGCCAACACATTTAATTGGGTATCTAAAGTATCCCTCGCATTTAAATCATTGTGGTATCTGCCACTCCAAAAGAAAGTTTTTCCTCCTGCTACCACTTCGACACCTGTAGTGTCAATTTTCTTACTTTGCAGCAAGGCTAAATACTCTTCAGGAAAATCATCCCCTACTACGGAGACGATGGCTGATTCTACCTCGAAATGCGAGGCAGACAATCCTATATATGTAGCAGCACCTCCTAATACTTTGTCCGTTTTCCCGAATGGTGTTTCTATATTGTCAAACGCCATCGTTCCGACGATCAATAACTTGTTCATATTTTTGGAAAAGAAATAAGATGCAAATATATAGTATTCCTCTTTTTAGACCAAAAATTAATCTTCTTTATTCTAAAATTAACTAAGAGCCAAAGCGTTACATCACAACAAAAATCGTCCTTTCGTTCACTTATTCAACAAAACACAACCGATTATGTGGACCATATTGTGCGAATTAGTCTAGTTATTTTAAAAATAGAATCACCACATCCTCCATGCGCTATTTCATTTGCGTCAATTTTGTTAAACCTTAGTTCAATTAACAAATACAGCGCGTAAACAAACAAATTTTAACATATTAAAATCTAGGTTTGTTAGGTCGAATAGTCAGGCTCTAGGTCTACTATTAACTTTTCAAATGAAAAATAATCAAACCAAACACTACTTTTTAAAAAACAGTCATATGAAAAAACAAATTCTTTTTATCACAACCTTGTTGTCTTGCGGCTATATGGCGCAAGCACAAGTAGGTATAGGAACAAAGCACCCGAATAAATCCGCTGAATTAACAGTAGCGGGCAGCAATAAAGGAATTCTCATTCCTCAGGTTGCTTTGACGAGCCTTGAAGACACGAGTACCATAACCCATGGAAATGTTGAGAGTTTATTGCTGTACAATACAGCTACAACTGCCGAAGTAACCCCTGGCTACTACTATTGGAGCGAGGACCGGTGGCAGCGTTTAATCACTGACCTCGATGTTTCTCGTTATACCTTTGAGGGCAGACCAGGAGAACAAGGTCCTCCTGGACTCCCTGGCTCAGCAGGAGGCCCAGGTATAGGCGTAGAAATGGTTGTTAATGCGGACGGTATTTGGGTGTTTGACAGCCAAACTCAACAGTGGAACAATATTAAGGGAGCTGATGGGCAATCTGCTTATGCACTATGGGCAGCACTACCAGCGAATAGTGGTAAATCACAAGCTGATTTTTTGGCTAGTTTAAAAGGTGAAAGTGGACGAGATGGTGCCGATGGACAATCCGCTTACGACCTATGGGTAGCACTACCTGAAAATGCAGGAAAAACACCAGCAGATTTCCTAACAAGTATAAGAGGAGAAAAAGGAGACAAAGGAGACAAAGGGGATAAAGGAGATAAAGGGGATATCGGAGCCGATGGACAATCCGCTTACAACCTTTGGGCGGCACTGCCTGAAAATACAGGAAAAACACTTATTGATTTTCTAGCGAGTACAAAAGGAGACAAAGGAGACAAAGGAGATAAAGGGGATAGAGGGGATAGAGGAGATAGAGGAGATATCGGAGCCGACGGGCAATCCGCATACAACCTCTGGGCAGCATTACCAGCGAACACTGGCAAATCACAAGCTGATTTTTTGGCTAGCTTAAAAGGTGAAAGCGGACAAGATGGTGTCGATGGACAATCCGCTTACGACCTATGGGCAGCGCTACCTGAAAATGCTGGAAAAACACCAGCGGATTTCCTTGCGAGTACAAAAGGAGAAAAAGGTGACAAAGGTGATACCGGAGCAGACGGACTTTCCGCTTACGACCTATGGGCGGCATTACCTGAAAATGCAGGAAAAACACCAACGGATTTCCTTGCAAGTACTAAAGGAGAAAAGGGTGATACAGGAGCAGACGGACTTTCCGCTTACGACCTATGGGCGGCATTACCTGAAAATGCAGGAAAAACACCAACTGATTTCCTTGCAAGTACTAAAGGTGAAAAGGGTGATACAGGAGCAGACGGACTTTCCGCTTACGACCTATGGGCGGCATTACCTGAAAATGCAGGAAAAACACCAACGGATTTCCTTGCAAGTACTAAAGGAGAAAAGGGTGATACAGGAG
>NZ_JACHTD010000013.1 GCF_014145665.1 Myroides sp. NP-2 | reverse complement strand
GAGATGAAATATTCTATGCGAAATTTATGTCGGAAACCGTTATTCGCACAGAATATTTAATTCCTTTAATTGAATGGCACATTGCAAGTGAACACAATTGGAACATAACGACCAATAAATATGGACGGCTTTTCAAAAAGTATCTTAACCAGGAAATGTGGGCTAAAACAGAACAAACATTTTCAGGGAGCGATATAAAGGAAAATTGGACTGCTCTATTTTCAATGACTGATTTAGTTTCAGAAATAGGAACTGAATTGTCAAAAAAATTAGAGTACAAATACCCGGATAAATTAGAAAATGACATACGAAAATATTTAGCTGGACTAAAACCCAAAACATAACTACGTTGTACAACATCGTATTGGCAATAGGCGGGCTGAACGGCTTCGTATCAACGGAAGTGCAAAATTCAACTTCTGTTCTTCGATTAAAGTTCAGTGCTAAAAATCCCGCCCATCGCCAATACGCGGCACGTTAGCAATCCGCTGCGCTCCTTGCTAACAATGGCTCGGCGACTTACGTCGCTTGCCGTAAGCCGCCGCTGCGCTCCTTGCTAACAATGGCTCGGCGACTTACGTCGCTTGCCGTAAGCCGCCGCTTCGCGGACTGCTTACAACAAGCGACTTGGCTAAATAGCTCCGCTTTTGTATCTTCGATACAGCTTCGCTACTTCGCCAAGTCGCCGAGCCGTTATTCAGGACTGTTTAAGTTTTTGATCTCCTGACGTTTTTGGTCTATACTGTTTAATAGTTTATTTTCTTCCTCTCTTTTAATCACCAAATTATGGAATTTCTTAGGGTTAAGAGAATGAGTAGAATCGATATGCGATGTTACATGCGGTAGCTCCAATTCTATCATTCGGTAACGCATTTCATACGATTTTCTATCGTCTAATTGTTTGTTCTTCTCGTATAGAACACCGAGACCTAGCGAAATAATGGTAGATAATGCTATCATAACAATGATCAGAGGTGTTGATTTGAGATCAATGCCGTAATGATGTTTTACAATGACCTGATCAGGAATTTCAGCTATCTTTGAAACAATGTCTTTTTCTTTGATTGTTAATACAGCTAATTCCTGTCTAGTTATTGTGGAGATTTCATTAGCTACATCCTGAAGTGTCCCATAATCGTTAATGATCTTAGATAGTACATCGTTTTCTCTTTTAATAAATTGCTTGATCTGTTGTAGTAGTTCCTGATCCTTTGCTCGCATTTCATGAAATTCCTGCATTTTCTTTTCATTTTCAGAAAGTAGGGAGACAATTGTAGGCATTATTCGTACAATATCCTGCGTGATCAAGTCTGTGTTTTCCTGCAATGCGCTTACCTGTTGCTGTATATTTTCTAATTCTGTGTTCATGGTATTAACGTTTTAGTCCGTAATTCTCTTTCTTTTTTCTTTTCTTGATCAACGGATCATCTTGCTCTGGTGTAATTTCGGGGTTCGAAAATAAAGCTGATGTTATGTGACCAAGTGTTTCTCCGATATTTCTGTCTATAGAATGATCCTTCGAAACATAGCTTCCAGTAATTTGATTTAGTTCAATAGAATTATCTATGCTATTTAAAGCCTTGTCGATCTGTCCGAAGCTCAATGAGCGGTCTATGGCAGAACCCCGAAATGTCTGTTCATCTTTGATGAACGAAATACCTTGAACCTCATCCGACCCCAATCTATATTTAAACTGCATTTCCACACCTCTGTAACGGATATAATTTTGTAGTTCCTTCCAGTTTTTACTGTGTCGTATGCCTGCCTTGACGGTGTCGTAAATTTGGTATTTCGTTAGATCATTACCTTTCAGTCTACCTCTGTTGACATTTCGTTTTCCTTCGGACTGCTTAAAGCCATATAATGCATTTAATTCTTTACAAGCTTTAAAGCTCTTATACCGCTGATTGCTATTGGAGATAGTTTTGCCATGATCGTTTACCCGATTAAAAATAATATGGATATGATCATGTTGGCGGTCGTGGTGGCGCACCATTAAGCATTGGGTATCCCTAATATCTAATTTTGATAAATTACGCTTAGCTGCGGATAGCATGATGTCATTATTCAGCTTGTTTTTATCTTCTGTATTCCACGAAAGAATAATGTGTCCGACTGCCTTGCCCAATCTTGGATTCAGCATCCGCTGAAAATTAAAGTCCTGTGTGATGGTCTTTGCCGAATCCGTCCGTAATCCATTTACATGGATAATCTCACTATCTTTTTTCAGGGCGTATCCAACGCATCCGCCGAAAGATCGGCCCTCAATTATCTTCGCTATCATGGTGCAGTAGTTTATTGATACAATGGTTAATGTGATGGATCGTATTTTTGCATTCCTGTGTCACCTCAATCAGTCCAGACTGGTGTGCTTTTTTAGTTAGCTGATTTAGATTGTTCGAAGCCCCAGTAATCGCCCTAAAAGCTTTCAATTGTTCTTCGGTAAACCTAGGTGTAATTTTTCGTAGGATCGCAGATTTGCGTACCCATTCCGATTTGCTCATACCTGCAATTTTTGCATTATGCAAAACTCTGTTATGTTCGCTTTCATCGAAACGGACATTGATCCTGAACTGTTTTTTATTTTCGAGTGCGGGTCTTCCGCCTTTTTTCTTGTTATTTTTCATCTTGTTTCTTTTTAGCTGTGACCATCGGGAGCCAATCGGTTTTGGGGTCACCAAAACACAACCTTGCTTCCTACCTATTCGATAGTTTTCTTCCCGATTGAATATTTTGGGTCTGTTCTTTGGATGATGTGAAAATCAGATAGTCATTGACATCCTTGATCCTGTTGTCTTGCCTCTGCAATTCTTCCATTCCATTTTTTACGGTGTGCGTTTTTTCAAAATGGCTTCGCAAACTGTTGTACGATTTTAAACCACTGCTATCTGTGTCCAGATAGCTTGTTATTCCGTTATGTCGCCCTAAGAATGGATATGCTTTTTGCAGATTGGCGGTCGTATTCAGGATACAGAAGTTCGTATTTAGATACGGCTTACCTGCATTCTTTTTTAACGTCATAAAGGATAGCAGATCCGTGAAGCCCTCAAACAAAACAACATCTTTGTTGCCGTTATCGATCGTGGTGATCCCCTTTGTCAATAGGGAGCGTTTATCATAGCTGTTGCGCAGTTCGTATCCACCTGCATCATTCTTAAAACTTGCGGCAAAGTACGTCTGTCCTTTTGCCGTCCGGTAATAGATTTCCTGACAGTATACTCTGGCAATTTCAATATCTATTTTGCGTACGTCGGTCAGATAGTCTGTCAGAGCTTTGTTTCCGAGAGGCTCAACGGAAAGGATGGTGTAAGCGCGTTCATTTTCTTGTTGCATGACCTGTACTTTATCCAATACGGTCTGCTGGTGAAAAGAAAAGATATTTTTTCTTTCATCAGCCCAATCTAAAACAGTTGATAGGTTTTCCGTATCCAAAAACTTCATCAGGAAGTCAATGTTATTTCCTCCGAATCCTTCCGAATGCGAGTACCAGATATTCCTATGGATATCCAACTTTGTCGAAGCCGTTCTTTCGTCTCCTCCATTGAATGGGTTTTTAAACCATGCTTCACGGCTGTTCATCCTTGCGCATGGTATCTGTAGATAATTTAATATGGATATGAGCGGTATGCGCTTTAATTCATCACATGTCATAATCTTAATTTTAAAGTAGGTTTAGTTTAGTCTATTACTATATAGGGGCGGACTAAACTAAACCTGTTTTTTAATAATAGAATTCAGGGTTGAACCGGTAGGTCTTATCGTTTTTGATGACCATCCGTTTGTTTTCCAGAAATGTCTTCAGCTGTTTGGCTTTATTGATGCCGAAATTGAAGCCCTTTGCCAGATACGCATTCCGTAATCTGCCAACATATTCATCATATGTGCAGGTTATTTCACTGCCGTTGAACATTTCCTGTAACACTTCCCGATGGTTCTCTTTGGAAAGCTCCTGATAGTCGAATCCCTTTCTCGATACTGTACCTGACAGGTCAAAGTTCTCATCCAGTACGGGCAAACCATCATCGATAAAAAAGGTAAATGGCTCAAACTCGATATCCCTGATGAACTTTGGCGCCACGGTGCTGTAGTTTGTATCCAGATCGCTTTTGGTGACCTGTAATATGGATTCAGCCTTATTGTTCAATTCTGTCCCCAAATGCCCTCTGGTGTTGTCATCACCCTTGTTTAGGTGCAGTACGGTATGGATGTGTATATTCAGCTCCTGTGACCATTTCATCAGCTTGCCGGTAATTTCGGTCGCTTCCGTAGCATTATTGATGTCGTAAACAAGATCCCTGATCCCGTCTATGATGACCAGACATATTTTGCCCGCATATTTGGACAGGGCATATTCGATGATACTTATGCGCTCTTTAGTGGGGTATTCCCTCAGGGATATAAATTTTAGGTTTTCATGGACTTCCGTTGTCGGGTAATTTATGAGTTTGTAAACCCTTGAAATCAACCTGTGGCAATGGAATCTGCTCTGCTCCGTATCGCAGTACAGTACCAATGGACGGTTTATGGGAACTTTGACCTTATACTGTAATATCTGTTTTCCGCTCAATGCAGCAGCGACCAATGAAATCACATTGAATGTTTTCCTACTCTTGGCCTTTCCGGTGGATGCGCTGAAATTTCCTAATGTACCGATAACGGAATCGGAATTGCTGATTGTTATCATGATCGGAGGTTCTAAAAATTTATCTGTTATTTTTACTATAGCCCTATCCAATGCAGTGGCTATGTCCTGGTTAAACGAGATCATTATTTACCTCCTTTGTTATGGTTGAAGTTCGTCATGGATGCCATAACATCTTCTTTGTTGAAGTAAATGCGCTTTCCCATACGTTTATAGGGAATACGCCCCTGTTTCATCCATTCGGTCAGGCTGACAAGGGAAATATCAAGCTCGTTTGCCATTTCCTTTTTGGTCATTAGTTTTGTCGGTTGCTTTTTTTGCGGAGGATCGTCCATATTACCAACCTTTGAAATAAAAACCTGTAGTTCTTCCCTAACTGCATCCTTGACACAATCTCTAAGGGCATTTCGATCCAGTGTAATCATACTTTGCTCATGTTTATCAATTTAAGAATGTCGAAGTCATGGCCACTTTCTTCGTTTAATTAACTTGACACAAAATTGGGCAAGCAAGACCACAAAAAATGCCGTTCAGAATTTTGAACGGCATCTCTGCAAGGGGGTGGTATGATTTATCTTCTGGCTATTCAATTGGAATAATTTTGAATTTGCGATCTGAATTGTCAATGTCGGTGGGTTTACCGTCACAAAAATAGTTCTCTACTGTTCCGAATGGAATTGGCTTATCATGTTCCAAAAAATGATTGGAAATGATTTTTGCCCATGTTATATGGGCGTTAGTCCCTAGGAATGTTTCTGCTTTTCCGTTGATTATTATCTTTGCTTTCATAAATTCATCAAACAACGCGATCAGATTAAGTTTGTCGCCGTTCAGTATATTGATTTTATGATGATCCAAGGAATTCAATCGGGATTTCTCTTTTTTGAGCTTTTTAACCTGTTCTTTAAATTCATCCAATTCTTTTAATGTCGTATTATACTGTGCTAGCAAACGATCGAGATTTTGTTTCTGGATGAATTGCTTTTTTAATTCTTCCTGTTCCTCTTTGTTCGAATCTAGATAGTTCTCCAGAATAGTTTTTATGGTATTTATATTGGATTCTGTACTTGCATTGGATGAATTGGCAAGTTTCGTAAATGCCGAATCGATCAATTCCTGTGTCCGCTGGAATTCTATTTGAGTTTTGCTCTTTACTTCTTGCAATAGTTGCTCGCTGACTATCTCATATTTTTTTGACAGACTTACCGTGAAATTCCATCGGTCATATTTGGGAAGGATATTCTCGATGAAATACTGGAATTTCTGTATTCTAAGGTCGTTTCTTCTTTTCTGTGTCGCCGACAGCTTTTCCTGTGATTTGCTTCTTTCCTTTTTTAGCTCGGAATTAACAGTCTGCCATAATTCTTTAAAAAACTCTCTGCCGTCAGTATCGTTGAATTCAGCTTTGTAATAGTTGAAGTGGCGCAAAAAGAGATCTTCAAGTTGACTCTCTGGAAGTCGCTGAACTTTTATAAGAAAGTGTACATCCGCATGCGTATCGTTCTTGGAAAAAGGGACGCCCACGTCCAATGGATGCGGATCAAAGTCAAACGGTTTTCTTCTTCTGAAATATTTACTGTTCATAATTTTAAAATTTGTTCAGTGCATCGATTAACGAATCCGTGTTTGCCGATTCGTATTTCATTAAAGTCCTTATGTCGGAATGTGCGGTCAGTTTCTGCACAAGTGTAATGGGTACGTTCCTGCTCAATAGGTTCGTTACCATTGATCTTCTGCCGACATGGCTCGATAGGAAGTCGTACTTCCTTTTTTCTATCACCAGCTTTTGCTTACCTGAATACCTTGTGATCTTTATGATTTCGTCCATTCCTGCCAGTTTGCCGACAGTTTTGATATATTCATTGAACTTCTGGTTGGATATCTTGGGCACGGAGTAACCGATACGCTCCAAGATATCCTTTGCTGGGGCAATATACCCCTCAAAAGGTACGATCACCCTTTTTTTGACTTTTACCGAAATGAAGTCCCAAGCATTGTTTTTTATGTCCTTTGGGTCAAAGTTGATCAGATCCTCAAATCTTTGCCCTGTGTAGCACAATAGACAGAACAGATCCCGTACCCTTTCCAGACTGGGTCTGTCCGAAAGATCATGGTTCATCAGTTTCTGTATTTCGGATTCTGACAGGGCAATGATCTCATTGTAGGCTTTCTTCTTAAAGTTTGTCTTCTGGGTCTTGAAGACATCGGGATGCACCAAATAATCATTGTCGTTGCACCACTTTAGGAATACCTTTAACGTGGAGATGTACTTGTGGATGGTGTCATTCAGCAAGCCCTCTTTATCTCCATCGTTCGTGTTCTTTTTCCTGCTTAGAAATACCTCAAACTGATCGAGAAATTTACCGTCCATTTCCCTAAGGATAAGTTTTGTTCCCTTATGCTTCTCAAAATCCTCCAATCCCTTAAAGACTGTCCGGTATTCTTTTAACGTACCCTCTTTGACAAAATTGGATTTGTAGGAAAGGAACTGGGTTTTCAGGTGGGAAATGGATATTTCACTATTGACGGCATTGTCCCTGTCAATACAGTCCTGTACAATCTGTTTATAATCCTCTTTGGAAAGAAACTGGTTTGTTTCTTTTTTTCGCATTGCTTCCCTTGTACAGCAGTTTGCAAGGTTGTTCAGTTCAACATTGAATTCCAACGCTCCGCTGGCACTTGGTTTAAGCCTTTCCTTTTCAAAATCCCAACTTTTGGGCAATATCTTATAGTTTGTCCTGTATTTTATCCTACAGGATTTATCCGGTGAAAAGAAGAGATACAGTGCAGTGGGCGATGGATTCCAGAACTTTTGTGCAAGGTTCTTCTTTTTCCCTCCAACCTTTGCCAATTCCTGTTTGACCTTTTCAGGCGAAATATCGGGATTATAGGGCTTATCTAAATAAAAATTCACTTTCATATTTCTCGGACATATTTCGGACAGAAATGCTTAATATTACCATATTTTACCTTTGTAAGGTTAGGTAAAGATAGGTAATAAAATTTGTAAATACCTAATAATCAGAGTAAAATAAGAAAAGTAAAAGTAAGATATGATAACGGTTCGAATCCTGCCACCCCGACTTACTAAAAGCTCTAACGAAAGTTAGGGCTTTTTTTATTTAGTTAATCGCAAACTAAAAAAGGATAGCTTCATGCTATCCTTTTTCTATTTTCGTTCCAATCGAGGGATTGGCAAGTTTAATTCTTTATCTGATGTGGGAATAAAGGCTTTAACCATAATGACTAGCCCAAAGATCATGAGTAGAACACTGCTGATTTTTTTTACCTTGAGAATATTTTCTGCTGTTAGCTTCTTGCGCAATTGCTTAGCTAAAAGAATTTTGAATACATCTGTTACAAAATAGGCAGCAATAGCGAAGGAGAAGAATAAAAACATGCGTTCAGTATCCATGTCCATCTTAGGGCCTAATGTGATGATAATTGCCAACCAAAAGCCCAAAACACCCACATTAATAAAGTTGAGTAGAAATCCTTTGACAAAGAGATTTAAGTACTCTCTTTTTAAGTTAGGAGGCGCAATTTGGATGGTGTGAACTTGTACTTTTTTGAGCTTGACAAAGGAAATAATTCCATAGGTCAACATCAATAACCCACCGAAAATAAATAGAGCTGGATCGTCTTTGATCGAATTTATCAAGCGAAAGCTACTAAAAAAGGCAATGGTGAAAAACAGGGCATCAGCGAGAATTACGCCCATATCAAACGCAAGAGCCGCTCGAATTCCCCTTGTAATACTCGTTTCAATAAGAATAAAAAATACAGGACCAATCATGAAACTTAGGAAAAACCCCAAGGTAACACCTGTAATTAAGTCATCGATCATTTACCACAATTAAAAATGCCAATATACTTGATATATTGGCACCTATGTTTATTACCTACGGCAAGGTACGGTTTTTTATGACAATAGAATAAGAAAAAAATAAATACTTTTAGTTCTCCTTTTTGATGCTTCCGCCCATTACCACTTTTTCATTGATTTGTTTTGGGTTTCCAAAGATGATAACCTCTCCTCCTGCTCTAGTTTTAGCATCCACCAGATCTGTGGCATTTACTTTGGCTGTACCACCAGCATTTACTGTTACTTCAGTCTGTTTACTCACTAGTTTTTCATTGTAAACACTTGCTCCAGCATTGGCTAATATATCTTGTGTATTGGTTTTTCCTGTTAAGGCAATCGTTCCTCCAGTATAGCTTCGCACAATTAATTTTTCTGTCTCTACTTTTAATGCTACCGAAGCTCCTGTTTTGCTGTGAATTCTCAAGTTTGTAGCCTTAACAACCTCTTTGCTGTCAACACTAGCTCCTTCTTCAGCAATGATCTCCTCAAGCGCCTTGTAGTATAGTTTTACCTGCGTATTTCCTCCTTGAAAACTACTGCTGAAATTCATTTTGATTTTCAAGTTTCCATTTTTGTTTACAAAGGTTACTTCTTTTGTATTGCTCCCTGAAACCTCCATCTTAGTTTCTGTTGATGGAACTAAGGTCAGTTCGATTTTGTCAAAAACATTGACATTGCTAAACTCTCCTACTTCTTTAACCTCTTGAGCAAAGCCAATTGTTCCACATAACGCAATAAATAGAACTATTATTTTTTTCATGTTAGTTTAATTTTTGAATATAATTAAAGTCCAATTGTTTTTTAACTAAATCTGCATTCTTAACCGATACCACAACAGTATCTCCTAATTGAAGCGTGTTGTTGGTTGCTTGTCCAAGTAATGCATATTGTTTTTCATCGTATACGTAATAGTCTTCCTTAATCTCGCGTATACGCACCATACCTTCACATTTGTTTTCGATGATTTCTACATAAATCCCCCATTCTGTGACACCTGAAATAACCCCTACAAAAGCTTTGTCTTTTTGGTCCTGCATATACTTCACTTGCATGTATTTGATGCTGTCTCGTTCTGCATTTGCTGCCAAACTCTCCATAGCGGAACAGTGTTTACATTTGGTTTCGTATTCTTCTACATTGGCTGAATTTCCACCGTGTAAATAGAATTCTAACAAACGGTGTGCCATTACGTCTGGATAACGTCGAATCGGAGATGTAAAGTGTGAATAGTAGTCAAAAGCCAAACCGTAGTGTCCGATATTCTGTGTTGAATAGCTAGCTTTGCTCATACTTCTAATCGCCAAGGTATCGACTAAGTTTTGTTCCTTTTTACCTTGTACATTTTTCAATAATTCATTTAAGGATTTGGAAATCGTATCTCTCGATTTGAAATTTAGCGAATGACCAAACCTTGATATAACGGATTGTAAACCAAACAATTTATCTTGATCTGGCTCGTCGTGAATACGGTATACAAAGGTTTTTTTCTGTTTGCCGATAAATTCAGAAACTTTTCTATTCGCCAATAGCATGAATTCTTCGATCAAGTGGTTGGCTTCTTTGGCTTCTTTAAAGAACACGCCTACAGGCTCACTTTCGCTGTTTAAGTTGAATTTTACTTCTACTTTATCAAAGGAAATTGCACCAGCTTTCATGCGCTTTTGACGTAAGATAATGGCCAATCGATTCAACGTTAGCACGGCTTGGGCAACTTCTTCGCTAATTTCTTGCGCTTCTCCCGTAATGGAAATGGCTTCAGGAACCGTTCGATCTTGTGTTTCAATGATGTATTGGGCTTCTTCATAAGCCATGCGTTGATCGGAATGCGTTACTGTACGGCCAAACCAAGCATTCACTATCTCGCCTTTAGCATTGAGTTCAAACACCGCAGAGAATGTATATTTATCCTCGTGAGGACGAAGTGAACAAGCAAAATTGGACAGCACTTCGGGAAGCATAGGAACCGTTCGGTCGACTAAATACACCGACGTCGCACGGTGAAAGGCTTCATCATCTAAAATAGTCCCCGGTTGTACATAGTGAGAAACATCGGCAATATGTACCCCGATCTCGTAATTTCCATTTTCTAAGATTTGGAAAGACAGGGCATCATCAAAGTCTTTAGCGTCTTTTGGATCAATGGTGAATGTTAGAACATCGCGCATATCGCGGCGTTTTGCTACTTCTTCTTCCTGAATCGACGTATCGAGTTTGTTGGCAAATTCTTCTACCTCTTTTGTAAATTCACTTGGAAGACCATATTCTGCCAAAATAGCGTGGATTTCGGTGTTGTGCTCCCCTTGTTTACCCAGTACTTTGACTACTCTACCAAATGGACTATCTGCATTCTCTGGCCAATCTTCTAAATCAACCAATACCACGTCTCCAGGTTGAGCATCCAAAAATTTGTCTTTAGGAATAAAAATATCCGTGTACATTTTTGCATCGGCTGTCGTAACAAAAGCAAAGTTTTTCTGAATCTCGATAACCCCAACAAATTGCGTACGATGGCGTTCTAATACCTCAACAACTTCGGCTTCTGGCTTTCGGCCTTTTCGCTTATTGTAAATGTAGGCTTTTACCAAATCCCCATCTAGGGCTTTGTTTAAATTGTTGGTCGGAATGAAAACATCCTCTTCAAGTTCTTCACTCACCAAATATGCCGTTTTTCGACTCGTCATATCTATGTGTCCCTCTACGTAATTTGCTTTGGGAACAAAGCGGTACTTCCCTACCTCAACTTCTTCGATAAGCGTTTTGGAAAGCAAGAATTTTAGTTCTTTAATAATCTCATTTCTGCCTTGGGTATCCACTACTTCGAGTTGGGCAGCTACTTGTTTATAGTTAAAAGATTTGGAAGGATTTTTTCCTAAAAATTTTAAAATCTTGTTCGAAAAATCAAATTGTTTTTTCTTTTTATGTCTAATTTTTTTTGCCATTTTCTTGATTTTTTTCCCAGCCTTTTGGCCATGGAAAGTTGTTTAAATGTACGAAATACTCTTTATTCTGAGGAATAAAAGGTCGTTTTTTGTGTTATTATTGTGAATTACGGGGGATAAAAAGTGTGCTAATCTCAACTATATCAATCGATAGTTTTTCATTTTTTCGGTAAAGAACACAAGAAGAATCAGTTGAGGTCTAAGTCTTTTCACTTGATTTCTACTTGTTTTTAGTCCTTAAAAAAGTGTAATTCATTCAGAAAACTGGATCAAAAGTATTTCTTTTTTCTCATTTATACAGCATTTATTTCTTTTTTTCTAGTTTTAAGAACTGAAGCAAGCACTTAAAGCACGGCATTTTTTCTGTCCTTTTGGTTTTGTTTTTGTCTTGTTTGTCTTGTTTGTTCTCCAACTGTTCTTCGACTCTTCTTAGAGTTTACTTCGATAAAATAGGAATTTGTCGAAGCACACTCGAAGCACACTCGAAGTTGATCCAAAGTAGCTAAAAGGAAATGTCGGGGGATGTTGTTTGTTCCTGATAGGAAGCAGTAGGAAAATCTACTGTACAAAGAAAGCGTTGTCGGGTTTGATAAGATATTGCAAAAGGAGGGAGACCTTTCCTTTTTTTTTGTATTTTAGGAAAACCAATAAAAAAACGAAAGTGAAAAATGAAAGCAATATCTTATGTGCATGGAGCATCTAATATTCCATTGTTAGGAGAGACAATAGGAGAAAATTTAAGAAAAATAACGGCCTTATATCCAGATAATGAAGCGTTAATTAGTGCGCATCAGAACTATCGTGCGACGTATAGCGAATTTTTTGAACAAACGGGGCAAGTAGCGCAAGCGCTTTTGGCTTTAAATATTGAAAAAGGAGATCGCGTGGGGATTTGGGCGCCTAATTGTTATGAGTGGGTACTCTTGCAATATGCTACGGCTCGAATTGGCGTTATATTAGTCAATTTGAATCCCGCTTATCGCGCACATGAATTAGAATTTGCGGTCAATCAATCGGAGATAAAGGCCATCATATCGGCAGAATCCTACCGAACAAGCGATTATCGAAAAATGATTTCCTTGGTACGCGAAGATTGCCCATCCCTACAGGAAGTGGTTTTCCTTGGTGAAGAATGGGATCGTTTTGTGGCTGAAGGCCAGAAAATAAATGCAGCAGTATTAGCAGAAATAGAAGATTCTGTACAGTTTGGAGAAGCAGTTAACATCCAATATACCTCAGGAACTACGGGTTTTCCCAAAGGGGTAACACTGACCCATCACAATATCTTAAACAACGGTTATTTTATTGGCATTCGCTTGAACTATAGTGCCCAAGATCGCGTGTGTATTCCTGTTCCTTTTTACCACTGTTTTGGTATGGTTATCGGCAATTTGTGTTGCACCTCTCATGGAGCTACCATCGTTATTCCCAATGATAGTTTCGATCCCGCCAAAACACTAGCCGTCGTCGAACAAGAAAAGTGTACCTCGCTCTATGGTGTGCCGACTATGTTTATTGCTGAATTGCAACTAGCTGATTTCAAGAAATACGATTTGTCGTCTTTGCGCACTGGTGTGATGGCTGGTTCGCTCTGTCCTGAACACGTGATGAAACGCGTGAAAACCGAAATGAATATGGACGAGATCAGTATTTGTTACGGGATGACAGAAACATCCCCTGTGTCCACACAAACCCATATTGGCATTGATATAAAGAAACAAGTCAGCACAGTAGGAACAGTACAAGATCACTTGGAGATCAAAATTATCGATCCTGAAACTGGGGGAATCGTACCTCGAGGAGAGGCAGGTGAACTGTGTACACGCGGATATTCCGTCATGTTGAAATATTGGAATAATCGCACCTTAACTGCTGAAGTACTCGATGAAAATCGATGGATGCATACAGGAGATTTGGCGACGATGGATGAGGAAGGGTTTATAGCCATCACCGGACGAATAAAAGATTTGATTATTCGCGGTGGAGAGAATATCTCACCAAAGTGGATAGAGGATTTCTTGTACACCCATCCCGATGTAGCCGATGTGCAAGTCATTGGGGTACCAAGTGAAAAATACGGGGAAGAAGTTATGGCGTGGATTATCCTCAAAGAAGGAAAAACCGCAACAGCGGAAAGCATGCGTGAGTTTTGTGATCAGAAGATTGCCCATTATCGCATCCCTAAGTATTGGAAGTTCGTTTCTTCTTTTCCAATGACCATCTCAGGGAAAGTTAGAAAGGTGGAAATGCGTCAAATAGCTGTAGAAGAATTAGGATTATAAAAGGCAAAAGTTTTACCTTTGTCAGTGAATAATAACACAACAACACAGATGAAAATAGCAATAGGAAATGATCATGCCGGGCCAGCGTATAAAAAGGCCATTGTCGATTTTTTACAAGCCAAAGGATATGAAGTAACAAACTATGGAACAGATAGTTTTGATTCCGTGGACTATCCGGATTTTGGACACCAAGTCGCTACAGCAGTAGAAAAGGGTACTGTGGATTTTGGAATTGTTATTTGCGGTAGTGGTAATGGAATTGCCATGTCGGCGAACAAACACCAAGGGGTGCGTTGTGCGTTGTGTTGGACAAAAGAAATCGCTGAATTGGCGCGTTTGCACAACGATGCAAATGTTATCAGTATTCCTGCGCGTTTTACTTCTATTGAACAGGCTATTGCTATGGTTGAAACGTTTTTGAATACCGCATTTGAAGGCGGTCGTCACGCTAATCGCGTGAATAAAATTGCTTGTTCTTAACTTGCCTTTCACCAGGTTTTCCAATCGGCTGAAGTAAACTCCCATTTGGGAGTGATGATGCGATCGTGGTCTATTCGATACCACGGATTGCCATCAGAGGAAGAGGGATTCTCTAGTACTTGGAGTTCTTGTGCAGGCATATAGCTTTGGGCAAGCAATACAAGGCGATCTCCTGCTTGATTTTCAGCCATATCAATGACGATTACGGCATGGCCATAAGGCGTGCCAGATTGCAATAAAATATCTCCAATTTGTACTTCGTTTTTTGGTACAGATTGGAGTTGTTGTTTTAGGGAACTCGTATTGGCGTACATGAAGATGTGTTCCAGATAGTTCCAATACGTTTGAGTGGAATAATCCCCCTTGACATAGTCGGTATACGCACGCGGTTGACCATCGTTAAAGTGGAAGGAAATTTCGCCGTATCGCTTTTGTTGGTATAAAAAATCGGCTCGTAAACGCATGGCGGCATCCGCACATTGATGTAAATCTTTTGCGCCAATAGGCAAATCCACTACAGAAGAATACACCTGAGGGGTGTTTTTGTCTTTTCCATTGTAGTACTTCACCTTTTTACCGTAGTCTTTTAGCGGTAACTGCTGTAAATGATAGCCAAAATCTTGGTGCCTATAGGTCTTTCGAGTGTAATTTTCAGGAACATTATACCGTGTTTGCACCGTCATCCCACTAGGGTTGATGTAGGTTATTTGAGGAGTAACTTCTGCCGTAACTTTGTCCTTAGAAAAGACTAGAAAAGGGGAGTTATTTGTATTTTCTCCACAAGAAACCAAAAGACTGGTAAGCAATAAATAGAGAGTGGATTTCATACTAAGCAATTGAGTTGAAAATTAAAGATATTGAAAAACAACGAATTATGAAAGAAGAGTTTTCAGTTTGATTGTGGTTGCGCAAATAGATAAAGTGTAACTATTGTTTTATATGTAAAAAGCTTCCAGCTAACATATTCCATAAAATAGATAAGAATGATTGTGTAGTAGGTATAAAATAAATCGTATTTTTAATACGACTTTTAAAAATGATAGGGGAATGGAACCGATAGAAAAAATATCAATACAAAATTTCGCGGGAATAGAGAAGCTAGACTTAGATATTAAGCCGATTAATATTTTGATTGGTCCTCAGGGGGTTGGGAAAAGTGTGGTGGTAAAGTTGATTTACTTTTTTAAAGAAACCTTGTATGATCTAGGGAGTAGAACAGGGATTTCATTTTTGGAAACAGTAGAAAATCACGAAAGAAATATGATTGGTGTTTTTCGTAAAATGTTTGACAAAAGTGCTTGGAAGTCCGAAGGTTATTTTGAAGTGGTATATCAAAGTACCAGTGGATTGCTCTATGTTGTTAGAGGAAAGGGCAGTGGAGAAATAAAAATAGAATTACCAAGAGAATATACGACTATATTGGAGGAAATAATTCAATTAAATCAACAGTATTCTACTTTAAAAGTTGGCGATTTAGGGATTAGTCAATATTTAAAACACAGAAAAGAGATTGAACGTTTTTTCAGAGTAAAATTAGGAGAAAAGTTTAATGAAAATTTAGCAGAGCAAGTTTTCGTTCCTGCAGGGCGTAGTTTTTTTTCAACTATTAATAGGAATATATTTTCTATTGTGGAAGGAGAAGGAGAGATGAGTTCTTCTCTAGATTCTTTTATGTTGAGATTTGGAGCAATTTACCAGCTTTTAGAAGACTTAGAAATGAGAAGTGCTGGGGAAGAACTACAGGAAAACCCTAGTCAATTTACTACTTTGGTCAATCAGATCATTGGAGGACGATATATCAAGGAAGAAGAAGGGCAAGTATACATCCTTCATGAGGATCAAAGAAAAGTGGAGTTGAAAAATGTGTCCTCAGGGCAACAAGAGTCATTGCCAATGTTGTTGATTTTGAAGGCTATTTATGAAAGAAAATGGTCGTCTGATGGGTGCATATTATATATAGAGGAACCAGAAGCTCATCTGTTTCCTACGGCTCAAAAACAGATTGTAGACTTATTAGCCCAAGTTTATACAAGTAATGCTTCTAATTTTCAGCTGTTTATTACAACACATAGCCCTTATATTCTTACTTCTTTTAATAATTTAATTTATGCTGGAAATCTCGTCAAGGAAGATGAAACAAAAAGGGAAGCTGTCGAAAAAATTATAGGAGGAGAGGCTCTTCTCGACTCTAGTCTTTTTGGGGTCTACGCAATAGACCAGGGTGGAGCTACTGATTTAATGGATCAAGAAAATGGCATTATTGATGCAGCATTATTGGATGAGGTGTCCAATACGATAGGAAGAGCGTTTGATCAATTATTAGACATTGAGTATGCTGGACAAGATTGATCCTACATGTAAAGAAACAGATTCGCGTAGCAAATTCGTTTTTCAAGAGAAAGGAAGAAAGCTAACGTTAGTAAATACCCAACAGATTAAATCTACGAAAATCAAAGTAGATGGCTGTCATATTCAAAACAGTAGGGCTTGCGATTTTATGCTAGTAACTGCCTATGATGATTTTTATATCGAATTAAAAGGACAAGATGTAAGTAAAGCACTAGAGCAAATTATAGAAACGATCGAAGTTGTGGGTAAATCTTCTAAAAGAAGGAGAACAGCCTATGTTATTTGTTCTAAATCGCCTAGAGTGGATACTTCTATCCAGAAGAAAAAGAAATACTTAAAAGAGAAATATACTTGTGCGTTAGAAATTGCGGTGAATCAACGTGAATACAGCTATTAAAAAATAAAGGTTAGTTTTAACTATCTTCGAAACAACGCAAAAAACAAAACCACCTGAATAATAAATACGGCGTAAAACTTTAGCTTAAAACTCTGCTTAGCGGTTTTGTGGCGCAATTGTTTCATGGCTAACCATCCGCCAAGGCTGCCTCCTAAGAAGCAAAGCGTTAACAGATTTTTTTCTGAAATTCGATTCTTGTTTTTTTGCGCCCGCTCTTTGTCAATTTTGAACATAGAGTAGGTAATGTAGTTTATGGCAAAAATGTAAAAGAATAAAAACTTCATCTCATTTATTTATTGGCGCAAAGGTAGTATTTTAGCTATTCTTAAAATAATATATTATGACCTTGATTCATTTTATTCAACAAGCTGTAGATGCTTCCATAAAAAGTATTGAGAACACTTTAGCCTTGTTAGATGAAGCATGTACCATCCCCTTTATTGCGCGCTATAGAAAAGATAGAACTGGAAATTTAGACGAAGTGGCCATTGAAAAGATTGCCAAGTACCGCGATCTCTATGTGGGAATTGTCAAGCGAAAGGAGTCTGTTTTGGCGTCGATTGAAGAGCAAGGGAAGTTGACAGACGAATTGCGTGCAAAGATCGAGCAGAGCTTTGATTTAATAGAAATAGAGGATTTGTATTTGCCGTATAAGAAAACGCGTAAAACAAAGGCTGATACTGCCAGAGCCTTAGGTTTAGAACCTTTGGCGAAAATTATTATGGCGCAAAATGCTACGAACATCCAAACCATGGCGAGCAAGTATATCACAAACGAGGTCGAAGATGAGGAGAAAGCCATTCAAGGGGCCTGTGATATTATTGCTGAATGGATCAATGAACATTTGTATATCCGCAAGGCATTGAGACGAAAATTTCAACGAGAGGCCATTGTGGCGACCAAAGTGGTCAAAGCAAAAATAGAAGAAGAAGGGGCGCAGAAATTCGAACAGTATTTCGATTGGTCAGAACCACTATATAAGATTCCCGCCCACCGATTACTCGCTATTTTACGCGCGGAAAAAGAAGGCTATATTCGCATGAATATTGCAGTAGACAAAGAAGAGGCGCTTCAATTTGTGGAGCAGACAATTATAAAGAGCAAAGGCGAAGCAGCGGCTTATCTGCAAAAAGCGGTAGCGGACAGCTACAAACGCTTGTTGGAACCTGCCTTGTCTAATGAAGTGTTGGGCGAAGCCAAAGCCAAAGCAGATGCTAATTCTATTGCCGTTTTTGCCGATAACTTAGCCCAATTATTATTAGCTTCTCCTTTGGGGGAAAAACGCATTTTAGCGATTGATCCAGGCTATAAAACAGGATGTAAAATTGTGTGTTTGGACGAAAATGGAAATCTGTTGTACAACGAAACAATTTATCCGCATCCACCGCAAAAAGACAGTGCAATTGCCATGAAAAAAGTGCGGTCTATGGTCAATTCCTATCGCATAGAGGCCATTGCAATCGGAAATGGAACTGCATCGAGGGAAACCGAATTCTTTATCAAGAAAATAGCCTTCGATAAGCCTGTACAGGTCTTTGTGGTTAACGAAGCAGGAGCCTCGGTCTATTCAGCTTCAAAGATCGCTCGAGAAGAGTTTCCCAATTACGATGTAACAGTGCGTGGAGCCGTGTCTATCGGAAGACGCTTAGCAGATCCTTTAGCAGAATTGGTAAAGATTGACCCTAAGTCGATTGGAGTAGGACAATATCAACACGATGTTGATCAAACCCTGCTGAAAAGCGAGTTGGATACTGTTGTGATGAAGTGCGTAAACAAAGTGGGCATTAACATCAATACCGCAAGCAAGTCTTTGTTGAGCTATGTATCGGGAATAGGGGAGAAGATGGCGGAGAATATTGTACAATATCGAGCAGAGCACGGGGCATTTACCTCTAGAGCAACGTTGAAAAAGGTACCGCGATTAGGGGAAAAAGCCTTTCAACAAGCGGCAGCTTTTATTCGAATTAAAAATGCAGCCCATCCCTTGGATGATTCAGCTGTGCATCCAGAGGCCTATCCTGTGGTGGAAAAAATGGCAAAAGATCTAAACGTAACCGTGGATACTTTAATCTCTAATAAAGAAGCCATTGGGAAGATTGATGTAAAAAAATATGAAACGGCAGATATAGGGATTTTAACTTTAACGGATATTTTAAAAGAATTGGAAAAACCAGGATTGGACCCGCGTAAGGCAGCCAAAGTCTTCGAATTTGACCCTGCTGTAAAGCAAATTACGGATCTAAAAATTGGACAAGTATTGCCGGGTATTGTCAATAATATTACCAACTTTGGGTGTTTTGTTGATGTGGGAATTAAAGAAAGTGGCTTGGTTCACATCTCCCAGCTAAAAGAAGGATTTGTTTCCGACGTGAATGAAGTAGTGAAGTTACACCAACACGTACAAGTGAAAGTAGTGGATGTTGATTTTGCAAAAAAACGCATTCAACTTTCTATGATTCTGTAATTTTTAAATTAAAAACATACTTTGGCATAGTCTTTGTTTTTATATTTAAAGAAAATGTAAATACATTTTTTTGAAAATGCAATAAGGTTAAGTTAAGTAGTGTTTTTATTATGTTTTATAAGTGAGGTGCCTGTTAGACGATGTTTAACGGGCACTTTTTTTGGTGACAATGGACCATAAAAAATGCGTTATACCCCAAGGTATAACGCATGTAAATATCGAGATTCTACTGAATTATTCTGTTTTTGAAGTGTCTTCTTTTGTCGCTTCTTTCTTAGATGTCTGTTGAGCATTTTCATCTTTAGTAGCATCTTTGAATTCCTTGATTCCAGTTCCTAATCCTTTCATCAATTCAGGAATTTTCTTACCACCAAATAACAATAAAATTAAGGCAACAATAATTATAATTTGCCATGGTCCAACCATTCCTAAAAAAATATGTAATGCGTTCATATTATTTTGTTTGAAGATTTTAATAAAAGCAAATATAGGAAGAAAAACTGATTCCCTTTATTGGAAGATTCTATTATTTAACTTTTTGATCTGTAATATTAACATTATGACCAATTTAATATGTGAATAAAAGCAAAAAAGAGAAGAAGTCAATTTTTTTAATGTTTATATTTGTGTGGAAAACGAATAGCTTATGTCGAAGAAAGGACTTCAATGGAGAAAGTGGAAGAAAAGACTTCTTGATAAATATAGAGTAGTAGTAGTGAACGATCGAACGTTTGAAGACATCAGTTCGTTTAAGCTAAATGTGTTAAATGTCGTTGGTGCTACAACGACTATTGTCTTTCTGTTGTTGGTTTCCAATGTTATTTTGTTGATTGTTACGCCCTTAAAAGAGTATATTCCGGGGTATTCTTCGTCAGAATTAAAGCAAAAGTCGGTGGATTTGGCCTTGCGCGTTGATTCTTTGGAAACAGTGATTAAAAAAAATGAGCAATATGTGGCGGCAGTGAAGCGCGTTTTGTTGGGTGATGTTGAAATTACCGCAGCTAGTGTGGATTCCTTGATGAAAACTGAAACACCGCTCAATATAATCGAACACACTGAACCCAGTGAAAAAGACTTAGCGCTTCGAGAATACGTGAGAGGGGAAGATAAATACAATTTATTTACCAATGCGGAAGCAAGAGTAAATATGGTGCTTTTCTCACCAATTGAGGGCACGATTATGCGAAAGTACGATCCCAAATCATCGCATTTCGGTATTGATTTTGCAGCGGCAAAAAACGCTTTAGTAAAATCAGTTGCCAAGGGTACTGTTATTTTTGTCGATTGGACGATCAACGACGGTTATACGGTTATTGTTTTGCATGAAGAAGGATTGAGTTCTGTGTACAAACACTTGTCTTCTTTGACTAAGAGCAAGTATGAAACGGTGCAAGCAGGGGATGTCTTAGGACTTTACAATCAAGAAGAAACAACGGGAAAAGTCAGTCAATCCTATATGCACTTTGAATTGTGGAAAGATAATTACCCTTTAGATGCTCAATTATTTATTGATTTAGAATAAACACAATATGTCTATAAAATCTTTTGGAGCGAAGTTGTTCGCATCCATCATCCATAAAAAAACGCAAAAATGGCTTAAAAACCCAGTGGAAACCCAAGCTAAGGTATTGGCTGATTTGGTTGCACAAGCGAAGCACACTGCCTTTGGGAAGGATCATCATTTTGAGCTAATACGAGATGCAGTGACCTTTGCACAGCAAGTTCCTGTTCGCGATTACGAAGGGTTGAAACCCTATGTTGATCGCGTGGTCAACGGGGAAGAGGATGTGCTTTGGAAAGGTAAACCTTTGTATTTTGCCAAAACTTCGGGCACAACCTCAGGGGCCAAGTTTATTCCTTTGACCAAAGAGTCGATGCCCTATCATATTGAAGCGGCACGCAATGCAATTTTGGCTTATATACACGAAACGGGCATTGCTGATTTCGTAGATGGCAAGATGATTTTCTTGCAAGGAAGCCCGGTGCTCGAACAAGTAAACGGCATAAATCTAGGACGATTGTCGGGAATTGTGGCGCATTATGTGCCTGCCTACCTTCAAAAAAATCGATTGCCGAGTTGGGAAACCAATTGCATCGAAGATTGGGAAACTAAGGTGGACGCCATTGTTGAAGAAACTGTACGCGAAAATATGACCGTGATATCGGGAATCCCTAGCTGGATTCAAATGTATTTTGAGCGATTAAAAAGCAGAGAAGGAAAAAATGTAGGGGATATTTTTAAGAACTTTAATTTGTTTATCTATGGGGGAGTTAACTTTGAACCGTACCGCGCAAAATTTGAACAATTAATTGGGAGGAGAGTTCCTTCAATTGAACTATTTCCCGCTTCGGAGGGATTTTTTGCATACCAAGATTCTCAAAAAGAGAAAGGATTGTTGCTTTTGTTGAATGCGGGTATTTTTTACGAATTCATCAAAGTAGAAGATTTTTATTCTGCTCAACCTAAGCGATATACAATAGGGGAAGTGGAATTAGGTGTCAATTATGTACTCTTAATTTCAACGAACGCAGGATTGTGGAGCTATAATATTGGGGATACGGTGCAGTTTGTCAATTTGAAACCACATCGCATAGTTGTTTCTGGGCGCATTAAGCATTTTATTTCTGCCTTTGGCGAACATGTGATAGGCAAGGAAGTGGAAACAGCCTTACAAGAGGCGATGGAGGGTACAGGAGTACAAGTTAATGAATTTACTGTAGCACCTCAGATCACACCTGTTGAGGGGTTGCCGTATCACGAATGGTTTATTGAGTTTGGACAAGCACCTGACAATATGGAGGAGTTTGCCTTGCGCATCGATGCTGCCCTGCGCAAGCAAAATGTATATTATGACGATTTAATCGTCGGAAAAGTATTGCGTACCCTAGTGATTCGATCGGTAGAGCAAGAGGGATTCCAGGCGTATATGAAAAGCATTGGAAAACTAGGCGGACAAAATAAATTGCCGCGATTGAGCAATGATCGAAGCATTGCGGATCAATTAAAAATAGACTAGAATTTAAGAGAGAAAAATGAGGACTATGAGAGAGATTAAAAATATTTCAAGAACAAGAGCTCAGGTATCATCCGCAGCTATTGAGCGCATTTACATTACTATGCGACATTTGTTTAACAGAGGATTCTATAAACCTATGGGGGTATCTGGAGATACGCTCAGAGAAGCGTTGTTAGAATTGAGACCAGAAATATATGGTACAATTGCAGAAGAAAAGGCAGAATTAGATGGATTACTTTATGTGATCGAGCGATTGCCTATTGGTATCGAAGAGTGTAGATACATCAATTTGACTTCAGATGAAGGGTATGCCTTTTCTCATTTTCAAGCCATCGTACCACCAAAAAGAAGAAGAAATTGCTACCGCATCGACCAAGAGCAAATGAATATTGAAATTACGCGTGGACGTTCAGATATTTACGACGTTTTAACGCATTTGACCTTTATTTTCATTGAGTCTCACAAGATTAAAGATCGTGTATTAATCGCCGAAGATGGACGTGTGACGCGTGATTGGAAGAAGATAGAACTGGCAGCCAAGCAAACTGAAGCACTGGAATTGGAGGAAAAAGAGGTAACGATCTCCCATTTGGCCAATGTGTTAGGTCGTTCGTTTGCTGAGGTGCTAACGGTATACGAAAAATTCGCTATTCCAGAAAACCCAGATCGATTTTTGGATGTGATCTACTGGTTAGGTAAACTTGCTATCGAAGAGGAAGTAGAAAACGACAAGCGTACTATTACGTTTAGCCCGTTGTTGCGCGAGCGATTGGGACACCATATTTACGGTGAAATCTGGTCGGATCGCATCAAGAATGTATTAGTTGAAAAAGGCCTACAAGAACGCCCGATTCACATTATTAGCGCCAATATGCACAGTGTGATGAATTCTATTTTCGCCCCTTTTGTCATGCAAGGTGAACTAGAGGTATCTGATGAAGTAGAAATATATGAAGAGTTGAGTAAGCCCGAAAATAAAGCTTTGCGCAACTTAGTGAGAGAACGAGCGGAAAAAGAGGGAATGATCTTCCTATCAGATGACTCGGGTACCAATATAGACGTGCAGATTTTCGATACGGCACAGATCGACTTCAAAAACACCAACTTTGCCAAGGCGAATTTTGAAGGAGAATCTCCCGTAATTATCGTGATGGACTACGCGTTCGGTGAGCAAGCATATGAGACAATTGATGAATTGCTCAAACCGTATAAAAAACACATACAATTGAACGTGGAATCCGTATCTATTATGGGAAAAGCGGGTATCTTAGAAGGAGGAAAAGGCGATATTATGATTCCTTTTGCCCATATAAATGAAGGAACTGGAGATAACTATCCGTTTGACAATGAATTGACGGTGGAAATGTTTGAAAACCACGGCATTCCCGTGGTAGGGGGTACCATGGTTACTGTATTGGGAACTTCACTTCAAAATAAAGATTTGTTGAAGTTTTTCCACGATTCGACTTGGGGGGTAATCGGACTTGAAATGGAAGGAGCCCATTATCAAAAAGCCATTCAATCGGCTTCAAAAATTCGCAAAAGCATCAATCCCAATGTCAAAGTGAGATATGCATATTACGCTTCGGATAATCCCCTAGAGACAGGAAGTACCTTAGCTTCTGGTGGATTGGGCACAACAGGGGTGAAGCCAACGTATTTAATTACAATTAAAATATTAGAGCAAATTTTTAAAATTAAATAATTATAAGCGTACAGATTAAACACGCTATGATTCTAGCGTGTTTTTTAATTGGAACTATTTTTGTGTCTAGAATGGTTCAATTGATACGCGTGTAATAATATAGATCAAGATAATAGGATGAAAAATAAGGATGAATACGATAGCGAAGTTGGCCTTGGTGATTTAAAGGGTTTTGTCGAACACAGCATTTTTAAAGTAATACAGTATTTAAAAAAGAATAGTATCTACCTCGCATTAATTGTCATAGTAGGTGGTGGTATTGGCTATTATTTGGACAAAAAACAAGGAACAGAAGAGCAAGTGAACTCATCTGTTATGGAAAAGGGAGATCGGCTAATAAAAAGACAGACAGCTATATCACTTAATTACAATTCAATTGAATTAGTAGAGGAGTGGATGGCTTTATATCTTCGTGATGAAAAGTGGAAAAAAGCGGGATTGGTTAATTTAGAGCTGATTAGTTTTAAGCCAACTATACCTTCCAATACCAAAGGAGAGTCTGTGTCGGAAATTGCTTATTCTAATGCTACGTCTAAAGATGATCAAGGAAAAATAAGACAGGGGCTGTTTTTTACTGATTTTCAATACTATAAATTTGTTGTTCTTGCTAAAGAAGGGTTTGATTTTCGATTGTTTTGGAAAGATTTAACCCAACGCATAGAAAAAATGGATCATTTTTCTAAATTGCAAACCTTGCATCAAGCTTTTTTAACGGACCGTAAAGCGGAAATTATTCAAGATCTCAATAGACTCAATAAATTGGTTGAAAAAGAGGGTATTGCAGCAACGGATTTAATTGAAGTTATCCAAGCTAAGAGAGTACTAGAGCAGGAATTAATAACCATAAAAGCAGTGCAAATGCAAACGTCTTCTGTGCTATATGAAGCATATGAAATAAACGAAGCAGAGCAGTTAATCGAGAATATGCGTTATGATCCTGATGCAGTACCGCGCAAGAAAATTCAATTGCCTATTGTTGGATTGGTCTTGTTTTTCTTGGGACAATGGATGGTAAGAATCAACAGAAAGTACACTAAAAATAACGAATAAGATGGAGGTAAGAACAACGAAATTACCTGGCTGTCTCATTGTAAAGCCTCCAGTTTTTACTGACAGTAGAGGATATTTTTTTGAAAGCTTTAATCAAGAGTTATTTGAGAAAAAAAGCGGTTTGCAAATTAACTTTGTTCAAGACAATCAATCTTTTTCAACAAAGGGAACGTTGCGTGGTCTACACTTTCAACGGGGAATTCATCAGCAAGCCAAATTAGTCCGCGTTATTCAAGGTGAGATTCTCGATGTCGTGGTTGATATACGAGAAAATTCACCTACGTTTGGACAGCATTTTTCGATGATACTAAATGACAAAGAACAAGAGCAGTTATTTATTCCCAGAGGGTTTGCTCACGGTTTTTTGGTACTTAGTGAAACGGCAATCTTTGCTTATAAATGTGATAATTACTATAATAAACAAGCTGAAAGCGGTATATTGTATAATGATCCCATATTGAATATTAGTTGGTCAAATGTCAATCAAGAATACCTTATTTCAGATAAAGATCTCTTGTTGCCATCCTTTCTTGAAATACTACCACTATGATAAAGGTTCTTGTAACTGGAGCAACAGGTCAGATGGGGCAAGCGCTTCAATCTATATCCCATCAGTATGAGGATGTAGATTTTGTTTTTTTATCAAGTAAAGAATTGAATATTACAAAAAAAGAAAGTTGTCTCGCTGTATTTGAGCATTATAAACCAGCGTATTGCATTAATTTAGCGGCTTACACTAATGTAGATCGAGCGGAAGATGAAGAAACTTTAGCTTTTTTGGTGAATGCGGAAGGATGTAAGAATTTAGCGGAAACCTGTTTACAACACAATGTAATATTGGTCCATGTCTCTTCAGATTTTGTTTTTGATGGTGAGAAAGAGACCCCCTATACAATTGCTGATACTCCGCGTCCAATTAATGTCTATGGCGCTTCTAAATTAAAAGGAGAACAATATATTCAAGCATTAGTAGTTAACTATTATATCGTTCGCACTTCATGGGTGTATTCCGAATTTGGCCATAATTTCAAGAAAACGATGTTGAATTTGGCTCAAACCCAAACAGAACTTAGTGTTGTCGATGATCAAATAGGATGTCCCACTCATGCAACAGATGTTGTGCGCTTTCTACTGGATCTCATCCGCAAAAAAGAAAAGTTTGGTCTGTATCATTATCAAGGCAAACAATGTGGTTCATGGTATGATTTTGCAGTTGCTATTTTTGAAGAAGAAGGAATTAAAATTAAGGTAAACCGAATTAAGTCAGAAGATTATTTAACTAAGGCTAAAAGACCAAAATACAGCGTGTTAGGATAAGCGAATTTTTATTATGGAAAGGATTAAATCGTTTTTTAAAGAACAGAATTTTAGAGTATTAGTCGGTAATTTTTTATCCTTAGCCGTATTACAGGTTTTAAATATACTATTGCCATTTTTAACGATTCCATACTTACTTCGCGTAGTAGGAGTTGAAAAATTTGGGTTGATCAGTTTTGCTTTAGCCTTTGTCACCTTTTTCCAGATTGCTGTGGAATACGGTTTTAATACAATTTCAACAAGAGATGTCTCTATTGCCTCTAAGGATTCCAAAGCAGTACAGCAAATCTTTAATCAGGTGTTGACGACTAAACTGTTTTTACTGGGGATCAGTACCTTTGTTTTTGTAGGCGTTGTTGTTTTGATTCCCAAGTTTAAAGCTGATTTATTCGTTTATTTATTTACCTACATCATGGTAATCGGGCAAGCATTGTTTCCCGTATGGCTCTTTCAAGGTTTGCAGCAAATGAAGTATATCACCTATCTCAATGTGATATTTAAAACGGTGTGTACGCTATTAATATTTCTAGTAGTCAAGCAAGAAAGTGATTATTTTTATGCACCACTATTAACTTCATTGGGCTTTTTATTTAGTGGTTTGGCTTCTCTCTGGGTGGCTAAATCTAGGTTTAATATTCGTTTTTCTCTTTGTACATTCAAGCAAGTTAAAGAACAACTAAGTAAAGCGAAGTACTTATTTTTATCCGAATTTCAGATTGCTTTGATTGCTAATGCCAATGTTTTGATTGTCGGATTCTTATTAAATGATACCGCAGTAGGCTATTATGCCACTGCAGAAAAGGTAATTCGAGCGATTTCAAACCTACAAGCACCACTGATCAATGCATTTTATCCCTATGTGTCTAAATTAATGTTGGAGAATAAAAATAAAGCGATTCAACAGATCAAAAAACTCGCGCGTTATGGTTCAATCGTAGATTTGGTAGCCTTGCTCCTACTCTTTGTTCTGTCCCCCTTGATTTTTAGCCTGTTGTTTGGCACCGAAACTGAGGAAAGCGTACTCGTTTTTCGCATTATGATTGTCTTTCCACTCTTGTCGTTTTTAGATCAACTGTTTGGAAAGCTTATCTTGTTGACCAACAACAAGGAATCCCTTTTTTTTAAAGTCTTTTTTTATACCTCCATCGCAAGTGTAGTTTTATGTGTAGGTTTGACGCATAAGTTTGGATTTATAGGTACAGCAATTGCAAGCACCATCGCTCAATCATTGTTGGCATTTGGTATGTGGTTTTATGCTAAACCTTTTTTAAGAACATCATGATGACACCCAAAATTAGTATCATAGTACCCGTATACAATGGAGCAGCGTATATTGAACGAACGCTAGAATCCATCTTAAAGCAAAGTTTAACAGCTATCGAAGTCATTGTTGTAGATGATGGATCTACGGATCATACATTGTCCATACTTGCTGCGATTAAAAATCCAAAGCTGCGCGTACTATCCAAACAAAATGGAGGAGTAAGTTCGGCTCGGAATGCGGGCATGAAAGCTGCAAAGGGGATGTATATCGGCTTTGTCGATGCAGATGATGTGGTGAAAGACAATTTATTTGAACAATTGTATCAGGCATCTGCTGATATGGATGTTGTAGTAAGTCGACTACTAATTGAAAAAGACGGTACCTTTGTACAGAAAGATTCTTTTTTGGAATCAAATCGAATATACAGTCAAGAAGCGTTTAGACAAGAAGTATTAGCGCGTTATTTAACGATTGAGAATTTAGATTTGCTCTCTGTTGTCAATAAGATCTACCGCAGTAGTTTTTTACGAGATAATGCTATTTTATTCGATGAAACTCTTGCACTAGAAGAAGATGGAATGTTCAACCTCAAGGTGTATACCAATATGCAAGCACTGATTCAAATTGATTGTGCGGGATACTATTATTTGGCAAATGAAACAAGCGTAACCAGGGATTTTATAGGCCATAATTCCCTTGATAAACTCAAACAAAAATTCAATCTAGACTATAAAGAGATCGCTGATCTAGACTTTAGTGAGGAACAACTACTTTCTTTTAAGTCATCCAGATTGATTTACAGCATTTGTTTCTTACTTTTCAGCTTGTCAAAGGCAAAGAGTAGTTGGACTGAAAAAAAAGCGTTTATAACACGTGTAATGGAAGATTCTTTGGTTTCATTTGCAGTAAGGCATTTAGATGATTATTATGTCCAAAATCGCTCTAAATTTGAGCAAATCATAGCCTGGTGTATTCTAAAAAACAAGGTAATGATAGTAAAAGGCATAATATGTCTCTTGGCTATAGCCCATCGATTGAAACTCCTTCAACTTATAAAAAAAATAAATTAACTATCCCATGGATCTGCGAAAAGTATATATTGTATTGTTCTTCTTTGGTTTGTTTTTTCTGCCATTTAATAGTATTGAAGGGTATAAAATACTCAGTATATTTAAGAAAGAGGCAAGCGCCTATTTCTGGATTCCTGCTCTACTTCTTATCGGATTTAGTTTTTTGTTCGCCAAAAAGAAAATCGTATTACCCACTTTGACGAGATCCTACCAGCTCTTTTTTGTATTCCTGGCTTTCAGTTTTTTGACCTTAGTGTTTAATCTCGAGGAAATTATGCAACAGTTCTACAAACAGAAGTCAGGGCTTTATATGTTTGCTTTCAATTTTTTTACTTTAGTATTTGCAGGGGTAGGGATTGTAACGCTGGTATTTAATGTCTTTAAAGGCATGACCACCACGCGTATTTTTGTAATAACGAGAAAAGTTATATTCTGGTCTTTTCTTTTTGTTTTTGGCTACGGAATTCTTCAGATGTTTATCTTGAGGTTTCAAATGTTTGGTTTAGAGCAGCTATATTATAGCTTGGATTATTTACCTTTTGTAAACGGGCATTTGTTTTATAATTCAGTGCGGTTGAACTCCGTTTCCTATGAAGTTCCCGCATTGGGCACCTATCTTATTTTTGTACATGGGTGGATGTTTAGTTACATCTTGACCCACCAAAGTAAATGGCGTTTTGTTCCTTTTGCAATGGTGCTCTTTTTAGTGTACTTCAGTGGAGCTCGATCCGCATTAATTTCTATTGTGCCACAGCTTATCGTTATTCTTTTACTTTTTAAACCTTCTCGAATAGTCGTAAAGAAAAATGTTGTTTTTGCTGTGCAGTTGGCAGGCGTATTACTCTTGCTGTTGGTAGCATTAAAAGGAAATACGTTATTGGATCGCTTTAAGCAGACCAGCGTAGAACAATTGGTAGGCACTAGTATTTCCAACAAGAGTAGAATAGGAATGCAAGTAGCATCGTTAAAAGTCTTTTTGGATTCACCTATTTACGGTGTAGGATTAGGGCAAGAAACCTATAGTAAGATCAAATACTACCCAACATGGGCGGTGAAAGACAATTTCGAATTCAGTTCGATGTATTTGAATGAACAAGACCGCATGTACCCGCCAGCCTTTAATATTTATACAAAGTTATTGGCAGAAACAGGGATTATTGGCTTCTTTTTGTTTGTTTGCTTCCTTTGGTGGTGTATCAAAGAAAACTATACAATAATAATTCGTTCTTCAGGAACCAATCGTATTTTTGCTCAAACGCTATTGATAACGTTAGTGGGGCTAATTGTAAATTGGGGACAAAATGACGACTATATGTTGTACAGTTTCTGGATTAGTTATGCCTTTGTATTAATATTGATGTCTAATAAAATTCAAAATGAAAGAGATGAAAATTTCGGTCGTAGTGCCTTGTTATAATTGTAGTACTACAATTGAAACTTGCATCGCAAGTGTTTTTAATCAAAGCTACCTACCCTACGAGATTATTTTAGTTGACGATGGCTCAAAGGATTCTACCTTGGATAAACTGCAGGAAATCAAGCAAAAATACGCTTTGAAAGCTGTAGAAATTACTGTAGTTACTCAAGAAAATCAAGGACCTTCCACAGCCAGAAACAGCGGGTTATTACTAGCTAAAGGCAACTGGATAGCCTTTCTGGATTCAGATGATGTATGGCATACAGACAAGTTGCAAAAACAAGTAGAGGTAGTATTTGCTTATCCTGATGCAGTTGTTGTAGGGGGAGAAAAGGGAGTGTTTAAATCAAACCTTACTTTAGCAAACATCGGAGTTATTGATTTTAAAAAACTCTGTTTTAAGAATTATTTCTTAACCTCTTCTTCGATGGTAAAAACAGAAGCAGTAGAGGGAATTTTATTTAATGTACATCAAAAACACTCAGAAGACTATCGATTTTTCTTTGAACTATTGGGTCGCGGTGGTTATGGTGTCTGTATTTTTGAAAACTTATCTTGTAGTATCACGATGAAAAGAGATTTTGGCGAGGCTGGATTATCTGGAGATATCTATAAAATGCAAAAAGGAGAATTGTCAAACTTTAAGTATCTGTATGCGAATAATTACTTAAATTGGTTTGAATATGCATTTTTTTATCTTTTCTCAAACATAAAGTTCTTGCGAAGATTTACTCTATCTATGGGGTATAGATTCAGGAATAAACGTTAGTTTAGCAAGGCTAATTAACCAGAAAGAAGCAAGTACTCAGTTAGTAGACGCAGGTATGAAAGAACAAGCTATTACCATCATTAAAAACGCATTGCTAGCGATTTATGTTAGTTTTTTGGTGTTTGATTTTAAGATCATCAATATAGTCGTGCTGGCTATATTTCTTTTTTTTCTTGTCAATTTTAAAGACAATAAAACACAAGGCTATCTAAATTGGAAAGCCAATCGTCATATTTATGGAACGTTAATAGCCTTGATAGGCTTTCAGTTTATACACGGGCTTTTTTTTGATGACTTAAGTGAAAAACGCTTTGGACTACTAGGTCTTTTGCTGGCTTCTTCAATTATTTTATTGTGGTTGAAAAACCTTCGGATCATCCTCTACCTGTATGTTAGTTGCTTGTTTTTATTGGTTTTAGCGGGAAGTTATAATTTGATAGACTACTATCTCACTACAGATTATTTTACGATTAAAAGCGGGGGGCATGTTGATGCGTTGTTAGTTGTAGCCCGACCTTATCTTGGATTTATGCTGAGTGTTGGTATTTTTATTAGTCTTTATTTATCGCGTATTCACATACAATACAAAATCTATTTTGCTTTATTGGCTGTGTTTTTTTTCGCTTACCTTGTATTTATTGGAAATCGTATCCAAATCGTATCCCTATCCTTGGCCACTCTCTTGTATGTCGTCTTTTATATGAAGGCCAATTGGGAGAAAAAAATAATGGGTTTGCTGGCTTTTAGTACAGCTATTTATCTTTTATTGACTATAACACCCACCCTAAAAGAGCGTTTCGTATTGCAGTCATTAACATCATGGGAGAATGTTGTTGCTAGATTAGAACAAAAAGAACCACGAGTATTGATCTGGAAATGTGCCTATTCTTTTACGCAAGAAGAGTCATTCAGCCCTTGGTATGGATTGGGGAAAGTACAAACATTAGATGATCAGTTGGCCGCTTGTTATGAAAGTCAAACAATAGGAAATCCTATGCGCGACTACTTTTTAGAAGCACTTTTCAATACGCATAATCAATTTATGGAGTATTATGTATTAACTGGAATTGTTGGTGTTGGACTTCTTTTTCTTCTATTTGGATTTGTTATCGCCAAGGTGAGACGTTATTTTATTCCCATGGCTTTGACTTTCGCTTTGTTTAACTTTTGTATGGTTGAAAACCTTTTTAACAGGCAACTAGGGGTTTATCTGTTTGGATTCGTTCTTACACTCATCTTAATGATTGATCAACAAGAGCGCAAAAAAGAATGACAGATTACACTTGATATAGCTCAAGCAAAGTACTGAAGTTTTTGTCCTTGTCAAATTTGACTTTACAATCCGCATAGGCTTGTTCGCCTAGTATTTTTCGAAATGAGGGATCTTCTACTTGTTGGATCACCTCAATCAGATCAGTTGCTTTGGTAAATAAAAAGCCATTGAGATTGGGCGTTACAATATCATTATTGCCGATGACATCGGTGGCGATAATGGGTTTTCGAAAAGCCATGGCCTCGAGTACCGCTATGGGCAGTCCCTCCCAGAGCGAAGTCTGTAAATACAGATCCAACTGATTGAGGTAGGGGAAGACCTCGGTATTATTGGTAAACCAACCCGATATAGTAATATTTGGAGCCGTTAGCTGATCGCGAAGTTCACCATCACCAATCCACAAGAAGTGATGCTGTGGAAATAATAGGGCGATTTCATTAAAGAGCGCAGGGTTTTTTTGATATGAGATCCTGCCTATCGTTCCAATGATCAATTGACTCGAAGAATTGTCTTTGGCTGTATAATGTTGGTTTAAATGCATTAGGTCAATTCCATTGCGTACCAAAAGCGATTTGCCAATTCGCTGTGCTATTTTGTATTCCGTATCTCCACACGCAATGGTTGTCCCACCAAAAAGAAATTGCGTTGCTTTTTCTATCCCGTAAAACAGCTTTCTCTTAGCAGATGAAATATCCTGACGCAAAAAAGAATAACCATGGGGCGTATAGAACACTTTTCGCTTGTAATTTGGCATAATACTTGCCCATCTGCCAATGACTCCTGCTTTAGAGGAATGTAGATGGATGACATCAGGTCTTAGCTGCTTTATCGTTTTCCTTAAAGCAAACGTAGAGCGAAGATCTTGTAGGGGTTTTAGTTCCCGTTCCATTTCAATGGGAATTAAATGGATGGATGGAGGGAAATCTTGGTCGATCTGCTCCTGGGTAATTTCCTTTCTTTTATTGCTATAGACAATATAGGTTTCAATTTGAGTATGTTGGCTAAAAAACAAAGCCAAATCTTTAAAATAGGAATACACCCCGCCACCAAAAGATTCTACAATATGGATAATTCGCATTAGCAATCTAAATTTATAAAGACAAATTTAGTTTATTTATTTAAGATTTGTAAAATCGACAAGGAACAATTCTCTAGATAAAGAAAGTTCCTTAACTTTGTTTGGAAATGAATGTATAGGATGAAACGAATTTTAATAACAGGTGCAGCGGGTTTTTTAGGATCCCATTTATGTGATCGCTTTCTTGCGGAAGGATTTTATGTCATCGGCATGGACAATTTAATTACGGGTGATCTAAAGAATATTGAACATTTGTTTGCAGAAGCTCATTTCGAGTTCTATCACCACGACGTAACTAAGTTTGTTCACGTACCTGGAGAGTTGGATTATATTCTTCATTTCGCATCGCCTGCAAGCCCGATTGATTATTTAAAAATTCCTATTCAGACATTAAAAGTCGGATCGTTGGGAACCCATAATTTATTGGGATTGGCACGTGTAAAAAAGGCCCGCATTTTGATTGCTTCTACGTCTGAAGTGTACGGAGATCCGTTGATTCACCCACAAACCGAAGAGTATTATGGCAATGTCAATAGCATTGGACCCAGAGGGGTGTATGACGAAGCTAAGCGTTTTCAAGAGTCGATTACCATGGCATACCATACCTTTCACGGCTTAGAAACGCGAATTGTTCGCATTTTTAATACTTATGGACCTAGAATGCGATTAAATGACGGAAGAGTAATCCCCGCATTCATTGGACAAGCATTAAGAGGAGAGCACTTAACTGTTTTTGGCGACGGAAGCCAAACGCGCTCTTTCTGTTATGTAGACGACCAAGTAGAAGGAATCTATCGCTTGCTACTTTCGGATTATAATTTGCCCGTAAACATAGGCAATCCTGACGAAATTACTATTTTGGATTTCGCACAAGAAATTATCCGATTGACGAATAGCGACCAAAAAATAATTTTTAAGGAGTTGCCAATAAATGATCCTTTACAGCGTTGTCCTGATATAAGCAAAGCCAAAAATATACTTGGATGGTCACCCAAAGTTGATCGTACAGAAGGGATGAAACGCACCCTAGCTTATTTTAAATCCTTTTCAAAAGAGGATCTAGCGCGCGAAGAACACAAAGATTTTTCTAACTACATTTATTGATGAGTAAAAAAGCAGGTAGATATTCTTACTTACTACGTCCACTTACGACGTGTATAGATTTAATAGCAATTAATGTACTCGCTCAGGTTTGGTTCTCCACAACCTCTGAGGGGCATTACCTATTCCATATTGTCTTGTCTATCGGATGGATAATCGCTGCGGTATTAAGCGACTATTACGAGGTATATCGACATACCAAACTGGTGAGCATGGCGGAAAAAGTGTGCAAACAGTTCTTCTTTCAATTTATTTTAGTAGCCTCTTATAACGGTGTTTTCGATCGATTTGCCGAAATAAACGATCTAATGGGATACTGTATTTCTATTTTTGTGGTTATTTGTACGGTAAAATTTACTATTTTCTTCCTTTTGAAGTACATCAGAAAATTTTTAGGAGGTAACTTTAGAAATATTGTCTTATTGGGCAGTGAAAAGGAAATCTGTGACTTAAAAAAGGTTTTGTTGAAAAGGAAAGATCTAGGTTACCGCATTGTCAATCACTTCTTTACATTGGAAGATGCAAGCTTGGAAGACTTGAAACAATACCTTTCACAACATCAAGTAGACGAGATTTTTATGCAATTTTCTTTTACCAAAGAGAAAAATTTCTTGGCTATTTTGGAGTTTGCCGACAACAATATGATTACGGTAAGTTATATTCCCACGCAAAAGGATATATTAAATCACAATTTGTCTCTAGAATACTACGATCTAATCCCAGTAGTACCAAGGAGAGTAATTCCTTTAGACAAGCCGTATAACCAGTTGGTAAAACGCTTGTTTGACCTGGTTTTTTCTACGTTAGTCATTGTGTTTATTCTATCGTGGTTGGTTCCCTTAGTAGCTTTCTTAATTAAAAGAGAGTCCAAAGGCCCTGTATTCTTTAAACAAAAGAGAACGGGTTTAAACGACGAAGAGTTTTGGTGCTATAAGTTTAGATCCATGCATCTGAATGCGGATCGCGATCGCGAACAAGCGACGCGAAATGATCAGCGAATTACAAAAATTGGAACTTTTTTGCGAAAAACGAGTTTGGATGAGTTCCCACAGTTTATCAACGTTTTTTTGGGCAATATGTCCATCGTCGGACCTCGTCCCCATATGGTGGTACACACCAAAATGTACTCCAAACGCGTGAACCGATTCATGTTGCGCCATCTTGTCAAACCAGGCATCACCGGAATGGCTCAAACACACGGCTATCGCGGTGAAATAGAAAATGATCGCGATATTATCAATCGCTTTAAATACGACTTATTCTACCTTGAAAATTGGTCGATCTTTTTGGATCTCAAAATTATTTACCTCACGGTTTACAACGTTTTTAAAGGAGAAGAAAAAGCGTATTAAATCTTTTTATCAACTTGTTCCTCTTATTCTTAGGAACTTTTTCTTTATTCGTTTTTTTATAATTATTTTTGAGCCTTAATAACAAACAACACAATTAATGAAAATTTTATTATTAGGTTCAGGTGGACGTGAGCATGCACTAACATGGAAAATGTTACAAAGCCCACATTGTGAAGCTGTATTTGTTGCCCCTGGTAACGCAGGAACAGCACAAATTGCCCAAAATATAGCAATCAATCCCAATGATTTTGAAGCGGTTAAAGAAGCGGTTATCACGCATCAAATCGATATGGTTGTGGTTGGACCAGAAGATCCTTTAGTAAAAGGAATTGTCGATTTCTTTAAACAAGATGCGAGTATTTGTCATATTCCTGTCATTGGCCCTTCAAAAAAGGCAGCTCAATTGGAAGGAAGTAAAGATTTTGCCAAGGAATTTTTGATTAAACACAACATTCCAACAGCGGCGTATCAAAGCTTTACCAAAGATACTGTAGAAGAAGGAAAGAAATTTTTGGAAACAGTAAAAGCACCATATGTGTTAAAGGCAGATGGACTAGCAGCTGGTAAAGGGGTCGTGATCTTGGAAGACTTGGACCAAGCCAAAGCAGAGCTAGAAAATATGTTGGTGGATGCCAAATTTGGCGACGCGAGTTCTAAAGTTGTTATCGAAGAGTTTTTATCGGGAATTGAATTGAGTTGTTTCGTATTAACGGACGGAAAATCATATAAATTACTGCCTACAGCAAAAGATTACAAGCGTATCGGAGAAGGAGATAAAGGTCTGAATACTGGTGGTATGGGAGCAGTTTCTCCAGTGCCATTTGCTACAGATGAATTCCTCAAAAAGATCGAAGATCGCATTGTAATTCCAACAGTGGAAGGAATCAAAAAAGATCAATTAGACTACAAAGGATTTATCTTTATCGGTATCATCAAAGTAGGTGATGATCCTTTTGTTATTGAATATAATGTTCGCATGGGAGATCCAGAAACAGAAGTGGTGATGCCTCGTGTAAAATCAGATTTAGTCGCTTTATTCCAAGCAATCGCGAAAGAAGAACTTGGGGCTGAAACAATTGAACTAGATCAGCGCAGTGCAACAACGGTGATGTTGGTTTCCGGTGGATACCCAGAAGAGTACGAAAAAGGAAAAGTAATTAGCGGTATAGAACAAGTAGAAGATTCTATTGTTTTTCACGCTGGTACAGCACTAAAAGACAATCAAATTGTAACCAATGGAGGTCGCGTATTAGCCGTTACTTCGTATGGAACTAGTTACGATGAGGCACTAAAAAAATCTTATCAAAACATAGATAAACTAAATTTCGATAAGATTTATTATCGTAAAGATATCGGTTTCGATCTTTAGATAGTTAACTACTTTAGAAATGAGTGGGCTGTTGTATCTTGCGTATCCTCATCCTTTGCTTTGAATAGTTGTAGTTGTTTTAACCAAAATACAAAATAGTAGCAAGTGATTAGGATGAAGATCCACGTAATGATGTTTGCAGTCCACCAGTTCTCAAGTTCTAGTTTTGCAAAGAAATCCATAGGAATGAAAAGAATTTTTTCAAACAAGAATCCTAAACCATTAAAAAATGAAGTCATTTTCCTTTATTTTTAAATTAGATAATATTATTTGAATTTTGTAATATTTAATACGAATACAAAATAGCCAAAGAAACAAATAGTACTACAAAAATATAAAATATATACATGTTAGCAAGTATTTTTAGTAAAACTAGACCGATTAACTATATCATGCTTACGCTTTTAATCGTAACAGGATACAGTTTATTCATTGGTTTAGATACCACTATTGAATGGACCTCTTTTGAAATGGTAAAGCGCAGTTGTGTTTTACTGCTGTTATTGTTGATGATGTATCTGTCTCAATTCATTGTATCTAGGAATCGACTTGTTGATGATACAGGCTATGTGCCCTTGCTTTTTACTAGTTTTTTATTTCTATTTCCCACTTCCTTTGAGAATGTACGCGTCATTATTGCGAGTTATTTTATTCTCTTAGCGCTTCGTCGTATTTTGTCTTTACACTCGCTCAAACAATCAAAAGAAAAGATCTTAGATGCCTCACTTTGGATCTGTATTGCGAGTTTATTTCACTTTTGGAGTATTCTCTATCTGATTCTCTTGTTTTATGCGATTGCTTTTTTTGGCGCTAAGGACTATCGAAATTGGATTATTCCCCTTATTGCTTTTTTTGGAGCTTCGATTCTTTTAAGTCTTTATTTGCTTATTGAAGAGGTGCATTTTGTTAGTTGGTGGACGGATCGCGTACAAATTAGCTTTGATTTCATGTATTTCGACAATGTGTATCAAAATATTGCCTTAGCTGTTTTTGTTTCAGTTTGTCTATTATATGCAGTTTCTCAGGCGTTGGCCATCAAGAGTAGACCGTATAATATGCAAAACACCTACAAGAAAATCATACTTTCATTTCTTATAGGTGCTGCTATTTATGTAATATCCGCAGATAAATCAAACGGATTATTGGTGTTTACCTTCTTCCCGTTGGCAATTTTAGGTGCCAACTATATTGAAAGTATCCCACAAAAGTGGAGAAAAGAAGCCAATGTGTACAGTATTTTCGGTATTGGCTTGTATTTCTATCTTATGCAATTGATCATTTTATAATTTTTGACCATAAGCAAGATCCCCAGCATCTCCTAGCCCTGGCACAATATAATTGTGATCGTCTAATTTTTCATCTAAAGTAGCAACCCATAGGTGTACATTAGCAGGAAGATTTTCCTCTAAGTATTGGATTCCCTCTGGAGCAGCAATAACAACAGCAAGGTGAAGTTCTTTCGGTTTTTCTTCAGTCATTAACTTATGAATTACTGCAACAAGAGACTGTCCTGTAGCTAGCATGGGGTCAATCAATATCAAAATCTTATCTTGAAATGAAGGAGCTGCTTGGTATTCTACTAAGATCTCGCTAGCTTCCCCATGTTTTCCATGACGGCGGTAGGCGGAAACAAAGCCATTTTCGGCATCATCAAAAAAGTTCATAAAACCTGTATGTAATGCTAATCCAGCGCGTAGGATAGAACATAGCACAACGTTATCCTCAATGCAGGTGGTGTGTTTAGTGCCTAATGGGGTTTGAACATCAAGTGCTTTATAAGGTAAGGTCTTGCTCAATTCATAGGCCATTATTTCGCCAATGCGTTCAATGTTTTTTCTAAAACGCATGCTGTCTTGTTGAATGTTCACATCGCGAAGCTGGGCTAAGAAATGATTTAGAATGCTATTTTCCTCAGAAATATAGTGAATTTTCATAACGGTATAATTAGTACCATAAAAGTATTAAAACTATATTTGTAAATAAAATTATTCCTATGTTTTCAACATTAGCATTTCCAATATTCGAAGAGAGTATTCGCGACTATCATAAATACGATAATGTAGATCAGCCTATTAGCAATCCTTATCCGAAAGATGATATCAGACATTTATTATATCTAAAAAATTGGATTGATACGGTTCAATGGCATTTTGAGGATATTATCCGCGACCCACAGATTGATCCGGTTGCTGCTTTAGCGTTAAAGCGAAGAATTGATGCATCAAACCAAGAAAGAACGGATATGGTTGAATACATTGACAGCTATTTCTTGAACAAATACCAAGGGGTAAAAGTAAAAGAAGGAGCTAAAATCAACTCTGAAAGTCCAGCTTGGGCGATCGATCGTTTCTCTATTTTGGCTTTGAAGATTTACCACATGCGCGAAGAGGCAACTAGACCAGAAGCTACGCCAGAGCACCGTGCAAAATGTCAAGAGAAATTAGACGTTTTATTAGAGCAAAAACAAGATTTGTCTACGGCAATCGACGATCTACTCAACGATATCGCCAACGGAGATAAATACATGAAAGTGTACAAACAAATGAAAATGTACAACGACGAGGAATTAAATCCGGTATTGTATCAAAATAAAAAATAACCAAAAAAGGGAGTATAAGTGTACTCCCTTTTTTTATGTTTCTACTTCGGCTGTGCTTGTAGGGTGAAAATGAAGAAAAGAACCCAGGGTAAAATATCTTTTTTTTGTATCAGTAAAAAAAATTACTTTTGTTTGTTAAAGCGTGGATAATCACGCTTTTCTTGTTCCAAATAAAATCATAGTTTAGTGAAAGGGGTAGAACATATTGTTATTTTTAGATTATCAGCTATGGGCGATGTTGCCATGACTGTTCCAGTGATTCGCGCTCTAGTTGAGCAACATCCTAACCTTCGGGTTACTGTTGTTTCCCGTCCTTTTTTTAAACCTTTTTTCAAGGGTATTCAGCGCGTAGATTTCTTCTCTGTAGATGTCAAGAAAAAGCACAAAGGACTTTTGGGTTTGATTCGCTTGTATCGAGATATAAAAAAAATGAAACCCGATTATTTTGCGGATTTTCACAATGTATTACGCGCGCAAATTGTGCGTACCCTATGCAAGTTTTCCGGCATACAGACTGCGGCATTAGACAAAGGTAGAGCAGCCAAAAAAGCGTTGACTCGCGCTGAAAATAAAGTGTTTCAACCTGTACAAACGATGGTTGAAAATCACGTTCAAACCTTGGGTAAACTTGGATTTACTGTTGAAATGCATACTCCTACTTTTCCCGTTGTTCCCAAATTAGCTCCAGAGCTAAAAGAGTTCTGCCAAGAAGAAGGCAAAACTTGGATTGGGATTGCTCCTTTTGCACAGTATGACAGCAAGGTTTATCCGCTAGATTTAATGCAAAAAGTAGTGGATGAACTAGCTGAACAAGAGAATTGCGTTATTTTTCTCTTTGGTGGGGGAGAGAAAGAAATTGCCTTGTTAAATCAATTGAAACGCGATAATTACAATGTCATTGTAATGGCAGGTAAAGTCAAGTTAGAGGTGGAGATGAACCTGATTCAACACTTAGATGTAATGTTGTCTATGGATTCTGGAAATGCACACATTGCGGCTATGTTAGGGGTAAAAGTCGTAACTTTGTGGGGCGCTACACATCCCTATGCGGGTTTTGCACCATTCAATCAGCCCATGTCGTATTGCCTTACAGCAGATCGCCAAAAATACCCGTTGTTGCCCACCTCAGTGTACGGCAATAAAGTGGTGGAAGGGTATGAAAATGCAATGCGTACCATCGACCCTATTCAGGTGTGTAGCAAGGTAATGTCCGTAGCACAAAGTAAATAAGTAATCAAGTCGTACAAAGCGCGAATACAGTAAATTATGAAGATAGAGCATTATATTAGAGATATTCAAGATTTCCCAAAAGAAGGAATTGGTTTTAAAGATATTACGCCACTTTTAAATGATGCATCAGCAATGGAAGCTGCTACGAAACAGCTTTTAGCATTGGTCGGCAATAAAAAAATAGATCGCGTTGTCGGTATGGAAAGCCGAGGGTTTTTCTTTGCCACCTTGTTAGCTAAAGAACTACATGCCGGATTTGTACCCGTTCGTAAACCGGGTAAATTGCCGTTTGATACCCTTGCCCAAGAATATCAGTTAGAGTACGGTACCGACATCTTGGAAATTCACGCCGATGCCATTAAACCTGGAGAAAAAGTGTTGATTCACGATGACGTTTTAGCTACAGGAGGTACTGCTGAAGCTGTATGCCGATTGGTAGAACGACTAGGTGGAGAAATTGTACAAGTAAATTTCTTAATGGAACTGTCGTTTTTACACGGGCGTGATAAATTAAAACCCTATGATGTAAAAAGCTTATTGCAATACTAATTGAAAATTAATTTCTCAGTGAATATAAAAAAAAAGGATGTCGAAAGACATCCTTTTTTTTCTCGTATCAATGAATTAAATTGTAAAAAAACTGGTTTATAGTAAAAATAGAAGATAGCAAATTTATATCGAAAGGAACTGTTTAATACTTTTGTTGCAATTGTAATCAGATACTAATCGATTTTTTTTGGATATAAAGAGTGTTTTTATCATTTGCGATAAAAATTATATGGGGATAATTTCGATTGGAAAAAGAAGTTATTTTTGTGCTAAATTTAATTAAAACAGCATGAAAAAGATTTTTAAAATGGTAGGGCTTTGCTTTATTGCTTGTCTTGCCTTCAATTGTACGTCTGATGATAATTCAATGGGCAAGCAAAAACCAGGAGAGGAAAAACCAGGGGAGGAGAAACCCGGAGAGGAGAAACCTGATGAAGAAACGCTATTTGTATTGGACCGCGTGGAAGAAACGGAGTATTCTTCTCATTACATGAGTGGAGAGCTGATAAAAACGGAACTTTTTAGCCAGACAACACATGTGTTTTCCTATAATCAAAAGAATCAAGTGACTGCAATTGAGAGCAATCAGTTAGATGAGATTCCTTTTGATGGAGGATACCTGAATAAAACAAAATCTACTATTACATACAACGATGCTAATTTGATCACAAGATTACATGTAGTAGATATTAGTAATAATGAGTCCTGGTACGATGAAACTTTTGAGTATAACAACCAAGGATTGCTTACGAAATCTTTTGAAGTAACCGAAGGTGAACTGAAAACCTACGGCTATAATGCAGAAAACAAAATTAGCACGATTACGACTAGTATGGATAACAGCCAGCATACGATAAACTACGAATACGACAGCAATGGAAATATAATCCATGCTTTTAATCCGGCTGACAATGGAGAACAAGAATTTTTCACTTATGATGATAAATTGAATCCATATGCAAATATGAATATTAGTTTGCTATATGACAATTATGAATCTACCTACCCGTTAACCCTGTCAAAAATTGGAAAAAACAATGTTGTTACCTTTAAGGAGTATGAAGGTGTTGAGTGGGTTACGGAATACGAATTTAATTCACAAGGTTATCCAACTAAAGCAATAAGTTATTACAAGAATAATAAAGCGCTTATAGGAAATAGTAAAGTGTATACGTACAAGACGATAACAATCAAAAAATAAATCAATGCTAACTCAGCATGGAAAGAAAGGCTACTCTCGAAGTAGTCTTTTTTTTTGGCTTGGTTTTTGTTCAACAGGATCTATCATTTATTTTTTAGTGTTTTATATTGCGCTATAATGAAATAATGTATTGACAATGAGTGTTTTGAAAATTAAATATTATTTTTTTTAAAAATGCTTGCATATTAAAATTATTATTAGAAAACTTTGTACCAACCCATCAGGGTATAGACGAGAAATGAAAAAAACAGTACAACATATTACGTTTTTGGCACACAGCATAGCTCCTGCTACTGCTGGGATTTTCTTGTTATCTACTTCGCGGTCATCGCGGTCACGGGCTTAATTTTTTAAGCATCCTTTATCTTTGGGCGCCTCACGGTCTCCCAACTCAATAAATCTATCCAATTTTTAATGTATTTCAACGAGATTGAAAGGGAGAATTCATGCGTTTGGCGGTTTTTTCTATTGGCTTTGTTGAATTCTAACTGTCTGTTTTTGAGATGAATTCAAATCAGTTTATCGTTATACCAGCGAATGAAACACACGTTGGTTATGCTGCACAAATTTGCGAGGAAATGGCTCTTTCTGCTCAAGCTCGCGGTACGGGAATTGCTAGAAGGCAACCCGAATATGTGGCGAACAAAATGCTCGAAGGCAAAGCTGTGATTGCTTTACATCAAGATGGAACTTGGGCAGGATTTTGTTATATCGAGACCTGGAGTCATGGCGATTACGTTGCCAATTCTGGTTTGATAGTCAACCCCGTATTTCGAAAGGAAGGCTTAGCCAAAGCGATTAAAAAACGCATTTTTGAACTGTCCCGATCCACGTATCCACAGGCAAAAATTTTTGGATTAACCACAGGTCTCGCCGTAATGAAAATTAATTCTGATCTAGGCTATGAACCTGTTCCCTACTCCGAACTTACACAGGATGAGTCGTTTTGGAAAGGATGTGAAAGTTGTATCAACTTTTCAATTCTACAAAGCAAAGAACGAAAAAACTGCCTCTGTACTTCCATGTTGTGGGATCCTGTCGAAAAAGAAAGAGAATTGCGATCAAAAATCGATCAAAAGACAAAAGCAAAAGAACGATTAAAGGAAATGCAAAAGAAGTATTCGCTACTGAAAAGATTGCAGATGAAGATTAAACAAACGGTGAAAAAAACACACCTATTTTAAATGTAACAATGAACAAGATGAACAAAAAAATAGTTTTAGCTTTTAGCGGTGGCCTTGATACTAGTTTCTGTGTCCTTTATTTAAAAGAAGAATTAGGGTACGAGGTACACTCAGTCCTCGTCAATACAGGTGGTTTTTCCCCCGAAGAATTACAGACAATCGAAGCCAAAGCTTATGCGTTAGGAGTTGCCTCTCATACGACAATTGACCAGACGCAAGCGTATTACAACAACTGTGTCAAGTACTTGATTTTTGGCAATGTATTGAAAAATGCAGCATATCCACTGTCTGTTAGTGCAGAACGCGTATGTCAAGCGACTGCAATTGCACAGTATGCCAAACAAATGAAGGCCAATGCGATTGCTCACGGAAGTACAGGTGCAGGAAATGATCAGGTTCGATTTGATATGATTTTCAATATTTTATTGCCCGATGTGACGATTGTTACTCCGATTCGAGATTTAAAACTAAGCCGAGAGGAAGAGATCGCCTACTTAGAGAAACAGGGCGTAACAATAAATGCAGAAAAAGCAAAATATTCTATTAACCAAGGGTTGTGGGGAACTTCAGTAGGTGGAAAGGAAACGTTAACTTCTAACCTATATTTACCAGAAGAAGCCTGGCCAACTCCAGTGACCAAGACAACCGAGGAGGTTGTTGAGATTGTGTTTGATCACGGAGAGCCAGTAGCACTGAATGGTGTTACCATGAATCCTACTGAAGTGATCCAACAACTACAAGCCTTAGCCCAGCCCTTTGGCATAGGACGTGATATTCACGTGGGGGATACCATTATCGGAATTAAGGGCAGAGTAGGTTTTGAAGCTGCCGCTCCTCTAATCTTAGTCAAGGCGCATCACACCCTTGAAAAACATACCTTAACCAAGTGGCAGTTGAGTTGGAAAGAACAACTAAGTTCAAGTTATGGCAACTTCTTACACGAAGGACAGTTCCACGATCCCATTATGCGCGACATGGAAGCTTTTTTGTTGAGTACGCAAAAAACCGTTAGCGGTAAAGTCTGGGTTGCACTTTATCCTCATCGTTTTGTCGTTCAAGGAATTGAATCAAAACACGATTTAATGTCTAATGACTTCGGTAGCTACGGCGAGATGAATAATTCTTGGACAGGGGAAGATGTAAAGGGATTTTCAAAAATATTTGGTAATCAAGTGATGATTTGGCACAAAGTAAATACACAAGACGATGAGTAAAGACAAAATTACAGTTGGCATTGTAGGTGGTGCAGGCTATACAGGCGGTGAGCTTTTGCGTTTATTGCTGTTGCATCCCTTTGTAGAACTAGCTTTTGTGCATTCGAATAGCCATGCCAATCAACCCATTCACAGCGTACATACTGACTTGTTTGGCGATACGGATCTGCTGTTTACCAATGAACTATCAGCAACTGTTGACGTCGTTTTTCTGTGTGTAGGACATGGGGATGCTATGGCATTTTTGCAAAAACACCCCTTTGGCAAAGAGGTGAAAATTATCGACCTAAGTCAGGATTTTAGGCTAAAGTCGCAGGAGAACCCCTTTGTATATGGCTTGCCTGAGTTAAATCGAACCCAGCTAAAAGTAGCACAATATGTCGCTAATCCAGGTTGTTTTGCAACGGCAATTCAATTGGCTTTGCTCCCTCTGGCGCAACAACAAATGTTGTCTGATTCTATTTACATACAGGCCGTTACGGGTTCAACAGGTGCAGGTCAAGGCTTAGCCTCTACCTCTCATTTTAGTTGGAGAGCCAATAATACCTCAGTCTATAAAGCTTTCACCCATCAACATTTGGCAGAAATAGGTGCTAGTTTAACACAGCTGCAACACAAGGGAATACCTTCAATTAAGTTTATTCCAGAACGAGGGGATTTTACAAGAGGAATTTTTGCACGTGTGGTGCTCAGCTCTTCTTTGGAGTTAAGCGAGCTGCAAATGCTGTATGCAAATTACTATGCGTCTCATCCTTTTACTCATTTTAGTGCGGAAGGAATTCACCTGAAACAAGTAATAAACACCAATAAATGCTTGATTTCGATTGAAAAACACCAAAATGATGTGTTGATTACCAGCGCCATCGACAATTTATTGAAAGGAGCTTCTGGACAAGCCGTTCAAAATATGAATCTATTATTCGGATTAGACGAAAAAACAGGTTTAATGCTAAAAGCGTCTGCTTTTTAAAAAATCGACCCATTATGATGAAATTATATGATGTATATCCTTTACACCCAATTGAAATTGTTAAAGGACAGGGAAGTTATGTCTTCGATGCAAACGGACAAGCCTATTTGGATCTCTATGGAGGTCATGCGGTTATATCCATTGGACATACACATCCTCACTATGTAAAGGCTCTAAAAGCGCAATTGGACTTGGTAGGATTTTACTCCAATTCGATTGAGATTCCTCTTCAACAACAATTAGCTACCCTATTGGGAGAGGTAGGAGGGATTGCCGCTTATCAATTGTTTTTGTGTAATTCAGGAGCAGAAGCCAATGAAAATGCACTAAAGCTCGCTTCGTTTCACAATGGAAGAAAAAAGGTAATTGCCTTTACAGCTGCATTTCACGGACGAACCTCTCTAGCAGTTGCTACCACGGCTAACCCCAAGCTAAGTGCACCAATAAATGAAACGGACCAAGTGATATTCCTACCATTTAATGATGAACAAGCACTAGAGTCTGCATTTGCCTCCTATGGAGAGGAGGTTACGGCTGTCATAATTGAAGGTATTCAAGGTGTAGGAGGTATTCAAGTTGCTACACCGGCATTTTTACAGAAGATTAGGGCCTTAACCACGCAGTATGGCGCTGTTTTTATTGCTGATGAGATTCAATGTGGATACGGTAGAACGGGGTCTTTTTACGCCGTCCATGATGCGGGTGTTCAAGCGGATATATATACCATGGCCAAGGGGATGGGCAACGGTTTTCCTATTGGCGCCTTAGCAATTTCACCTGAGTTCAAACCGTGGCACGGCCAATTGGGTACTACCTTTGGTGGGAATCACTTGGCTTGTGCAGCTGCATTGGCCGTTTTGGAAGTGATGCAACAAGAACAATTACTGCAACAAGCCAAAACAATAGGGAATTATTTGTTGAATGAGCTCAGCTCTTTTGATAGAATTCAAGCTGTGAGAGGAAAAGGACTAATGATAGGCATCGACCTCCCTGTTGAACTAAATAATATGCGCCAAGATTTGCTGTTTAAAGACCACATTTTTACTGGAAATGCAAGTCCTAACGTCATTCGTTTACTGCCGGCTTTGAATCTTACCAAAGGCGATGCAGACCTATTTTTAACCAAATTCAGTAAGAGAATACAACAATATTAATAGGAGAACCGATGAAACAGTTTTTTTCAATACACGATCTACCTTCCTTATCTGAGGCAATACACAGCGCAATGGCATGCAAGGCTAATCCGTTTCAAAATGAACATTTGGGAAAACGCAAAGTCTTGGGGTTGGTGTTTTTAAATCCGAGTTTGCGTACACGTATGAGTACACAAAGAGCGGCTATGAATCTCGGCATGGACGTGATGGTAATGAATATGACCTCTGAGGGTTGGGCGCTGGAAACAAACGACGGTGTTGTCATGAATGGAAATACGGCAGAGCACATCAAAGAGGCCGCTGCTGTAATGGGACAATATTGTGATATTCTAGGTTTGCGCTCTTTTCCAGGGTTACAAAATGCTGAAGAAGATTATAGTGAAGCTCTTTTTCACAAATTTGTACAATACTGTGGCAAGCCTGTAGTGAGCTTAGAAGCAGCAACAAGACACCCTTTACAGAGTTTTACTGACTTAATCACTATTGTCGAGCACGGCAATTTCCAGTATGACGAAGTGACAAAGAAATACGTTCCATTGAAAAAGAGACCAAAGGTCGTTTTAACTTGGGCCCCTCACGTTAAATCTCTGCCACAAGCAGTACCCAATTCATTCGCTGAATGGATGTTACAAGCGGAAAAAGAAGGATTAATTGACTTCGTTATCACCCATCCGGAGGGCTATGCCCTAAAAGGAGAATTCACTCAAAGTGCAACTTGTACAACCAATCAAGAGGAAGCCTTGGAAGAAGCTGACTTTGTTTACGTTAAAAATTGGTCTAGCTATGAAAATTATGGGCAGATTACGTGTACGGATCCTTCGTGGATGTTGACCTTGGAACATTTGAAAGCCACTAATCAAGCAAAAGTAATGCACTGTTTACCTGTCAGACGCGATTTGGTTCTCGCTGCGGAAGTCTTGGATAGCCCACATTCACTTGTTGTGGAAGAAGCGGGGAATAGAGTATGGGCTGCACAAGTGGTTTTACAAGAAATGTTGAAAAATAAATAAAGATGCAAAAACTAACAGTAATTAAGATAGGTGGAAATATTGTAGATGATGCAAAAGCATTAAGCGATTTTTTAACTGCTTTTGCTCAATTGGATACACTAAAAATTTTAGTACATGGAGGAGGAAAAATAGCGACTAAATTGGCGGATTCCCTGGGTATTCCTACTGAAATGGTAGAGGGTAGACGCATTACTTCCGAAGACATGTTAGCGGTTACTGTTATGGTTTATGCAGGATGGATTAACAAGCAAATTGTCGCCCAATTGCAAACAAGAAACTGTGATGCCCTTGGTGTTTCAGGCTCGGATGCTCAGTTGATTACTAGTCAAAGACGTCCTGTAACGACCATAGATTATGGTTTTGTTGGTGATTTTACCCCTGAAGAGGTCAATGGCAAACGTTTGAAACAATTGCTAGAACTAGAACTTTGCCCTGTTTTTTCGGCGATAACAGCGGATCAACAAGGACAACTATTGAATACAAATGCGGATACAATTGCCTCAAATTTAGCAATTGCCTTGGCAAGACATTATCAAGTTGATTTGGTTTACTGTTTTGAACGCAAAGGAGTATTACGAGATATACACGATGATTCATCTGTAATTCATACGATTAACCCGCTTATTTTTAATCAACTAAAAGAGGAGGGGGTAATAGCAACAGGGATGGTGCCCAAGATTGCCAATGCGCTTGCGGCTGTTGAACGAGAGGTGTATCGCGTTTGCATTAAACAAGCACAAGATCTTCTAGATCCCATGGCAGGAACAACGATTAGCCACTATTAACTAAAAAAATGAAAAACGAAAGAAGTATACAAGCAATAAAACTGCTAGAGAAATTAATTGCAACTCCCTCTTTTAGTAAAGAAGAAGATCAAACGGCGACGCTATTGGCTAAATTTTTAACAGATCAGGGGGTGGAAGTACATCGCGAACTCAATAATGTTTGGGCGTTTAATCAACAGTACGATGCGAGTAAACCGACAATTCTGTTGAATTCTCACCACGATACGGTACGTCCAAATCAGGATTACACCCGAGATCCCTTCATGCCTACGCACAGTGAGGGTAAATTATACGGATTGGGGAGCAATGATGCAGGGGGCTGTTTAGTCTCGTTGTTGGCTACTTTTCTCCACTTTCACAAGCAAGAAAATTTGAAATACAATTTTTGTATTGCCGCTACTGCTGAAGAGGAAATCTCTGGGACAGCTGGTTTGGAGTACGTTCTTCCCAAGTTAGGAAACTTGGATTTTGCCATTGTGGGCGAACCTACACAGATGCATTTGGCAATAGCAGAACGTGGGTTGATGGTATTGGACTGTGTTGCGAGGGGACGCTCTGGTCACGCCGCGCGAAATGAAGGCGAAAATGCTATTTTCAAGGCTATTGAAGCTATCAATTGGTTTAATACCTACCAGTTTCCTAAAGTATCAGAAGAATTTGGACCAATTAAGATGAGTGTGACTATGATTCAGGCTGGAACCCAACACAATGTTATTCCTGCTACTTGTTCATTTGTAGTGGATATTCGCGTCACCGATGCCTATACAAATGAGGAGGTATTGGAAATCGTACAACAACAGGTGGATTGTGAGGTGGATGCGCGTTCAACGCGTTTAAAACCCTCCTCTATAGCTAAAGAACATCCGATTGTACAAGCGGGTATTCAATTGGGACGTAATACCTATGGTTCTCCCACAACTAGTGATCAAGCTTTGTTAGCTATTCCTTCTTTAAAGTGTGGCCCTGGTCATTCTGCACGGTCGCATACGGCGGATGAATATGTGTATATCGAGGAGATAGAACAGGGCATAAGCCTGTATATTGAAATGTTGAATCAAATTGTGAAGTAAAATGAAATTATGGCAAAAAAACACAGCAGTAGATCAAGCGGTTGAAGCATTTACTGTTGGTCAAGATAGAACGTTGGACATGAATTTAGCCTCTTTTGATGTGCTAGGGTCTTTGGCGCATACCCAGATGTTACAACAAATAGGGTTGCTGTCGGCAACTGAATTAGCCACTATTCAGAAAGAGTTAAAGGCTATTTATCATGAGATCGTAGCGGGAACTTTTCAGATTGAAGAAGATGTGGAGGATATTCACTCCCAAGTCGAATTGCTTTTGACGAGAAGAATCGGCGAGGCAGGAAAAAAAATACATGCAGGGCGTTCTAGAAATGATCAGGTTTTGGTCGATTTGAAGTTGTATTTCCGCCATGAAATTGAAAGTGTGGTGCAACAGGTGAAAGGTGTTTTTGAAACGTTTCAACAATTGAGCAATCAACATAAAGCGGTGTTAATGCCAGGCTATACTCATTTGCAGGTGGCAATGCCTTCTTCTTTTGGACTGTGGTTTGGGGCATATGCCGAGAGTTTAGTCGATGATTTAGAAATGATGTTAGCCGCTTGGAAGGTGGTCAATAAAAACCCTTTAGGTTCAGCAGCGGGCTATGGTTCTTCTTTTCCCCTAGATCGACAATTGACGACAGAACTCCTGGGCTTCCAATGTATGAATTACAACGTCGTTTACGCACAAATGGGAAGAGGAAAAAGCGAACGATTAGTAGCACAAGCACTGGGGGCTATTGCTGCTACGCTTAGTAAGTGGGCAATGGATTGTTGCTTGTATATGAGCCAGAATTATAATTTTATCGCCTTTCCAGATCAACTAACCACAGGCTCGAGCATTATGCCACATAAAAAGAATCCCGATGTATTGGAATTGATTCGCTCGCGTTGCAATAAAATACAAGCCCTACCCAATGAAATTGCCTTTATGACAACCAATTTACCCTCAGGTTATCACCGTGATCTGCAATTGCTCAAGGAAAATCTTTTCCCAGCGTTTACTTCGTTAAAAGAATGTCTAGCCATGACACAATTGATGTTGGAACACCTGCAAGTAAATCCAACAATTCTAGCAGATGCGAAGTACGATTACCTTTTTAGTGTTGAGGTAGTGAATGATTTGGTCTTAAAAGGAATACCCTTTAGAGAAGCCTACAAACAAATTGGATTAGCAATTGAAGAAGGTACCTATCAACCCGTTAAAAAGGTTGAGCATACCCATCAAGGTAGTATTGGACATTTGATGAATGACGAAATTAAAAATGAATTTGAATGGGTAGTGAATGCCTTTGACTTCAAAGGCATAAAAGATAAATTAATGCGTTTGGTATTGTAATTTTTTTTTGAATTAGGTTTATATTCTTTTTTAATTTAATTTTATGTTAAATAGTTAGAATATGAGACATATAAGAATTTTCATCTTGTTATTAATAATCCCTTTTATTGCTAGTTGCTCCTCAGATGAGGACTCACAAGGGTATGATGCTGTTTTCAATTCCGAATATACTCCTTTGACGGATCTTTCTGAACTGGGAAAAGCTAGTTATTTTTATGCGGGAATTAAAATAGAAGGTAGAAACGTAGGGTTCTTGCCTAGTGATTCAGACAGTTGTTTGAAAGAAGATATGTTGACACCTATCTACGATGAGCATGATAATTTTGTTCGTTTAGAGTATAGACGACACGAAAAAAAATGTGTGGGTGGTTTCGCAGAGATTCACATGGTACAAAACAACATCGTTAGACCGGGTTATCTGTTTACAAATTTAAATTTAATTGGAGGTTTTGTTATTGACCCGCTAACGGGAGGTAAAATAGAAGCTCCGACTACACAATCAAAAAAGTATAAAGGAGAATTAGAAATTGGCTTTCAAGCGGGCTATCTTCGAATAGAAGACCAATTGTCTCATTATACACGTCCAGGAGGGATGAAAAAGGTGTATATCTATCTTCGAAGATCAGATAAATAGTCTAGGATTGTAATAAAAAATGCTGAGAGAATCTCAGCATTTTTTATTAAATATCATCGTAGTTGATGTGAATTTCATCTGAAGTGACAATTGCCTGACACGACAAAATTAATCCTTCAGCAACTTCATCATCTGTAAGAATACTATTGCGCTTCATCGTTGCAGATCCTTTGGTCACTCGACACATACAAGAGCTGCAAATTCCACCTTGACAAGAGTATGGCGCATCTATGCCTGCTTCTAATACACCATGTAATAGCGCTTGACTTTTCGGCATTTCAAAGCTCGATTCTTCATCGTCAACAATAACCGTAACTCTTGTGCTACCTCCTTGGGATTCTATAGGATTATTTCCATCGGTATTAGGAGTGAAAATCTCAAATAAAATGTTGTCCTTCTCCACGCCTTTCGATTGAAGGGTTTCACTTACCAGGTCAATCATATCTTCTGGCCCACACAAGAAAAAGCTCGAAAAAGTTTTGTCTTGGTGTTTGTTGTTAACTACAAAATTGATCGCTGCTTTGTCAATGCGACCGAAAAGCGAATCCCCTTCTCGCATCCTCGAATATACGAAGTGAACGTAAAGCCTTTCAGGGTATTGCTCCTGAAGCTTGTGTAATTGTTCGTGGAAAATGGTCTCTTCTCTTGATTTATTTCCGTAGACTAAAACAAAGGTGCTGTTTGGCTCCTGGGTTAAGACACTTTGCAAAATGGACATAACAGGCGTAATACCACTACCAGCAGCAAAAGCCGCATAATTAGCCGTTACCTCTGGATTGGGGGTAAATGTAAAACGCCCTTCTGGAGCCTCTACTGCTAATTGATCACCAACTTTCAACTCTTCATTAGCATAGGTGGAAAACACACCTTGCTCTACTTTTTTTACCACAATGCGAATCTCTCCACTTTGCGGGGTCGAACAGATCGAATAAGCTCGTCTTATCTCTTTGCCGTTATGTTCATAGCTAATATTGAGATATTGCCCAGCAACAAAGGTATACTCCTGTTGAAAGGATGCCGGAACATCCAATGCAATAGATACCGCATGTGGAGTTTCTCTTCGAATCTCTTTTACCGTTAAATTGTTGAATCTTGACATGGTTTAGTTCTGTTTATTTTGGGCAAAAATACAAAACCCGTGGAGTAAAAGGAAGTTTTTAGAACTCAGATTAGCGAAAATTATTATACCTATAAGTTATAGGTATTAAAAAAGTACTATATTTGTATACCTAAGATTCTTATATATGGCAAAGCAACAACAATTATACAAGGGTAGCTTAAATACTATTATCATGAAGTTACTGGCTGAAAATGGCCGCATGTATGGCTATGAAATCACCCAAAAAGTAAAGGAAATTACCACAGGGGAGATGAGTTTAACCGAAGGAGCACTTTATCCAGCGCTACACAAGTTAGAGGCTGAAGGGTTTTTAGATGTAGATATGGAACGCGTCGATGGAAGGGTAAGAAAATACTATAAGCTAACCGAAAGTGGTGTTAAGGAAACGGATAATAAAATGGAAGAGTTAGAAAGTTTCATTCGCAATATGCAAAATATCGTAAACCTGAAATTGACCTAACTATTGAATAAATTACGGTATTATGGAACAAACAATAAAAATTTCCCTTGAACAAGTGCAGGATATTGAGAAGCGCTTACTGCAAAAATACAGGTTGCAACAGGATGACATTCGCAATGAAGTGCTCGATCACATCGCTTGTGAGATAGAAGAGCTAATGAATCAGGGAGAAACCTATGAAGAAGCAACCACACTTGTTTTTAGAACTTGGAATGTTCGATTGATAGCCAATGATAAAGGCGTATACAAGGGTATTCCCCATTTTATTTTAAATCAATTGAATAGGGAATACAATATAGTAGCGCTTCAATCTCTACTGATTGCTGGGATTTTATCTATTCCCTTGCTATTGGCAGTGTGGTATGTACAATTTAATCAGGTGGCTTTGATGAGTTGTTTGTTCATTGCGAATGCCTATGGTGTTTTTGTTATATATAAAGAATCAAAACAAGTACAAGATTATCGCTATGATTTTTTTAGAGGCAAAGCAAGGAACGTTTTGATGACGAGTGCTATGTTTATAACTGTGGAGACTGTTTTTTATCTTATCTGGAGGGACATGCAACAGCAGTTTACTTTTAGTTTTTTTGTTGTTTACTATATGATTTTCAACTCTTTTTTGTTCTATCGATTTAGAAAATACTGTAAATATCAAAAATACAAGGTAGTCAAATAACCAATACCTTGAACAAAAGACGGTAAAACGGTGTTTTGTACTATGTTTAATCTCTGAGTTTGTGTAAAATGAAAAAACTGAATATCAATCAAATAGAAGAAATAGATGCCTTTTTACTTCAAGTGTATCACTTAGAGTTCAAAGCATTTCGCGATGAGGTTGTGGACCATATCGCCTGTGAAATTGAGGACTACCTTGAGCAAGGGGTTGAGTACGCACAAGCAAAAAAGCAGGTGCTGAGAAAATGGCATTTTGAATTAAAACCTGTGCTGGGACAACAAGGTATTCCAACGTGTATTGTAAAGCAATTGTGTCGTAAAGATGCGGTATTTTACTTCTTTTTTGCTCTTTTGTTTTTGACTAGTTGGTTCCTTGGACATTTTCAGGTTATGGAATTAACCCCTAGCCCTTGGATTAGTTTTGGCTGTATCTTACTCGGATTTTTTATTCCCGTGGTGGTACAAAAGCGCTTTTTTAAGCAAAAGAGTTATGAAATGAAGTTCTACATGCACGCCTTAGGCAGTGTGATGTTGGTGAATATTATCTCGTTAACCGTTGCGATGTTTCACCTGAGAAAGGACGTTGCAGCAGATGTTTTATTGTCTCCGTATCATCTACTTGTTGTAGCTGTTCACTTGTTGATCTTGAATGTCTTTTTTGCTAGTCAAGTGATGCAACAGTATCGCCATGTGAACACTCAATCTATATAATCTAAATAGGAACACGAATGCAAACACTTACACCACATCAACTTCAACATATTGACCAATTTTTATTAGAACACTATCGCTTGTATTACATGGATATTCGCGCCGAAGTAGTCGATCATATTGCAGCAGATATAGAGAAAGAACTCCATAACGCAAAGCGCTATGATGAAGCTTTTGTCTTGGTGATTGCAAAATGGGATGAGTTGTTGAAACCTGCTTCTTTTTTCTTTAGAGGCATTCCGAAATTTATTGCTCAGCAGTGGAATAAAGAGCGGTTAAGACGGGGAGCGAAAGCTTGTTTCTTTGGTGCGTTAACCACTTTAGGGATCGGTAGCTTTTTTTATCGTTTTATAGACTTAGATGCGGATATCGTATGGGGATTAGGGACACTACTTGCCCTTTATATAAGTATTGGAATATTTTATATATTCAATCGTAGTTTGATGAAAGATATTCCGTTGTACACCGCAACAGGTGCGTTCTTGCGAGTGGAATTTAAACGACTCGGATGGGTACAAAGCATATTTGTTATGCTGCCGCTACTCACTCAAATGAAATTCATTGCGAGCGGTGATTGGTTTTTTTACTTCTACATTTTCATCGGATTGGTGATGTTATTTTATATGATTCATTGGCGAATTGACTACAAAAAAGAAAAAATATACCAAATCAAATGGCAATTACTGTAAATAGAAAAACTATGGAGAGAAAAATTACACTTCAAGAAATAGAAGAACTTCACCGCTTTGTCCGTCAACACTATGTTGAGTTTTACGATGTTGAGTTGGAATTGGTCGATCATTTAGCCAACGATATCGAAACGCAGTGGCAAAAGGATACTCAACTGTCTTTTGAACAGGCACTTGAGGTTGCTTTTAAAAAGTTCGGCGTTTTTGGGTTCAGCGATGTGGTCGAGCAGAAAATAAAGCAGCTGACTAATGCCTATTACAAAAAAAGCTTTGCGCTGTTGAAGTCTTTTTTTACAGTTCCCAAAATTGTGGTTACCCTAGCTCTTTTTTTAGTGCTGTTCGCGCTAATAAATCAGGTAAATGTCGATACGTATGAAAGTATACAATTGGGGTTGCTCTTTTTGGGTACTTCTTTCTTGTTCTATCAATTGTGGCACTTATACCGTCAAAAACAAGGTCGAAAAAAAAGAGGGGAAGCTTTGTGGTTGTTGCATTCAGTTTTGTATAATTTAGAAATTTGGCCCTATTATGTAATCACTTTTTGGGTCATTCGCTTTGCAATGCATCGATTTTCAGTACAAGACAATCCTGTATTCGCGACATCCTCTGTTGTTTTTTCATCTTTACTGCTGACCTTGACCGTCCTTTACCTCTATATTCTAAAAAGAGTTGTCGTTCCTCAAGTTGAGGCTGACTTACTAGAACAAAAGAAGAAAATAGTTGCGGAATAACAAGAGAAAACAGATAAATAAAATAGTTGAGCGACGGAAATAAGTCGCTTTTATTATATGATAAATGATTGAAAATGAAAGATTTTCTTAAAGGAATGTAACATAAAAGCTAAGGTGACGTCTTATGTTGTATCAACCAACATCTACTACATGAAAAAAATAATCACCTTATTGGTGTGTTCCTTTTCCCTGTTTTCCTTTGCTCAGGTCAGGGGAACACTTGTTGATCAAGCAGGAATACCCATTAGTTATGCAACTGTTATTTTAGAGCAAACACAACAAGGAGTTATCAGTAACGACAAAGGAGAATATGAAATTTTGCCAAAATCAACGGGCAATGCTACTCTTGTCTTTCAGTTCTTAGGCTATAAAACCGAGAGAAAAAGCGTGCAATACGATGGACGTCCCTTGACGCTGAATATTGTCCTTCAAGAAGAAGAATTCCAATTGGACGATATTGTCATTAATGTAGGAAAAAATCCGGCAGATGAGATTATTCGTCGTGCGATTGCCAACAAAGCAAAAAATACACAGGGAGTCGCTTCTTTTACGGCCGACTTTTACTCTAAGGGTATGATTAAGAGCTTAAAAATACCCAAATTTGTCCAAGACAAAGTCTATGTTGGCCAAGACAAAGCTAACGGATTAGATTCCTTAGGCCAAGGGATTCTTTACTTGTCAGAAACTGTCTCCCAATTAAAATATCAAAAACCAAATCAGTTAAAAGAACACATAATTGCTTCTAAGGTTAGTGGAAACAACAACGGCTATAGTTTTAATACAGCCGATGAGTCGATGTACGATTTCTATGACAATCAATTTCGCGTCGCAGATTTTGATCTACAACTGATTTCTCCTTTGGCTAATCAAGCATTTTCTTTTTATCGATTTAATTTAGAGGCAACTTTCAAAGACAATGGCGTATTGATTAATAAAATCAAAGTAACTCCTAAAGTTAAGAATCAGCCTGTTTTCTACGGAGATATTTATATTGTCGATGATTCGGCGGCTTTATATGGAGTAGATCTTACAGTAACAGGGATTAGTTTACAACAACCCTTTCTCGAATCAATCACAATAAGTCAAAATTTCTTTTATAACCAAGCGAATAACACATGGGTCAAGCGTTCACAAACCTTGGATATATTGATTAGCTTATTTGGCTTTAAAGGACAAGGGGTGTTCTTGAGCGTATTCAACAACTACGATTTCGCGCCAAATTTTACTAGAGCGGATTTTGGTAAGGAAGTTTTATCTTTTGCCAAAGATGCCAATAAAAAGGAAGATGAGTTTTGGATCAATCATCGTTTGTACCCCTTAACGGCAGAAGAAGCGCAAGATTACCACTTTAAAGATAGCATACGTGAACGCAAGGAATCGCCAGCTTATAGAGATAGCCTTCGGGTAGTTTATAATAAATTTACGCTGACTTCTCCTCTTTTGGGATACAACTACAAAAGCAAAGAAGAGCGTTTTCGATTTGCTTACGATGGATTGATTAATTTAGAAACCATTGGTTTTAATACCGTTCAGGGCTTCTATATGGGTTCAGGTGTATCTGCTCAATTCTATGGAAAGGACAAGATATCGTATACAAGTGCTAAGGCTTCTTTTGATTATGGGTTCGCCTCTGAGCGTTTCCGCGCTTATGGTACGCTAAGTCATCGCTTGAATGATCTACATCAATCGTTGATGTATGTCAGAGGGGGAACTAAAATAAAACAGTTCCATCCGGATAATATCAGTGAGCAGTTTAATAGTCTATTCTCCTTGCTATTTAGGAAAAACTTCGCCAAGTATTACAACAACGAAGAGGTCTATGTCGGCTATAACGGAAAATTCTTCGATCAAGCAGTATCACTTGGCACAGAGTTGGGATATGAACAGCGAAAGCCGTTGTTTAACAATGCCAATGGATCTTTTTATACCGGAAGTAGGGCTTATACCTCCAACGATCCTACAGCGCCTTTAAATGCCTTAAGCGCTCCTATTGAATTGCATCACCTGTATAAGTTTAAGCTAGGACTAACACTCAATTTGGGGATGAAATACGTGTCTTATCCAGACAAGCGTTGGTATATTCCCAATACCACTTATCCAAAAATTAATATTGGCTATGAAAAAGCATTTAGTGGCAACCTAAAAGGCTATAATTACGACTTAGTTGTGGCTGGAGTGAAGCAGGATCTTTCCTTCAGCAATAAGGGGGAGTTGTCCTATCACATAAAAGGAGGGCACTTCTTTGATGGAGATGATATTTCGTATGTGGATCGCAAACACTTTTCAGGGAATCAGACGCATTTAACTATTGAAAATGATCGCATGAGTTCTTTTAATTTGTTGCCATATTACAGCTTGAGTACGAATAAATCCTACGTGGAAACACATCTTGAGTATAACTTCAAGGGATTTATTATGAATCGTTTGCCTTTGCTTAAATGGACGGGATGGAATGTAGTGGCGGGTTATCACAATGCTACAACATCAGACATGAAAGCTTACCAAGAGTTTACCGTTGGATTGTCCAATATCGGTATTCGCAGCATGAAAGGGTTTCGAGTAGATTATGTACGCGCCTATCAAGGTAGTGCATTCTTCAAGGATGGCTTACTGTTTGGATTTAAAAAAGACTTTTAAAAGTCGTTTGATATATTGGGGGGAGACCTGAATTTAGTTTATTTTACATACTTCCCAAAAAAAAGCCCGATACACTGTATCGGGCTTTTGTATTGTATAAAATGCGATTAAAAGTTTGATTTGAATTGCTCTAAGAAGCGCACATCATTTTCGTAGAACATGCGAATATCGCTGATTTGGTATAATAACATAGCAATACGCTCGATTCCCATCCCAAAAGCAAATCCACTATATTCATTTGCATCGATGTTACAGTTGGTTAAAACGTTTGGATCAACCATTCCACATCCCATGATTTCTAGCCAACCCGTTCCTTTTGTAATTCGATAGTCTACTTCTGTTTTTAACCCCCAATAGATATCTACTTCTGCACTTGGCTCCGTAAACGGGAAATAAGAAGGACGCAAGCGAATCTTTGATTTTCCAAACATCTCTTTTGTAAAGTACAATAAGGTTTGTTTTAGATCAGCAAAAGACACATCTTTATCAATGTACAATCCTTCTACTTGATGGAAAATACAGTGAGAGCGAGATGAAATATCCTCATTTCTAAATACGCGTCCAGGAGAAATTGTTCGCAATGGCGGTTTGTGATCCTCCATATAGCGCGCTTGCACTGATGAAGTGTGAGTACGCAATAAGTGTTGAGGATTCGATTGAACAAAGAAGGAATCTTGCATATCACGTGCTGGGTGATAGTCAGGAAAGTTCAATGCAGAGAAGTTATGCCAATCGTCTTCAATTTCTGGACCTTCAGAAATAGTAAAACCTATGCTGTTAAAAATATCAACAATCTGATTCTTCACAAGGGAAATTGGGTGTCTTGATCCAATTAGTGTCGGATAACCAGGACGAGTTAAATCGCCATATAATCCTTGTACATTCTTAGATTCTAATTCCTCTTGGATGGTTTTTACTTTAGTTTCAATGGCGCTTTTTAGTGTATTAATCGCCTGACCGAATTCCTTTTTTTGCTCGTTAGGAACGGTTTTGAAGTAGGCAAATAATTCATTTAAAATTCCCTTTTTTGAAAGGAATTTAATTCTAAAAGCTTCTAGTTGTTCTTTGTTATCAGTATGGAAATGTTCTGCCTCACCGATGTATTCTTTTATTTTATCTATCATTTTAAGTAAAGTAAAAGGCAAATTTACTGCTTTTCATTTAGACATAAAATTTAAAGCATGCTAAATTTTTATATATGCGCATTTTAATCAATATATTTTAACTCTAAGAAGTACTGAACGATGGCCTCCTTCATCAGTACACTTTGTTCCCCTGCGCGAAGTGCAGGTAATTGTTCTTTCACGTTGTAATGGGGCCAACCATCGTCGTCATAGTGATCGAATTCATAATATCCATAGGGCTCAAGTAGGCGACATATTGCGATATGCATTAAATTAACTTTTTCGTCTTTTTTATATCGTTTTTTAATTTTACCTAATTCCTGAACTCCAATAAGATAGATGATTGATTCTAAGTCGAGGACTTCGCCATCGCCAAAGCGAGTAGATATTTTTTGTACCACATCTTCCCATCGCTTTTTTAATTGTTCATCTCTTGCCATATTGTTGTTTGTTTGAGTAAACAAAGATACAATTTCCTAATGATGCAGTTTTATAGAAAAAATAATAATTTAGTGAACTATTAAATGTGGATGATATGCTATTAGATATTTTAGTTGTTTTAGCCCTGGCTTTTGGTGTGTTTAAAGGAGTACAAAAGGGTTTTTTTGTGTCCGTTGTTGCTTTTTTATCGCTTTTGATAGGGACGATAGGGGCTTTAAAGTTTTCCAATGTAGTGAAAGATTTTTTACAGCAACAATGGGGTTGGGAATCTAGTTTTTTACCAGTCTTTTCTTTTGTGATCGCTTTTATCCTCGCAATTTTAGTAGTTCGGTTAGCGGCGCAAATTGCAACTAAAGTTTTTGAGGCCGCTTTTTTAGGCTTGTTCAATCGCTTGCTGGGAGCAATTTTTCAGCTATTCGTCGTTATTCTAGTGATGAGCCTACTCTATGCACTCGTTGATCAGATCAATAGTTTTTTTATTCTCGTATCGCCTGAAACCTTGAATCAAGCAAAAAGTTATCAAATCTACTTGTTTGTTTCTGAGCATATTTTTCCTAGTTTATTCCAAATGGTTGCCTATTTATTTGAAAAAAGCGTAGATGTTTTGCAAACACCTACGCCTGAGTCTATTTAAATTTCGCGAATAGCTTCTTTGTCTATCCAACCCGTTTCTTGATTTTCTAAGCGAACCTTAATCCATAGCCCTTTGCGATCCAGCATATAGACTTTGGTTCCTTTGTGGAGTTCTCTGACTGTTGTTGAGGTAGTTTTAGCGTCTTCTTTTAGCGCTGTTTTGGCTGAATATACAAGGCCTATTTCGGCGTTTTTTGTATAATTCGTTTCAAAAACAGCAGCGTATATACTCGAAATACCCACTATAACACTTAGCAACATAGCAACGAATAGGATGCGCTTACTCCTGCTGTTGTGTGTCTTGTAATACACGATAAAGAACAGCAATAACGCTATACTACTCAACGTCGCTATAATGGCCCAACCATCAACGGATAGTTTGCCCAACGTCTGATGGGCGATATCTTTTTTGTCGTATTCTTCAATGATAGTGATATCGTCTTCTAAGTGCTCTTTCGCAAAATTGAGGTTTGTCTTGGCTTCTTGCATATTAGGTGCCAATTGTAAGGCCTTTTCATAGTAATAGATTGCGTCGACATAAGCTCCCGATTTATAATAGGCATTGGCGAGGTTATAGTACAACTCTGGCGAGTTTTCATATGAATTCGCTAGGGTCAAGTATCCTTCAATGGCTTCTTTAAAGTGTTCCTTTTGAAAAGTTTCATTCACTTTGTCAAAAGCTTTTTGCCAATCCGTTGTTTGTGCATAGGTGCCTAGGCCAAACAAAGCAAATACAAGATATAAAGTTAACTTTCTCATTAGGACTTAAATTGTTTTTCCAATTGATCAATTACATCAATTGCCGTTTCGTAATCTTTTGCAATATTCACTTGTTCTGTTGGGGTGTAACGCGCCCATTCACAAGCGTTTTTAAGGCTCATAAACGACTGAATAGCCTCTGGTGTAATGGCTTTTTCCTGCAAAATTTCCGTAATGTTATCATTGCTCATTTCGCTGGTCTCCATTTTCAATTTGGCCTTCAAGAAGTTGTGTAAACAACGCTCTAACGCTTCATAGAACAACGCCTTGTCATTCAGGTGTTTCTTCGCTTCACCTAAGTATTTCTTCGCTAAGCGATTATTTCTTCTCAATCGGTTTCCTTCTACGTCATTTGCTCGGGCAGCACCTATGCGACTACTCAGAACAAATAGCGGAATTGCCACTAGGGGTGCACACAAGAAGAAATAAAATAATGAGGTGTTCCAATACGTCGTTTTTTCTTGCTCTACAAAAGTCAATGCCGTTTTGTTTTTTTGGAAAAACTCCTGATCATCCGAGCTATCTACACCAGCTATTTCTTTGTGCGTGGGTAGAGTAGGTCCTTCCAGCACATTGATTTTTATCGTGTCTGTTTTGATCGTTTTATATTGTTTTGACGCTAAATCAAAGTATGAAAACTCCATCGGTTCGATGTTGTATTCGCCTTTATATTGCGGTATAATCGTGTATTTGTTGGTGCGATTTCCCTGTAACCCCAAGGCGGTTGGCGTTAGTTTTTCCGAATATTGGGGATCGTATACTTCTAAAGCAGAATGAGCAAGTGGGGTAGGAAGGGTAAGGAGATTTAAATTTCCTTTACCTGATACGGCCACTGTTAGGTATAATGGTTCACCTGCTTTGAGCTCTTGAGTTGAGGGCGTTACTTTAAGTGAAAAATCACCCACCCCACCTGAGAAATTAGCAGGTCTGTCCTTTTGTGGTAAATCTTGCGCATCAATGGTGATGGCTTGGGTAGTGTAGTCTTTTTCAATTAAACCGTATTCAGGAAAGCCAAAGAAATCTCTGCGACCCGTAGGCACTTCAACTTGTACTGTTAATGACAAAGGCTTGATGACCTGTTTTCCCACTTCTTGAGCCATGATAATATCTTGCTTCAAGACTACATAGTTATAAAGCTCCCCTTTGTATTTTCCTTGTTTCAATTCTGGGCGTTGTGGCATGTCCACACTATAGGTCCAGAACTTGTCATAGGTCGGAATTTCATTCCCCCTATAACCGCCAACTGAAGTATTAAAATACAGCTTATAGACAATGGTAATCGGTTCGTTGATAAAAGGTTTTGATTTGGATACTTCAGCAACCAAGTGAACCTTGTCCAATGATCCTTGTTGCACTTGACTCATGCGTTGACGTGGATCTTGTCGCTCTACTGCATCAGTTACCGTTATTGTAATCGGAGTTGTTGTTATCGTTTCCCCTTCAATTTGAATGCTCGCTTTGCCAATGGTGAATTTTCCTTTCTTCTTAGGCTGTAACAAATAGGAATATGATTTTTTAAACGATTTCTTTCCATTAATCCAAGAATAACTCACCGAACTACTAGGACCACCAACCACAGTAAACGCATCAAAAGACGGTGGAGCAAAGTTATCACCATCACTATTCATGGTGAATTCAATCTGAACCACATCATTTAAAGGCACTTGTTCTTTGTTCACACTCGCTTCGAAGTTCACTTGAGCCGTTAACGATTGGGTGAAGAGGACACCAATTAATACAATATAAAAGTATAATGTTCTCATAATATCAAGCTTACCAGTCTTTTTTGCGTTGTGAAGATACTCCTTGTGCCTCCGCTTTTTTGTCGCCTTTTTTATTCTTGTCGATTAATCGTTGTTGAACAGCCTGCTCATCGCGATTCACAGCATCTAAAATTCGCTCCATCTGCTCCTTACTCTGTTGCTGTTGAGGTGTAGGCTTTTGTTGTTGATCCTTATTCTCTTTATTGTCTCCTTGATCTTTGTTGTCATCTTGCTGATCATCTCCTTTGTTGTCTTTATTTTGATCCTGGTTTTGATCTTTATTTTGCTGATCTTGGTTATCCTTGTTGTCTTGATTATCCTTATTGTCTTGATTATCCTTATTGTCTTGATTATCCTTGTTGTCTTGATTATCCTTGTTGTCTTGATTATCCTGATTTTGGTCGTTTTGAGGATTTTCTTCATTTAATTTTTTAGCCACGGCATAATTATAGCGTGTTTCATCATCTTTTGGATTGTTTCTCAAGGCGTTTTTAAAGGCTTCTTCTGCTGCTTTATAATTCTTTTCAGCCATATAGGCATTGCCTAAATTGTGATAGGCGCTGTGTCTTGCCTCTTTTGTTGTGGCTTCTTTACTGGCTCTGCTATAGGCAGAGATCGCTTCTTTATACTGCTTTTGACGAAGTAAACTATTACCTAAATTATAGGTTGCTGTTTGCTTTTTTTCACTCTTAGAAGAAGCAATGCGATAGGCAGCTTCCGATTGATTGTACTGCTTGTGCTCATAGGATTCATTACCTACGGTTAAAGCACGACCTGCAGATTGACCAAATGAGGGCAAACTAGCAAAAAATAGAAATAGGAAAGTAAGAGATATATTTTTCATTTTGTACAAGCTATAAACATTATTCTTTTTCATTGAAGAGATTTAACTTCTTCATCCAACTCGTTTTACGTTCAAGAATAAATAAATCAATTAGAATTAATAGAAAGGCCAAGGCTAAAAACCATTGAAATTGCGATTGAAATTCTGCAATTTGTTGGGATTCGAAATCTGTTTTCTCAATTTTATTGAGTTCATTGGTTATTAGGTCTACGATTTCTTGTGTGTTTGATCCGTAAAAATACTTTCCACCCGTTGCATCAGCAATGTGTTTTAGGGTAGAAGGATCTAATTTGGTAATGACAATTTCATTGTCCCAATCTCGTTTATATTCGATTCCTTTGGCTGTGCGGATCGGAATTGGTCCTCCTTTTTCCGTTCCTACCCCAATAGTGATAATTTTAATGTTTTTGTCTTTGGCAATTTGAATTGCAGCATCGATATTCTCGCCGTGATCTTCTCCATCGGAAATCAGGATCATCACTTTGCTGGTTCGCGGGTTGTCAAAGTAGTTACTAGCCACGTGAATTGCATCCTCTAATGCGGTTCCTTGAGAGGAAACCATGTCCGTATTCATGGATTGTAGATACATTTTAGCGGCATAGTGATCTGTTGTAATGGGAAGCATGGGAAAAGCGCTTCCTGCATAGCCAACAATACCAATTCGATCGGGGCCTAAGCTATTGATAATTTGCGAAGTCAATTGCTTCATCTTCGCCAAGCGATCAGGTGCCATATCTTGTGCCAACATACTTTTAGATACGTCTAGGGTAAATACAATATCAACCCCTTGTCGTTTTACCGTAACAACACGCGTGCCTATTTTAGGATTAACTAATCCTATTACTAGGCATATGAGTGCGGCAAAGTATAAACAGGCTTTGAGTATAGGTTTGTTCGCAGATCTATTTGGCGCTAGTATTTGCAAGGCCTTAGTCGTTGCAAATGTTTTTTGCACTTTCTTCTTCCACAGTATTTCCCATACAATGAGCAATGCAATAGCGGCAATTGCAATTAGTAATAGAAAATATTTTTTGTCATCTAATTCCCACATAATGCTGTTAAATAAATCCTCTAAAAAGGGTTTTACCTAGAATAAAATCTAATGCCAGTAAAATAAAAGCTAGAAGGGCAAATAATCGGAATTTCTCCTCTGTGTTTACGTACTTCTGCTCGTCAATTTTGGTCTTTTCTAGTTGATTGATTTCCTCGTATATTTTTTTAAGACTTTCAGTATTGGTTGCTCTAAAATATTGACCACCCGTTTCTTTAGCGATCGTCTTCATTAGTGCTTCATCGAGTTCAACAGGGATTTTTTCATAAATGATTTCGCCATTTGGACGAATACCCACAGGCGATTCCGCCAATCCGTTTGTTCCTATACCAATGGTGTATATTTTAATTTTAAATTCTTTCGCAATCTGCGTGGCCATAAGAGGATCCACGGTTCCTGTATTGTTGACACCATCTGTTAATAGAATGATTACTTTACTTTTGGCAGGACTGGTTTTAATGCGGTTTATAGCCGTTGTTAACCCAACTCCAATGGCAGTTCCATCTCGTAAATCATCCGAATACTTTATATCTCTCAATGAATTTAACAATAGGGTTTTGTCACTGGTTACGGGTGTCTTTGTGTAAGCCTCCGCTGCGTAGATCACAATGCCAATACGATCCGCTACGCGCTGAGCTACGAAGTCTCCAGCAACGTGTTTTAGGGCTTCTAATCGGTTAGGCTTTAAATCTTTCGCCAACATACTTCCGGAAATATCCATGGCCATAACAATGTCAATCCCATGTGTTGCATGTATTTGATGGTCAACACTAATGACTTGTGGTCGAGCTAAAGCAACAATTAGGGCACTTAATGCCAGTGTTCTCAATACAATAGACAAAGGCAATAAGCGAACTAAAACAGTCGAATGCCCCAGAAAAGGAGCCGTTGAACTTAACTTTAGTGTTGGCTTTTGTTTCTTTTTGTTTCTATACCAAATGAAAATAACAAGAGGTAAAAGTAGAAACAACCAAAAGAATTCAGGGTTTAAAAAGGTTGCGTTTCTCATAGTTACTTATCTTGTTTGTATTGCATGGAATCAAATACCTTCTCGCTAATTGCATCTGCATATTGATCCTCTGTTTTGTGGAAAATCCACAGTTGATTCAGTACGGTTTTACTTTCATGCGTCAATACACTTTCAAAAGTAATCTTTTGGTCTTTTCCTTTCTCCGACTTGAGCAATAAGCTTCCTTTTGCCTTTAATCCTGTTAATCCAGAGGCATTTTCGAATTTTTCATGGGTAATTTCGATGCCATCTACCGTATGGTTTTTAATGATTAACTTGAGTGAGTGATCCATGATTTCTTCTTCAGAATATTTGAAGTCTTTTCCAGTTTGAATAGTACTCAAGGTAATAAAGATAGGATCACCTAGGTCACCTCCTTTGAATTGTTGAATGCTTTCAATACCGTCAATTCCACTATCGCCAACCGTTGGGTCATTTTTACGAATCAATACTTCTGGAGTGCTTACGGTTAAACCAACACCACTTCCATAGGTACTAGTAATCCATTCTTGGTTTAATAAACGCTTACTTGAGTTGAACGTGAATACGTTTAGGTTTCGCTCACTCGTACTATTTACAAGGTAAACAATACCAATAACCAACATCAATGCTCCGGAAAGCATAAGGGGAATCCCCAAACGCAGTCTTTTTCTCTTTCTTTTACGCTCTTCTCTTAATCGAATGCGCTCCGTTTGTGTGGCTGCAGAAATAGGATAAGCAGCATTGATCTCGTTGATGATTTTTTGCGTATTTGACGTGTCTGCTACAATTTCATTGTCTGCAGGTTGTGATTTTGCGAACTTTACTAAATCCGCTGTATCTAAAACGCGTTTAAATTCTTTTATAATTTTTGGATCAATTTTAATATCCTTGTCGCGCAAGGTATTTTTTAAAATTGAAATTGTTTCAAAAGTCGTTAACTCACGAGCAGAGATATCAAAAGTGTCTTCGATAAAAGCACGCGCAATATCCGTCATCTCAGAGTAATAAGGTTTAGCATTCCCTCGGGTCCAGTTCTGTTTTTCTTCTAATTCTTTTAACTTGGTCACCGCTTTTTCAAATGGCGTACTGTATTTATCGTCTTCTGTTAGGTTTTTGTCCTGTCTTCTCTTGATGAAGATATAGGCTATTACTCCTATAATAATGGATAAAATTAAAAAGGCCAAGTAGTACCAATTTGTAGAAGGTGCAGCGCCATTTTTGGAAATCGATTTAATGTCGTATAGCGGTGTTTTTAAGGTGTCAACCGCTACATTTTGTACTTCTATGCGAATAGAGTCTGTTTGAAACAGTTTTGCATCTATAATTACAGGGAGTTGAGGAATAGTAAAACTACCCTCATCAAATTGCGTCAATTCATATCTTTTGGTCAAGGTTACTACATCATCTTTTGCAACGGTATCAACGGGATATGAGTCTAAGATCTCTAATGGACCGAGTGTTTTCGTTTCGGGAAATAACACCTTGCTGTGCTTTGATGCCATTGCTCGAATGGTATATTGTATAGGCTCTCCAATTTTGATACTTGTTGTGTCAACTTTTGCTTCAAGCGGTGACTGAGCGAACATCAACGATGGAGATAACAAAAGAATAAGGACGCTTAAAAGATTGTATGTTGTTTTATTCAGTGTCATTTTATCTAGCTTTGAAATACCCTAATAATTTTTTTACATAACTCTCATCAACACGCATGTTGATTACACCAGCACCACATTTTAAGAAGGTTTTCTTGAATTGATCCTCTTGCTTGAGGAAATGAGCCGTATACTGTTGTCTCACCTCTTTGCTGCCTGTATTAATCATCTGTTCTTGTTTGCTCTCTGCATCATACACATTGATTAACCCAACATTAGGGAGTTCTTTTTCTCGTTCATCATACAAGCGAATGCCTGTAATGTCGTGTTTCTTGGCTGATATTTTTAAGGTGCTCTCGTAAGGAGGCGTAATAAAATCAGACAAGACAAAAACAATGGCTTTTTTCTTGATTACTTTAGACAGATACGACAAGGCCATGGCAAGATCGGTCTGTTGACTCTTGGGTTTGAACTCAATGAGTTCTCTAATAATGCGCAAAACATGCGTTTTTCCTTTTTTAGGAGGAACGAATAATTCAATTTGATCCGAAAACAGAATAAGGCCAATCTTATCGTTATTTTGGGTTGCCGAAAAAGCCAATGTTGCAGCTATTTCTGTGATTATTTCTTGTTTGAACGTATCTGTTGAACCAAAATTTCCCGATCCGCTGATATCCACTAAAAGCATGAGTGTCAGTTCTCGTTCTTCTTCAAAAACTTTGATATAAGGCTCGTTATAGCGCGCAGTAACATTCCAATCGATGGCGCGAACATCGTCGCCAAATTGATACTGTCGCACTTCAGAAAAAGTCATACCACGTCCCTTAAAGGAAGTGTGGTACTCCCCAGAAAAAATATGATCACTTAAACGCTTGGTTTTGATCTCAATCTTTTTTACCTTTTTTAAAATCTCTTTGGTTTCCATTGTAAAAGAATTATTCAAAAATAATTAGTGCCCAAAAGGGAATAATCCCTCCATAATAGGGATCGACTGACAGTGGAAATCCACTATGGCACTTCTATTTCGTTTACAATTTGATTGATGATATCTACAGAGGTAATACTTTCTGCTTCTGCTTCGTAAGTCACTCCAATACGGTGACGCAATACGTCAATAACTACGGCACGAACATCTTCAGGAATCACATAACCTCTGCGTTTGATAAATGCATAGCACTTCGCTGCAGTAGCTAAGTTGATACTTCCACGTGGAGATGCACCAAAACTGATCAATGGTTTTAGTTTCTCCAATTTGAATTGTTCTGGGTATCGCGTTGCAAAAATAATATCGAGTATATATTTTTCGATTTTTTCATCCATATACACCTTTTTCACTGCATCTTGCGCGCGCTTAATCTGATCCAAAGTAACTACGGGATGAATCGTTTGTCTTTCTCCAGCTAAGTTTTGGCGAATTACAAGGCGTTCTTCCTCCAACTTTGGATAATCGATAACCGTTTTTAGCATGAAACGGTCCATTTGAGCCTCCGGTAATGGGTAGGTTCCCTCTTGTTCTACGGGGTTTTGTGTGGCCATAACCAAGAACGGTTTGTCCAAGGGATACGTCGTATCACTAATGGTCACTTGTTTTTCCTGCATCGCCTCTAAAAGCGCAGATTGTACTTTTGCCGGAGCACGGTTGATCTCATCCGCTAAGATGAAATTCGCGAAAATTGGACCTTTTCGAATGGAAAAGTCGTTTTCTTTTACGTTATAAATCATCGTACCTATGACATCGGCAGGGAGTAAATCTGGCGTAAACTGAATTCGATTAAACGATCCATCTACTGCCTTAGATAAAGTGTTTATCGCGAGTGTTTTAGCTAACCCTGGTACACCTTCAAGTAAAATGTGTCCTTGTCCTAGTAATCCAATTAGTAATCGATCAATCATGTGCTTTTGACCTACAATCGCTTTGTTCATCTCCATCGTCAAGATGTCAATAAAGGCACTTTCTCTTTCTATTAGTTCATTTAATTCTCGAATATCGTAATTTGATCCGGGTGTTTCCATAATAAAAGTTTTGTCTGAAAATATCGCTCATTTAATTATTCATGCAAATTCAAAAAATATTCGCTACAAAGTTGTTAATAGATGGTTAAATCTAAAGTGGGTGTTCCATATTTGGGCATGATTTATGGGTTTCTTTTTATAATTTTAAGAACAAAAAATAATTTGCTATGATTAATAAGCGATTACTTATTAAAAACCTATTAGCCCAATATGATGAGAATAGTTTCTATGATAAGAAACGGCAGCTAAATTTACATACCAAATCGGGGAAAGCAAAATTTTTGAAGCATATTTGTGCTTTATCTAACTCAAATCCCGAAAATAATTCCTTTATTATCGTTGGTGTGGAAGATAATGCCAATGAATTGGTTGGAGTTGATTTTTATGATGATAGCAAAATTCAAAACTTAGTCAATGCGTATTTTGCCAATCCACCGAGTATTACCTACGACAATGTGACATTTACTGATTTGGCGGAGGACAAGGTAATTGGCTTAGTGACAATATCGCCAAATGCAGCGCTAACAACCTTCAAGCGAAGTATAGGAGAGATTGTAGAAGGCACGTATTTCTCGCGCGTTGGCAGTACTTCAGTACCTAATGATGTACTTATTTACAACGGCAATAAGAGCGATGTGGAGAGTATTGAAAAAAGCTCCCAAAATAATTTAAAAGACGTTCTCGACAGTGTGGTGCGCTATATGATGCAGTCATCTAAAGAAATGCATGCCAATTACAAAGTGTTTAAAGAGCAATTTGTAATCTGTTGGGTAGGCAAAAAAACAACTATTCGCGGGATTCCTTTTTACTCGCGTATGGATATTGAATTTGTCAATGAGCAAATTAAACTGTTTTACTCCTCTTTAGATGTAGTAACCCTATTTTACGACACCGAATCCTTTGTGCTCACAGAGTATCTCAATTTGGGGTTAAACGACGGCACGAGTTATTATCCATTCGAGGAGGTGCGCTTGGTTTTTTACGACAATGGCAGCTATGATATGGAGAGTAAAATGCTCTTTGAACCGCCGAAGTACAATGAAAATATTCTAGGACATATCTACCGAAATAGTGTCAAAGTAATGAATAAATTAAAGCAAGGCGAGCGATTAACCAATAAAGAGGAACGCGTTTTGAACAAATTGTGTTACAATATGATGCTCTGTTACCTCAATGGTTTCGAGCAAGCGAAGGAGCAACTAATTGAGGTTAAAGATTATTTAAAGTTCGCGAATGACCCCGAGTTGTTTATCGGCTTTAAACAAGTTATGCGTATCTTGCGAAAGCTTAAATACGAAACAGAATCTTATGAGTAGAACATTGGTTGTTGGTGATATACACGGGGGTTATAAAGGGTTAATCCAACTTTTTGAGCGAGCTAACGTAACAACAGCGGATCAGTTAATTTTTTTAGGTGATTATGTAGATGGATGGTCTGAACCCGATAAAGTAGTCGATTTTTTGCTTCAGTTAGAGCAAACGCATAGCTGTATTTTTTTAAGGGGAAATCACGAGAGTTTACTGACCCAATGGATGCTGACTAGACAGGAGAATCCTCAGTGGTTTAAAAATGGAGGAGATTCGTCTGTAAAAGCATATAAGCAACTTACAGCGGAAAAATTGGAACTCCACCTGGCTTTTTTTCAGCGCCTTCAAAATTATTATATCGACCAGGAAAATCGCTTGTTTGTCCATGCTGGTTTTACCAACCCTAGAGGAATAGAAGCTGAGTTTTTTGAAGAATACCTCTACTGGGATCGCACCTTGTGGGAAATGGTCATGGCCATGGATCCCAACCTAGATAAAGATCATCCACTATACCCTAGGCGATTGCAATTTCACAACGAAATTTTTATCGGTCATACCCCAGTTACGCATTTTGGGTTTGATGTGCCTGTTAATTTCGCTAACGTATGGAATATAGACACTGGCGCTGCTTTCTTTGGTAAAATCAGCCTTATGGATGTAGACACCAAAGCCTATTGGCAAAGTGATCGCCTCGCAGATTTATATCCAATGGAGGAAGGACGAAATCACAAATAGGGTAAAATATTATATATTTGCAAGTAAAAGTTTAGAACAAATGAAAAAAATAGTCGCAATTGCTTTTTTAATCGGTGGAATACTCGGTGCAAAAGCACAAGCTGTGAATGAAGTAAAGATCAATATTCTTAATACGATTGTTGTCCCTTCTGTAGAAGTGGGATATGAACATTTTATTGATCTCAATCAGTCCATAGGGGTAGATGTTCACTTTATGGATCGCTTTTCTTATTACCACGAGAGCAAAGCTAAAGACCAAAAGTTCAATACGACAAGTGTAGCCTTGAATTATAAATATTACTTTGGCGGGAATAATGGTGCCAATGGAAGTGGATATTCCGTTTCCCCTTTTTTAAAGTACCGCTTTGGTAATTTTAAAGAAGATAAGTATGTTGCGGAGTTGGATGATGTTCGTCGTGTAAAAACAGATATGAACAGCTTTATTGTGGGAATCGGAGTAGGATACAAATGGACAATGGGTGATTCTTTTGCGATTGAGCCTTTTGCAAATATTGCCAGAAACTTTAGTAGCGAAGTTAACGATCGTTTTTCTGCTATTGAATTCAATGCAGGTGTGATGATTGGGTATCGCTTTTAAGCAGATCAAAGAAAATATATAAAAAAAAGACGTCAATTTGACGTCTTTTTTTTGTAGCTATATTAGATTAAAAATCAAATTTAATGCCTTGAGCTAATGGAAGTTGACTTCCGTAGTTAATTGTATTGGTTTGTCTTCTCATGTAAGCTTTCCAAGCATCAGATCCAGACTCACGTCCTCCACCTGTTTCTTTTTCACCTCCAAAAGCTCCACCAATTTCAGCACCTGAAGTACCAATATTAACGTTAGCAATTCCACAATCAGAACCTGCATGAGAAAGGAATAATTCCATTTCGCGCATGCTGTTTGTAAAGATTGAAGAAGACAGTCCTTGAGGCACGCCATTTTGCATGTCAATTGCTTCTTCGATTGTGCTGTATTTCATCACGTATAAAATAGGAGCGAATGTCTCTGCTTGAACGATATCAAATTCATTTTTTGCTTCAATAATACACGGTTTTACATAACAACCACTCTCATATCCAGCTCCTTCTACTACACCACCTTCCACGATGATTTTTCCACCTTCTTTTTTAGCTTGCTCAATTGCGTTTAAGTAATCTTGAACAGCTCCTTTATCGATAAGTGGACCTACGTGATTTGTAGCGTCTAATGGGTTTCCAATTTTCAATTGAGCGTATGCGCTTTGCAATACTTGGATTGTTTTATCGTATACACTTTCGTGTATAATTAAACGACGAGTAGACGTACAACGTTGTCCTGCAGTACCAACTGCTCCGAATACAGCTCCAACTAATACCATGTTGATGTCTGCATGTTCAGAAACGATGATTGCGTTGTTTCCTCCTAATTCTAAGATCGTATTTCCGAAACGCTCAGCCACTGTTTTAGATACGTGACGTCCAATACGCGTTGATCCTGTGAAAGATACTAATGGAATTCTGTGGTCGTTATTCATTAAATCTCCACATTCATTTCCAATTACTAAGTTACAAACTCCTTCTTGTATATCGTTTGCTTTGAACACTTTAGCAATGATGTTTTGACAAGCCACGGCACATAAAGGTGTTTTTGAACTTGGTTTCCATACACATACATCTCCACAAACCCAAGCAATCATTGTATTCCAGCTCCATACAGCCACAGGGAAGTTGAAAGCAGAAATAATACCTACAATTCCAATTGGATGCCATTGCTCATACATTCTGTGCATTGGTCTTTCAGAGTGCATTGTTAAACCGTATAACTGACGTGATAATCCCACTGCGAAATCACAGATATCGATCATTTCTTGAACCTCACCTAAACCTTCTTGTAAACTTTTACCCATTTCATAAGAAACAAGTTTTCCAAGGTGTTCTTTATTGTTGCGTAATTCTTCTCCGATTTGACGAACGATTTCTCCTCTTTTCGGTGCAGGAACTAATTTCCAAGATTTATAAGCCTCTTGTGCTGTTTGCATTACTTTTTCGTAATCTTCTGCCGTTGTAGCCTTTACTTTTCCTATTAATTCACCAGTTGCAGGCGAGTATGATTCGATAATTCTTCCGTTAGAAAATGAGTTTAAACCTGTTGAAGTTCCGTTGTTTACCTCTTCAAGTCCTAAATGCTTCATCGCATCCAAAATTCCAAATTGGTCATTTGTTGTTGCCATTATTCTTCTTTTATAGTTTATAAGATAGTTCTTCGCTAAGATATAAAAATAATTTTAGCAAAGAGGTGTTAATAAAAACACTTCATTTTGCTATATTATTAAGTTGTTGACAAATATTTGAAATAAATGCAACTTTTATTTTGTGCTAATTGTGAAAATCTAATTAGGTTGTTAGTTTAAGGGAAAAGATTCGCTTACCAAAAAAAAAGCGACTGTTTTTTTGTCGTTTTTACGAGGGATATAGCCCCTATGAAACGGGGTCCATTACACAGGCGCAATGGGCGCATGTGCGCAGTTCTTCTGAACTGTAAAACGCTTTAAAATGGGGTAAAAAATCTTTTTCTATATCGGTCAATTCAAAGTATACTTCGTATAATTTCTCGTTGCAGTTTTCACAATACCAAATCAAGCCATCTTTTGCATGAGGATCTTTGCGTTTGGTCTCTACAACTAAACCTACGGAATTAGCTGTTCGAATGGGAGAATGGGGCATTTTGGCTGGCAATAAAAAAATGTCACCCGGATTTAAGGTAATGCGCTTTCTCTCTCCATCTTCTTGAATGTCAATATAGATCGTTCCTTCCAGTTGAAAGAAAAATTCCTCATTCTCATTGTAGTGGAAATCTTTTCGGTTGTTAGGTCCTCCAACCACCATGATGATATAGTCTTTGGCATCGACAAAGAGACTTTTATTGGATACAGGTGGTTTCAGTAGGTCTTTATTTTCGCTGACCCACTGTAAAAGATTAAAGGCTACGGCATTACTCATAGGATAAAAATGCGTTTAGTTACTTCTACTCAACCAATTTTGAGGGTTGTCAATATTGGAGTTGTGCGAAAGTAAGAATTTTAAAACAGTTTTTCCAGTGCTGTTGGTGTTAATTGTTCCGATCGTTTGCTTGAGACTTACTTTATCTCCTTTCTGTACCGTTACATCACGCAAATTTTGGTAAACTGTTATATAATCCCCATGTTGAATTAAGACTGCTTTATTTCCGCCGGACAACACTTGTACTTGTAGGACTTCGCCTTCGAAAATAGCTCTCGCTTTTGCGTTAGATTCTGTGGTAATTTCCACTCCACTGTTGTGAATCGTCAAATGAGTTTGCACAGGGTGAGGCTGGTCGCCATAAGCCAAAGAAATATATCCTTTTTCTACAGGCCAAGGTAGTTTACCGCGATTGGCTTTGAAGTTATCAGCTACTAATTTACCCTCTGGTGTTAGTTCGAAGGTAGCAGCGGCAGCCGTTGTTGCTGTAGATTTTGTTGTAGATTTACCTGCTTTTGCCGCAGCTTCTCTCGCTTTGCGGTTCGCCTCCTCAATCGCTTCGCGAATCAACTGTTTTATTTTGCGATCAATCGCTTTTGTCTCGTCTTGTTTTTTCTTGATCTGTTCATTGAACTTTTTCTGATCCTTTTTAACTATGGACACAAGATCTTGTTGTGCAGTTAAATCTTGTTGAAGGGCCTTTTCGTTGGCTTGTTGTTCTGCTAAAAGCTTGCGTTGTTTTTCTTTTTCAACTTCTAACTTAGCTAAGGCTTCTTTTAAAAGAACTGTTTTTTCCTTGAGTTCTTCTCCTTGTTGTTTTCTGAAATCTGCGTATTGCTTGAGGTACTGCACGCGTTTGTACGCCTGAAAAAAGTTTTCAGACGACAGAATAAACATCATTTTACTTTGATTCGAACGACTCTTGTACGCTTTTACAATGGTTTGCGCATAATCTTTTTTCAATTGCTCTAGCTCTTTTGCTAAGGCATTTGCTTCTTTTTGATTGATGGCTATGGTATTGTTGGTGATGTTAATCTGCTTGCGCACGTTGTTGATCAATTGCTTGTTTAAGGTAACCTTGCGATTGATCTCTTCAATTTCCGCCAAAATATTGCGCTCCTTGGTCTGCTCTCTATGAAGGAGTTGCTGAACAGACTTAATCTCAATGATAATCTGTTGTTTTCTGCGCTCTAACTGTTCTTGCGTCTCTTTCTGCTGGGCACACATAGGTAATGCCATTAAAATGAACAATATAGAGCAGTAGGTTTTCTTCATAGCGGTGTACTTCTTAAGCCATACAATATTACGGATTTTTTTACAATTTAATCATTTTGTATCCTTTTGGAACACTATAATTTAGATGTAAATCTTCGTTAAATGAAACTTTTCTATAACGAATATCCAAATTTATGGTTTTTTCTCCTTCTTCTGCTAAAATATTTACTTCCGTAGGTACAATAAATTGCTTGATTTTTTGATATCCTGGATAGGAAATTGTTACTTTTCGATTTGAATCGCGTTCTTCAATCGCCTCCTTCTTCAGTAAACTATTTTCGTCCTCGAAAAAGTAAGTAGACTGGAGTTCTTCTTGTTCTAAAGTGCTCAATTTGTGTAGACCATCCTCAATTGTTGCAATAAATGCTTTGCTTTCTTGACTGTCTAAGACTTGACCTAAGAGCAAGTTTTGTAAGCGATTAAAATTGATATCTGTTCCTACAAATCGCGTTAAAACATCAAATCCGCCTTGGAATGCCGTTTCATCTAGTTTGTTGTAGTACTGTACCTGTTCTGGGGTAATCAGTGATTTGAAAATCAGAATATCCGCGTAGCGAATATTGATCTGAATCTGCTTGTCTTTTTCGATTAATACTTCAATCCCCACTTTTCTATTTTCGTAACGATCTTTATATTGCGCGCTTCCTTGAAGAAAGGCAGTTTGGAATTGTTGTGCATTTTTTGCGTGATCGTTCAAGACCACTAAAGCTGTTTTTTCCTTTTTCGCATCTGCTTCACGCAAGAGAAATCCTTCGCCTCCTTTTTTACAACCGATAAACAGTATACTCGTTAGGAATATCAATGCAATTTTTCTCATATTATCTGTAAGTCTTGTGATTTGTTAATCGAATATAGATAAAAAAAATCCGTTTTAAAGAAATTTAAAACGGATTTAATATTTTTTAGTCTAAAACGGAATAATCTCCAAGGCTAATATTGGTGTGATTGCCATTGTATTTTGCGTGATTACCAATCATGGCATTGTCTAAGTTTGCATGAGCAATGTAGGCATTTGTTTGGATCAAGCTATTTTTTATTGTTGCGTGTTCAACTACAGAATGATCGCCTAAGGAAACATTGGGGCCTATGGTTGCATTTTTTAATACAACGTGATCACCAATATAGCAAGGTGGGATAATTGTACTGTTTTCCAATTGAACTGAAGCCGACACATAGTTGGCGTTTTCAGCTTCTAAGAAGTTCAACATTCTATTGTTGGTATCAACTGTTACGTCTTTGTTTCCGCAGTCCATCCACTCTGCTACGGTACCTGGAACAAAGCGCATGCCTTTTTGTTTCATATTCTCTAAGGCATCGGTTAATTGATATTCACCTCCTTTAATAATGTTGTTATCCAACAAATATTCCAATTCTTTGCGCAAGGTTTCTCCGCTTTTAAAGTAGTAAATCCCAATAATAGCAAGATCGGAAACAAAAGTAGCTGGTTTTTCTACGAAATCGACGATTTCATTTTTGTCGTTTAATTGTACCACGCCAAACGCACTAGGATCTTCCACTTGTTTCACCCAAATAACGCTATCTGCAGTCTTGTCTAGATTAAAATCAGCGCGGAATAAGGTATCAGCATAAGCCACGACGATAGGTCCTGTCATACTTTCCTTCGCACATAAAATGGCGTGTGCGGTTCCCAAAGCCTCATTTTGATAGCATATAGTTCCTTTTGCACCTAATTTTTCAGCGATGGCAATCAGGTCTTTTTCAGTTTGCTTACCAAAGCTTTCGTGTATGATGAATGCAATTTCTTCAATTTTATCTTGTAGTACTTTCGCAATATCTTCCACCAAGCGGTGTACGATTGGTTTTCCTGCGATCGGAATTAAAGGTTTAGGCGTAGTAAGGGTATGGGGGCGTAAACGTGATCCACGTCCAGCCATAGGTACAATGATTCTCATTTTGTTTATATCAAGCTTAATTTATTCTTATTTTATTCCAGTACTGCCAAATCCACCAGCGCCACGTTCTGTTTCAGAAAGAACTTCCGTGTTTTCCCATTGGATTTGCTCGTATTTTGCTATGACCATCTGCGCTATGCGCTCTCCATTTTCAATAACAAAAGGCTCATTTGATAAATTTACGAGAATAATACCAATTTCTCCTCGGTAATCTGCATCAATTGTTCCAGGAGAATTCAATAAAGTAATTCCCTTCTTTGCAGCTAAACCACTTCGAGGCCTAATTTGTGCTTCGTATCCCTCAGGTAATTCAATAAAAAGTCCAGTCGGCACGATTGCTCTCTCCAAACTGTTCAGCGTTATGGGTGCCGACAGATTCGCTCGTAGGTCCATACCAGCCGATTGTGAAGTTTCATAATGAGGCAAAGCGTGGTTTGATTTATTTATAATTTTTACTGCTGTCATAAAAATAGTATTAAAAATATGGCGACAAAGATAACGGTTTGTTCTGACAATTAGCTTGTGATGAGTGAGTTTTCCACCTAAGATTGGCCGAATAAAAGCACTTGGTTATTGGCCAAGGAAATTGTAAAAAGGAAGTTAAGTCCTATAAAATTTTGTACTTTCGTTTTTATTTCCCTTATGCAAGACAACCGAAAAATATTTTCCTTACACGCGATTCTCAATCGAGTACAGCAGGTTTTTGATGAACTCATGCTAGGGAAATTCTTTTGGGTAAAAGTAGAAGTGCTCAAAGTAAACAAGGATCGCAAGGGACACTATTATTTAGAATTAGTAGAACAAGTTGAGGATCAGGTATTGGCAAAATGTCGGGCGACAATTTGGAGCAGGCATGTTGAGCGCTGTGTCATCGAAGGAGGAGAGGATTTAGAAAAAGTAGTCAAAGAAGGTGCAGAAATCTTATGCTATGGCGAAGCGATTTTTCATCCTGTTTACGGATTCTCTCTGCAGGTGATTCACGTAGATTATGCATTTAGTTTAGGGGAAATTGAACGAAAAAAGCAACAAACCTTACTGCAGTTGGACCAAAGAGGATTGCTTTCACTCAATAAGGGTCGATCCCATCCGTTGGTCATTCAACATATTGCGGTAGTCGCTTCAGTAGGCACTTCGGGATACGAGGATTTTGTACAGCATTTGGAGCAAAATCCACATCATTTTTCGTTTGTGTTGACCTGTTACGATACCCAAGTACAAGGAGAAGGCGCTGTGACTAGTTTACTGCGACAGTTGGAGGTTGTTTCTAAAGGTGATTTTGATGCGGTAGTCATTATTCGTGGAGGCGGATCTAAATTTGATTTGGATGTTTTTAACGCTATTCAGGTTGCTGAAAAAATAGCGCAAATGCCCTTTGCCGTTTTTACGGGTATTGGACATGAAACCGATCGTACCGTGGCTGATGATGTCGCGCATACTGCTTTTAAAACGCCAAGTGCTGTGGCTTCTTTTATTCTTTCTTTGGCCTTTGAGTTTGCCATGTCAATTGCACAAGGCACACAGGCTTTACTTGATTATACTGCGCGTATTCTGAAACAGCATACCTCCAAATTGGCACAACTAGAAGATAATGTCGGTCGAATCAGCAAATTTAGAATAAGTGAAAGTCAATCTTATTTAGATGGGCAGACAACGGAACTAGACTATGTGATTAAACAACTGATACAACGGTCAGCCAGTGACTTGCGCTTTGTTGAATTGGCAATTGAAACCGAGGTACATACACAGGTAAAGAAACGAAAAAACGAACTCAAAGACCGATCAACTCGCTTGGCGCTATGGGCAAAGCAAAACCTAGGACTGGAACAACAAAAAATGGGTAGTACACAAGAGATGATTGTCGCTCGTTTGCGCTATAAACTCGCCCAATCAAAAGCAACGCTTGTGCAGATGGAAGAAATTTTATCCCTTTACAATCTTGAGCATCTGTTGAAAAAAGGATTTGCTGTGGTTCGCCATCAAGGGAAAGTGCTGCACGCTAGTACGCCCTTGTCAACTGGAGATACAGTGGATGTAATGATATATAACAAAACCTATCGCATAGTGATAGGAAGCATAGAAGAAATTGAACAATGGAAAAACTTACTTATGAACGAGCAGCAGACGAATTAGATCAAATTCTAACTGCCCTAAAAAACGACGAAGTTACTGTGGATGAACTAGCTGAAAAGGTGGAACGCGCTTCTCAGTTGATTGTCTTTTGCAAGAAGAAATTAATGGCCACAGAAGAGAAAATAGAGAAGATTATACACAAATTGGAGCAATAAAAAAGGTTCGGAAATAGTTCCGAACCTTTTTTATTGGGTATATTAGTTTGAATACTTAGTTGGATCTTGGCTATTGGCAATAAACTGTCTTACATCATCTGATGAAGGAAGTTCAAATACTTCTAAATGGAAATAGTCAATAGCGGCCAAGACGTGATCAAATATATCCGCCATTACAGTTTCGTAAAAGGCCCAAACAGTACTGTTGGTAAACATATACAATTCGATGGGCAAACCGTGTTCTGTGGGTTGCAAATGGCGGACCATTAGGTGATATTCCTTGTGTATGTTTGGATTTTGTTGAGTATAACGCAATACATATGCTCGAAATAAACCAATATTAGTCATGCGGCGTCCGTTGATTGGCATGGATTGATCGGCATTGGTATTGTGATTGTATTCGTCAATTTCTTTTTGTCTTTCTTCAATATAGGGCTTTAAGAGCTGAATTTTCTTTAGCTCATTAATTTCAGCAGGTTCTAAAAAGCGAATAGACGACATTTTGATGTTGATGCTTCGCTTGATTCTTCGTCCACCAGATACCTGCATGCCACGGTAATTCTTAAAGGAATCACTGATGAGCAAATAAGTAGGGATTGTTGTAATGGTTTTGTCGAAGTTCTGCACTTTTACAGTACTTAGGTTAATTTCCAATACTGTTCCATCCGCGCCGAATTTTGCCATTTCAATCCAGTCTCCCACGCGAACCATATCATTGGTAGATACTTGTATACTGGCAACAAATCCCATAATGGTATCTTTGAAAACGAGCATCAAGATAGCCGAGGCAGCTCCTAAGGATACTAGAAAGGTCACAGGATCTTTGCCTGTAATAGTCGAAAAGATAATCACACCAGCAAAGAAGTAGAGGAAGATGCTCGCTACTTGGCTATAGCTGTCGATCGGCTTATCCGCTAAACGAGGTTTCGTTTTGGCATAATCTCTAACGGTTCGAATGATCGAACGACAAAGCAAGGTAATAACGATGACAAATAAGAGATTTGTTATCGTTAATACCGCCTTTATTACCCCTGGGAACCCCATAAAAAAGATGGGGAATAAAATACGTGCTAATGCAACAGGAATAAAGTGAGTAATATTGTGTAACACTTTATTGTTGATAATCAGATCATCGAGTTTTGTCTTACTTCGGGATGCGTATTTTCGAGCAATGACGATGAATATGTTTTTTAAAATATAATCTAACGTATACATAACGAGTGAAAACGCAAGTAATAATGCGATTGTCGTTACAACGTGGGTTTCGTGTTCATTCAATTGTAAAAAACGCAGGTAATCAAAGAACCATTTGTAGATGACATTTAGTTCACTAAAGTCCATAATTTCTTGTATGTTCTGTTGATTAAGGGTGGAAAGAAACATGTAATTTGTTTTTTAGTTTTGGAATTGCAAGATAAGCAATATAAATGGGTTTCTGTGTTAATGAAGTGGGAAAACAAGTATAAAGACAAGAAAATATTTAAAAAAAGTGCTATAATTTAGTAGTTATAGCACTTTTTTTTAAAGGGTGTTGTGATTTTTATAATTGATTCAACATTTCATTAATCTTGTCTAAATTAGGGGTAAGGATAACTTCGATACGTCTGTTTTTTGCTTTTCCCTCATTTGAGGTATTGCTCATTAAAGGAGCGTATTCACCTCGTCCTGCAGCTGTAAGATTCTTTTTGTCGATGGCGTTATTCTCAGATAAGATGGAAACTATGGCCAAGGCGCGCTTGGTCGATAAGTCCCAGTTATTTTGTACTCCCTCTCCTAAATTACCCAAAACTTTATCGTTGTCAGTATGTCCTTCAATGAGTACAGAAATGTCAGGATTGCTGGCGAGCACTTTTCCCAATTCCACCACTGCTCGACGTCCGTCGTCATTTACCGTCCAACTACCAGATTTGAATAACAGTTTATTTTCCATGGAAACATATACTTTTCCGTTTTTTTGTTCGATGGTTAACCCTTTTCCTTCAAAGACATTCAAGGCCTGTGATAAGTTATCTCTCAGTGCTTTCATCGACTTGTCGTTCGCCGCTAGAATTCCTTCTAACTCCTGAATGCGTTGCGATTTTAAATCCAATTCTGCTTGTGATTTTGCCAATCGCGCAGCTTCCGCTTGAAGTGATTCTTCACTGTGTTTTTCGAGATTAGTATAGGAATGTTGCAATTCTTGTAGTCGATGTTGAGCAGCAGCAATTTCCGCGTTTAGGTTCTGTCTTTCTTGTTGTAAATCTTTCAACTGTTGAGCTAACTGTTTTTTAGCGAGCTCTAAGTCAGTCATCGAACTGTTTAAAGTCGCTAAATCATTCGCCAATTGTTCATTTTCATCAAGAATACTTTGAAAATTGGCATCGAGTTCATTATATAACCTTCTTGTCACACAAGAGGAGAGTAGAGTTAGGGCAAGTAAGCCAAAAGCGCATTTTTTAATCATGTAGTTTTTTGGGTTTTTAGTTTGGGATTAAGCTTTTATTTCAACGACAATTGGACAGTGATCCGAATGTTTTACTTCCTGTAAAATAGAAGCACTTAGGATGCGATCTTGCATCGATTCGGCCACCATATGGTAGTCGATTCTCCAACCTTTGTTGTTGTTTCGGGCATTGGCGCGATAGGTCCACCAGCTGTATTGGTGTGGTTCTGGATGGAACAAACGGAAGCTATCGATAAATCCATGTGCCACAAATTTGTCTACCCATGCGCGTTCTTCAGGTAAAAAACCAGAAACCTTTGCGTTGCGTACCGGATCGTGAATGTCAATGGCTTTATGACAGATGTTGTAGTCGCCACAAATAATTAAGTTGGGAATTTCTTGTTTCAACGCTTGAATATAGTTGAAAAAGTCGTCCATGTATTGGTATTTAAAATCCAATCGATCGATATTCGAAGCCGAAGGAAGATATAACGACATCACAGAAAAGGTGTCAAAATCGACACGTAGATTTCTACCTTCAAAATCCATATAGTCAATGCCCGTTCCGTAAGTAATGTGGTTAGGTTTTTCCTTACAAAAAATAGCTACGCCGCTATATCCAGCTTTTTCTGCCGAAAAATAGTACTGATAGGGGTATCCTGCTAACGTAATTTCATCGGTAGGAATTTGATTTTCTTTTGCTTTGGTTTCTTGTATGCAAATTATATCTGCATTTTCCTCCTGCATCCAATCTAATAGTCCTTTTTTTATCGCTGCGCGAATCCCATTCACGTTATAGGATATTATTTTTTTCATTATGGCTGATTTTTGTATGAAAATCAAAAGTAGAAAAAATATGTGTTATTCCGGCTCAAAAGAGCCGTATTGACGTGTTTTTTAATCTTTAATTAGCATTCTGTTGTTGCATTGATAAATGGGAGGTTAACAAGTAGTTGTCCGTGCTGTCGAAGTGGAAATTTGCCGAAGAATAAACAAGGGTATAGAGGGAATAAGCTCGAGCATTTTGTTTTTTCCTGCTAATGGCGCTGACAAAATTGTACTGAGGTATCTTTTTTTTAATCAGATATTTAAGTTTTTAACATCAATAAGACTAGTGATATCCGTGCAAGGATGAGAAAATAAAATAGAATACCTAAAGAATTTAGTATATTTGTCTTACTTAAATTTTGAAATTGATGGGGTTAGTAACAGCTAAGGAAGTAGCGAAAGCGATTAACGTGGACAAGTATGGTATCTTTGGTACTTTTACGGGGTGGTTGCTTATGAAGACGCTTAAGGTTACTACCTTGAATAAGATTTACGACAGGAATAAACATTTAGAAGAGTTAGAGTTTTTGAACGCTATCTTAGAGGAGTTTCAGATTGAATTCCAAATTGATCCAGAAGAATTAAAACGCCTACCTAAAAAAGGGCCATATATCACAATATCAAACCATCCATTAGGAGGAATTGACGGTATATTATTGTTGAAATTGATGTTAGAGCATGATCCTAATTTCAAGATCATTGCCAATTTTATCTTGCACCGCATAGAGCCTTTAAAGCCTTATATAATGCCTGTGAATCCATTTGAAAATAACAAAGATGTTAAATCAAGTGTTTTGGGATTAAAAGAGACGTTGAGGCATTTAAGTGACGGCAAACCTTTGGGAATATTTCCCGCAGGAGAGGTTTCTACCTATAAAGACGATCGTTTGGTTGTTGATAAACCATGGGAAGAAGGAGCTATTAAATTGATTAAAAAGGCCAATGTGCCTGTTGTGCCAATCTATTTTCACGCAAAAAATAGTAAGTTATTTTACTTTTTATCCCAGATAAACCCAACTTTACGTACGGCAAAATTGCCTTCAGAATTGTTGACGCAAAAAGATCGCGTAATCAAAATACGCATCGGACGCCCAATCTCTGTTGAAGAACAAAACGAACATTACGATTTAAGCGATTATGGAAACTTTTTGCGCTTTAAAACGTATCTGTTGTCAAACGCTTATAAAGATGAGGACTCTCGTAAATGGATAAAAGTTCCCTCTTTTAATTTTAAATTTCCAAAGATGGTAAAGGACATCGTCCCTCCACAACCCCTAGATCGAATTAAACAAGAAATAGAAGTTTTACGCGAAAAAGACTTTCGATTACTTCAAAGTAAAAACTATGAGGTTTTCTTGTGTAAATCAGACTTAATTCCAACAATATTGTTGGAGCTTGGCCGACTTAGAGAGGTTACTTTTAGAGAGGTAGGCGAGGGAACAAATAACGAATTAGATCTGGATCAATACGATAAATACTATCACCATATGTTTTTATGGGATAGCGAAGCAGAACAAATTTGCGGGGCCTATCGCATGGGATTGGGATCTGAAATCTATAAAAAATACGGAATCAACGGATTTTACTTGAATGAATTGTTCCGATTTGAATCTGAACTCTATCCGATGATGGCGCAATCCATCGAAATGGGGCGTGCATTTATTGTCAAAGATTACCAACAAAAGCCTATGCCTTTGTTCTTATTGTGGAAGGGTATCGTACATACTACCTTGCGCTTCCCAGAACATCAATACCTAATCGGAGGAGTGAGTATCAGCAATCAGTTTTCAGATTTTTCCAAATCGCTGATGATCGAATTTATGCGTAGCCATTATTTTGATCCTTTTATTGCACAATATGTTACGCCAAAAATGGAATATAAGGTGAATTTGAAGGATGCAGATAAAGATTTAATTTTTAATGAAACCGAATCGGATTTGAATAAATTTGATAAGATCATTGAAGACGTTGAACCAGCAAAATTGAGAGTTCCCGTGTTGATCAAGAAGTACATCAAACAAAATGCTAAAGTAATAGCTTTTAATGTAGATCCACTCTTCAACAATGCTATTGATGGGTTGATGTATATCAAAATTGCAGATCTACCAGAAAGTACGGTGAAACCTGTCATGGAAGAGTTCGAAGCAGAACTGGAACGAAAAATACAAGAGGAAGCCAATAAATATAATTAAACTTTAAAAAACACCTAGTAATAGGTGTTTTTTTTATACTTTTTATTGACGCTAATGGAAACTTGTTTTTTATTTGGTTGTATTTTGTTTTAATTACTATTTTTTTAAGCAATTGATTGTTTTATATGAAAAATATGCTATTTTTGAGTTGTTAAATAAAAGTGAAAACAATGTTCAAGAAAGTTAAATATTTTTTAGTTTGCGCAGGTCTTGCATTAGGAGTTGCAAGTTGTAGTAGTGATGATGGTAGTGACCCTAAACTTCCATTGAAAAGTGAAACCTATGATATTACAGTAGAAATTACAGAGTCAGTAGGTCTTGATCATATTATTGTATATAAATCAAATGGAACGAAAGTTACTACAGATGTAATATTTAAAGATGATGGTATTCCAGTAGCAGTGACTCCAGGAACACCACTTCCTCCAAGAAAGTTGAAATGGGAAAAGAGTTATACCAAAAATAGTGAAGAGTATATTAGTATTATTGTAAAAGGTAATGAAGGAGAAACATATGGTGAGGTAAATGTTACAGTGAAACGAGAAGAAGAAATTGTGATGCACAAAATAGGAACTGGAAAAGATATTTTAGTAGAACTAGGTTTCTAAAAAAATCGATATAATAAAAAAAACAGCCATTTGGCTGTTTTTTTTATTATATAAGTTCAGTGTTAATGAAACAGTTGACGTATTTTATTGACAATAATTTGGGCTAATTTTTCTTTGCTTTCTATGGTCCACCCAGCGATGTGGGGGGATAGTAGCACTCTTTTGCTTTGAATTAAGTATTGTAAAGGTTGTGGTAGGTTTGCTTCAGCAAACATATTTTCAAAAGACGATTTCTCATATTCTAACACGTCTAGTGCTGCACCTCGTATTTTTCCACTTTCTAAAGCGTCAACTAAATCAGGGGTGTGTACTGCTTTACCTCTTGCGGTATTGATAAGCCAAAAGGGCTTTGCCATATGTTGAATAAAGGAAGCATTAATGAGGTGAATTGTTTCAGGTGTTTGTGGTAGGTGTAAACTAAGAATATCTGCTCGCTCTTGCAATTCGGCTAACGATACTTGCTTAGCGTATTGGTTTTCTAAATTATTTCGAATATCATAAAAGATCACCTCACAATCAAAGCCCTGTAGGCGTTTTGCAAACGCATTTCCCATGTGACCGTAGCCAATGATTCCAACAGTTTTTCCTTCGATTTCAACCCCTCTATTGCCTTCTCGAATCCAAATGCCTTGTCGAACCTCTTGATCTACTAAATGTAACTTATTGAATAGGGTCAACAACATGCCCAAGGCATGTTCACCTACAGCTGTTTGGTTTCCCTCAGGAGCAGCAATAAGGGCAATGCCTTTTGACGCCGCATATTCACCATCTATATTTTCTACTCCTGCTCCAACACGACCAATGAACTTTAGTTGTGTTGCTTTTTCCAAAAAAGAAGCGTCAATCTTAAATCGACTGCGCAGTATAATTCCCTCGTATTCGTGTATACTTTGCTCTATTTCTTCTTTGCTAGAAGTGTAATCCTCTACATTGGTATATCCCATAGCGGCTAGTTGTTCTAGCATTAAAGGGTGGTTGCTATCTAGATGTAATATTTTTTTTGCCATAACCTAAGATTTAAAAACCAAGTATCACTTTTGCAATGGAAAAGTAAATTAAAATTCCAAAAATATCGTTGCTTGTTGTAATAAAAGGACCTGTTGCTAAAGCTGGATCTATACCATATTTGTTTAAAAAGATAGGCACAAACGTACCGATTAAGCTCGCAATGATGATCACGCTAATTAGCGCAATAGACACCGTAATTCCAATGATGTAATCCACGCCCAAAAGCACATGACTTCCGATCATTAAAAGGATAGCCAACAAAAAGCCGTTTAATAGGCTTAGGGAAACTTCTTTACCCAGTCTTTTCCATATGGAGCCCGAAATGGTATTGTTGGCAAGGCCTTGCACGATAATCGCCGAAGATTGAACTCCTACATTACCCGCCATAGCGGCAATTAAAGGAGTGAAAAAGAACAAAACACCAAATTTCTCCATTGCTCCTTCAAAACTTCTCGAAACATTTACAGCAACAAAACCTCCAATCATAGCGAGAATCAACCAGGGTAAACGCGCTTTGGTTAGGGTTAAAATGCTGTCATTGGTATCTACATCTTGTGAAATACCCGCAGCCAACTGATAATCTTTATCTGCTTCATCTTTGATTACATCGACAATATCATCAATGGTAATGCGTCCAACGAGCCTACCCATTTCATCGACAACGGGAATAGCTTCTAAATCGTATTTCTGCATGATGCGCGCAACTTCCGTGTCTTCCGTGTCCACTTTAACATAGTCTACTTTTGGAATATAGACATCGCTAATGTGTGTAGTAGTAGAAGAAGTAAGTAAATCTTTAAGAGATAAACGTCCTTTTAAACGTCCTTCATCATCCACTACATAAATAGAATGCACACGTGAGACGTGTTCTGCTTGCTTGCGCATTTCCTTGACACAGGTAAGAATCGACCAATTTTCATTGACTGATACAAACTCCTTGGCCATTAATCCCCCTGCGGTATCTTCATCATAGCGCAAAAGCTCCACAATGTCCTTGGCGTGTTCTAAGTCTTCAAGCTCTAAGAGAACCTCTTCTTTTCTCTTTTCTGATAATTCGGCAATAATATCTGCCGCATCATCGGTATCAAGCTCATCTAACTCTTCTGCAATCTCTTTGGGAGAAAGACTCTTTAATATCTTTTCCCGTAAATCTTCATCTAAATCAAGTAATATTTCTGCAGTGACTTCACTATTTAATATATCGAAGATATAAATGGCTTCTTCAGAATGAAGCTCATTCATAATCTCAGCAATATCCACAGCGTGAATATCCTTTAGGAGTGCTAATAATTCGGCTTCTTGGCCTGTAGCAATAAGTTCTTCGATTTGTTGGATAGTTCCATCACTGATTTTAAACTCCATGTAGTTCTATTTTTTTTGTAAGATCAATAAATTCTTCTACTCCTAATTGTTCTGGACGCATGTTAAAAATCGCCTCCTCTCGGATGTCATCGGGTAAATTGAAACTCTTTAAACTATTTCTCAAGGTCTTTCGACGTTGATTAAAAGCAGTTTTTACGACGGTAAAAAATAATTTTTCATTGCATGGCAAGGAGTAATTCTCTTTTCTGCGCATGCGCATAACCCCAGATTTGACTTTGGGTGGTGGATTAAAAACATGTTCAGACACCGTAAATAAGTATTCAGTGTCATAAAATGCTTGAGTTAGCACAGAGAGAATACCATAGGCTTTGCTGCCTTTCTTCTCACATATGCGTTCGGCAACTTCTTTTTGAAACATACCTGAAAATTCAGGTACAAAATCGCGAAGCTCCAAAACGCGAAAAACAATCTGCGTGGATATGTTATAGGGAAAGTTTCCTATAACGGCAAAAGGTTCTTGGTTAAATGCCTGTACGATATTGAATTTTAAAAAATCTTGTGCAAAAATATGATCCTGTAATTTAGGATAGTGTTTGTGTAAATAGTCAACAGATTCCGTGTCGATCTCTACCACAAAAGTTTCAATGGGCTTGTCCAAGATATACTTGGTCAACACGCCCATTCCAGGACCAATCTCCAATACTTTTTTATACCCTTCTAAGGTAAGCGTATCTGCGATTCGCATCGCAACATTTTCATCCGTTAAGAAGTGTTGCCCCAAGTGTTTTTTTGCTCTTACTTTATCCATGGTAAATTGGTTTAGTGTTCGCTAATTAGCTCTAGTTCTGTTTTGAAGGTAAGCATTAATTCGCCAAACTTTTTGCGCGATTCACTTTCAAAGAAATCGGCGTCTTCGCGGTAAAATTGGTTCAATACCTCTGCGTTGGGCGCTTCAAATTGAAGGGAGTACGTAATTCCACCCATGTCTTCCTCTACAAGAACTTTCACCATACGGGCTTTATTGAATTTTTTTGTATTGAGCATGCCAGGAATGTAAAACTCTTTGGTCCATGCCATCCATGTATCGTGTACACTTTCATGGATGTTTATCGTTATATTGTAAATAATCATCTGCGGTATATTTGGGTTGTACAAAGATAAAAAAAGCACCAAATGACTTTATCGGATTTGGTGCTTTTCATATGCGAGTATTTATCGTGTAAAATTAATCAATAATATCAAATCCTGTGTACGGTCTTAAGACCTCAGGTATCACAATTCCTTCTGGCGTTTGATAATTTTCTAAAATTCCAGCCAATACACGAGGTAACGCTAGTGAACTACCGTTTAATGTATGAGCCAATTGGCTTTTGCCCGTTTTATCTTTAAAACGCAGTTTCAAACGATTGGCTTGGAAAGTTTCAAAGTTAGATACCGAACTGATTTCTAACCATCTGTTTTGGGCAGTTGAAAACACTTCGAAATCGTAGGTCAACGCAGAAGTGAATCCCATATCTCCACCACACAATCTCAAGATTCGATACGGCAGTTTTAATTCGTGTAACAATTCTTGAACATGCTCGACCATTCCATCAAGGGCTTGATATGAATTGTCAGGATGTTCGATGCGTACAATTTCCACTTTGTCAAATTGGTGTAAGCGGTTTAACCCTCTAACATGTGCACCATACGATCCTGCTTCTCTGCGGAAACATGGGGTATAGCCTGTACAAAGCACTGGGAAATCACTTTCTTGAAGGATTACATCTCTAAACATATTCGTAATTGGCACTTCCGCTGTTGGAATTAAATACAAATCATCCACGCCAATGTGATACATCTGTCCTTCTTTGTCTGGTAATTGCCCTGTTCCAAATCCTGAAGCCTCATTAATAACGTGAGGAACTTGGTATTCTCTATAGCCTGCTGCTGTATTCTTATCTAAAAAGTAAGAAATTAAAGCGCGTTGTAAGCGAGCTCCTTTACCTTTGTATACAGGAAATCCAGCACCCGTAATTTTATTCCCTAATTCGAAGTCGATTAAATCGTATTTCTTAGCCAATTCCCAGTGTGGTAATGCCCCTTCGTGTAAGGTAGGGATCTCTCCGTGTTGGTGAACAGTAATGTTGTCTTCAGCATCTTTTCCTGTGGGAACTATATCCGCTGGAACGTTGGGAATCGTATATAACTTCTCGGTAAGCGCAGCTGAAATTTGATTTAACTGTTCCGTCAAGTCTTTACTTTGCTCACGTAAATTTGATGTCTTTTCTTTGATGAGTTCTGCCTTTGCTTTCTCTCCACTCTTCATTAACTCTCCAATACTTTTGGATAGCTTGTTGGATTCCGCTAAGACATTGTCTAATTCAACTTGTGTTGCTCTTCTTTTCTCATCTAAAGCAATCACTTCGTTTAGCACCTCCGTAACATCAAGATTTCTTTTTGCCAAGCCTTTAATCACTTGTTCTTGATTCTCTCTAATAAAAGCTATCTGTAACATAGTATAAATAATAGTTTAAGATAACAAAGTTAGAAAATACTTTTTTATTATTCGTCTTTTTGTTGTTTTTCATCGGATTACTCGCTTATAAAAAGGAGAACGTAACGTTAAATCGCCTTTTATCCCATAATTATGCCCCCTTTCGCTTTGTTGCAACAGCAACAACAACAAAAAAAACGAAATATAGCGGCATGAGTGATTTACATTTAGCGAATTCGTCTAGGCTTGCATCTTTATCAATAATAGTTTGCTAAAATATAGTTGATAGTTCAACTAATATTTTATTTTTGCTTATTATTCAGATTTGAAACGAAATTAGTACAATGGAAATATTGATTAAACTTTCTCAATTCTTATTGAGCTTATCCTTCTTGATTATCCTACATGAGTTAGGACATTTTATCCCAGCTAAATTATTTAAAACGCGTGTGGAGAAATTCTATCTCTTCTTTGATGTAAAGTTCTCTCTATTTAAAAAGAAAATAGGCGATACAGTGTATGGAATTGGTTGGTTGCCTTTAGGAGGATATGTTAAGATCTCTGGAATGGTGAATGAAAGCATGGATACAGAGCAATTGAAAAGTGAGCCACAGCCGTGGGAATTTCGTTCAAAACCAGCTTGGCAGCGTTTAATCATTATGTTAGGTGGGGTAACGGTAAACTTCATCTTAGCTTTTGTGATTTATATTGGGATGACCTATGCTTATGGTGATTTATATATTTCGAATAAAGATATGGATCATGGCGTTTGGGTGCAATCGCCTATCCTACAAGAAGCAGGATTAAAAACCGGAGATAAAATTGTTGCGGTTGATGGGAAGGAAATTGAGCGTTTCAACGATGTTGGTTATGAGGTTATGATGGGGCATCAGATTGAAATTGAGCGCAATGGGGTGATAGAAAATATTGACTTACCTGTAAACTTACTCGGGCAATTGAGCGATGGAGCTAAAAAAGAAGGGTGGATTTCCTTGCGTATTCCCTTTGTTATTATGGGGTTTGTGGAGGATATTCAAGGGTCTAATGCGGCAGAAGTATTTCAAGCAAAAGATGTTATCAAGAGCATCAATGGTATTGCAACACCGTTTATGGATCAAGTACAGCCTGCAATCGTTGGATTAAAAGGGCAGACTGTTCCCGTTGTTGTTGAGCGTGACGGAAAAGACGTTACCGTTCAATTGCAGATCAATGCAGATGGCGTTGCTGGCATAGCGCCAGCTGGAGGATTGTCAATCGACACCATTAAGCAAATGGGATTATATAATATCAGCCAAGTAAAGTATACACTAGGAGAATCTTTTTCTGTTGGATTAAGTAAAGGAACGGAAAAAGTAGCAGGCTACTTCCAGCAATTAAAGAAAATTATTAAACCGGAAACAGGAGCCTATAAAGGAGTAGGTGGATTTAAGGCCATCTATGATATTTTTCCATCAGTATGGAGCTGGGAATACTTCTGGAATATTACTGCTTTATTGTCAATCATGTTAGGAGTAATGAACTTATTGCCGATTCCTGCCTTAGATGGAGGTCATGTGATGTTCTTGTTGTATGAAATGATTTCAGGTAGAAAACCAAGTGATAAATTCTTGGAAAATGCGCAAATGGTTGGTTTCTTTATACTTATAGGGTTGTTATTGTTTGCCAATGGAAATGATATTTACAAAGCGATATTCAGTAAATAAAAAATAAAGCGAATGTAGTTGCAGAAATAAAAAATGATGTTATATTTGCACTGCATTTAAGGTAAGATACCTTCCTCCTTAGCTCAGTTGGTTAGAGCATCTGACTGTTAATCAGAGGGTCCTTGGTTCGAGCCCAAGAGGGGGAGCAAATAACCTCAGTAAGTCATTGATTTGCTGAGGTTTATTTTTTATAATCGTTTTTATTGTCCAACGAATTATCCAACACTCAATAAAAAACAAGGATATATAGCTAAAAACATTCTTACTAAACCTTTGTCCAGTTGTATTATTCTGATGTTGTTTATTAACCCTCTTTCTGATTAGGTTCTTCTTCCTCTTTGTCTGATGACAATCAACCAAAATAAGGGTAATTTCATATATAGGTATATAACACCTTACAGAGTTACCTGAACAAGTTGAGCAGAGAAAGAAGTTGAAAAATATATCTGTAAAAGTCTTTTGCAAGCCCGCCACCCCATAAAAAAAATTGAATTTGTTTCTAATAAAAAGGGGCGTAGATTTCACACCTACCCCTTTGTCTTTCATTTACTCAATTTTTGACCAATATAAAATCCCTAATGAGTTAATCCTTTCCTTATCGCAAATTTCAATCTGCTCTGTATTTATATCATTATTAAATTCATAAAACTTTATCTTTTCAATCTCCAAACTTTTTTACAGCTCTTGACCCCGTGGTTATTATTGCTTATCTCCGTATTAAATGATAGTGAACAAAGTATTTGTTTCAAACTTTGAATAATCAGCATTGACAAAATCATTATAATTTTTAGTAAATGAATTTTGAAGATTTAGAAACGTTGGCTCCTCATCTATTGTTGTATTATATACTTCTTCATCTTTAGCAGAATTATGCTTAAAACAACTAAAACTTATCTAATAGAAGACAATAAACTGATAAAAATCTTGTAAGTTGTATTCTTGAAGTCGATTTTATCTTTTATTTGAAGGGTTTTTATTTGGGTTTTGAAGCTTCTCTATTCTTGTATGTCGAAAATGCTAGTAAAACAGCCCATATAACATCTATAATGTTCCAAATCGTTCTTCCTAATACTACTTTAACAAACGGATTGATAAGTAAAGCAGAAACCAACCAAATCACAAGCCAAGTCTTATCTTTTTTACCTCTTTTCTGATAAGCCAACCACACCTACAAAACGGACAAACTGATAATATCCGTAACTCCAGTCTAATAAACAGAGTAAAAATAAGATTGATAAACTAACTTTAGAGTTTTGGAAATATCTGTCATTATATTATTATTTTACATATTCGTAAATTTGCCATTCTTCGTCATCAAATTTTTTTTCACTTGAAGAGTAGTTTCATTCAAAATCAGGATTTCAGATTATATTGCTTCATCTTCTCAATTCTCTGTAAGAGGGTTTTCTAAAATTGACCAAGTGCCAATTGCTTCAACAACTCCATTGTAACGGTCTATAAGCGTTCCTTTTGACTGAAATGTTCGGTAAGGTGTCAGTTCTGATTGTTAAAGTCACTCGCTTTTTATCTATGTTCTGACCAAATACCTACAATTAGGCTGTTTTCGTTGTTTGTGTTATTATCATCACTTGAATAGGCTGTGATTGTTAATAAGGTTATTAGTAAGCTAAAAATAGATTAACTGTTTTCATTTTTATTTAATTTTGATGTTACTGTTTGAGTATGTTTTATGAATTTACTTAAGAACTTTATTGATAATCTAAATTCCTTATAATAAGGTAAATTATAAATCATCTTTGATTTTTTTTATTTCACTTTCTTTTCTTATAGATTCTTCTCTTGCTTTTTTATATCTTAACTCTAGAGTTTTGTCTGTATATGTTAGGCTATAATAGGTAGCGTAATCATTTAATAAATTATTTGCAGAAATTGTAAGTTGTAAATTTTCTGTTTCCCACCAAGATAAAGTATCTTGATTCTTCCCAAATGATTTATAAGTTGGTTCTCCGAAAATAACACACAAATATTCATATAGCTTTCTGTTATATTCTGTTATTATCTGAATCTTGTAAATATAATTATCTATTGTTCCAACAAAAACTCTAAAAACTTGAAAATCCCCTATACTTCTTAGAGTAATTTCTTTTTGGAAATCAGCTATGTGGCTATTTCCTGTGTTAAATGTGTAGTCTTTACCACCTATTGTCATTTTATAAGCTTTGGAGAAATATTCTTCTTCTATTAAGAAGTTATAGTTATCTACTTTCTGTCCAAGTTTTATATTTTTAAATCCATTCTTTTCTTCTAATACTGATAAATTTTGGGAATAAGAGTATGAAAAGCAAAGTATAATAAAAATTGTGATTTTTTTTCTTGTCATAATATTGATTCATATCTCACCAGTACCGAAAGTGAAGTTAAAGTTTTGAACACAAAAAATGCACGGTACTTTAGCCTACTGTACAGAGGTACTGGTATACATAAAGACAAATAAACCAAGTCCGTGTAAACCACGAACATTGGGTTTATTATTCTTGTATGTCTAAAAATTACCAGTTTTCTGAACAAGATAATAACTAATGCTAATCTATATTTTACTATCTAAAATTTTCTTTTACTTATATTTTCTGTTTTTATCATTTCTGTAAATTTACGAATTTTGATACATGTTATGTCAGTTCTCACTAACAAAAACAAAGTTTCAATGTGTAAAATTTTTCTTCCCAAACCAACTAAACAATTTTCTTCAATCTCAAAAAGGTGTTTTTCCAAATCGTAATATAAGTTTCTGATTCAGATCTATACATACAATAACTGCTTATGTATTTCGTATAACTGTTAGATATTGTTGTATCTATCAGCTATCTCATTATTTATGTATTTTTTAAAATTTCTATAAATTCGGTTATAGTCTGTTTATCTCCAGCTCTTGAAAGATAAACGTGAGTTAATGATTGTCTTTCAGAAACAGTAACTTGACCAACCTCAATTGATTTGTTTTTAGCCGTTTTCTGCTCTTGTGAAACAACAATACTCTTATTGACAAAACAACCTTTGTAGTGTCTTGAAATCTTCTCCAAAAACTATTTATAAAACAGCTGTCTGATATATTTTTTCCATTTAGGTTACGGCAAATTGCTTTAGCACCTTTACTTGCTACCTCATCGAAGTTGTTACAAAATAAAAAATGCTAAATACTGATTATCAATATTTAGCATTTTAAAATTTCTCCTAATTTTGAAAAACTGCAACATTAGGGGGTAAAAGGATTATTATATAATAGTATATACTATACAAGTATATTCTTTACAGGTACTCCTTATTATTATTATTATTATTATTATTATTATTATTATTATTGTTACCAATATTCCATTTTAGTATTTACTTTTAAAGTTGTTATATCATACAACAGTCTTTCTATTTCTTCTTTCAATAGAGGTAGGTAATTCTCTGTTGTTACCAAGCTGTCGTGAATGCTCCATAAAGGAATATCAGGATATTTTTTGCTGAATCGTAATGCAACACAATCTAATAGACAACAGGCTTCTATATGGCTTAATAACGTATAAAGCTCAACACATTCATTTTTTATGTAACTCATAATCTTGAACACACTTGGAAATTTATCTTTGAAAATTTTTATCTCTGAAACAGTTGATTTAGAACTACTATAAAAAATCTCCATAACAACCGATTTAGCAAAATCTCTTTCAGATTCGTAAACTTCTTTCTTTCTCGGTTTTTCCGTATTAATTATTTTCTTTTTACGATTAGAGTAATTTGTAACCATTCTGAAAGGTTTTCCTGTTTTATCATAGGTTATATCAAACTCTTCCTGAATCAAGGTGTAAAAATCTTTTTT
>NZ_JACHTD010000012.1 GCF_014145665.1 Myroides sp. NP-2 | reverse complement strand
AATTAGCAAAACTTTTTTGAAAAATATTTTTTCATCACTTTTCGCCAACCCTCAGTATTTACTGAAGCGGACTGCAAAGATAAGACTCTTTATTTCGATTATCCAAATTTATTTTTAAAAAATATTTCTGAACCAATCTCAAGCCTTTTCTACTGCTTTTCTATGAACGTCTGCTTGTTTAATGCGGATGCAAAAGTAGTACCTTTTTCACCACTTCCAAATTATTTGTTGCTTTTTTTTCAGTGAAATTTCACTTTTATTCACAACTCATTACTATAACGCACGTTAGATCGAAAAGTTTTTTTTTACTTTTTTGTCGGCTTTTGTTTTTTGTAGGTTGCGCGGTTCGCTCGTCGTGAGGTTCGCGCGGTTTATTTTGCGCAATTCAATAACAAGAAAGGTTCTTTCTTGTATAAACAACAATACCACCTTATATATAATAAAGAAGAAATCTACTTACTACGACAAAACAATTGTAAACTAGGTGAGATAAACCGCAATAAAAAAAGGAGAGCTTTCGCTCTCCTTTTTTACACAACACATAAAGAAGAGAGCATGTCAAGCTCCTACTCTATTTATTAAAACACATTTAAAGGTGTAATCAAACCAATACTAATGCGGCCTGTACTGTAATTTTCTTGATGGAGTTTGTCTTTTGCATAACGTGAATAATTATACCAACGTCCGACATAAGCTGCAAAAAAGCGTAAATCCAATTTTTTAAAGGGGCGAAATTGCACCATTGGTATTGCCCCATAACTAGTTCTTAAATGATTTGTTCCTGCATCTGCTGCTGTTACATTCTTCCCATATGCATTACTTGTCATCAAGGTCAATGACAAATACAATTTCGTCAACACTTTATAATCTACCCTTAACCAATGATCAATATATGAAGTCTGTTCCGCTAAGGCAGGTTTATCTCCAGCAAACATCGAACTGATTATTTTTCTTTTATCCAAATCATCACTACTATACTGAAAGTCGTACATAACGGTTACTTTTTCATCTTGGTATTTATTCCCCAAGGCGATGTAATGCATTCCTTTGTTTTTTGCTTGTGTAAAATAACTATAACTATAAGAGGTTTGAAATTTACTATTCCAAAAATTACCTCTCCAATTCCCCACAACTGCAAAAGGCGTTTTACTTTCTTCAATTCCTTGAGGCATCGTAAACGCGCCTATCTCGTCGAGCTTATTTGCACTGGCATTGAGCACTTGAACATTAAAGCGATGCTGAGGATTGGCGGTATATGCCACTCCTACCCCAACCATATAGTTTTCTGCTGTACTCAGGATATCATTATATTCTAAAATCTCAATCGCGTTCAAATCATATTCATATCCCCCCCAATCTGTCGCCAGTTTCCCGACTGCAATATTTAGCTTGGGCGAAGCTTGAACGTCGACATAGGCAAGATCTACATTTGAATTTACGTGATCCAAGCTACCCGGGGTCGCTTGGGAGGTATAGCGATTACGAAATCGAAGGCCAACTTTATCGTGAATTTTGGCGCTAAAATCAAAACGCAATTCACTTCCATTAAAGCGGCTTGTCGTAAATTTGTTATGCTCAAAATAGCCATCAAGACTAGATCGAACGTAAAGTTTTAAGGAAAAATCACTTAAAAAGGCGGGTTTGTTTATGCTAATCAACGGGCTAGCAATAGAATCATTCGTTTGGGATTGTTGCCCAAAAACAACAGCGGTCATTCCGATTAATACGACGCATAAAAATCTTTTCATACTCTCATTACAATTATATTATTTATTCACTTTTTAACTGTTTTTAGTAAAAAATATTAAATATTCAAATAATATAAACACTAAAAACTCTTAAATATTAAGAAACAAACAATATGCCACTTTGAGTAAATCCACCTAAATAGGAAAAAAAAATAGAGTTAAAAAAAACCACCTAATGAATTAGATGGTTTGCTGTAAACTAGTAGAACGCTTTTTTACTCTTTCTAAGCAAAAAAAGTCTTTCACTACTTGAACTATTGTCGTCTAACAAAAAGAATACCGAGAAAGCATACTCTTTTTTACCCTAAACGCAAAAACGACCTCTTAATATGAAGGGACTAAAAGTAGTACGAAATGGATTATCCGCTGAAATAGAATTATTTAGATTCAAATTTTCAACTAGACTACTTATTTTTTTATAAATTTTATTTGATATTTTTCGTTCCCTCCCCTTACTTGAAGGAAATACATGCCAGCAGCTAAGCTGGACACTGAAACGTTTTGCCTGTGTGAGGCAATTATGGGAATAGTTTGAATCAACCTGCCGTTGCTGTTGTGAATGGTAGCTTCTAAAGAGGTAAAAACAAAAGGGGCAGGAATTTCAAGGTGTAGCACATCTGTAGTAGGAATAGGCCAAGCGACCATCTCTTGGATATTTTTATCAACTAGCGTATGCTCAACCCTTACACCACTATAGGTATCTGAATGAATCAGAAGGCTGTAATCTTGTACGGAATGGACTAACTTATTTTTATGTGAAACAACAACCTCATAGGTTCCTTTTTCTGGGAAATCGAGATCAATTCGCTCGAGATTATCGACGGAATTATCCCCTTTGACGGCTTCAGCATGAACAAAACTATTGGTTAAACGCCAAGGAAAAAAGGTTTCTCCATTTCTATAAACGCGGATATCCAAGTCATTGACAAGGTATTTACTCGTATTCCCCTCAACAAAATTGAGCTTGCTGTAGGGACCTTCGACATCTGTCCAACAAATTGTAAATGAAAGTCGGTTCACCTCTTCTGTCAATTGCACTTTGAACGTGTGTGATTGTCCATTTGTCAAATGATCTTCTCGAATAAATGCCTTTTCATTTTCTGCTGCTTCTAGGAGCTGTACTCCATTCCAAGCATTGATAAGTCCCCAACCTATACGGGCATTGGGTCCTGTTTGATTAGGTAAATATTCAGCACTAGCAACCACAAGTCCTTTCAGGGTTGCTGCTTTATACGGAAATTGCTTATGGGTTAATGCCCATTGCTGCCACAGCAACAAAATACCAGAGACTGACGGAGTTGCCATAGAGGTACCACTTAAAGAGGCATATAAATTCGTCTTTTCGATTTGACCATTAGGATTATGGTATTGGTAAATGGAAGAATATACGTTTTCGCCTATAGCGGCAATATCGGGTTTAATACGAAAGTCATTTGTAGGTCCGGGGCTACTAAAATTCGTTTCCACCAATTTTCCTGTATCGTCTACCCCTACCGCAGCAACGACAATTGCATTTTTCGCATTTGCATGTCCTAAGAGCAAATCCATTCCCTGCTTAGTTGGGTTGACTAAATCGGCATAAATTTTATCATTTCCTGCTGCCACGACAGGCTGTACATAGGGATAGAGATAGGCAATCTTATCCATATGGACCGCATCTATAGTATATGCACCAAAAAATTCAGGGGATAACAGCGGCTTTTTCTCATTGTCAACGGCTGCAATTCCATAGGAGTGATTAGAAATTAAGACTCCTTGTTGCGCCAATTGAGCTAACTTAGTCATATCATTGCTCCATCGATAGCTAATAGCTTCTGCTTCAGGCGCTATACCTTTTGCCTTAACATCCAGTCCTTGAGCGACAATTGTTCCGGCCACGTGGGTTGCGTGACTTCGGCGGCGTTCTAAAACGGCAAACTCTTTGGGATCTTCAGGTATAGCAGTATCCCAAGATTCGCGTAATTGAACCTTGGAACTTCCCGATTTTTCAAATTCTATATGTCGATTAAATACTAAATCGCCATCAATGATCCCCACCAGCATCTGTTGCCCTAAAAGTTGATTGAATACAGGATTATCAGAACTGATCAATTGTTCAACTCCACTGACCTTTCGCGAGACTTCATTGTTGGTTTTAAAGTAAATAACTTTATTTTGTTCTAGGCGTTGGGCTTGATAATAATTAGTTCCATCAACAAATTCCGTCTTCAATGAACGATTGTTTTTTTTGAACTTCAGTAATTCTTTATGTAGCATTCCTTCCTTTTGAGTTAAGGCATTAATTTGGCTAATTGCCTCAGTTGTCGTATACTGTTGACTTAATTGTTGACGAATGGCATTGGATTGCCCTAGCATCGTAGTTGCAGTAAAGAGAAACGAACACAATAAAAAAGATTTAATTCTGAACATAAGAAAGGTCTGTAGTTATAAACGTGAGATTTAGGGTAAAATTACGCCTAAAACACGGTTTAAATTTATAATAAATTAAGTCAATTCCAATATATTTCTATCTTTGACAAACATTAAATTTAAAACACATTTACCCTATGTATGTAAAAAAAGTAATTATCAGCGTGGCAATAGGCGCTTCTTTATTTTCTATTTCTTGTAAAAATGACGCAAAATGGGATGAAACAAACGCCTTTTATGCAGAAAGTACGTTGCCGTATCAGACGGCTGATTTTTCCAAGATTGGGAGCAAGGATTTTAAGCCTGCGTTATTAGAGGGAATGCGTCAGCAAAATAAAGCTATACAAGACATAATTGCCAACGCCGAAGAACCGACTTTTACCAATACCATGGAAGCATTGGAATTATCTGGGCTTCTACTAAATAGGGTGAGCAATGTTTTTCATCTTTTAACCGCAGCTAATACCAACGCAGAACTTATTGCAATCAACAATGAGTTAGCTCCTAAATTTGCGGCGCACAACGATGGCATTTACTTAAACGACGCCTTATTCGAACGCGTTAAAAAATTGAACACCAACAAAGATAACCTTGGTTTAGAACCAGAACAAACGAGATTAATAGAAGTTTACTACGAGCGTTTTGAGCAAGCGGGTGCGAATTTATCTGCAGTTGACAAAGAGAAATTAAAAAAAATAAACCAGGAAATTGCTACGCTGACCAATTCATTTAGCGATAAATTATTAGCAGCAACAAAAGCGGGAGCCGTTGTTTTTAATGCTGAGCAATTGGAAGGAGTATCTCCAGAAACGCTTTCTTCTTTCAAGCAAGGTGATAATCAATACAGTCTTCCGTTGAGCAATACAACACAACAGCCTATTTCGAGTCAGCTACAAAATGCAGCAACACGAGAGCAATTGTTCAAAGCTTCTTGGGAAAGAGCTGAGAAGAAGGACAGTAATGACACTCAAGAGCTCGTGATAGCAATTGCCAAAAAGAGAGCAGAAAAAGCAAGATTACTGGGATTTGACACCTATGCCGCATGGAGTTTACAAGGTACAATGGCACAAACTCCTGATCAAGTTTTCAAAATGCTAGAGACATTAAACCCTCATGCGTTAGAGGCGGCAAAAGAAGAAGGACAAATCATTCAAGAAATGATCCAAAAAAAGGGAGAATCAGCAACGTTAAACGCGGCTGATTGGTCTTATTATGCAGAAATACTAAAGAAAGAGAAATACACTTTAGATCAAGAGGAACTAAAATCCTATTTTCTATTAAACAAAGTATTGGAAGATGGTGTATTCTATATGGCGAAATACCTATATGGAATCAGTTATTTGGAACGCACGGATATCCCAGTTTGGCATGAAGATGTGAAAGTGTACGAATTTTTCAACCAAGATGGCAGTCCACTAGGGCTTTTTTATACGGATTACTACCAACGCGACTCAAAACAAGGAGGGGCTTGGATGAGTAATATTGTGGATCAATCCTATCTGACCAAACAATTGCCTGTTGTATACAACGTGGCAAACTTTCCAAAACCGGCAGAAGGAAATCCTACCTTGCTTTCGCTAGATGAAGTTATCACCTTGTTCCATGAATTTGGACATGCCTTACACGGGTTGTTTGCAGCCCAGACGTACCCTACATTATCGGGTACAAATGTATCCCGAGACTTTGTTGAATTTCCTTCCCAATTTCACGAGCACTTTGCCTTTGATCCAGCTATCCTTAGTAACTATGCTAAGCACTATCAAACGGGATATATTTTGCCAAAAGAATTAGAAGAAAGTATTTATGCTTCAGCTGGTTTCAACAAAGGGTATGATTTAACTGAACTCCTAGCAGCAGCTGTCTTGGATCTAGCTTGGCACAGTATAGATGCCGATGCAACAATCACCGATATCCACCAATTTGAAACAGATGCTTTAACGAAATACAACATTTATTCATCGTTAGTTCCACCGCGATATCGCTCTACCTATTTCAGTCATATTTTTGGTGGAGGCTATGCTGCGGGTTATTACTCGTATAAATGGTCTCAGATGATTGATTATGACGCGTATGCCTGGTTAATGGAACAGGGAGGAATTAGCTTGGAAAATGGTACAATTTTGCGTAAAAAGCTATTCTCTCAAGGGAATACAATTCCACTGGACAAATTGTATCGCGATTTCAGAGAAAAAGATCCAACTGTAGATGCATACTTGCACTATGCTGGATTTACAAAATAATATACTTTACAAAGGGCGGTCAATTGATGATCGCCCTTTTTAATTGAAAAACTGTGGCCTTCTCATAGAACTAAAAGGAAAATACTACCTTTGCAACAAATTAAAAGCAGATGAATATCAAATTACTCGCTATTGGCAAAACGGACAATAAAGAATTGCAAACCTTGATGAATGATTACATTAAGCGTTTGTCCTTTTATGTAAAATTTGAAATGGAGATTATTGCTGACATCAAAAATGCTAAAAATTTATCGGAAACCCAGCAAAAACAAAAAGAGGGGGAATTAATTCTCAGCAAGCTAGCACCTACTGATTTTTTAATCCTGTTAGACGAAAAAGGAAAAGAGTTCACCAGTATGGGCTTTGCGGATGAATTGCAAAAGAGAATGAATGCAGGTATTAAAACGCTCGTTTTTGTCATTGGGGGACCCTATGGGTTTTCTGACGAGGTCTATCAAAATGCGAAAGGGAAAATATCACTTTCAAAAATGACATTTTCCCATCAAATGATTCGCTTATTTGTGATTGAACAGCTCTATCGCGGCTTTACTATTTTGCGCAATGAGCCTTATCATCATCAATAGTTATTTTAATATACTCTATCTTGATCTAGCACCTGATTTCTCAGTTTTAGTTCTTCGATCAACACGCGCAATTGCAAGTATTTTTCAAAGTTTAATTCTTTGCTAAAGCCCAACTGTAGGCTATCTCTTCCTTGGAGTTTTTCAAGTAGTTGACTTCTATCGACTGCTTGACCTTCAAAGAATAAGTCATTCGAAGCATTTACATAGAGCAAATTAGCCGTTGTAGTTGGACGTTCAAAAACGTAATCAATGGTTTTAAACGGGAAGAATGACAAGTGTTTGTTCAACGTATCTGCATAGCTGAAGAAAACACCTTTTTCATCAGGGTGTAAACTATTCTTGTCGTACTTTTTATCCTTGACTTCTTTAATTAGTTCCAGCACTTCTTTTACATTGAGTTCACGTTGAACGTGAAAGATAAAATTTGTTCCGCCTATTCGATTGTTATCGTTCAGGTGTGGATGATTGCCCTCTTCGGCAACTTCAATGTAAATTGGGGAATGATCGTCTACTCCTTCTTCTACAATATAAGCAGCACGAGGCAGTTTCATTTCTTTTTTATCACAGCTTAAAAAAAGAAAAAGAAAAAGAAAAGGTAATACAAACAGTAATTTTCTCATATCATCAGTTGGTTTAAGATTTTTCTTACTTCACAGGCTTCTTTCACATCGTGTACCCTTAGGATACTTGCTCCTTTTTGCAGGGCAATGGTATTTAGTACACTCGTTGCATTGAGTGCTTCTTCTGGGGTAGTACCCAATAGTTTATAGAGCATTGATTTTCGAGAAATCCCTACTAATAAAGGTAGTTCAAAACAGTGAAACTGTTCTAATTTAGCCATCAGTTCATAGTTTTGCTCTAGACTTTTGGCAAAGCCAAATCCAGGATCCAAAATAAGATCATTAATTTTTGCTGCTCTAGCTTGGGCAATACGTTCCGAAAAATAAAAGCGCATGTCTAGGATTAGATCATCGTATTGGGTTAAGCTTTGCATGGTTTGAGGATTTCCTCTCATGTGCATCATAATATAAGGCACTTGTAATTGTCCAACCACCTCTAACATCCGATCATCTAGCCATCCAGCCGCGATATCATTGACGATTGCTGCACCAGCTTCAATGGCTTGTCTAGCTACTTCTGCGCGAAAGGTGTCAACCGACAATTTGATTGTCGGAAAGCGATCTACTAAAAGTGCAACAACTTGAACCAATCGCTTTATTTCTTGGGATTCACTTACAAATTCAGCACTTGGTTTGGACGAATAGGCGCCTACATCAATAAAATCCGCTCCTTCTTTGAGCATTTTTTCGGCTTGATTCAAGAAGTCTATATCGGTTTTGTATTTGCCCCCATCATAGAAGGAATTTGGAGTTACATTTAAAATTCCCATAATTCGAGGCGTAGATAAATCAATCAATTCTCCTTTACAATTTATTGTCATACAGCACAATTCAATATTTTATCTTATTTTTATTGCGATTTAATTCTTTAAAAGGTGTAACATTTCTTTCAATGCCATAGTATTATTACTATTTTTGAAGAATAATCCATTACAAATATAGTTTAAATGAGTACTACTTCTATACAATATGATCAGGTAATTGCAATTTGCAAGGCGTTATTTCAAAAAAAGATGCACGATTATGGATGTGCGTGGCGCATCATGCGTTTGAGCTCATTGACCGATCAGATTTACATCAAAGCACAGCGCTTGAGAAGTATTCAAGAGAACACGGTACGCAGAGTCGATGAAGGGGAAGTTCCTGAATTTATAGGGATTGTCAACTACTGTATTATGGCGTTGATCAACGCAGAAATTGGCGTGGGAAAATATCCTGATCTAACGGCAGAAGAAGTGGAAAAATTCTATGACCAAGTGGTTTTGGAAACAAAAACCTTGATGGAGAACAAAAACCACGACTACGGAGAAGCATGGCGTGATTTACGCGTGAGTTCTTTAACTGATTTAATTCTGCAGAAACTGCTTCGCGTCAAACAAATCGAAGACAACAAAGGAAAAACATTGGCCTCAGAGGGAATCGAGGCTAACTATCAAGATATGCTGAATTACGCCGTTTTTGCGTTGATTCACCTTGAACTAATAAACGAGTAAATAACCATCAACCACTAATTATGAAAATCATTACGCAACTTTCGCGCATATTTGTAGGCGTATTATTTATTTTATCGGGTTTAGTCAAATTGAATGACCCCACGGGATTTTCTTTTAAACTAGAAGAGTACTTTTCTGAAGCAGTTTTAAACTTGCCTTTTCTAATGCCTTATGCTTTATCCTTAGCGGTAATTTTAGTTATTGCTGAAGTAATCTTAGGGGTTGCCCTCTTGATTGGTTTTATGCGCAAGTTGACGTTAACCTTATTGTTTTTGATGATTGTATTTTTTACTTTCTTGACGTTTTACTCGGCTTATTTCAACAAAGTAACAGACTGTGGATGTTTTGGTGATGCCGTACCACTGACCCCTTGGGGATCTTTTACTAAAGATGTGGTTTTATTGATTCTCATCCTGATTCTCATTAAATTTAAATCACATATCAAACCTCTATTCAAAGCGAAAACCAATAATCTAATCATGATGATTACTGTTATTTTATGCTGTTTTATGGGGTATTGGGTATTGAATCACTTGCCGTTGAAAGACTTTAGAGCCTATAAAGTAGGTACAGATATTCAAAAGGGAATGGAAATTCCCGAAGGTGCTCCTAAAGCGGAATACCAAATGACGTTCTATTACAACGTCAATGGAAAAGAGGAAAAATTTACAGATAAAGAATTGGGTAATATTCCGGAAGGCGCTGAATTTATACGCCGTGAGGACGTTCAACTAAGCGAAGGTTTTCAACCTGAAATTCACGATTTAACGATGGATTTAGACGGGGAAGAACACTTACCTCAAATGTTAGAAGAGCCTAAGTTAATTTGGATCATTTCTTATGATTTAGAACGTGCAGATGCAGAAGGCTTACGCGCCATGAAAGACTTTGCCAATAAGGCTATTGTCAAAGGCTATGTCGTTGCAGGATTAACAGCTTCGAGCAATGCCGTAATAGCGGGAGTTGTCAAACAATACGAATTGCCTTTTGCGTACTATACTTCTGATGCAACAACGCTAAAGACCATCGAAAGAGCTAATCCGAGTATTGTTGTATTAGAAAAAGGAGTGATTATCGAAAAGAAACACTGGAAAGACCGCAATCAGGTTACTTTAAAATAGAGACAATTTGTTGGCTTATTTCATCAAAAAACTGGGCTACGCCTTGCTGACGCTTTGGGGCGTAGTCAGTGTTGTATTCTTTTTGTTTACCATTTTACCTGGTGATCCTGCGCGTATGATGTTGGATCAAAACGAAAGTGCAGCACAACTTCTAACGATTAAAAAGAAATATGGATTTGATCAACCGATTAGCAAACAATATGTGTTATATCTCAATGATCTCTCTCCTATTTCTTTACACAGTACCCAACCCGATGATTACAGCTTTCGCCAAGCGAACAAATACAGCGGGGTTGTCCTTCTTACCCTAGGCCAATCCGAAATGATGCTTAAACTACCTTACCTCAGGGAGAGTTTCCAGAAAAATGGCAAAACGGTGAGTAGTATTCTAGCAGAAACACTACCCAATACGGTACTCTTAGCGACGGTTGCCATTGGAATTGCCCTATTTATTGGAGTATTCTTAGGCATTATTTCAGCCCTTTACGTCAATACATGGCTGGACCGTTTAATTTCAATAGTCAGTACTTTTGGTATGAGTATTCCCTCCTTTTTTAGTGCTATTTTATTTGCTTGGATCTTCGGATTTCTCTTACATCAATACACTCAATTGCCCATGACGGGTAGTTTATACGAAGTAGATGACTTTGGAGAAGGCCGTTATATAGCAGTAAAAAACATTGTTTTGCCGGCGATTGTACTGGGGATTCGCCCGTTGTCTGTAGTGATTCAACTCATGCGAAACTCTCTGTTGGAAGTACTGGGCATGGACTATATCCGCACGGCTAGAGCTAAGGGTATGAAAACCGGACAAGTTATCTATAAACACGCACTAAAGAACGCATTAAACCCCGTTGTAACTGCCCTTTCAGGTTGGTTTGCTTCTATGCTGGCGGGAGCTGTTTTCGTAGAATATATTTTTGGATGGAACGGTTTAGGCAAGGAAATTGTAGAAGCTTTAAACACCTTAGATTTACCGATTATCATGGGAGCCGTACTTACTATAGCAACCGCTTTCGTAATCCTAACAATTTTAGTAGATTTGATCTACGCTTATTTAGATCCTAGAGTAAAGCTAAACAAATAAATATTCAAACCCTATGAGAAAATTTTATATTGCCCTTTCTATACTAGCTTTAACAGCTACAGCTTGTAAAAAACAAACAGAGAAATTAGAAGTAATTTCAACTGAACAAGCAACCGAAACTCCATCTACAACGACAGAAACCCCTGTTGATCAATCTCAATTTGCAGCAGAAGCCCTCAACCAAATCTTCTATAAATTAGATGGTGGAACGATCACTTTTCAAGAAATTCTAGCTCAACACAAGGGCAAAACGGTCTTGATTGACGTATGGGCTGCTTGGTGTCCTGATTGCATCAAAGCACTGCCAACAATGAAAACAATTAAAGCGGATTTTCCTGAGGTTGTATTTGTTAATCTTTCATTAGATAAAACAACCGAATCGTGGAAAGAGGCAATTGAAAAACACGGCATTGAAGGAGAACACTACTACCTCAATGACGAAAAACGCATGAAAGGTACTTTCGGGCAAGCGATTCAGCTGAATTGGATTCCCCGTTATATCATCGTAAATAAAGAAGGAAAAATTGAGCTTTTTAATGCAACAGAGAAAAACTTTGAAGATATAAAAGCCTTATTAAATACAAAATAATAATGATGAGACACCAAATTGTTGCTGGAAACTGGAAAATGCACAAGAATTATTCAGAAACCCATGTATTATTAGATGAATTAATCGAAGCCTTGCCTAGCGGGAAAGAAGTAGAAGTAATAGTTGCTCCTACCTTTACCAATTTAGCAAGTGCAGTATCCCATTTAGAGGGGACCAACATTCAAGTGGCGGCTCAAAATATGCATCAAGCAGAAGGTGGTGCTTTTACGGGAGAAATTTCAGCTCAAATGTTGTTGAGTGTTGGCGTAGAAACTGTCATTATTGGGCACTCAGAACGAAGACACTACTTTAAAGAAACAGATGCTATTTTAGCGGATAAAGTAAATACGGCATTGCGACACAATATGCGCGTAATTTACTGTATTGGAGAAGAATTAAAAGACAGAGAAAGCAAACAGTACCTCAACGTCATTTTCAACCAACTGAGAGATGGATTATTCCATTTATCTAAAGATCAGTGGGCCAGTATTGTAGTCGCGTATGAACCTGTATGGGCGATTGGTACTGGAGAAACCGCTACACCTGAACAAGCACAAGAAATTCACGCGTTTATCCGTCAAGAAATTAAACGTCAATACGACCAATCGGTAGCAGATAGTACTTCTATTTTATATGGAGGTAGTGTGAAACCAAGCAATGCAAAAGAAATCTTCTCTCAACCCGATGTTGATGGCGGTTTAATCGGAGGTGCAGCACTTGTTGCAGCTGATTTTGCAGCTATAGTACAAGCAATCTAAGGACATAGCTGTTCTATTTGTACCCTAGAGACTGTCTAATATGCATAACAAGATAGGCCCCATCTAATTTTAGGTGGGGTTTTTTTATGCTGTACATCGGTATACGATCATCCCTAGGTATCTCATCCTGGTTTAGCTGTACAAATTGGATCACATTCTTGACTCCCTTTTGGTCAACTACAACAACTTTTAATCGAAGAAAAAAGTCTAGTTTTTATCTCATTTAAAAATGAATCTCCTGCTGCAACACCATCTTTTCTTTTCTTCAACTTTAGTTATTTATAAAGATTCTAAATAATTTACTTATCTTTGTCTCTTCAGAAATAAACTACATCATGCCATATAATCAAGAAATCATAACCTATAGCCAAGACAAATCGATTAAAAATGGGATTTACCTCAAAGAGTTGGCTCCTCATACCTTAGAAAAGGGAATAGTAGGTCATACACATCGCGATGATTACTACGTGTGCATTTTGATCTTAAACGGTACTTTTAGCATCAATTGTGAGTTGCAGTCAAACGAATTAAAGACAGGAGATTTACTGTTGATTAAGCCCTATCAAATTCACACCATCGAACATTTTAGCGAAGATTTTTACGCCTATTTTTTGAGTATTCAAGATTTTAGGATTCCGGATGAATTGACGTATCTATTGTTTAACTTACCACCTAGCCAACAACAACTCTCCTTGCCTTTAGAAGCGATGCAAACCTTGTTGGAGACAATACATTTATTGCTAAAGTACAATAATCAAAAAGAAGAATATACCACAGAGATCACCGATGGATTGTTTCAGGCATTACTTTATAAGATAGGTTCGCTTTACAAAGTAACCACCCAAATTCCAGAAGTATCAGTAATTAACCAATCCAACGTAATCACGTCAAAGTTTAAGCGTTTAATAACAACAAAAACGCATTTAAATCAGCCGTCATATTTCGCCAATCAGCTATTTATAACACCAGCGCACTTGAATGATTGCGTCAAAAAGACAACGGGCCAAACCGTGAGCTATTGGCTGAAAAACTCTATCATCAATGAAGCTAAAAGACTGTTGTACTATACAACGAAATCAGTTAAGGAGATTGCCTTTGAATTGGGATACGAAGATCACACCTATTTTTCGCGTTTGTTTAAAAAACACGTCAAACAAACACCTCTTCAATTTAGGGGTAATTGCATAGCAATTGTGAATTAATTTAGGGGTTGAAGCCGAGCAAACTTTCGTAAGGGTCGCCTTCCAACTGTAAAAGATTAGCAAAGGCGGGTTCTGTTTTCATGCCTGCACGTTTATATGCTTTTACTTTTTCTTTAAACAACTCTCCTTTTTTCTGTAGAATTTCATATTCAATACACAAGTGACGATAGCCGTATTGAGCTGTTACAGGGATTGTTTGCGCAAAAATTTCAACAGGAAAATGGTCAATTGTAAAATTAACGACATAAGCTAACTGACTGCGCTGCGTAAAAACAACCTCAGTAAATCCATGATACGTTTGAAAGTGTTCCCGTACAAGTTGCTGAAAAGCTTGAAGATCATCAAAACTACAAGCAATATCGATATCACTGCTATCAATAGCAATATCCAAGGGAAAAGTGCCTACAACCACAGGTGTAAAATCTCGTAAATAGTACAAGATTTTGTGGGCAGTCAAGAGATTGTAGACCGCTTGTTGTTGGGGTGATCCCCTTTTTAAATAATCGATAAAAAAGAAGTTCATTTTGGTTTAGTGGGCATTCATTTTAGAAAACAAATTGATAATCACGACCCCAAGCACAATGAATCCCATGCCTATGATTGCTGGTAAATCCGGCTTTTGTCCATAGACTACGATAGCAACTACCGTTACCAATACAATACCGATACCAGACCAAATTGCATAGGCAATACCAACGGGTATGGTGCGCAGTGTTAAACTCAAAAAATAAAAAGCTACTGCATACATCACAACGGTTACCGCACTGGGAATAATCTTCGTAAATTCGTTAGATGCTTTCAACGCACTTGTTGCAACTACTTCACTGACTATAGCAATGAGAAGAAATAAGAAATTTTTCACTGTGTATCAATTAGGATACAAAGGTAAACTAGATTATCAAAATAAACACCTCATCTTTACTTTTCCTCCTCAAATTCATTGGTTCTCGCTTTTATTTCACTTATTCTCTCATATACCAATAATGATCAATACCATCTAAATCAAAGGTGTAAGCAGCATGGAATCCTATTTTCCCCAATACGCGAATTGAACTTTCGTTTTTCACTTCAGAAACAGCGTAAATTGGGTGTTGTTGAAAATTTTTGGCTGCGTAATCTAAACACGCTAATGCAGCTTCCGTAGCATATCCTTTTCCCCAAGCGTCAAAGCGAAAGCGATACGCCAAATCCAAATATTCACGCAAGCCATTTAATCCGTTCTCAACAAGTTTAAATCCACACCAGCCAATAAATTCATTGCTGTCTTTTTTGATAATAGCCCAGCGACCAATTCCAAAATCACGGTATTGCTGTTGAATAAATTCAATGATTTCTTCAGCTTCTTCCATAGAAGTAATTACCATACTTCCCACGTATTTAACGACGCGCTCATCGCTGTCCAAATTGTAAATACCCTCCGCATCCTCACGGGTAATTTCTCGAATAATCAATCGGTCTGTTTCTATAATTGTCGCCATATTATTTTTGTATTTCTCACTAATTTAATAAAATAATCGGCACTAACCTTTTATTCTTCAGAAAAATCAAATTAATACCTAAAACTACTGATGATTATACGTCAGGGGTGATTGAGTTGAACTCTTTTTTAACGCTAATTTTGCTTGTACAAAAAAAGGGGTTGTATCCGTTGTGTAGATACAATCCCTTTTTTTTATATTGATGTAGACTTCTTGTTCTATTCTTTTGTGTACTTGGGAGGAATGGTTGTATTGTCTCCATCCACATTTCTAGTGACAATATAGTGTGGCGAAGCCATTTCAATATTGTTTTCTGCAAATACATCTTGCGCATGTTGTCGCAAATCTGAATAAATTTTTGCGGTTAACTTGGCTTCTTTAATGTAAACATTTAATTGATAGTCGACATAGAAATCTCGGAATTGATCTTGCAAAATAAACGGTTTTTGGCGTTTTAACACATGCTCCGTTCTGTTGGCTACTTCATAGAGCATTTCGTGTACCTTTTGCCAAGGAACATCATATCCCACAGCAATAGTGGTATGTAAAATCAGGCCGTGTTCTTTAGCGGATTGTGAGTAATTGACCGTATGGGCAGACATAATATTAGAATTTGGAATCGTAATAATCTCATTTTTGGGTGTTTTAATACGCGTAACCAATGCTGTTTTTTCCAAGACATCTCCAGTATATTCGCCTAATTTAATGCGATCGCCAATTTTAAAAGGGCGCATATAGGTGATGACCAATCCTGCCACTAAGTTTCCGATTACAGAAGTTGACCCCAAGGACACTACAATACCAGCAAACACAGAAACACCTTTAAAGATTTCTGAATCTGAATTCGGTAAATAGGGGAAAATCAGGATAAACATAAAAATAAACATCAAGGCACTAATGATGTTGTACGTTGGAAAAGCCCAATCGGGATAGAATCCTTTAAGGGTAATTTTATTGTTGGCAATTTTCTCTGCCAAAGAGCGCACAAATTTCTGCATATACCTAAAGATAAATACAATCACTAAGATGGTAAATAGCTTAGGCATATAGGCTTTTATACTGCGACCTACGGCTTTTAAAGGCGATAAGACATAATCTAAAAGTTGATCAGACAAGTGTTTGGTATAAGGAAATAGCTTAAAGATTGCCAATAAGCCCAAATACAAGAAAATCAATATAACGAAGAAACGGACAACTTTTGCGATTGAAATGGTAGTCAACATCGCGCGGTGGTCATCGATAATTCCAAATACCCCTTTAATCTTCTTCCCTCTTTGTTTCCAAATGGCCACTTTTACCCTGCGGTAGCAGTAGTAGATATATTTAACAATAAAAATCTCGGCTACGATAATCCCAATGGTTCCCGCAATTTGCAAGAGCAATTGCTGCCAACTAGTACTGAATTGTTGTATTTCTACCGCCTCAGCAATCTGTGATTTATAAAACAATGCCGCCTGAATTTTGCTCTTGTTTTCTTGTGTTGCTTGAATGGTGTCTACACTCATCAAAATTTCATTCTCATACATCAAATTGAGGTAGTTCCCCGTATCAACTAATTTTATAGAGTCCCCTTCAAACTGGTAATTATCAACCAAAGAAGCAATCTTCTTTTCTATGGATCTTGCGCGTTGTTTTGAGGTAAATGACCCAATATTCCCGTACACATTAAACAGCGTATCATGCATGACAATCACTGGGGTTTTTTCTAAAACAATATAAGCAGGTTGTACCGCTTCGACTTTTTCTTTGGGGTTCGAATTTTGGTCTTTTGCCCAAGTGATACATCCGATCAACAGCACAGTTGAAAGAATAAAAAAGCGAAAAATCAATGAATAGTATTTCATAGGTAAAAGGGTTCTATATATCAAACAAATTTAACTGAAAATTCCGAATATAAAATCTTATTTAGAGAGGTAACCACACTACTTTTCTTATTATTTAACACATTACCTCTTGATCCTATCTTGTAAAATAATACTTTCTCCATCACACTCCTCTCTTCCCCCCTATCGCTAGGGAGATACTTCTATAGCTCAGCTTTTAACAGCATTCAAACAAGCGGATTTAGTTACCTCCATAGAACATGCTCAATCAGATAGGAGTGGCAGTCGTATTACATGGACCATACAGCGCTAAAGCAATAAGACAAAAGGCAAATAACGGTGTAAACAAAAAAGAGGTTAAACGATACGTTCAACCTCTTTTTAAGCTAACTAATTACAAATGAATAACAATAAATAAATTATTTATAGGCGTTGATTTTTACAATATTACCAACGGTTCCATCTCCTAAATCTTGAATTTCCAACCCTTTTGTAAAGGTTGCAGTTGTTCTATCTAATAGATACACATGTGATTTTGCTGCTGCAGTAATTGGCACAAATACGTCATTTCCTTCTGTGAATGGCGTTCCAATTTCTGCGATTAATCCTGGTTCAACTAATCCTTCGATCCATTTAAAATCTCCTGTTTTCGCATTGAACAACGCTAATTTGTTTGCTGGAGCCATGTTCCAAGATTGGTCCGTATTCGCAAACATATTTAAGATAAATTGATCTTTACCTACTGCATATACTTTGTACACTTTATGACCCCCTGATTTGGCTTCTAGATCAAAGTAGTATGAGCTATCGAATTTCAATGTATTCTTATCAAATTTCAATACTGCTGAAGGTTTAGTAGAGAATGCGCCTTTGTCTTTACTAATCATCGCTGATGGCGAGTACACGTAAATATCTCCACTAGTCCCTTTACCAATAGTCGATACGCGGCTAGATCTATAACGAGCAACAGCAAAACTCATACGATCATCTTTCACTACGTTTTCTAGAACTACGCGGTTTTCTGGGTCTTTTGACATATCTAATTTAAAGATAGCCAACCACACTCTATCTCTATAAGCTGAAGTATTATCTTGATCGCTATTGGCCGTAATTTTAAATGGCTCAATTGCCATAACAAAACGGTCGTTTCCGATGTCTTCTAAACCTGCAAAGTTTGCGTATTCACCTTCTTCTGCAATATTTTCAACATTTACATAAGACGTAAACTCGATAGCACCTGTCACTCCATTAATGAAGTTGAAAGCTTGACCTTTTTTGCCATTTTCCAATTCAATTCCTCCTGTTGTAGAGATCATAAATCGTCCAAAAGCCGTGATAAACTCCTCTCTATTTGGTAAATCTACCAAGGTATTTTCTTGTAAACGCAAGTCTTTGTTTAACATCCAGCTTTGCATTCCCGATGGATCCCCTTTTCTGTATTCAAAAACATAGGCACGTAAATCTTTGAAGGTGTAAATGTTTTTCCCTAAGGCTGTTTTACCGTTTCCTCTAACGCTAATTGTCCCTTCTTTTAGGTTATCCACTTCTAAGAGTAGATTTGTTTTTGATGCACTAGCTCCTAGAATATATTTAGTTCCAAGTAAATCTTCTGGATTTCTTGACCCATCGTCAATGATCTCTTCATCATCGCCATCGCCTCCTTTTCTTGAATTATCATCACTTGAACAACTTGTAAAAGAAAATGTACTAACTAAAAAAGCTAATACCATGGTAGATAGAACTCTTTTTTTCATTTTAATTTGGTATTAATAGATTATTATTTCGGTTATTTTTAATAGCTATAACGGATTTTAAACATCACGCTTCTTCCTGGTTTTTGGAAGCTATAGTTGTCATAGGCCAATTTGTCGAATAGGTTATTGACTTCCGCTGTAAGGTGTAAAGTATTTTTAAACAAGCTATAAGAAGCACTTAGGTCGTGTACCACCTGAGAGGGAATCCAAATAGGTTCTTCACCAATACTGCTAAAATCATAGCTATAGTGATCGATATATCTCAGGTTATATCCGATATTTAAGTTATTTCCTTTGTGACCTAGATCTTTGAAAAGCAAACCAGCATCAAGGGATCCGAAGAAATAAGGTTCATTTGGAATGCGCTCTTCGTAATAGGAGTTTAATTCGGTATCACTGCCAATGGCATATTTTTGTTTACTTCGAATACTTTGGGTGGTAAGACTTCCGCCTATTTGCAAGAAATCGTTGTACACATATCGAGCCTCTACATTGAGTCCAATACTCTCTACCCCTCCGATATTCACACTAGATGCACGTGAACCCGATCCATACGGATTGCTTCTTATGTAGTCTTCTGTTTTGCGATAAACAAAGCCTGCATCTGCAAAAACAGCATGCACTTTATCTAAAACAGTGGAATAGCTCAAGTTGAAGTTGTAGTTATTTCCTGCTTCTGGTTTCAAGGCTGTATTTCCCCATACCATATCACCATCACCAAACAATTCGCTGTCAGTTGGCAAGCGATAGGTCTTCTCAAACGAGGATTTTACTTGGAAGTCCTTCCACAGATACGTAGCGGCAATTCCGTATCCACTCTTATCTACACTGGTACTTTCACTTAAATACGTATGTTTAATGGAATAGTGTTTTCCAAAGATGGATACATTCAAATTATCTAGGATATTGTATCGGTAGGATAAAGCGGTAATATTTTTCAAACTTCTACGCGTAGTTTCACTTTTCTTTTCGCTTTCAGTTTCCTTAACAGCTAATGGATCTTCGGTTTTTCTATTGAAGTAATAGATTACGTTGTTTAAGCTAAACGCATGCTTATCGTTAACCTTATAACTGATAGTAGCGGTAGTTGAACCGTTGTGATCAAAGAATTTCATCAGAGAAGCACCTCCTCCTGATTCGCCTTTTTTCATGGTTTTGATGCGTTCACCTGCCCAGTTGTACTTGTATCTTGAGGTATCAATATTTTGGTTGTATCCCGCATTATAGGTAGAAGTAAGTGTTACGTCTAAGCCTTCAGTAAACAAGTTGCGCTTGCTATATTCTAAAGAGGGCATAATCGTTACGGAACGGCGTTTTTTCTGTCCGAACACTTTTTCCATTATGGTTCCCGTTTGCACTCCTTTTTTTCCTTCTCCATACGTAAATCCAAGGAGTAGTCGATCGGCATACGGCTTGTCTATCACCCCTACTTTAGTCACTACTGTTGCTGTTTGGAAGCGATCGTTGAAACGTTTTACCCATTGCTTATCTTTAGAGTAAACCCCTGTTTTTAAATTGGCAACGGGAACGTATACTTTGTAGTTGTTATCAGAATAATTTTGAAATGCATTCACTTGAAAGGTCATACCATTATCGAAAACCTTACTTACATTGAGGTGGCTTTTATAGGTATTGAATGATCCCGTGGCAAATGAAGCGTCTATTCTAGTTTCTTTGCTTTTGTTAGTGATGATGTTTACCGCCCCTCCTAATGCATCAGAACCGAATTCAACGGGAACTACCCCTTTGTACACTTCGATGCGATCAACCATGGTAATAGGTAGGTTATTAATCTTAAATTCACTGCCAAATCCTTCCATGGGAACTCCATCTAAAAAGAATCGAATATGACGACCACTAAATCCATTCATCGAAAAAGTATAATCCGATCCCTCTGCTCCATCTCTTCTCACTTTTACACCAGACACGCGATCCAGTGCTCCTGAAACATCTAAGGATGTATTGTATAAAGGTTTAGCATCGATGGCAATGACATTATAGGCCGATTCTCTTACTTTTTCAATGGGACTCTTCACCTGCAGGATTACATCATCTAAAATGGCTTCCTTTCCTTTTAGAACTATGCGTTTCTTTACGTGCTCTCCATCTTCTACTTTGACGCGAACCGATACTGTTTCATAACTCACATGTTGTACTACTACATCGTAAGTACCACCAGTACCTAGCTTTAGTTTGAAGGCTCCTTGATCATTGGTTAAATCACTTTTGTTTGTTTCGGCTATGACCACTGTTGCATAATCGATCGGCTTTCCATTTTCATCAAGCACAAATCCATCAATAATCGTGGGTTTCTGTTGTGCATGAACAGCAAATAATTGCCCTATGACGCACGTGGTTAGTAATATAAATTTCTTCATTGACGAATAAATTATAGAAATTGGTAAATGTATTTTTATTTAGACTTAATATAAACAGCATGCGAATATATAGACTTTTTTAACATATCTAAAAATTATTTAGACTAATTTCAAATTGTGTTTGATTCGTGAATGAGATATGTGAATGATAAACTCAGAAAGCGAGTTGATTGTGAAATAGAATACAACTAAATTGAGGAAAAGTATACTAAAAACAAAAAAGAGAGAATTAATATTTAATTCTCTCTTCTTCTTGAAATTCTTTCATTTCGCAGTGTTGGACCTGATTTTTTTGAATTATTTCGCTCTCTGTCGAACTTCTTCTTGGGTCTTCTATCTTCTTGTGTATTGAAGTCTGTCTGTGTAGTACGGTTGTCTTGTTGATCTGCTGCACGATTCAGGCTTGCTTCTTCGGTTTTAATTGAAGGGGCGATCAATTGATTGAGTTCAGCTAATTCTGCAGCTGTAATTTCGCGGTATTGTCCTACCGGAACATCGAGGCTGATATTGATAATTCGAATGCGTTTTAGCGCTACTACATCGTAGCCAAAATACTCACACATACGGCGAATTTGACGGTTAAGGCCTTGGGTAAGAAAAATGCGAAATACGAAGCGACTAATACGCTCTACGCGACACTCTTTGGTGATGGTATCTAAAATTGGAACCCCCATTCCCATACGCTGGATAAAGCGATCGGTAATTGGTTTATTTACCGTAACGATATACTCTTTTTCGTGGTTGTTTTTTTGGCGTAGTATTTTATTGACAATATCACCATCATTGGTCATGATAATCAATCCCTCGCTATCTTTATCCAAACGTCCTACTGGGAAAATACGCTTGGGATAGTTGATGTAATCCACGATATTATCTCTTACTTTTTTATTGGTGGTACATTCAATACCCACGGGTTTATTAAAAGCTAAATAGACAAAATCCTCATCAGTTTGTCGGATTAATTTTCCATTTACGCGGATTTCATCTGCATCAGTTACCTTCAATCCGAGTTCAGGTAGCTTTCCATTTACTGTAATGCGTCCCTCTTCGATTAGTCGATCAGCTTCTCTTCTCGAGCAGAACCCAACCTCTGATAAATATTTATTTAAACGCGTTTCTTGATTTTCCATAGCGCAAAAGTAAATAATAAATTTCGTTACTTATACAAAGAAATTCGTTCTAACTTAAAAAGGTGAGAATTGTTTCAAAAACCACTGCATCTTGGAGGCTATGTCCTAAATTGGCAGTAGAAACAACGCGATTATTTTTTGCTTGCAGGGCCTGATGAAAAGCAGTAGCCTCTTGATAGGACACTTTTTCGTCCAGTCTATCGTGTATGCATAGAACGGGAATATGGATGTTTTGGGTTGCTTGTGTACTGCTATAACGCGCGAGGGGGTGTTTTAGTAGCGTTTCTATATAGTGCAGATAAGCAAGACACAGGCGATGCTTATAGCCCAAAAGGATGAAGTATTCGGCTAAGATGTGCTCAAAGCGATCGAAAGTACCCAATAGCACAACTTTTTGAACCGTGGGATAGGATTTGGCACTCAACTGTTGAAAGGCGGTGAAAGCTCCTAGAGAATGCGCGATTATCCCTTGGGGTTGAAAGTGTTCTATCGCTATATCAATAACTTCTTGATAATTTTTTACGCTGAGATTTTTTCCTTTGCTTTGTCCTAGGCTAGGCGCATCAAAAGCCACCAGGCGAAAAGCAGTTCCCACATAAGTTTGCCATTCTTCCCAACGGGCGCTATTGCTCTCCCAACCGTGGATTAAGAGAATCAAAGGTTTCTCTGTCGCTTGGGCATTCCATTGGTAGGTGTAGACCAACTCATCTTGATAGATAAAAGTGCTAATTTTTGCCTGCCGTAAAAAGTTTGGTAGGTGTTTAGGGGAAAGTTTTCCCTTGCGCGGTGTAGAAAATAGTTTGTGCACCCAGTAAACAGCTTTATTTACTGAAATAAGGCTAATAAGATTCACTAAAGTGCCAACTGCTTTTTCCATATACAAAAAAAAAAGCCTCTTAAAAAGAGGCTTTATCTTATTTTAAACTAGCGATAATCGCATCGATTTTTTCTTTTTCTTCTTCTGCTAAAGCGCTGTCTACAAGAATACGTCCACTGTGTTCATCGGTGATGATCTTTTTACGCGCAGCAATTTCTACTTGCGTTTGTGGTGGAATTGTAAAATACGATCCTACAGAAGCCCCTCTTTCGATTGATACTACTGCTAATCCATTTTTCACTCCGCCTCTGATTCTCAAATATGCATTTAATAAACGCTCTTCGATATCTTGTTTGAATTCGTCTGATTTAGCCAATAACGTTTGCTCTTCGCGTTCTGTTTCTGACATAATGTTTTTCAACTCAGCCTCAATGTGCGTTAAGTGTTCATTACGTGCATTCAAACGCTCCTCTGTTTGAGCAATGTTGAGCTTTTTATTTTCGATACTCACTTTCATTTCACGAATGTGTTTTTCAGCAAGCTCGATTTCTAACTTTTGAAATTCAATTTCTTTTTCTAAAGAGTTGAATTCTCTGTTGTTTTTTACTTCGTTTTGTTGCTCAGTGTACTTTTTAATAGCTTCCTTAAACTCTTCAATAGCTGATTTTTTGTCTTTAATACCAGCCTCGATGCCATTTAAATCTGCATGAAGTTTCTCTAAGCGTTTGTTAAGTCCAGCAACTTCGTCTTTTAGGTCTTCAACTTCAAGAGGTAGCTCTCCTCTCATATTTCTGATTTCATCGATTCTTGAGTCAATCAATTGTAAGTCGTAAAGCGCTCTTAATTTCTCTTCAACCGTTAATTCTTTTTTCTTTGTCATCGTTATAAGTAGTTAACTGGATTCGTATTTACTGTTGATAAAATAACTGCAAAATTAGGCATTTTTTTTGAAAGAAACTCAACTATATAATTTTTTGTATATCTTTCACTCTCAAAATGCCCGATATCCGCCAAAACAAGCTGATTTTCAGCCTCATAAAATTGATGGTATTTTAAATCTGCCGTGATAAAAGCATCTGCTTTTTGTTGCAGAGCGGCTTTGATTGCAAAACTTCCCGAACCGCCAAGCACAGCAACTTTTTGAATGGGTTTACCCAAAAATGCACTATGGCGAATTCCTCCCGTTCCTGTTTTTTCTTTTACCATCTCCAAAAAGGCGCGTTCTTCCATTGGTTCTTTTAATTCGCCAATCATTCCCATCCCTACATTTTGCAAAGCATTTTCCAGGTTGTAAATTTCATACGCCACTTCTTCATAAGGATGGGCTTGAAACAAAGCAGCGAGAATTTTTCCTTCTAAGTGCTTTTCGTAGATTACTTCAACTTTGTGTTCACCCACCACTTCTTCTACTCCTGCTTTCCCAAGTACAGGGTTACTTTTTTCATTTCCTCTAAAACTTCCTTTTCCTTCTGACACAAAGCTACAGTGATCGTAATTGCCAATCGCACCTGCTCCAACGCCAAACAACGCCTGACGTACTGCCTCTGTATTTGCTATTGGAACATAGGTTACCAATTTCTGGATGTAATTGGCTTTGGGAATAAGAATGCGTGTATTTTCCAACCCCAAGGTAGTACAAAATATTTTGTTTACTCCTTCTTGATGATTGTCCAAAGCGGTGTGAATCGCATAAATGGCGATATCGTGTTTAATGGCTTTGATGACTGCTCGTTCAACGTAGTTTTTACCCGTAATTTTCTTTAACCCTGAAAATAAAATGGGATGAAAACACACGATCAAATTGCATTTTTGTTCAATCGCCTCGGTTACAACGGTTTCTAATGCATCGTGACACACGAGAATTCCGCTTACTTCTTGTTCTGGACTGCCGACCAAGAGTCCTACGTTATCAAAATCCTCTGCATAGCCCAAAGGCGCTAATTCTTCTAAAATGGGAAAAATATCTTTTACTTTCATATTCAATTACTAGCTGTCACTCATTATTTCTCAAAGATACAAAAACCGTTTTACTCCTTATCTTCTTTCTTTATTCCGTCTTTATAATACGACAAGGCCATTCAAGTTTTCCTTCACTCAATTCGTACTATTTTTTTCTAAAAGTTAAAAAAAGTGATACTTTCGTAAGATGAAATTACTCCGTTTTTTACTTTTTCCATTTGCCATTTTATATGGTTGCATTACAGGGATCCGCAATTGGTTCTATGCAATTGGTATATTTAAGCGTACCTCTTTTGATCTTCCGACTATTGTTGTGGGTAATCTCAGTGTGGGTGGCACGGGAAAAACGCCTATGGTAGAATACATCATTCGCCTGCTAAAAGACCGGTATCAAACCGCAACCTTAAGTAGGGGATATAAAAGAAAGAGCGAGGGATTCTTCTTGGCTAATGCGCAAACGACTATGGAGCAAATTGGAGACGAACCTTTTCAATACCACACTAAATTTAACAACATTAACGTAGCTGTAGATGCCAAGCGCGTCAATGGTGTTCGTTCTATTTTACAAGAAAAACCACAAACAGAGGTTATCGTTTTGGATGATGCCTTTCAACACTTGGCCTTTCAAGGTGGATTATACGTTTTACTCACCACCTATGACGATCCTTATTTTAAGGATTTTTTACTGCCTACAGGCAATCTACGAGAATCGAGAACAGGGGCTAAACGCGCCGATATTGTCGTGATTACCAAATGTCCCAAAGACCTTAGTCTCCAACAACAAAAAAGCATAACACAACAATTACAATTAAAGCAAGGACAATTGTCTTTTTTTACGTATATTGATTTTAGTAAAATTGCATATTCAAAGTCTGATTCAGTGGAGGTTACTCGATTAATTCAGGAGGATTTTATTTTGGTAGCAGGCATCGCAAAACCACAGTCGTTTTTCGATCATCTCAAAAAAGAAGACACCAGGTGTTTGACTTTTCCTGACCACCATCATTTTTCACCTGCAGATATTGAGTTAATATTGAAGACAGCAGCGGGAAGATCGATCATCACAACGGAAAAAGATTATGTTCGTCTCAATGGACTTCTTCCTGAACGTCAATTATTTTATTTACCTATTCAAACCGCTTTTTTAAACCATAGCGAAGCGTTTGACACTAAAATTTTAAACTATGTGGGAGAAAGTACAAGAAACCGTTAAATTCATTATTGAAAAAACGAATTTTAAACCGGAAATCGGTATCGTTTTAGGCTCAGGATTGGGTAATCTAACAGCGGATATCGCTATTGAGCATGAGATCTCTTATGCTGACATTCCTAACTTTCCTGTATCTACTGTCCAAGGACACAAAGGGGCCTTAATTTTCGGATCAATAGGTGGAAAAAAAGTTGTTGCCATGCAAGGGCGTTTTCATTACTATGAAGGATACGACATCAAAACGACGGTTTTTCCCATTCGCGTAATGAAGTACTTAGGTGTAGACACGCTTATTGTTTCCAATGCTTCTGGTGGGGTTAATCCTACCTTTAAAGTGGGTGATATTATGATTATCAAAGATCACATTAACGCATTTCCAGATCATCCATTACGCGGACATAACGACGAGCGTTTTGGTCCTCGTTTTGTCAACATGAACGAAGTGTATACTAAGAGCATCATTGAGCGTGCAAAAGCTATTGCAAAAGCAAAAAATTACGATCTAAAAGAAGGGGTGTACTACGGCTTACAAGGTCCAACGTTTGAAACACTAGCTGAATACAAAATGGTGCGTGCTGTAGGTGGAGACTGTGTGGGAATGTCAACCGTTCCTGAAGTAATCGTAGCCCGTCACATGGATATGAAAGTATTTGGTATTTCCGTGATATCAGACATGGGAAATGAAGACGGTATTGCTGACGTAAACCACGACGAAGTACTAAAAGCAGTACAAGCAGCAGAACCAATTGCCCGTGACTTAATCAATACTCTAGTAGGTCAATTATAATAAAAAAGGCTATCAATTTTAAAATTGATAGCCTTTTTTAGTTTACGGTTGACAAGGTATGGTAAACTGTGAACCATTGTTGTAAACTAATCTATAATCTGCATTTTCTTCATAATAAAAGTTGCATTTTTATTCTGACAAATGCCATCTCTTATTTTGTAGTCGAAGTGTAAATCGTCATTTTTAATTTCCACTTCAAAACACTTATTCATTAAGACAGTAGGATACTCATTTGTTGTATTACACACCTCTAAATCATGGGTAGCAATCATACCATAGGTCTGTTCTCGAATTAGTTTGTGAATCACCCCAATGGTACCACTCTGTTTATCATCCGAATTCGTTCCTCTTAGAATCTCGTCTAATAAGACGAAACAAGATTCGCTTTGCACTTGTTCAATAATCATTTTCAGGCGTTTTACCTCTGCATAGAAGTAAGATTCACTGTCTTCTAAGGAGTCCGTTAATCGCATGGATACCAATAAAGGCAATGGAAAAAACGTCGCTTTTGTCGCGCAGATAGGCGCTCCTATTCCCGCTAAAACCAAATTCACCCCAATGGTGCGCAAAAACGTACTTTTTCCAGACATATTAGATCCTGTTAGAATCACAAAGCGCTGATTGGAAAAGTCGATGTCGTTGGTTACGCGTTTTTTGGCATTTAACAAGGGATGTCCCAAATTTTGGAAGGCCATTTGTTTGCTGTCATTCAAAACGGGGAAGGTGTAGCTTCTGTTGTTGTACGAATAGTTTCCTAAGGAATTAAAGGCTTCTACTTCTCCCACAATATCGATAACGGTTAGCACCAACGCTCCTTTATCTTTTTTCCACTTCAAGAATTTATGCAAGACGTGAACGTGAAATTGAAATAATCCATTAAATAAAATCGACACAAACAAGTTGGCAACGGTTTCGAGTTGCTCGAATAAGCGAGATAGTTTTTTCAGTTCCACGCTCGCTTTAAACGAATCACTTTTAATTTCTTTCAAGTACATTTTCATGCGCTCCGTTGCAAATTCTTCTTTTTCAATTCGCTTGATGATAGCGCTATAGCTTTCAATGGTTTCGTGTATTTTTTCTACGCCACCAAGTTCCGCTTGAATTAGTCTTACTTTAGCCATGGCCATAATGAGGTTCAACGAGAAAACCGTTGATGCGATATAGCCCCAAACGATATTGGACGAATCGACAAAAAAGCCGATGGATGCCACAACAAATACCAGAGGCAAGGCATAAGCGAGTGCTAAAGAAAGCTTACTCAGCGTATTTACCTTGGATTGACTCCATTTTTTTAAGCGATCATAAGCCTCTTTATTGAGGTTAGACAATTTACTGTAGGCGTAAATCTCTTGTCTCCACTCAACCTTTTGCGACAGCTCTTTAATCACTTCCTGATTTTTGAGGATGTCTTGCTTATTGCTTCTACTTTTTAAAAGGGTGGCTAAATGCTCTTTTCCTTTATAAGATGCGGTTCTATTTAAGTATTGATAAATAGATTTTGGTCCAAAAATATCTAGGTCAAAGGCATAAGGATGATCAGGGGTATGAAACTCATGGCCATCTTCAAAAGGCCATCGATCTTCTTTTAGAAAAGCATCTTCTTCATGATTAATTTGCATCAATGCCTCAGCATAACGCATTTTCCACGAATAAGAGGCATGAATACGCAAGAAAATTAAAAAGACTAAAACCAATCCACCTGTTACGTATAAATACTGATAATCTGCCCGTGATACAGACAAATAGAAACAGTACACAATCGCCAAAAAAGCGACTAAACGCAAGGCGCCTACTATTTTGTACTTTTTTCTAATCTCGTTGTATTTATCTTGGTAAAGCGCGTGTCTCTTGGCGTATATTTCCATTCTTTTAAGGTTTTAGTTTTAAAAAGGTTTTTTGTATTGGTGTTAACAAATATACATAATTAAGCAAGGGAGCTCCGTATAGATGACAAAAGAATCACAGCAAATTTCATTTAAAAAAGAAATAAATTATCTTTATTTTTTACTTATACCTTACCCAATGAATACGACAGCCCTTTTTAGCACACAAGGATATCTTTATTTCCCTCATTTTTATGCTGATCATGAACTAGCAGAAATTGAATCTATTCTTTTGCATTTTCACAACCAATGGATAAAGGAGCATCAAGATGAATACGAAAAAAGACTCATCAACAGCCACAGTATTACATCGAGTTCGTTTATTAGTGAAAGGGAACGCTTGGCTCTTTTTCAATTCATCACCCAAGCCAAATTACGCGAAGTCATAGGTGGTATTTTCCCTGAAAAAGCTTTATTTCTCAATACACAACTTTTTTTTGATCCCTATAATCCGGTTCAAAAGAACTACTGGCATCGCGATATTCAATACACGGGAATGTCTCTAGCGGAACAAAAGGAAAGTATAAAAACGCAACAAGTCATTCACTTTAGGATTCCCTTTCGAGCAGAAGAAGGCATTGAACTCATTGCAGGAACACATCGGGAATGGGATTTACAAGAAGAGGAAGATACTCGTTTGTGTTTGAACGGAAAAACACCTAGTGATCCTTTAGCTAGGGGAAAACAAATCAAATTAAACCGAGGGGATTTGCTCGTTTTCTCTGCCAATATGATTCACCGTGGTTTATACGGAAACAATCGCCTGGCCTTTGATCTTATTTTTTGTGATGATCACCCTCACTTCCGCTCCTTTATTGATTCAAACAATCACCCTAGCTCAGCGGAAAAACAACAGTTGAATCACACGGACTTATTTCTATAAAAAAGAGGAAACTTTTTAGGTCTCCTCTTTTTCTTCAATCGCCCTATGAACGATCTATCTTTGGTATTTCAACCTAATAGCTGCATTGTAAATCTAGTATGCGTCTATAGTGACTCTATTAGAAACCGTTATTTTAATAGAGTCATTATGGACTCATTATGGACTCATTATGGACGTACCACAAAGAAAACATGTCTCGTCCTTGTCTCGTCCTACTATAACTGTACAGCTCTTGTTTATAATTCTGTTATCTACTATACCTTTTTCTACTTTTCTCTTTTATTTTTTCTTTTACTACTTCTTTTTTTAATCCCATGGATTAGTTGTGGAAAGGGCGTATTTCCCACCACCTGTAAAAAACAAGCCTGCGGCTACCAAGGCATACATCATCAGCAATTCTACTGCCCATCCGCCATTTTCGTTGAGGCTAAAAATAAGGCTGCTTTGTACGAGAAGCACCGCTGTTATACAGTTGATTACAAATACAGCAGCTGCTAAACGCGTTCTCCACCCCAGTATTAACAGCAGAGGAGCGATCACTTCACCTACGTATACGCCATACCCAAAAAAAGCAGGCAATCCCTTATCTACAAGTACTTGTTGGATAAATCCAATGCCGTGTATTACTTTGCCAATCCCATAAAACAACATGGGAAATCCGATAGCGATTCGACTAATTAAAAGTCCTGTGTTTGCGTTTTTATTCATTATTATTTCCAGTTAAAAATTTACTTTTACAAAAACCCCATAATTTTCTAAATGGTCCCAACTCATATTAAATTGTTCAAAATTAGCTGCCAACCCCAAGGCTACTTTATCTTTTTTTGCGCCTATTCTAATATGTTGAAATCCGCGGGTATATTCGTGTCGATTGACATTGCCAACCGCAGAAAGGCGAAAGAACCCTTCCCATTCTTGCGTTAATTTGGGCGTATATTCTAGCAATAGTGATTGTTCTAATGTGAAACCTTTTTGGTAGGTTGTTCCTATTCCATATACCCCAATAAAATTTTTTCTCTTTACTTGATACTGCAGGTAAACACTAGCGAATTTCCCTGGGTTTTTCACTCCAAATCCCGCATTCAACACAAAGTTTTTAGGTAATTTATAAGCGATCGTATTGCGAACAAAAAAGATATTATGTGTATCCTTCTCATATTCAGAATCGAACAAAACTAGATTTTGGATACTTAGGTCATCGGAGAGGCGATGGCTTATCGTATGGGTATAAGCAAACGATCGATGCCCAAGCATCACATCCGGTGTATAGGTTGTAGATTGCCCCAAAACAGGAAAGGTTAGCATTCCTAATAGGACGATAAAAAAACGAGCGAATAGCATCTGTCTATGATTATTTACTTTCATAGGACAAATGTATTCGCTCGTTAAAACGTGGTTCTTAAGATATCTTAAGAAAGACTATCGAGGTGTTTTTTCTTGAGATAGCTCAAAAATTCGGGAGTTACCCCCAAATAAGAGGCGATCATATATTGAGGAACGCGTTGTTCAATATTGCGGTATTCTTTAATAAAGCGCTGATAACGCGTATACACGTCCACACTCATATTTTCGATTGTACGCTCTTGTAAGGCGACATAGGCGCTTTGTATTTTTAAACGAAAAAACGTAGATATAGCGGGTATTTCGATGTATAATTGTTCGAGATTTTCTCGGCTAATTTGCACAATCACTGCAGGTTCAATGGCTTGAATAAACAACTTAGATTCTTTTTGTGCCAAATAGCTGTATAAATCATTGATCCACCACTCTTCAATGCCTATTTGCAAGGTGTGCTCTTTCGATTGTTCATCTAGGTGATAACAACGCGCGCTTCCTTTCGCTATAAATCGCATGTGTTGAGACAATTGCCCAGGTTGCAGCAGCAATTCCTTGCGCTTGAGGGAAACAACTTCCGCCACTTCGTTTAGGCGTTCTATCTCTCGATCGGTCAATCCTATGGTTTGCTGTATATGCTTCACTAAGACCTCTACATAATCTTCCGTCATGTCATTGTTTTTTTTATTGAATTACCATCTCCACACTTGGGGTTCTTCTTTCCAAACGAGTAATCGAAATTCTTCGTATAAATCACTGGTACCAATGGTATGTGTATCGCGTATTCCCTTGCCGAGGACTAATTTGTGTAAAGTACCTGAGTAGGTACCAACCCATAGGGTTGTTTCATCTTCAGACACAGCAATGCCGCTTATTGTACCTCCCAAAAAGTGCTGCCACACTTCTTCACCCGCTTGATTGATTGCGCGAATGTAACCATAAGCATCTCCTAAAACATAGTAATCTTCCAAAGCAACGCCTTGGTACACGCGCATATTCTCATCCATATAAACAAAATCCTCACTATCTTCATAGGCTTCTACACGCATCCCGTCCAACTTTGTACCATCTACGCCAATGGTTATTCCATTATAGAAATGACATGAGTTGGTAATCAATTGACTGTCATCTTTGGAAAACAGACAAAAATGCGGATAAGACGATTGAGGACCAACACTTCCTACCTCCTCCCCGTTGGCAGTCAAGATGCGGTGGTCTCTCCCTTGATCGCCTACTACGATATAGGTATTATCATGTGATAGGGTGGCATTTTCCATATCAATAGAAAGTTCATACCCCTCTTTTTGCGCTTCTTTTCTCTCCTCTTCTGTGTATAGGGGATGAATAAGCTTTTGCTTCTGTTCTTCTAGCAAATATATTCCTTCCATCGAAAGGAATAAAACGCGCTTTCCATCGTTAAATGGGATGAGTTTTGAAATACCTATTTGAGTGAGATCCCCTAATGGAAATTCCGCAAGTATAGGACCACTCCAACCTTGTTGAGTTACTATTTTATCCGCATAGGCAATAGCCATTACATTGTTTTGCATGGATTTTCCCAATCCTTTAATTTGCTCGTCTAGTGGACGAACAGAAGTCCCAGATACCAAGTAAGCCGTTCTGCGTTCGAAAGAAGTTCCCGCTAAAAAAGCAACCGTATGAGCATCAATCGCTACGAGATCACCAATATATTGGGATTTTGTTTCTAGAAATGGGATTAAAGGCGTGTAAGCCGGTGGAAAGTCTGCTCTAAAAGCATCTACTGTATCTTCTAAATTGGCTTGCTTCAGGGCTTCAAAGACTAGCTCTCCCAAATGATCTCTTTTGTCTTCTGCTTCTTCTCCTTCCCATTTATCCCATCCGTGTTCATTGCCAAAAGCAACCATCTCATTAATCGCTTTGGCGTATTGTTCTCCTTTTAAAAACCACTCTCTTTGTGGGGTTATCGTTTTTTTGACTTCTTGTTTCATCCTTCCTTTTTTTATTCTTGATAAAGGTAGTTTTATTTCTGTTGTATCATTATCCCTAAAAATGTGGATATTCCATACAGAAAGAGCGTCACTTTGTTTAAGGCGAATCTCTCTTTTATCCGCTATACCTGCTCCCCTTTCATCATCTTCGACCAATATAAGTATGGCAAGAAATGTTTTTTGAGCATCCATAAACGCCAATGTTCCTTGTGACTGGAAAATACCAACATCTGCTTCAATTTGGGATCGGGAATAAATTCATTTTGGTAGTTGAACTCTGCCAGTACCATTTTGCCATAACCCGTTACGAGTGGGCAAGAAGAATAACCATTATAGCTTTTATTAGTAGCCGCTTGGTTTTGAATTAATCGCATAAGATTATCCACGACTACGGGTACTTGTTTGCGAATTGCCGCTCCCGTCTTTGCCGTTGGCAATCCAGCTACATCTCCTAAACCAAAGATGTTGTTATACTTGTTGTGCTATAAACTATGGTGATCCACATCTAACCAACCAGCTGCATTGACTAAATTGGAAGTTTGGACAAATTTTGGAGCTGTTTGAGGAGGTGCCAAATGCAAGAAATCAAAGGGCATAGCCACCACTCCTTCTGCTAATACTTGGGTTTGTTGATCGTCCGAGGTCACAAAGCAATGATTATCTTGTGCATTCGTTGGTTTAAAATAGGCTATTTTCGCTTCTGCATCAATTCGAATAGGATTGTGCAACGGCATAAAATCAATCTGATAACGCTCAATCACTTTCAATAAAGTATCGGCAATTATTTTAACGCCAAAAATTACACTCCCTGGCATGGGAAAATAGACCTTTGTTTTTTTATCTATTCCTTTCTTTCGAAAGTAATCACAAGCGAGATACATGATTTTCTGAGGCGCACCGCCACATTTGATTGGCGTACTGGGTTGCGTAAATATAGCTGTACCTCCTTCAAAGGCTTGCAGTTGTTTCCAGGTGTATTCAGGATCAATATAATTGCTGCAAACCACTCCCTTTTCGACGGCTTCTGCTAAGCCTTCAATTAAAGAATAATCATTGACTAACCCTGGGCACACCACCAAATAATCGTAAGTTATGGTGCCCTGTTTATTCGTTTGAATCGCCTGATTATCGGCATCAAAGCGAACTACTTCTTCTTTGATCCAGGTAACGCCTTTGGGAATCAGGGATCCCATGGGACGAATAGTTTTTTGCTTGTCATACGCACCTGCGCCGACCAAGGTCCAAGCGGGTTGGTAATAGTGTAGATCTGCAGGGTCTACCAAGGCAATTTCTAAATTCGGGTCTCGCTTTTTTAACTGGGCCGCGGTCATAATACCCGCAGTTCCCGCTCCTATAATAAGGATTTGATAATGCTTTTTCATGGGGTGAGTTTTTAGTTTGATACTCCAAAATAGGCATTAATATTGGAATAGTATGTAACAAATGTTACTGATATTGTGTGATTTACTTCTTGTATGATTTTGATGAAGTTAAATAAAATCTCCCTCCTATTGGCGCTATGCCATCGTTTTGATTAACCATTGGTCTATATTCCGTATCTTTTCCTCCTCTACTTGATAGGCTTGAGCATAGGATGGCCATTGTTGAACGAGTGTCAAGCAGTTATCGATAAGTTGCGCTGGGTTTCGAATAGAATTTTGTTCTGCAATAGCGATCAAATCTGCTCGTTTAAAATCCTTACGCTTTCCATTAATACTTAAGTTATGTTGACTTACCCATACACTATCCGGGCGATAAGCAAAGCAAATATCATAAGCAGGTGCTAATTTCCACTTGCCTTCTTGTGTCATCAAAAAAGAAAAGTTTTTGGTGTGATCATCACAGTTTCGCGCAATCACGTTAAAAATCATTCGCTTAAACATTTGTTCCGCTTCCGCATAGGACAATCGCAATTGACGCATGGTTTGAAAGACTTGCTCATAGCTATAGGAGGTAATATTCGCAAAGTCGTAATGCTGTATGGCACAAAGCGTTTGGCTGTGAATTTTTTGGTTGCCTTTTATTCGATCAAAGCGCTTGGTCATAAAATGCACACGATTATTTTCTTCGATTAAGCGCGATTCCATCATTTCAATCCCGAAATCGGTAGCCATTTTATAATACGCCATTTCTACACGACCATAGCCTTTAGATTCTCCAAACTGCACGTCACTGACTTCGTCAAACTTGATGATCCAATGTTCAAAATCGGAATCTACAAGAGCTTGTCCCGATTTGATTTGTCCTGTTTTTTCGTTATAGGCAATAATCGCTTTGGGGCGTGCACCTCCTGCTGATGTTCCCATTTTTAATACATCCATCATCACATCCTCCATATTGGCTTGGGTCTGAATTGAAATATTTTCTTTTTTCTCCAAAAGCAATTTAGTGGTTTCAATTAATGCCGTCAGTTCAATATCATAAGAAGGGACTTCTTTGATCAAGGTAGGTTCAAACGATAGCGCGCCCATGCCTCGTTTACCGATGAAACACAGTAGTTCCACCGGATTTAAACTATTGTCTGGGCGTCCTTGTCGAGCCAGCCATGCGTTAATCAACTCCTTTCCGTATCGATCAGGTAAAGCATCTGCTAGTAAACCGGGTAAACCTTTAAAGGTTTCACTATCGCGAAACTCGGGAAAGCTGTAAATTCTATTTTTTGTTGGCATTTTGAGTGGAGCAATAGGAAACTGCTCTAAATTAAATTTAGGATCATATTCAAAGCTGGCGATTCCTCTCTGTGCATCCCAGGCTACAGCACCTACCAACTGACCATATAGTCGAACAAAAGCTGTTGTTACCATCCTAAATCAGTATTATCCGGATTATCCTCCCTTAGTTTAGACGCGCGTTGGCGTTTTTTCTTCTCTCCTTTAGCTAATTGCAATGGACTTAATTCATCTCTTACTTCAAAAGACTGTAAAACGTACAAGGCATCCAAGGTGCGCAAAATTTTAATTAAGTTAACTAAAGATAGATTGTCCCCTCGTTCGATCAAGCTCAATGTTGAACGACTAATTGCCGCTTGTGTAGCTACCTCGTCTTGGGTTAGATTTTGCTTGATTCGCGTTTGTTGGATAAACAATCCAATCTGTTGGAGTATTGCTTTATCCGAAAGTACACTAATGTCCGATATATTACTCATAAGAATCGAATTTAACTATTAATAAATGAAATATCACTCATTAATTAAAAACTATATCTAATGTATGAAAAATAAGTCAGTAATACAACTAAGTTGTTTTAATGAATGATTTAGTGGACAATAAATATTTTGTGTAGTATATCTCACCTGGTTTATATTTTGTTTTGTGTTCGATGAATCTTTACTTTGCGCGGTTTGTTCTTTGCGCGGTTTGCACGGTTTGTTAGTTGAACGGTTTGTAAGATAATTGTGCTTTACAACGAGCATCGAACGACGAGCAAAGAGCGACGAGCAAAGAGAAACGAAATTTGCACGGTTTATCTCACCTGGTTTATATTGGTTTTGGTGTTTGATGAATCTATGATTTGTTATTTGCGCGGTTTGTTATTTGCACGATTTGCACGGTTTATCTCACCTGGTTTATATTTTGTTTTGGTGTTCGATGAATCTATGATTTGTTCTTTGCGCGGTTTGTTATTTGCGCGGTTTGCACGGTTTATCTCACCTGGTTTATATTTTGTTTTGGTGTTCGATGAATCTTCGCTACGCTACGATTTGTTAAATCTCTTCGTTTGTAAGATAATTGTGCTTTACAACGAGCGACGAGCAAAGAGCAAAGAGCAACGAGCGACGGGCAACGAGCGACGGGCAACGAGCGACGAGCAAAGAGCAACGAGCAAAGAGCAAAGAGCGACAAGCAAAGAGAAACGAAATTTGCACGGTTTGTTAGTTGTGCGGGTTATTCTTTGTGCTATATAGTCAATTTTGAATCTACAATCACTCGCCTAGTGAGACAAAACAATTTGTTGTTTGTATTAAATAAAAGCTACTGTTTTATTAGTTTAAATTTTTAGTTAAAACAAAAATAAACAGCACTAAATCAATTATTTAAAATAAAAAATAGTTTATTTTTATTCATCACTTAAACCCCAACCCGTCCATGAATAGAAGAGAAACTTTAAAACCCATCCTAGCAGTCGATATGGATGAAGTTCTTGCGGATTCTATTACTTTACTAGTAGAGCAATACAACAAGGCTTACTCCACTCATCTAAGCAAACAAGATCTTTTTGGAAAAACTATTTATGATTGTTTGCCTTTTTCTCACATCTCCTTTATCAAGGAACAACAAAATAGGGTGAATTTTTATCAAGAAGTAGCTGTTATAGAAGGTGCACAAGAGGGCATCGCAATTCTTTCAGAAAAATACGATATTTATGTTGTTTCAGCAGCTTTAGAATTTCCTCTTTCTCTAGCTTCACGCTGTACTTTTATAGCCAAAAACTTCCCTGAATTAACGTGGAAAAAACTGATTTTTTGTGCGAATAAACCTATAATTAAAGCGGATATCATATTGGATGATATGACGGAAAATTTAGTTGGATTTGGCGCAAATGGTTTTCTATTCACAGCGTATCACAACGCTAAGATCGATTATCCCAATCGACTAAATTCTTGGGAAGAAGTGGTAGAACGATTGGGTTAAACTGTTGTACCTCTTTCTTCCAATTCAAAGTTGAAGATTCACCAAAATAAAAGGATGCCCTTTTGGACACCCTTTGTATATTATTCTCCTTTTTTCGCACGTCTTGCACGCGCTAAAAGTGTATTTTTTAGTAGCATGGCAATGGTCATCGGACCAACTCCTCCTGGTACTGGGGTGATGAAGGCTGCTTTTTTGCTTACTTCTTCAAAGTCCACATCTCCAGCAATTACATAGCCTCTTGGTGCGTTTTCATCTGGAACGCGTGTAATTCCCACATCCACTACTGTTACGCCTTCTTTTACCATATCTGCTTTTAAGAAATAGGGTACTCCTAACGCAGAGATAATGATATCCGCTTCTCTTGTAATAGCAGCGATATCTTTGGTACGGCTGTGTGTTAAGGTAACCGTTGCATCTCCAGGGTATCCTTTTCGGCTTAGCAAAATACTCATTGGGCGACCAACGATATGTGAACGACCAATTACGACCACGTTTTTACCTGCAGTTTCCACTTTGTAGCGCTCTAATAACTCCATAATTCCGTATGGAGTTGCTGGTAAGAACGTTTCCATTTCTAAGGCCATTTTACCAAAGTTTGTTGGATGGAATCCATCAACGTCTTTGTCTGCATCAACCGCCATCAAGATTTTTTGCTCGTCAATGTGTTTGGGCAAAGGCAATTGAACAATATACCCATCAATCGCAGGATCTTCATTCAATTCTTTAATCTTTGCCAATAACTCTACTTCTGTTGTTTCTTCAGGTAAAGCGACTAAAGTAGATTCGAATCCAATTTGTTCACATGATTTTACCTTACTTCCAACGTAAGTTAAACTTGCTCCATTGCTTCCCACAAGCACTGCTGCCAAATGAGGTACTTTTTCTCCGCGTGCTTTCATTTGTTGAACTTCAGCAGCGATCTCGTTTTTGATATCTTCTGATACCTTTTTTCCGTCTAGTAGTTGCATTAAATCGTAATAATTAGTGTGTTGTTGTATGTAAAATAAAGAAGGTTTAAACTTCATTGTGAACCTTAAACCTTCTTTTTAATTTTTATTGCATGCCTTTCATTTGCCCCATCATTCGCATCAAATTCTTTCCTTTTGCTCCTTGCATCATCTTCATCATTTTACTCATTTGATCGAATTGTTTCAACAATTGATTGACTTGTTGGATATCCGTACCTGATCCTTTGGCGATACGTTGTTTTCGCTTTGCATCTAGAACAGATGGTGTTGCTCTTTCTTTTGGTGTCATCGAGTGGATAATCGCTTCGATGTGTTTGAACGCATCATCTTCAATTTCGACATCTTTCAATGCTTTTCCTACTCCTGGTAACATTCCGACTAAGTCTTTCATGCTACCCATTTTTTTCACTTGTTGGATTTGCGATAAGAAATCGTCAAAACCGAACTCATTTTTCGCGATTTTCTTTTGGATTTTACGCGCTTCCTCCTCGTCGTATTGTGCCTGTGCACGTTCCACTAAGGAAATAACGTCTCCCATCCCCAAGATACGATCAGCCATACGTTCTGGATAGAATACGTCAATCGCATCCATTTTCTCTCCTGTTCCGATGAACTTGATCGGCTTATTCACTACGGATTTAATAGAAATCGCAGCTCCACCGCGTGTATCTCCATCTAATTTTGTAAGGATTACCCCGTCAAAATTCAGACGATCATTAAATGCTTTAGCTGTATTTACAGCGTCTTGTCCTGTCATGGAATCCACAACGAACAAGGTTTCATGTGGCGCAATTGCTTTGTGAATATTGGCAATCTCCGTCATCATCTCTTCATCAACGGCCAAACGACCAGCTGTATCGACGATTACGACATTAAAACCATTTGATTTCGCATGTTTAATTGCATTCTCAGCAATTTGAACCGGATTGTTGTTTCCTTCTTCTGAATATACTTCTATTCCTAATTGCTCCCCTACAACGTGCAACTGATTAATAGCCGCAGGACGATATACGTCACACGCTACCAATAACGGTTTTTTGTTCTTTTTTGTTTTTAAGAAGTTCGCCAATTTACCCGAAAAGGTTGTTTTACCTGATCCTTGTAAACCTGACATTAAGATAACAGAAGGATTACCCGATAGATTAATTCCAGCAGCTTCCCCCCCCATCAATTGCGTCAATTCGTCTTTCACGATTTTGATCATCAATTGACCCGGTTGAAGCGTAGTCAATACATCTTGTCCTAAGGCTTTATCTTTTACTTTATTCGTAAAATCTTTGGCAATCTTAAAGTTAACGTCGGCATCTAAAAGGGCTCTACGCACCTCTTTTAAGGTATCTGCCACGTTTACCTCTGTAATTTTACCATGTCCCTTAAGAATATGAAAGGCTTTATCTAATTTATCGCTTAAATTATCAAACATATCGGTATTATTTACTACTTTGAAGCGCCAAAGATACTATATAACTCCTTAAGTCACAAAAAGCAAAAGCAGGAAAATAGTCTTTTTTAAAAATAATATCGTCTGCACTGTTATTTTCTTCTCTTTTTAGGGAAGAAACAGCAGGTATTGCTGCCTTGTTTTTCGCACCATAAAGCTTTTTATTGCTATTGGAAACTCCATTTCCGCGATTTATTTCGTACCTTAATTGGATGAACTAGAATTATTCCACTATGAAAAAAGTAATCTTCCTTCTATTCATCTTAACGATGCAGGCGCCTCAAGCGCAAACGATAGATGATCAAATTGAACAAATTAGACAAGCACATGAGATTCCCCAGTTGACCTATGCGGTGATTACCCAAGACAGTATTCTCAGCTTGGGAACATCAGGCACACACAAAAGTACAGATACGCGTAACAATGCGTCCTTGGTCGACTATTTTCACTTGGGATCCAACTCCAAAGCGATCACCGCTTTTATCGCGGCTACCCTCGTTCAAAAGGGGCTTATTAGCTGGGATACAACCTATTTCGATTTATATCCTGAGGCAAAAAAACAAGCCAAACCCGAATATTACAAGGCTACTCTTGCTGATTTTCTGTCGCATCGTGCAGGGGTTCACGCCTATACTAATGGTACAGAACGATTAGCTCTTCCACCTTTTTCGGGAACAAAACAACAGCAGCGAACCGCTTTTTCTCAGTTTGTGCTGACTCAAGATCCCATTGAAACAAAAGAACCGTACTTCTATTCCAATGCAGGATATTCGACTGCGGCATCCATGCTGGAAAAAGTAACGAACAAATCATGGGAAACACTAGTTCAGGAAATTTTAGGAGACGAACTACACCTCAACTATGTAATCGGATGGCCCAATCGAAACTTAGAGGATCAGCCTTGGGGACATGCCTTGTCCGAAGGAGAACTAACTCCTGTTCCACCGACATTTGAATACGACCTCAGCTTGATTGAACCTGCTGGTGATTTAAGCATGACTGTCTTCAGCTACATCAAGTACATTCAGCTCAATTTAGCTGGTCTTTCAAGGGCAAACAACGTACTTTCTGCCGCTTTGTATCGCGATTTATTTAGTACAAAACACCCCTATTCCTTAGGATGGGTAGTGACAAAAAAAAGCAAGCAACTACAATATGAACACGCCGGTTCTGATGGTACGTTCTTCTCCTACTGTTTGATCGATACCACTTCACATAAAGCCTATATTCTACTAGCGAATAGTGGAACACCTCTAGCGCAAGAAGGTGTTGCGCAAGCATTAAAAGTCTTGCGCCAACACTTGTAGATTCTTCCCTTTTTAACGATTTCATTAACTTGACAGGGCTAAAGCAGCCCTGTCATTACGCCAATTCAAACTCCACAATCCTTTGTCGATTTCCTTTTGTGTCAATCACATCCATACCAAAAAAATCAAAACCATTGCGTTTGAGGTCTTCCGGTGAAATAATTTCTCCTGAGATCAATTCAATTTCCCCTTCTTCATTTAAAAATTCTTCCATTTCATCGTCATAATCAATACCATAATACGCATAGACGAGGATTTCAAATTCCGTTTCTCCACCTAAATGCAACGGTTGTAGTTCTCCCTCCCGTTGTTTGAGTATTTCTTCTTCATATTCATCACAAAATAGCGCATCATAGCCGTGCTTGGCATAATCAAAAAGGAGAATACGCTCCTTGGTTTGGCAATCTTCTGCATAGATCACAACAGGAAAATCGTCTTGATCGACCAACAGTTTTATAGCTTCGTCATAGGTTCCACAATAGTAGAGCTTAAACTTTCTTCCTCCTGTGGTGGATTGGATTTGTCCCCTCCATTCGATATCAATCATGTCTTGAAAATACAAAGGTTCTTCATAGGTTACAACATCGTTTAAGTACGTTGGGGCTAAATAAGTTGATGGATTTTTCATATGCAATAGGTATTAAAAGAGCAAGGTACTTCTTTTTTGAAGCACAAAAAAATCGAATTGTACCTCTGCGAATAATATGTAATTTTGCAACAATCAAATACAGAACCATGTCCACGCCCGATGTAGCTTTTAGACGATTTCAATCGGATATTCAATCGATCAACAAACCACAAAAATTCACGTTTCCTTTTTACTACGAACCTCATCCTTTGAGTATTGTTGCTTGTGAAGAATTACAACGAGAGCTAGAAACTAACGAAGCACTCCTTTCTCTTTTTGATCCTTCTCATCCGTTGTGCTTACCTGCGGGTAAAATGTTTGGGGTATTGATTGTAGAGAACCAGGCGGGTGAATTGGGTTATTTACGTGGTTTTTCCGGTAAACTGGGGCCTTATACGCATTTGGAAGGTTTTGTTCCTCCTGTTTTTGACTTGTGGAATAATGATAGTTTTTTCACTAAAGGCGAAGTGGTTTTAAACGCGATCAACGCCCAAATTGACAAGCTACAACAAGATGGCATTTATCGAAATGCCAAGCAATTGCTTCAACAGCAAACGACCACGGAAAAAGAGGCAATTGCAAATAAGAAACAGTCCCTCAAACAATTGAAAAGCGAGCGAAAAGCTCTTCGTGAAGAACGAGAAAGTCAACTTAATTCGATTGAATTTGAAGCATTTAACGAAGATCTAATCAAACAAAGTTTACGCGACAAGCATGAATTGCGCGTATTAACTGCCTATTGGCAAGAGCAAATTGAGGCGACTCAACAAATAATTTGCGATTTTGACGCCGAGATCAACCGATTAAAAGAGGAGCGCAAACAGAAGTCGAATGCCCTACAACATCAGCTATTTCAGCAGTATCGCTTTCTCAATTTCAACAAAGAAGAACAAGATTTGCTCGATATTTTTGAAAAGACAACCCTGCAACAACCGCCAGCTGCTGCAGGAGATTGTGCGGCACCTAAGTTGTTGCAATACGCCTACCTCAACGATTTAAAACCAATTGCCATGGCTGAGTTTTGGTGGGGAGAATCGCCAAAATCAGAGATTCGAAAACATCAACACTACTACCCGGCTTGTAGAGGTAAATGTGAACCTATTCTCGGTCATATGCTACAAGGCCTCGACGTAGAAGACAATCCGCTACTGCTGAATCCCGAGTTACAACGGCCTATTGAAATAGTATATGAAGATGAGGATTTGGCCATTATCAATAAGCCGGAGGAGTTTTTAAGTGTTCCTGGAATATACATTCAAGACTCCGTTTATGAACGTATGAAAATTCGCTATCCAAAAGCAACGGGACCTCTTATTGTTCACCGTTTGGATATGGCAACTTCGGGTATTTTAATTATTGCTAAAAACAAAGAGGCACATAAGGCACTACAGAGTCAATTCATCAAAAAAACGGTAACCAAGCGCTATGTAGCGCTTTTAGATGGGATCGTTCAGGAAGACGAAGGATTCATCGACTTACCCTTGCGCGTCGATTTAGAAGATCGTCCCCGTCAAATGGTGTGTTTTGAACACGGTAAACCCGCTAAGACAAAATGGGAAGTTATTGAACGCAAAGACGGAAAAACCAAAGTTTACTTCTATCCCATTACGGGAAGAACCCACCAACTGCGCATGCATGCCTCTCACCCCATGGGGTTAAATACTCCTATTGTAGGCGATGATTTATATGGGACCAAAAACACACGCCTCTTCTTACACGCAGAAGAAATTGCGTTCCGACATCCTAGAACCTATGAAACGGTACGCTTTCAAGTGAAAGAACAGTTTTAGGTTTGTTTTGAGGTTGATTGAGAATTTAAACAACAACGTGCAACGAGCAAAGTGCAAACAAAAAAACCAAAATTCCGTATCTTTAACTAAAAACTAAGGTATGGCAGATAAAAAAGCACAACTACGACTACACAAAAGAATTGCAACGGGTTTATTTCTAGCGATGGCATTTGTTTATTTCAGTATGGTTTATCTGCTCAAATACGCTCCTATGGCATGGATGGGCTATGTCAAAGCGTTTTCAGAAGCCGCTATGGTGGGTGCATTAGCAGATTGGTTTGCGGTAACGGCTTTGTTTAGACATCCTATGGGATTAAAAATTCCACATACCAACCTCATTGAAAATAAGAAAAATGACATTGGAGATAATCTCGGGAGTTTTGTTACGGATAATTTCCTTACCCCAACGAGTATTCGCCCGTATATCAATAAATTAGAAGTTGCCACTTTTCTTTCCAATTGGTTAAAACAGCCCAAAAGCCAACAGCTAATTGAACGAGAAATAGGCTTTTTGATTCAGACGATTTTAATGGATTTAGACGATCAAAAGGTCATTGGTTTTTTCACTCAAAAAGCCCAAGAAGGGATGGATCAGATTCAATGGCAACGCCTTATTTCACAAGGACTTCAATTTGCTATCGACCAAAATGAACACCATCGATTAATTACTTTGGTCCTACCCAAAATTCAGGTGTACGTGGAAGAACACCGAACGGAAATTTACGAACAAATCATAGCGAAAAAACCTTTATTGGGGTTGATTGGCGGAAAAACGGTAACCAACCAATTAATTAAAGGCTTACTAGCCTTCTTAGCCGATATTGAACATGACGAACAACACAAGGTTCGTCAAGAAATCAGCTTACAACTCCATCAATTAGCTCAGGATATTGCCTCTTCTCCAACTTGGAAAAACAAGATCAACGAAACGATTCATCAATTTATTACGGAAGATATACTACATCAATACCTTAGCGATTTCTGGAACAACAGTAAGCAAACCCTTTTACAGCAACTAGAAGAGGCGGATTCTCCTTTGCGCGCCTATGTACGCCAGGCGATTCAATCCGTTGCGACTAGCCTCGAAAACGATCAAGAGCTACAACAGCGCTTAAATCAATGGACACAAGTCACGCTCTATCGCTTAGCTTTGCGCAATACGCAAGAAGTAGGCACGTTAATTCGCACCACCGTTGATCAATGGGATGGGCGTGAACTCAGCGATAAACTCGAACTGGAAGTGGGAAAAGACTTGCAATTTATTCGAATTAACGGAACCTTGGTGGGAGGTTTAGTCGGATTACTAATTTACTGTATCACCCAGCTTTTGTAAACACACAAATCGATTGCGAATGTGGTCTGTCAACATCTTTTGAACTTGAGGGTCCGATTCCGTTTGCTTCAAAAAGTCAAAGTAAGACAATAATTCACGGGTTCTCCCAGGAGAAAGGGTAATATTGGCTGTACTCAAAAAGGTATCAAAAGAAATATGGGCCGCACATACATAGTCAAAGAGGTATTCTTTACCTCCTCGTTCTAATAGTTCTTGGGCAAGCAGATGGTAGTTGGTAAACACGGAGAAACTCACTTGAGCGACTTTGCCCAACTCAATGAATAAATCGCGAATGAGGTTTATATTCACGGTGTGAATCTGATCACATACAATACTGGCAATTTGTTGTCTAAAGATGTAATTCTCGTCTTTAAACTTAGCCCCGAATTTTCCGTTCCATTTTAGTTCCAACCAATCGCGATCAGTAGGATTGTAATTTTCAATAAAGCTCTGGATTTCAACATATTCTACCGACATACTCCTGTTTTTAATTTATATTTCCCCTTGGAGCTAAGGTAAGACATAAATTTTTGTTTGAATTTGTTCACTGGACTTTTTACAAAATAAAAATTATACGCTGGACTACTCCTTGCTAACTAATTAATACACAATCCAAAAAGGAATACATTGAGTCAAATTCAATGGATATCCTTTTTGTACTGTTCTATTTTATATCTCTTACTAATTAACACTGCTTCAGTACAGCAAAAGCATATTATTTTTGCATTTGTCTGCTCAAACAAAAAAGCTCCAATCAAGGAGCTTTTTTATTTTTATATCGAAAGAACATTACTTAAACTGGTTAATATCTACATCAATTTCACCATTAGACAAATAAATAGGCGTCATATACTTCCTATCCCATGGATCATTTGATCTGTGAATATAACCTTCAAACTTACCTTTAACTCTATTGTTTTCTAATCTCAAATCAATAGTAAAAGGCGAATTAGATTCAGAATCAGTATATTGATAAACATAAGCAAAGATCTTTTCTGGATCTAAAGGATTTGACGTAAATGGTGAAAATTCTATACCTTCAAACTTTATATGAGAGTTGAAATCTGTTCTAAAAACAAGAAGAACTTTGTTTTTATGAATGGAATCAAGGATTAGTTCCGATTCAATAAAAAAACCTATTATTTCTCTATTTTCGTTTGTGTATTTTCCTTTTCTAATTTCTTTGAAATCCAAAAAATCATCATCGTAAATCATAGCTATAGAATCTTTGGTATGCTTTACATCGTCCACGTTATGATCAGATGAACACGAGACAAAAAGGGCAAAAAAAAAGATAAAATAAATAGTTTTCAATTGCATTATTGTACTTTTTTTCATCTTCAAATTATTTATAAGTTTCTAAAACAGTCGAAACAAACATATATTAATTGTGTTAATTAAACAATATAAGTCTTAATAGCCAAAACAAATTATCTAAAAAGATAGAGAGCGCCTTTTGAAGCACTCTCTATTAGAAAAAATAGAACTAATCTTTTTATTTTAACTCATCCTCAACTTCAACAAAAACAATAGGTTTATTCTTTTTGGGGATTTTGACAATATGAAAAGGTTGAGTCTCTACCAATGTAATATTTCCTTTATGTAAACGATCAATGGTGATCACAATTTCCTTCTCCTGTTCTTCCACCTTGACAACATCTATACTATGTCCTCCACTGCTTTTTACTTCATCAATTACAGTTAATGCTATTTCGTTGTTAAAATTAAGCTGTACCCTCTCTAATTTACTAGTAGTACGACTATTTCCATGTTCTAAATAAAAAATACGATCAAGTAACTCTTGCCATTCTTCCGCATTGTGTATGATACGATTCTCTCGTCCTTCTCCCACAACTAATCTACTTGACATACGATCATTCAAAATATTTTCAATAACTAAGGGGGTATTTTGGAACTCCCCTTGATTATCATCGCTATTGCAAGCTCCTAAGCCGAACAATAGACAAAGTAGTATTCCTATTTTTTTCATTTTACTTACTGTTTGATTATTAATCGTTGTGTTCCTACTAAACTTCCATCACAGTACAACAGTACCTCATAAAAACCATTGGCATAACTGGACACATTTAACACTTTTGATCTCCTTAATAGTCTTCTGATACTCTCCACTGATAATTTCAACCTCACCAAAATAAGTTGTTTCCTCTTTAGTCAAAGAAGTTATTTTTAAATTGTTTCGCTCCAATTTTGTCCGATCGAAGTCACTGGCTGCCCTAAAATTAACTCTAGTTTTCTCTAATACTAGCTCAACCTTTTTTCCTTGATGGTAATAAAAAGAACTTTAAGCTTTAGCAAATAACCCAAAAAACACAACTAAAACTAAAACAGGTACTCTATTTATCACAATATTCATTTTATATTTTATTTTAAAATTTAATTTTAACCTATATTATATTAATTTTAACACAAAAATAAACATTTTAAAACTTAATAAAAAATTAAATCCCCTTGCAATATGACTTTATAAGAAATGCCTCAATTAGAATACATCTATTGAAGCATTGTACAATATTTTTTTCCAATCTTAACATTCTAATCGTGAGACTGAATAATAATCTCTTGCTTATTTTTGTCCAAAAAAAAAGCAGTAAATAAAAATTTACTGCTTTGTTGTTTATTATTATAGTAGAAATGGCGCTTTATTTCAACATTTCTTTTAGTTCTTCTATATTTACCGTTTGTTGTTCTCCTGAGGTTAAATCTTTTACGGTGTATTTTTGTTGTTGCATTTCCTCACTTCCCGCTAATACAGCAAATGGAATATTCTTTTTATCTGCAAATTGGAATTGTTTACCCATTTTTGCTTTATCGGGATAAATTTCTGTTTTAATTCCCGCGTCGCGTAAATGAGCGGCTGCTTTCATGGCGTAACTCATTTCCTCATCACCTAAGTTTAAAAACATCACACGTGAAGATGCATTGACTGTTGTTGGGAATAAATTCAATTCTTCCATCACCAAATAGATGCGGTCTAATCCGAAAGAAATTCCAACACCACTCATGTCTTTCAGTCCGAAGATTCCCGTTAAGTCATCGTATCTTCCACCCCCACCGATCGATCCCATCTGAACCGTATCAGGAGCACCAATTTCAAAAATAGCTCCGGTATAGTAATTCAACCCACGAGCTAAGGTAACATCTAAATTCAATGTTGCTGTAGATAAGCCAATTTGTGCAATTTCTTTACCAACAAAAGCTAACTCTTCTACTCCTTTTGTTCCTTGCTCCGATTCGGATAAAAGCTGACCTAATTGAGCTATCTTTTCTTCAAAAGTTCCCGTAAAATTAAATAACGGTTGTACTTTCTCAATGGCTACAGCCTCGATGCCTTTCTCCATCATTTCTTTCTTCACTCCATCTTCACCGATTTTGTCTAATTTATCCAAAGCAACGGTGAAATCAATCAACTTATCACTAGCGCCAATTACTTCTGCAATTCCCGCTAATATTTTTCTATTGTTTAATTTAATGGTTACCCCTTCAATACCTAAAGCTGTAAATACGCGATCGTAAAGCAAAACTAGTTCTACTTCTTGCCATAGTGATTTTGAACCCACTACATCGGCATCACACTGATAGAACTCTCTAAACCTTCCTTTTTGAGGGCGGTCTGCACGCCAAACCGGTTGCATTTGGTAACGCTTAAACGGAAAATCCAATTCATTTTGGTGCATCACTACATAACGCGCAAAAGGCACTGTTAAATCATAACGCAACGCTTTTTCTGAAATCTGATTCGTCAACTTCAAGCTGTTCTTATCTGCCAATAAAGTTTCATCTACTTTGCTCAGGTAATCCCCTGAGTTCAAGATCTTAAAAATTAATCGGTCTCCTTCTTCTCCATATTTTCCCATTAGGGTCTCTAAGTTTTCAAAAGAAGGTGTTTCAATGGGATGGAAACCAAAATGCTCAAAATGATGACGGATTGTTTGCATAATGTATTGTCTTCTTGCTACTTCAATCGAAGAAAAATCTCTTGTCCCTTTTGGAATACCTGGTTTCTTTGCCATTTTAATTAATTTTCAAATTATTTAACCCTACAAAAATAGGTATTTTTTTGATACGCTATGCGTGATGCGTGATGGATGAAGGCTTTTTTGCTCGTTGCTCGTTGCTCTTTGCTCGTTGCTCGTTGCTTGTTGCTCGTTGCTCGTTGCTCGTTGCTCGTTGCTCGTTGCTCGTTGCTCGTTGCTCGTTGCTCGTTGCTCGTTGCTCTTTGCTCTTTGCTCTTTGCTCTTTGCTCTTTGCTCGTCGCACGTTGCTCGTCGTTCGATGCTCGTCGTTCGATGCTCGTCGTTCGATGCTCGTCGTTCGATGCTCGTTGCTCGTTGCTCTTTGCTCTTTGCTCTTTGCTCTTTGCTCTTTGCTCTTTGCTCTTTGCTCTTTGCTCTTTGCTCTTTGCTCTTTGCTCTTTGCTCTTTGCTCTTTGCTCTTCGCTCTTCGCACGTTGCTCGTCGCACGTTGCTCGTTGCTCGTTGCTCGTTGCTCGTTGCTCTTTGCTCGTTGCTCTTTGCTCGTTGCTCGTTGTAAAGCACAATTATCTTACAAATCCCATTTCTTTTTCTATCTTTACTCGTAACATTTCATTCTTTTCAGCTACTCATAGACTATGTGGAAAATAACGCTTGAAAATATAAAAATAGCCGCGACTAGTATAAAGAGTCAACTGCTTCGCACCTGTATTACGGTGTTTATTATCGCAATTGGAATATGGGCTTTAGTGGGTATTCTATCGGTAGTAAGTGCGTTAAAGAACACCATTGTAGAAGATTTTTCCTCCATGGGAGCTAATACTTTTACGATCAGTCAGTACGACACTGCGGGTAGAATAGCAAAAAATAAAAATAATCAATTAGAAAACCCCATCATTACATACGTCCAAGCGCTTGACTTCAAAGAGCGTTATCGCTATCCTTTTTCTGCCGTTTCACTATCTTTTAATGCGGCAACGAATATTGAGGTAAAAAACGATTACGTCAAAACAGATCCGGAGGTTAGCATTGTAGGGGCAGATGAGAATTACCTAGCCAACAGTGGGCTACAAATTGAAAGAGGACGTTCCTTGAGCTATACCGATTGCAAGAACAATCACTTTGTCTGTGTAGTAGGTTCTGATTTCTCCAAGAATATGTTTAAAGGACAATCGCCTATTGATCAGGTGATTTCCATTCGCGGATATAAATTTAAAGTCGTAGGCATCCTCAAAGAACAAGGCAGTACTTTTGGACAGAATGAAGATCAACGCATCTTTATTCCCATACAGATTGCCCGAAATATCTTTAATACAGCCAACATCAATTACACCATCAAAGTGGGTATTCTACAAGAAGGTTTGTTAGATGAAGCCATCGACCAAGCGACACTTGATTTTAGAAGCAGTAGAAATCTCGCGGTTTCTCAGGAATCTAATTTTGGCATTGAACGCAGTGATGATATGATTCGCTCATTAGAAAGTCAGGTAAGCATGCTAAATATAGCGGCTTGGTTAATTGGGATGATCACGATCTTGGGATCGTCTATTGCTTTGATGAATATTATGTTAGTTTCTGTTACAGAGCGAACCAAAGAAATAGGCATTCGCAAATCACTTGGAGCAAAGCGAAAAACCATTGCCCAACAATTTTTTACGGAAACCCTTATTATTGGGCAACTAGGTGGACTCATAGGCACGCTACTCGGCGTTGGAACAGCCTATTTGATGACTTCCTTGTTGCACTTTTCCTTTGCTATTCCGTGGTCTGCCATTTCAGCCGCTTTTATCACCACCTTAGTTGTCGCCGTTTTATCGGGATTATATCCCGCAATTAAAGCTTCTAAATTAGATCCAGTGGAAGCCCTTCGCTACGAGTAAATAAAAGAGATAAACAAGACGCGTTTAAGCCATATTGATGCGGTAGTGTTACAAGTCAGGTGGTGTGCCAGATTGATTGACGTTCAAATTCATCATTTTTAGGGAGTACAACAAAACAGCTTAATTGTTACTTTTGTATGAACTAACAAGCTTTCTATTTATGAACAATTTTTTTCTAGCTCTATGTCTTAGCCTATGTACTTGGGGTATTACACTTGCTCAAGAAGTTACACCAAAAACCATCGTAGTTAAACAAGGCGAAAAAACCTTGGTTATCGATCAAAAAACACAAAACATCACCTTAAAACCCGAACGCTTCAGCATTGAATTTCTAAATAAACCCTATCAGGATAAAAAGAAACTATTCTATGCAGCTAAAGCTATGTTGACAGACAACAGTCAATTTGTCAATGAATACGAATCCATGTCTTTTGATGACATTTCGTTTTTCAGTCCAGGTACTGGATTTGCTGCTCCCTTTGATAAAAATCAATTCTTTCCCTTTTTGAGTGAAGAGGGACATCAATATTTGTATTATGCGTCCAACAGCGATCACCGAATCAATAAAATAGGCAAACAAAAAGAATGGGATATTTACCAATGGAACCTCGATGGTGTTACTATCGATGGCAATGAAATTAAGTGGGAAGATTATCGCATTGGAGAATTGTATCTTTACTTTGTGGTTGACCAAAACTTAAATAACATCATTGATCCCGATGAACATCATTTAATTCGCATTACCTTTAAAAAATAACATTGCTGACCCAATGAGTACCAAGTAATTGTCTATGTCGTATTTTCCCAAGTTTTCATTTCCGTTTCTTCTATTTTTTTTGTGGTGTATGCTCAATGGTGTTTCCACACCTGCGTATGGACAGGAAATATTGACTTTATATAAGGAACAATACGACAAGACAGTTCCAGGCAGCGATGCGCGTTTTGATTTGGTTGGAAAATATGCACAAGCGCTCTACTTTCACGAAAGACAAGAACAAGCCCAACTGCTATTAAAAGAGAATATCCAACTGGCGGAACAGCAATCAGACAAGGCCCATGCTGCCTATCTCTACGCTATCTTGGCGATGAATGCCAAGCTCAATGAGCAGACAAAAGAGGCGAATAAAGCCATTGGTAAAGCCTTAACCTATGCCAAAGAAATAGATCACATTGAAATTAAAGCCTATGTCAATTATTGCCAAGGGTGGATTTATGTCAGAGACGATCAGGAAGCCAAAGCCGTTCAATCGTTTTTAACCGCTATTACCTGGTTTGAAAAAGCCCCTCAATCGCCAACTAAATTAAGCCGTTTATCTGCAACATACAAAGAGTTAACTAGCATTTACGCCAGTTGGGATGACTACGAATTGCAAGAAAAATACAGCAAACTCACTCTTGATGTAGCCATTCAACAAAACAATCCCAATTCGCTTTTTGATGCTTATATGATGATGGGCTATTTATATGAAAGTGAATTTTCTCAGAATAACAACAATATTTACGCCCGAGATTTAGCAGAAAACTACTATAAAAAGGCGATCAAAACCTACAAAAAGAATCAGGAATTAATTCCCTTTCGCTCGGATTTGGCTTTTGTAGCGAATAATTTAGCGAGTTTATACTTACGTGCATTTCCCAAACAGTACAAGGAGCAGGCGACCTACTACGCTACCCTAGCACTCGAACAAGCAAAAGAAAGTAATCAAGCTAATTTCCAAGCATCATCTTATGGAATCTTAGCTGAAATTGCCTTGCAACAAAACGAAACCAAAACCGCTACTGCTCATCTATTATCTGCTTTATCGTCCATTAATAGCACCAATTTACCTGATAAAAACACCCTGCTATCCATCTATGAGAGTTTGGCGTATTTACACGAAACAGAGGGGAATAACGAAGCAGCACTATACTTCAATAAGCTCTACTTGCACACTTATCAATCCATATACGATCAAGATAAGTTGGAAGTGAGTAAGCGCTTGGAAGCGCAATACGAAAAAGAACAACAAAAACAACAATTACTGACGCTACAATTGGCTGCTGAAAAAAAGGAGCAGCAAATTCAATTGATGAAAACGCTGGGGTTACAGCAACTTCAGGAATTAGAAAATCTGAAATTACTAGAAGAAAACCAACGCAAAAAATTAGAAATTAGCCAGTTAGAAACAGAAACTCACGCACAAGCGCTTAAGTTATCTCAGCTAGAAAATGACAACAAATTATTGGATATCCAGCATTTTAAGAAAACACTTTCCTATCAAGAGAAACTAAAAACATATTTCTTAGCTATTTCTTTAGCATTTGCCATACTGGTTTTTGTCTTACTATACGTCTATAAACAACGTACAAAGAGCATGAAGCAACAGAAGGAGCTTTATAATTTGGCTTTAGAGAAGGAAAAACAACACGCCAAAATTGCTACACTTACCGCGCTTTTAGATGGGCAAGAGCAAGAGCGATCGCGTTTAGCACGGGATTTACACGATGGATTAGGTGGATTGCTCTCTGGTACAAAAATTCAACTGAGTACGCTCAACAATAAGCTAGCAGCGGACAACAAAGCGGAGATGGATAAATCCATGGAACATTTAGACAATGCCGTGGATGAACTCAGAAGAGTAGCCCATAACCTAATGCCAGATCTTTTGATTAAATACGGCTTAGAAGAAGCTTTAAAAGAATATGCCAACCGCATGTCTTCCGACCAATTGGATATTGATGTACAGTTTTTGGGTTACACCCATACCCTCGAACAAGATAAACAATTATTGGTCTATCGCATTATTCAAGAATTGGTAAACAATGCATTGAAGCACGCAAACCCACAACAGATTATTATTCAACTCGTTGAAAATGAATATTCCTATATGGTAACTATCGAAGACGACGGCTGCGGTTTTGAACTAAACCAGGTGCAACAAACCCAATCAGCGGGATTACACAACATTCAGTCGAGAGTACAGTTCTTAAAAGGAGACTTGCACATCCATTCAGAACTAAACCTTGGAACAAGTATTGATTTTCAATTCCCAAAAAATTAACGCATGATAAAAGTAGCGCTAACGGACGATCATCCTTTGTTATTAGAAGGATTAAAAAACATATTAAACAAACAAGAAAACATCCAAGTCACAGGATGTTATCCTTCTATTGAAACCCTTCAAAAAGGCTTAAAAAAGAATCCCATTCACATTTTGTTGTTGGATATTAACCTATCGGACATCAACAGTTTGGATTGGATTAAACCCCTGAAGAAGAAACACCCAGAAATGCAAATCATCATGTTGAGTGTTCACAATGAGTATGCTGTGATCAATAGTTCCCTACAGGAAGGAGCCTCGGGTTACATTCAAAAAAATGCATCTGTCGATGAAATTCTACAGGGCATCTATGCGGTGTACAACCAAACTACTTTTTTGTGTTCTCAAACTCAACTGGTTTTAGAGAAGAAAAACAAAACAGGGTTGAACACCATTCCCAAACTTACCCGACGTGAAAAAGAAGTATTAGTCGAAGCTGCCCAAGGACTTACAACCCAACAAATCGCAGATCGCCTATTTATTAGTACACATACAGTGGACAGTCATCGAAAGAATTTGATTGAAAAATTTCAAACCTCCAATCTGAGTTCCGTCATTACCCTAGCTATTGAATACGGCTTGATTAAGAAAGCCTAATGCCCCATTTCTATCTCCTACTTAGTCACGCCCTAGCGAAGCATTTACGTTCAAATCGCAGGCTAAAAAAATATTTTCCCTATCTTTGTCCGAAAGTCATGCCTTTTTCCCTTAGTAATCTAATCGAATTCGGCACTATTCGCAAGTTTATAAAAATATTTTGCAAAAAGACTTTGTAAGATTCAAATGACTTTATATATTTGCACTCGGTTTTGGCGCAAGTATATCAAAGCTGATTTTTTTGAAAAGTAAAATACTAAGATTTAAAGATAAACGCAATGAGCAAGAGAACGTTTCAACCTTCAAATAGAAAAAGAAGAAACAAACATGGTTTCATGGAAAGAATGTCTACTCCAAACGGTAGAAAAGTATTAGCTGCTAGAAGAGCTAAAGGAAGACATAAATTAACTGTTTCTTGTGAAACAAAACATAAACATTAATGTTTTGATCAAAATATAAATAAAGGTGTTACTCATTTGGTAGTAACGCCTTTTTTTATACTTTGTTGGAAGCATCACAATACAAATCACACACACTATACTTACTTTTTTAGCAAAGTAGTAACTAATAAACAACACAAGAAAATGCCTAAAGACACTTCTATCAAGACCGTATTAATCATTGGTTCAGGACCAATCATCATCGGACAAGCTTGCGAATTTGATTATTCAGGTTCACAATCAGCAAGATCATTAAGAGAAGAGGGAATTAAAGTTATCTTAGTTAACTCTAACCCCGCAACAATTATGACCGACCCTTCAATGGCGGATCATATTTATCTAAAGCCATTAACTGCACGTTCAATTATTGAAATTTTAGTTGCTCATCCAGAAATTGATGCTGTATTACCTACTATGGGAGGACAAACAGCATTAAACTTATGTTTGGAATGTGATGAAAAGGGAATTTGGGCAGACTTTGGTGTTCGTTTAATTGGTGTAGATATTAACGCGATTAATATCACAGAAGACCGCGAACAGTTCAAACAATTATTAGAGCGTATCGATGTACCTGCTGCACCAGCAAAAACAGCGACCTCTTACTTACAAGGAAAAGAAATCGCACAAGAATTCGGATTCCCATTAGTTATTCGTCCTTCGTTTACCCTAGGAGGAACAGGAGCTGCTTTTGTTCACCATGCGGAAGATTTTGATGATTTATTAACTAGAGGACTTGAAGCTTCTCCTATCCATGAGGTTTTAATTGACAAAGCGTTATTGGGTTGGAAAGAATACGAATTAGAACTATTGCGCGATAAAAATGACAACGTTGTTATTATCTGTACCATCGAGAATATGGACCCTATGGGAATCCATACGGGGGATAGTATCACTGTAGCACCTGCGATGACGTTATCTGATCGTACCTTCCAAAAGATGCGCGATCTATCGATCAAGATGATGCGCAGTATCGGAAACTTCGCAGGAGGGTGTAACGTACAGTTTGCCGTATCTCCAGATGAAAAAGAAGATATCGTAGCAATCGAAATCAACCCTCGTGTTTCTCGTTCATCAGCCCTTGCTTCTAAAGCAACAGGATACCCAATTGCTAAAATCGCTACGAAATTAGCCTTAGGATATACTTTAGATGAATTGCAAAACCAAATTACAAAATCAACTTCTGCTTTATTTGAGCCGACCTTAGATTACGTAATCGTAAAAATTCCACGTTGGAATTTTGACAAATTCGAAGGAGCGGATAGAACCCTAGGATTACAAATGAAATCTGTAGGTGAAGTAATGGGAATTGGACGCTCATTCCAAGAAGCCCTACACAAAGCTACACAATCATTAGAAATCAAACGCAATGGTTTAGGAGCAGATGGCAAAGGATATACCAACTACGATCAGATCATCGACAAATTAACCCACGCAAGTTGGGACCGCGTATTCGTTATCTACGATGCGATTCAACACGGAATCCCATTGAGTAGAATTCACGAAATCACAAAAATTGACATGTGGTTCTTGAAACAATACGAGGAATTATATCTATTAGAAAAAGAAATTTCTAACTATACGATCGAAACTTTGCCAAAAGATTTGTTACTAGAAGCAAAACAAAAAGGATTTGCAGATAGACAAATTGCTCATATGTTGAAAACATTAGAGAGTAAAGTACACGAGTTGAGAGACAATATGGATATCCAACGCGTATTCAAATTAGTAGATACTTGTGCTGCTGAATTCCCAGCAAAAACACCGTACTACTACTCTACGTTCGAGGCAGATATTGAAAAAGCTGATGGAACGCGCTATGTTTCTAATGAGAGTGTTGTTACAGACAAGAAAAAAGTAGTGGTATTAGGTTCAGGACCAAACCGAATTGGTCAGGGTATTGAATTTGACTACTCTTGTGTACACGGAGTATTAGCGGCTGAAGAAGCTGGATATGAAACAATTATGATCAACTGTAACCCAGAAACAGTTTCGACTGATTTTGATACAGCAAACAAATTGTATTTTGAACCCGTATTCTGGGAACACATTTACGATATCATCCGCCATGAAAAACCTGAAGGGGTAATCGTACAATTAGGTGGACAGACAGCTTTAAAATTAGCGGAGAAATTACACCGTCACGGAATCAAAATCTTCGGAACAAGCTTTGACGCTTTAGACTTAGCAGAAGACCGCGGACGTTTCTCTACTTTATTAGAAGAGTTAAACATCCCTTTCCCTCAATTTGGTGTGGCGAAAACAGCAGATCAAGCGTTGAAGTTAGCTGATCAATTAGATTTCCCATTATTAGTTCGCCCATCGTATGTATTGGGTGGACAAGGAATGAAAATTGTCATCAACAAAAAAGAATTAGAAGAACACGTTATTGATTTATTAAACCAAATTCCTGGTAACTCGCTTTTACTTGACCATTATTTAGATGGTGCAATCGAGGCTGAAGCGGATGCTATCTGTGATGGTGAAAACGTCTATATTATCGGAATCATGGAACACATCGAGCCTTGTGGAGTTCACTCCGGAGATAGCCACGCCATGTTACCTCCTTTCAACTTAGGTGAATTTGTTTTAAATCAAATCAAAGACCATACAAGAAAAATTGCTGTTGCTTTACAAACAGTGGGATTAATCAACATACAGTTTGCAATTAAAGACGATATTGTGTACATCATCGAAGCCAACCCAAGAGCTTCAAGAACAGTACCTTTCATCGCTAAAGCGTATGGTGAACCTTATGTAAACTACGCAACCAAAGTAATGTTAGGCCAAAACAAAGTAACAGACTTTACCTTTAATCCACAATTGAAAGGATATGCTATCAAATCTCCAGTATTCTCCTTCAATAAATTTAGAGATGTAAATAAAACGCTTGGCCCTGAGATGAAATCAACAGGAGAAAGTATCTTGTTCATCGACAACTTAAGAGATGATCAGTTTTATGAAATCTATTCTCGTAGAAAAATGTACTTAAGTAAATAAAAACAAAAAACTCTTCCTCAATCAGGAAGAGTTTTTTTTATATTTTTATTTACTTTACTTAGTTTAATTTTCCTCTGCCAAATCCTTTTCCAGGAACATAGCTATAGTAAACACCTCCAGAACACACTTCATATTCCTTTCCTTTAATTCCTTTATTTGTTCGGATGATAAATACTGAACTTTCTACTACATTGGTCATTTTCGCAACGCTTTTTCGCAATTCTTTTAATTTGTATTCACTTAAAGCAACATCTCCTCTACTCCTCGCTTTCATTTCATCCAAATAGGTAAAATTACAAATGACATCTTCATCTACAATTTTCTTAACCGCCTTACTAGGTGAACTATTGGTTGATTCTTTACTTTGAGGTGTGACATTTCCTGATTGGATAGTGGCTGTAGTGACAACTTCAACATCTTTTTTTTCTTGTGCTTGCATTCCACAAACACATAAGAATATACCTAAAAATGCATAAAATATTTTTTTCATATCAGACTACGTTTTTACTTTATCTATTAACTTTTAATTATGGGGTAAATTAAAATAGGAACTACCTATCCTAAATCCATACTAATTTACAACAAAAAAATAACATTCCATTAAAATAAGTTAAAATGGCTAGAATATAAACAATATGATCGCCTACATAAACACACAACAACAATTGTTTTTGCTAAAATTCAGCACAAGTAAAATACTGCATAACCGCACAATATTTTCTATTTTTGACAGATAATCTAACTGTTGTACTATGTCGCAAGAAATTATCATTGGTCTTTTACTTCTTTCTGTCTTACTACTTGCTTTTCTCTTAGGAAAAAAAACAACGCCTAAAACGGCTACGACTTCAGATCACCTACAACTTATGGCTGAAAAAGATTTTTTACTCCAACAAAATCAGCAATTGCAACAAGATAAAAACAAAATAGAAGAGCAAACGGAAATACTGCGTCAAGACAATCAAGAATTGATTGCACGCATTTCTATTCGCGAAACGGAATTGCTTAATATCAAAGAAAAGTTGGAGATACAACAAAAACAAACCTTAGAATTACAGGAAAAATTTGCTGTCCAATTTGAAAACTTAGCCAATAAAATCCTCGAAGAGAAGAGCGATAAATTTACACAACTCAACAAAACCCAAATGGAGAGCATTCTGACTCCTTTACAAGAAAAAATAGGGTTATTTGAACGAAAAGTAGAACAAACACACAAAGAGAGTATTGATCATCATGCGGCCTTGCGTCAGCAAATCTTAGGCTTACAACACGTACACGCCAAGATGAGTGAAGAAACCTTGAATTTAACTAAAGCGCTCAAAGGGGATAATAAGATGCAGGGAAATTGGGGGGAAATGATTCTCGAAAGCGTATTGGAAAAATCGGGCTTGGAAAAAGACAGAGAGTACAAAACACAACCAAGTTATACAAGCGAAAACGGCAATCGCCTGCAACCCGATGTCGTGATCTACCTTCCTGATAACCGCCATCTAGTCGTCGATTCTAAAGTTTCTCTAGTGGCCTATGAGCAATATATCAATACTACAGAAACACAAGAGCAACATCGCTTCTTACAAGAGCATATACTGTCAATCAAAAGACATATTGAAAACTTATCTGATAAAAACTACTACGAATTGTACAAAGGTACAAGTCCAGATTTCGTTTTGTTATTCATCCCCATTGAAACGGCTTTTTCTATTGCTGTAAATGCAGATCATACCCTATACAGCAAAGCCTTTGAAAAGAACATTGTCATAGTCACCCCATCTACACTACTCGCTACATTGCGAACAGTAGAAACCATTTGGAGACAGCAAAAACAACAAGAAAATGCCTATGAAATTGCTCGACAAGCAGGTTTACTTCACGATAAATTTGTAGGACTGATCAACGATTTAACTAAAATAGGTAAGAAACTAGAGGAAACGCGAAATGAATACGACAGCGCTTTCAACAAGCTTAGCACAGGAAAAGGCAACTTGATCAACTCCGTACAAAAGCTCAAGGACATGGGTGCAAAAACTAAAAAATCAATTGATTCTACCTTAATCGGAGAATAAATAAATGGATGGACGAATACTGTAGATCAACCTAGCGTACAAGGAACAAAAAACAAACCGCACAACAAACCATACGCTCATTTCCCATAATTTTGATTACTTTTATTATTAGAATATGATTAGAAATTTTAATTTCCTACATCTAAGCTGTACTTTTGCACGTGAATTGAAAAAATGATTGTTAAACACTTTATAAAATTCTACCTATGTTTTTTAAAGATATGCACCCAGCCGACATCGCTGAAGCTATTTCAGAAATGAGAAGAAGAGAGCGAAATCTCCATTTTCTAAAGCTCTCCCCCGAGTTAAAGGTCGAAGTGTTTTCATTTTTAGATATCAATATTCAAGAGGAAATTGTACGCAGTATGACGCGCGAAGATTACGCTGAAGTACTAAATAACTTAGAGCCAGATGACAGAACGGAATTATTGGAAAATTTCCCTGATGAATTAATCAAATATTCTATCAATTTATTAAACGATACTGAAAAGCAAATTGCATTAAATCTAATCGGATATAAAGAAGATAGTATTGCGCGTTTAATGACGCCTTTATACATTCAAACCAAAGCGAATAAAACAGTAAAACAAGTCTTCCAACACATCAAAAAATACGGTAAAAAGGCAGAAACTTTAAACTATATTTATGTTGTAGATGACAACAACGTTTTGATTGACGACTTAAAAATTGGTCAATTGTTAATGGCTGAGGAGGACACCTTAATTGCAGACCTTATCGACCACAATTTTGTTTCCTTAGTAACAACTATGCCCATGGAAGATGCCTTCGATATTTTTGAGAAATACGATCGCTCAGCCATGCCTATTATCACAGAAAAAGGGGTCTTAGTCGGTATTGTGACCTTTGATGATATCCTCGATAAAATTAAAGAACGAGACACCGAAGATATCCAAAAATTCGGGGGGATGGAAGAATTGGATTTATCCTATACGCACACCCCTTTATTTGAACTCGTAAAAAAACGCGCTGGTTGGTTGATTATCCTCTTCTTAGGAGAGATGTTAACTGCCTCTGCAATGGGATATTACGACCAAGAAATTGAAAAAGCAGTGGTTTTAGCCCTCTTTGTTCCACTTATTATTTCCAGTGGAGGTAACTCTGGTTCACAAGCTGCTTCCTTGATTATTCGTGCAATGGCATTAGGTGAACTAAAATTAACTGACTGGTGGTATGTAATGCGAAAAGAAATTGCCTCGGGCTTAATGCTAGGTGGTATCTTGGGAATCATCGGTTTTGTGCGTATCTTCATTTGGCAGGAAGCTGGAATCTACGACTATGGGGAGTATTGGTTGTATGTAGGATTAAGTGTTTCTCTTTCGCTTGTACTCATTGTACTATGGGGAACCCTTTCCGGATCTATTATTCCCTTCGTACTTAAAAAGTTTGGCATGGACCCCGCTACCGCATCAGCTCCTTTTGTAGCCACTTTGGTGGACGTTTCAGGTTTAATCATCTACTTTACTATCGCTGCGATGTTCCTTTCAGGAAAACTATTGTAAATCAATATAACGCTATAAAAAAATCCGATAGGCCTTACCTATCGGATTTTTTATATCATTACCAAAGGGATAACTCCTTTTGGATATTCTATCTTTCCATACACGTCTAACTGTTCTAGACGTAGCTGACTTTAATTAGCTCCTCTACTCGTTGGTAATTCAGTGCCTTTATCGATCACGTGTAAATTTTTATCAATGTTGTAGTATAGCTGTGGATTCACCGTATCCTGAAAAACAGTAACACTCGTTTGATATTCATCGGCATAAGTTACTGTTGCTTGTTTACTGCTACACGATACCAAAGCCAATAGGGCTACTAAAATACCAATATAAAAAAGAATACTATAGTTCATCTACTTTAATTTAGTCTAAGATACAAAATTATTCTTCTCTAAACCTAACTTTCTTCATATTAGGCAACAAACAAGCAATTACCCCCAATAACGGCAGATACGCACATACGCTATAAATATAAGCAATTGACGTTTGATCGGCCCACCACCCTAACAAGGCTGAACCCAATCCACCCATACCAAAGGCAAAACCGTAAAACAATCCCGAAACCATCCCTATTTTCTTTGGTAGTAACTCTTGTGCATAAACCAAAATGGAAGGGAAAGCCGAAGACATAATAAAACCAATAACAACAATGAGCACGGCCGTCCATGCCAAGTCCACGTGAGGTAATAGCAAGGTAAATGGCGCTGCACCCAACACTGAAAACCAAATGATGTATTTGCGTCCTACTTTATCCCCTAAGAACCCTCCTATCAAAGTACCCAAAGCAACGGCTATTAAAAAGTAAAACAAATACACTTGTGCTTGCACTTCTGTTATGCCAAATTTATCCATTGTATAAAACTGGAAATAGCTGGAAATACTCGCTACGTAGAAATACTTGGAAAAAATCAAAAGTAAGAGGACCACAATAGCGCTATTCACTTTAAAAGCAGATAGCTCAGGGATGCGTATTTTCTTTTTCTGTTTCGTTGCTGCATGGCTTAAAACACCTTTATACCAAGTACCGATAAAATAGTATACGAACTGAGCGATGATAGCCACAGCAACAAACCAAAGCAAGTGCTGTTGTCCCTTAGGTAAAACCACCCAAGCCACCAATAATGGTGCTAAGGCCGTACCTGTATTTCCACCAATCTGAAAAATAGATTGTGCTAAACTTCGCTTTCCACCTGAGGCAACGTAAGAAACACGAGAAGACTCTGGATGAAAAATAGAAGACCCAATACCAATACAAGTTACCGCGACCAACACCCATAGGTAACTAGGGGCAAATGCCAATAATATTACACCTACTGTGGTGCACAACATGCCGTAAATTTGAGAGTATGGTTGGGGTTTTTTATCGGTATAATTTCCTACTAAAGGCTGTAAAAGCGAGGAGGACATTTGGTAAAAGAAAGTAATCAATCCGATCTGTGCAAAACTCAACTGATAGTTTTCTTTCAATAGTGGATAGGTGGCTGGCACAATAGCCTGCAGCAAATCGTTGCACAAGTGTCCAAAACTAATAGCTAGTAAAATTGGGTAAACCGTCTGTTGAGAGAGCGTTTGTTTATTGACTTTGTTCAACACTTTGTGTTGAATACTTAAAATTTTGTTCATAACCTAAATCTGAAGTAAGCAAAGGTAAGTATTTTTTATCCTGCCCTCCTTTTCTCCTCAACAAAATACAGCGATCGCCTAGGGTGTAATTTTTTACTAGAAAACACGCCGAAAAAGGAATGAAATTTATCAATTCTTTCTTTTATTGCAAGTGTTGCATAAAAAAGAAAACAGTTCTGCAATCGCTCCAGTGCCAAAAAGACATTTTTTTAATATGCAAAAGACAAAAAATAAAAAAGCAGCTGTAAAAAAACGCTTTTACAACTGCTGCTCTTATCGTATATTTTAGGATGTTAATTAGTCTTCTAATTCTTCTCCTGCTACGTAACGCTCCATTTCTCGCTCGTAGAACTCACCTGCTTGCACAACTAAAGTTTCCATTTCCGCTTCTACTTCTGACTCTTCTGACTCTTCAATAGACTCTAAAAATTCGATTTCGTCTGTGTTTAAGTTGATGATAAAACGAGGAAACTCCAAGTGTATAATAAAGATATCTTCTAAGTGATCTGTATTATCTGCTAGAACAAATTTAGGTAATTGCATGATTTTTATTTTAAATTAGTATTAATCAATCGATTCGATATATGGTGAAAACGCGCATAGAGCAAGATGGCGGCGACGGTTAACCCCGCCAATAAGCCTATCCAAATGCCTGGTGTTCCAACGTTGGTGTATAAACTTAAATAAATGGACATTGGGAATCCCACAATCCAATAGGATACAAAGGTAATAATCATCGGAACATTTACATCTTGTAAACCGCGTAAAGAACCCAAAGTAACCACTTGCATACAATCAGAGATTTGAAAAATAGCCGCTACAAGTAAGAGTTGCCCCGCAATTTGAATAACTTCTTCATTCATCAGGGCATTGGTAGCGTCCTTTGCATCTAAAAACAACAGAGGAATATAGTTGTTAAACAACACAAACAACAAGGCAAAAAGAATATAAATGCCCAAAGCCATCAACATAATAGAACGAGCTACCGTTCTCATGTAGGTATAGTTCTTTAATCCCATTTGGTTTCCAACGCGAATTGTAGCTGCAACCCCTAATCCGCTAGCAAACATAAAGGTCATGGACGACATACTCAAAGCGATTTGATTGGCCGCTTGAGAAACCGTACCCAACATGCCCGACAGCCAAACGGCTCCAACAAATAGAGCAACCTCAAAGAAACTCATCAACCCTGATGGAATTCCAATTTTTGAGATTTGTTTGACCACGTCTTTTTTAATTTCATTGAATTTCAATTGGTACATAAAAGGCTGAAACATCGCCTGTCTCTTCATGGCAAAATGCATATAAATAATCATCACCACACGAGAAATCAAGGTTCCATATGCGGCACCTAACATTCCTAATTCAGGGAAAATCCAAATTCCGTAAATCAACAAATAATTGAATATCAAATTCACCCCATTGCAAATCAACGTCGCATACATTGAATTTTTCGTTTGCGACTTTCCATCAGCAAATTGCTTATACCCTTGGTACATTACTAAGGGAATAATTGACAATGCGACAACATCCAAAAAGGGTTTGGCTAATTGTGTCACTTCTGCCGGTTGTCCCATATAGATTAAAAAAGGCTTGGCTAAGAAGATAATCGAAAACAACAAAACCCCTACAACAGTGCACAAAAACAACCCGTTAACAAAAGTTGAACGTCCTCCTTCTAAGTCATTTGCAGCATCACTTTTAGCAACAAAAGGCGTAATAGCGGTTGAAAATCCAACCCCTAACGAAATTGCGATAAACACAAAACTATTGGCTAGTGACGCCGCTGCTAATTCTGTAGGTCCAATCTTTCCCACCATGATATTGTCTATTACTCCAACCACAGTATGTCCTAACATGGCTAAAATAATAGGATAGGCTAATTGAATATTATATCGAAACTCCTTGCTATAGATGGAAAGATTCATTTGCTAAAAATTTGTGCAAATATACTGACTTGAAAACGAAAGACTCTGTTGGGTTAACAAATTCTTTAAAAAGAATACGCTATCGCCTAGGATATATAGTCCCTAGCGCCTGCCTTCCCACTTCTGTTCCCCTTCATCTGCAACTAAGAATGAAGGTAGAAAATCCTGCATTTATTTAGTCTTCCTGCAGCAAGCGTTCTCGGTATTTAGATAAGTTGTCTTTGATAGCATCGGGTAATTCAGGCAAACTAACATCAGTCAATCGCTCAGTAACTTCCAACAAAATACTAGCAAAAATATAGCGACACAAAGCCTTATCATCTGCGGGGATTACATACCAAGGACAGGTCGTTGTTGATGTTTGTTCGATCGTTTCTTCGTAATACGATTGATAATCCTCCCAAAACTCGCGCTCACGTACATCTTCTGGTGAAAATTTCCAATGGTGCTTTTCCTTGCTCAATCGGCGAAGAATGCGACTCTTCTGCTCCTCTTTTCCCAAGTGCAAAAAGAACTTTAACACAATAACGCCATTGTTGCTGATATGCTCTTCAAAATTGACAATTTCGCGGTAGCGCTTTTCCCAAAAACCTGCTGTTAGCTCCTTTGTTGTTTTGATCTGTGGTAGACGCTCAGTTAAAACAATCTCAGGATGTACGCGAGATACCAATACATTTTCGTAATGCGTACGATTAAAGACGGTAAACTTTCCCTTTTCTGGTAAAGCCACATAATGACGCCACAAATAATCATGCTCTAGCTCTGTAGACGTAGGCTTTTTAAAACTTTGTACGACCACCCCCCTAGCATTAAAGGATTTGAAAACCTCGCGAATCAAACTGTCTTTACCTGCTGCATCCATCCCCTGAATGCAAATCAGAAAACTATAGCGATTATGCGCATACATCAACTCTTGAAATTTGCTTAAATGCCGACTCAATTCTTCTAATTTTCGAATTGCCTTTTTGGGATTCATCTCAAAATCGGGTACTGTACTCAATTTCTTTAGTTTGGTCTTTCCTATAACTTTGTATTGCTGTTCAAAACTCATGTCATTATTTATTCGTTAAGTAAATCGTATGTATTAAATTTATAAAATTCAATTTAGGTGACCATGAAAAAATTAACAATAACATTCCTTTATCACATTATAGGGATAAGTGCTGCCTCTGGTTTGTACTATGCAGAAAACAAATTACATCTCATTGCCGATGACAGTACCTACTTGTATCACTATGATATTCCTAGCAAACAGCTCCACAAAACAGCGATTAGCGAAGATTATATTGGGCAGGAGAATATTGCCAAAGCCGATAAACCCGATTTAGAGTCGATGGCTTTTGACGGAATTAACTACTATTTATTTGGTTCGGGTTCCAAACCAAACCGAACAACGCTTTATGAAGTTCACCAAATGACCAATGAACCCGTGAGTAAACAATCGTTGGATTTACTGTATGAATCCATGAAGGCGTTTGCTCATTTAGACGATGCAGATTTCAATATTGAAGGCGTTGTATACGACAATGAAACCTGGTACTTTTTCAATCGCGGCAACGGGCCCAAACAAGAGAACGGCGTATTCAAAGTAACAGGAGAAAGCATTTTGGACAACTTTAGAATTACCTATACCCCGATGAAATTACCTAAATTAGAGCAAGTACAGACAGGGTTTACTGATGCAGTCTTAGTGGATCAAGACCTTTATTTTATCGCTACTGCGGAAGATACAGGTTCTACCTACGCCGACGGTGAGATTAAGGGATCTATTATTGGTAAAATTAACACGAAGAAGATGAAGGTTGAAAAGACCAAAGTAATCAGTACACATCAAAAATTTGAAGGAATTACCACCTATAGAAACAATCCGAAAGCGGTTTCTTTCTTTTTGTGTACAGACCCAGACAATCCCGAATTACCTACGTCAATCTATCAATTAACCATACAAAAATAGGATTGCTATGCAATCCTATTTTTGTATTATTCTTGTGGAATACGCTCCATATTTCTCAAGCGCCAATTGGTCCAAACGGCCAACATAAAATAGAACAAACACAGCAACCACATTTGACTAAACAGATCGCTAATATCATGTAAAGACGCACCAAACTGAGTTAAAGCAACAAATCCTTTAGTTCCGATGGTGGAAGGAACGAAAAAGGAAACCACTTTAATTGCCGTTGGAAATGCCGTTGTAGGCCATGACAATCCCGTCATCAACAAGGTTGGAATAGAAAACAGTGTGATGGTCATAATCGAATCTTCTCTGTGTTTAAAAACATTTGCTAAAGTCATCCCTAAAAAAGTAACGGATAACAGAAAAGGAATTAAAAACAACACAACCTCTCCAATATGCCCGCGTTGCGGAAATGTAAATACATGCATAACAAAACCTAGCACAATCAACATCATCAGCATAGATAGCATTAAATAGGCTAAACTCCTTCCAATGGTCAAAAAGAAATTGGAAAAGCGACCGGTTGCATACGCAAATGTGGCTGAAAATCGCTTGCGCTCGCGCAATGTTCCAGCTAATATTCCCATTCCATTTAATTGTAGTGTTTGAATGGCTATCAAAAACACAGCTGGCATTAAGAAGGTGGCATATCCTCCATTGATGTTAAACAGCGGTTTAGCCGTTACATCAAAAGGACGTCTACTCGCGCTTGCTTGTTTCATTGGCATGCCGCTCGCCATCATTTTATTCACCTCTACCTGTCCACCTAAAGTTCCTGCTGTTAGCATCACTGCACCTAGTGTTTGTTTGTAATACAACATATAAGAAGCATCACAATATGCACCAATAGTTGGCACAATACCCTTTTGCAAATCCCGGGCAAAATGCTCGGGAATCACAATAATACCTTTTATTTTTTCTTGATAAAATGCCTCTTGTGCCAAATCCATACTCGCTGTTCGCATAGCCACGTGCAATTGAGGCGTTGCATCCAACATTCGATCAATCTGATGACTCATCTTCGATTGATCTTGGTTGACAATCGCCACAGGTAACTCTGTAATAACTTCTTTGGAATACACATAAGAATACACAAAAGCCACCAGTAATACACAGACCAAATAAGTGATTACAATAGCTGAATCTTTTAAGATCATTTTTATTTCTCGTTTACACGACTCCAGTATCAAGGCGAAATTTTCGATCATTCCTTTAAGCATCATAACCTCCTTTCTGTAATTTTTTGTAGTAAAAAGGCAGTCCAATCCACCCCATACAAATAAATACGGCAAAAGCGATTAGATACCCCGCTTGTTCCGCATTAAATGAAATACCACGGATGGCGTAGTTCACAACAAATCGCATATACGAATGGAAGGGAAATACGTAATTTACTCCGCGTACAAAGCCACTCATTCCCTCTGGCGGAAAGGTATAACCAGCAAATGAAAAAGCAACTGCGGCATAAGCCCCTCCAATGGTTAAGGCAATTCTCAAACTGTTCATCACCGAAGCGAGAAAAAACCCCATGCTTTGACAAACAATCACAAACAAGAAGAAAAATAGATTGAGCATCCAAAAATTACCTTTCATAGGCATGCTCAACTTGTAAAACACATAGGAATTCATGTAGAACCCCAAAACCATAAAAACGAAGGAATAGGGTAGAATTTTGGACAAAGCTACTATCCATACTTTGTTATTTGCACGTTCTAATAATTCGTGTCCTTTTCTGTATTTTAAATCTACACCAAACACGTAAATGGATACGACGAGCATAATGATTTGTAGGGCCATGGGCATAAAAGCTAACCCCAAGTAGTATTCATAACTGGTGTATGGATTAAACAACACGTGCTCTTCTACATTAATTGGAGCAACCGAAGCCAATGCCTGATTAGGAGTCAGTCCGCCTTGTTGCAATGAGATGGTGCGAACTCCCACTGCTAAATATCCGGCTGCCGTTTGAAAATCGCGTTGAATTAAACCCGCAGGTAGTAAATACTGCCCATTGTAGTAACAAGTAACATTGGTTTTTACGCCTTTTTGCACGTTTTTTTGAAAATCTTTTGGGATGATAATCAACGCAAAAGAATCCCCTCTACGCACCGTTTTTTGTCCTTCCAATTCATCGCTTACATCATATACAATTTGCATAGCGGCACTAGCATCAATAAAACTAGCTAGCTTACGTGAAGTACTACTTTTATCTAAATCGAGTATTGTTACTGGTAGGTCTCGAGAGACTCCTTCTTGCAACAAAGCCCCGTAGTAAAAAAACAGCAATAAAGGAATGCCCAAGATCAACACCAAAATTCGAGGTGTTGTCAGCATTCGCTTAAACTCTTCTTTGACTAGGGATAGAAAACCTTTACTCACGTTTTATTTTTTTTATTTCAAACTACTCTCTACCACTAATGCACTCATTCCTGGTCGTAATCCCTCTACTTTTTGAGTAGGATAGGCTTTGATTAAGAATGTTTTCATATCAAAATCTCCTTTTGATTTGGTTGCGCTCCAAGTAGCATAATCTCCTTGTACCGCGATATAGTGTACTTCTAATTCAATTTCTTGATTACCTAAGGCAGGAACAATGGCATGAAATTTCGCATTCATTTTGAATTTAGGCATTAAATCCTCGCGAATATTAAAGTTTACCCAGACATCCGATAAATCCACTAAATTGACAATAGGATAACCTGAATTCACAATTTCACCTTTGTTGGGCATAATAGTATAGACCTCTCCTGCTTGTGGGGATTTTACTTCTCCTTCTCCTTTGTAGATTAGGACTTCTTCAACGGCACCTTTCGCTTGATTTACAACGGCTAAGGCTGCGGCTTTATCTTCAGTTCTCGCTCCGCTTTTAGCCATTTGATACGTTGCACTTGCTGCTTTTTCAACTTCTTGAGCTGCAATGTATTTGGCATATGCCTCATCCTTTTGTTGAGCAGGAATTACTTTTTCTCGGTATAAATTTTCAACTCTCGTATACGTTTTTTGTGCAAAGTCAGCCCCAGCTTTTGCTTGTTGCCATAAGTTGTATGCCGCTTGAACTTCTTCTTTTCGAGCTCCTGTATTAGCTTTTGCATCTTGAGCAAGTGCCGCTGCGCGCAACGCCTCTACTTGCTGTAATTTAGCATCAATCTCAGGTGTGCTGATCTGTACCAACACTTGTCCTGCTTGTACTTGCTCTCCTTCTTTTACCAGTATCGCATCAATTCTACCAGGAATTTTTGACGACACATTGATTTGCGTAGCATCTACTTGTCCTTGAATATAGCTTTCTTGTGGAGCACTTATATACCAAATCGATAGGGCAAACACCACAACGACTACTACAATTCCAACGATTGCACTTATTACTTTATTTTTCATCTTACCTTCAAATTATTTTGCAAATTGGACAAATTCATTACTTAAGCCCGTGTATTCAAACAGGGACGCCACATTCGACACATAGTAAAAATGCGCTTGAAGCTTTTTTAGTTTTACAGCGGATAAATTCAACTCTGCATCCACAACTTCTGTTGAAGTGGCAAATCCTTCGATAAACGCTTTGTTGCGCACGCGCAGGTATTCTGTTGCCATTGCTTCTTGTGTAGTGAGATTATCGAGTTGTTCTTGTTGCTTTTGAATATCTTGATACAATTTCGCAACTAACATTTTAATATCGGATTTTGCCTTTTCTTCAAATAAGGCTACACTTTCACGTGTTGCTTTAGCGGCTTTGATTTCATTTCTATTTCGAAGTCCTTCAAATAAGGTGTAGGTTACGCCTATACCCACCGTCCACGGTTTATTATTGTCATAGAGTACATCCAATCCACTGATGGGATTATTGTGTGCAAGTACCGTTTGACCAAAAGCCACTACCGTTGGATAATTTGCAGCTTGTTTCGCCTTAACTCCTTGTGTAGCTAATTCTTTTTGCAAGCTCAACTTTTGTAGTGCGGGATAGTTTTCTGCGGCAGCATGTTGGTAGTAGTCCAAGGCTTCCATCTGAGGAAGCACAAAGAAATCACTGCTCAAATCGGAAGTAACCTCCTCCACTTCCATGGTATTAGCCAAAGCTAAACGCGCCAAGGTTGCATCTTTTTTTGCGGCGTCTAACTCTCGACTCGCATCCGATACTGCAACATCAGCGGCCATGCGTTGTACAGGCGCAATCATCCCTTGTTCTTCCAACTTCAACGCATCATCCTGGTGCTTTTTCATACCTGCTAAAACATCCTGACGTACTATGAGTGCACGTTCTGCAAGTTTAACCGTATAATAGCGAACCACGAGTTCTGACAATAGCTTGTCTTTGGTTTGTTCCAGTTCTTTCTCGCCAATTTCGCTTTTTAGCTTTCCCGCTTGTACGGCGGCATTAATCTTACCTCCTGTAAAAATAGGCCATGTCGCCATGAACCCTCCAAAAGCCATATCTCTTTTATTGAAGTCAACCGACCAATTTCCCAATACCTCTGCGTTGGGTAAATGAACAAAATCCCCGACTTGATTTCGAAGACCATTGAAGTCCAAGCCCAAGGAGCGGTCCATATAGAGTCCCATTCCAAACGCTTTTACCGTTGGCGAACGCAAACCTTTCATAGCTTTCCATTCATATTGGTGTACTTCTTCTTGTTTTTCCATCGCCTTAATCAAGCTATTCTCTTCATTCATCACACGCAAAGCTTCGGAAAAAGACAAGCTTTGTCCATAACTCGCATTCGAAATAGAAAAGCAAAATAAAGTTCCCCCGAGAAGTAGAAAAAAACGTTTCAAGTTTATTCTTTTCATTCACTTAATGTTGTTAATTACACATAAATGCTTCAATAAATATACAATCTTTTTCACTTTATAAAGCACTATTTTTAATCGTTTTACAAATATAACACTATCCTTGAAATCCAGAAGTATAAGGAAGGGTGAAAAGGCACTTCAACTAGGAACTTTTCATGGAAAAGCATAAAAAAACCCTTCTATAAGAAAGCTCGCAAAACATATGCCAAGAAGCTTTTTTAAAGAAGGGATATTACTAAAAATAGTTGATTTTTTTATTTTTCGATGTCGCGTAAGCTTTCCATTTTCTTGTGCGCCAAGAATCCTTTAATGTCCTCAAAGTGTTCTTTCACGCGTTTATTGCCAAATTCAAATACTTTTTCTGCCAAACCATCTAAGAAATCACGGTCGTGTGATACGAGGATCACGGTTCCTTCAAAGTCTTTCAACGCCGCTTTGATAATGTCTTTTGTTTTCATATCCAAGTGGTTGGTAGGCTCATCCAGTATAAGCAAATTATATGGTTCAAGCAATAACTTAACCATAGCTAACCTCGTTTTTTCACCGCCGGAAAGCACTTTTACTTTCTTTTGAATATCGTCTCCAGAAAACATAAAAGCCCCCAAGATGTTCTTAATTTGCGTGCGGATATCTCCTTCTGCAATGCGGTCAACTGTTTCGAAAATCGTTAAATCCCCATCGAGCAAAGAGGCCTGATTCTGGGCGAAATATCCCACTTGAATATTATGTCCTAATTCAATTGATCCCGTATAATCGATTTCTCCCATAATTGCCTTGATCATCGTAGACTTTCCTTCTCCATTTTTTCCTACAAAAGCTACTTTCTGCCCGCGTTCTACTACCATATTTGCATCCTGAAACACCACGTGATCCCCATAGGTTTTTCCCATTTCAGTAACGGTTACAGGATATTGCCCTGAGCGCGCCGCTGGTGGAAACTTCAAGCGCAGAGCTGAATTATCTACCTCATCCACCTCAATAATCTCCAATTTTTCCAACATCTTCACGCGCGATTGCACTTGCAAGGTTTTGGAATAAGTTCCTTTAAAACGCTCGATAAATTCGGTTGTTTCAGCAATCATTTTCTGTTGCTCCTCATAGGCTTTTAACTGATGGGCTCTGCGGTCTTGACGCAATACTAAATAATCAGAGTACTTCGCCTTGTAATCGTAGATTTTACCCATGGTCACTTCAATAGTGCGATTGGTGATATTATCGACGAAAGCACGGTCATGGGAAATAACCATTACAGCTTTGGCCTGTGTCAATAGGAAGTCTTCTAACCATTGGATACTCTCAATATCCATGTGGTTGGTCGGCTCATCAAGTAAAATTAAATCTGGTTTTTGCAATAAAATTTTCGCCAACTCAATGCGCATTCTCCATCCCCCGCTGAATTCTGAAGTTGGTCGTGTAAAATCTTCGCGAAGGAATCCCAATCCCTTCAATACTTTTTCTACTTCTGCTTCGTAGTTGACTTCTTCAATTGAATAGAACTTTTCACTGAGTTCCGATACGCGTTCGATTAACTTCATATACGCATCACTCTCGTAATCGGTACGCACCGTCAATTCTTCATTGATTTGCTCAATTTCATTTTTCATAGAAAAAATTTGAGCAAAAGCTTTAGACGTTTCTTCAAAAACAGTACAATCATCAGCCGTTAATAAATGCTGAGGCAAATAGGCAATTACCGCTTCTTTCGGAGCCGCTACAACACCAGAAGAAGGCTTGTTTACTCCCGCTACAATTTTAAGTAACGTGGATTTACCTGCACCGTTTTTACCCATTAAGGCAATCTTGTCATTTTCATTAATAGAGAAACTCACACCACTAAAAAGTGTTGTACTACCAAATTGCACAGCAACATCATTAACTGTTATCATATTGTATTTTATTAAAAACAGCTGCAAATATAGTATTTGTTTGTTTTAGATCGGGATATTTATTGCCGATGGTTTTGAAAAAGTGAAAAGCAAAACATTCCAACATTAGAATCCCCCTGTCTATCAGCTGTGGCAGCATACTTAGGAAAACAAAGCCGAGGTTTAGTCTTGACTTGCTTTCTTGTACTTACTCTTGGTTTATGCGCGTTAAAGAAACATCTTTTTGGGGAATAAAACACACTCCTACCCTCAGAGGTAGTTTTACATTTATCACACAAAATCTACCCAATGGGATAATATAAATAAAAAAATAGATTGATAATTTTGAATAGTATATAAAAAATAATTAAAGGCCATGAGAAACGCAATACTCTTTTTTTCTCTCTTTTTGTATTCTTTCTGCAGCTATTGTCAGACTTATACCGGACTGGTTAAAAACGCCCAAAACGAACCGCTTCCGTTTGTCAATGTCGTTGCCACAGATGTAATAGACAACAAAACAAAAGCTGGCGTATTGACGGATGAAACAGGGTATTTCTCCTTGATAATTCCTACCTCTCATGCCTTTATTTTAACCCTAAGCCTTATCGGTTATCGCTCTCGGGAGCAGTATTTCCCCACAACAACTACACAAGATTTAGGTTTACTTCTACTCCAAGAAGAAAGTAGTGAGCTTCAAGAAGTTGTGATTCACGCAGCACAACCATTACTCACCAGAAAATCAGATCGCCTTATTTTCAACGTCGAGAATAGTATTGTTTCAGCTGGTGCTAATGCATTAGAAGTCTTACAAAAAACAGCAGGAGTGCGAATTGAAAGGGATAAGATCGGTATGCTCGGAAAAAATAGTGTCCAAATTCTGGTTAATAACCGATTATGCCCTTTAACAGCGGAGGATTTAACTGCCTATTTGCGTTCTATCCGTGCGGAGGACATTGCTAGAATAGAAGTGATGACCAACCCTCCCGCTACTTATGATGCCGAGGGGAACAGTGGATTAATTCACATTGTATTAAAAAAGACAATAAACAACTTTTGGGGCGGTGAGCTTACTTCTAGCTTTCAACAATCGAGCTATACATCAGCAACCGTAGGGGGCAGTCTCACCTACCAAAAAAACAAGTGGTCAATCTTTTCTTCAACCAACAAAAACGATGGTGCTATTCAAGTACAAGAGAAGAATAAGATCTACTATCCCACTCAGCTTTGGGATACAGATACCAAAATAAAATATTTTACACGTTTTTTTTCGAATAGAACAGGGATAGACTATGCAGTAAATGATCGTTCTACAATTGGAATTCAATATCTAGGCAACAGCAACAGACCTGATAATCAAGAGCAAACCTCAACTCCTATTTATGGTCCTTCAAAAGGAATCGATTCTCTACTTACAACACGGGCTCATACGGATAAAAAAATAGTTTCTCATGCCTTGAATGGACATTTTAAAACTGTTTTTGACACCTTGGGAAAAAACATGACTGTTGATTTAGATTATTTCACCTATACCAACACCCAAGAGCGAATCAATACTAGTAATGTGCGCATTCCACAAAGAGAGGAAGTCGACAGTTTTACAAATGCAACCAACCAAAGCATTACCACCTATACTTCCACTGTAAACGTTGAATGGCCCTTGGGAAAAGTCCAATTCGATTTTGGTGGTAAAGTGTCCTTTATGCAAAACAACAGCGATATAAGCACCTATAATCATAGAATCGAGGCATTAGATCTCGGGCAATCGAATCGATTTAACTATAGCGAAAACACACAAGCGCTGTACGCAAGCGCTTCTAAAACGCTAAAAAAGTGGGACATAAAATTGGGTGTTCGCCTAGAGCACACACAAACGAAAGGGCTTTCCTTAACGTTAAACGAACGCCAAGAGAACCGCTATACCCATTTGTTTCCCACCTTATACGTCACCTATATCACCAATGAAAATAACCAATGGTCATTCAACTACGGCAAGCGGATTAATAGACCTTCCTATTCTTCTTTAAATCCTTTCCGTTGGTACTCCACTCCTTATGCATATACAGAGGGAAATCCCTTTCTGCAACCCTTTTTTAGCGATAATTTTGAATTTGCACATGTCTATAAAAATAACTTAAACACCTCTTTTTATCTTTCTAGAACAATAAATGGCGTGGATCAAATTACACTCACAGCCCCCAATACGGTCACACAAGCAACAATACGCAAAAACTTTCTAAAAGAAATCAGTATAGGTTTATCCCAATCCTATACGTTCAAAGAGTGGCATTGGCTTACCTCTTACCTTCAATACAATGTAAATTACACCGAGATTAAGTCAAATTTATCCAGTACAAAAGCCGAACAAAGTGGATTGAACTTCTACTTTTCCCTCAGCAATACCCTCACCTTCAACCAAACGAAAACCCTCCTTGGTGAGGTAACCTTTCAGTACGTTGCTCCTGGAATAAGCGGCATGGATTATATCACCGCCTATCACCGCACAGACGTAGGAATAAGATGGCTATTACTCGATCGAAAGCTCCAACTTAACGCAGTGGGTAGTGACCTATTCAAGACCAATAAAAACACGATTAAAAGCGAGGTCAACACCATCAAACAAACCTACACCAACTACTATGATACCCGGCAAATTAGCCTATCGTTAGTATACAAATTTGGAACAAATATAGCCGCTACAAAAACGAAAAACTTTAGCAATGAAGAAGAAAGAAACAGAACTGATTAAGTCTGTCTGCGATGTGTTCGCCAAGCTATTGAATCGCCTTTGTAACGAAGCTAAGAAGCGCTTGCAAGCAATGTCCTTAAGAGTAAATGACAATAAACTTATGACTCCCAATCTTAAATTTTATTATCATGAAATTACAAACCTTACAATCATTTGATGTATTAAACAAGGATCTTGTTAATACAATTATAGGAGGTAATGCATCATTCCAATATGACTGCAGCAAAAAATTTGATGTCGACAGCAATAGTCGTGATTATCAGCAATAAGTCTAATTCTTAATCAAAGAGTGATTAATACCATACTAGTCAGTATTAATCACTCTTACATCAAAACCAAGGAGTAACAAAGCGCAATAATAATATTTTATATCTAAAACATGATTCTAATCCTCTCATTTGACGAATACGAGCAGGGCACAGATCCTGTCATTGATTGGCTTTTATACTACAAGGCTGAGTTTGTAAAAGTTACGGTAGAAGATTTTATTCAAAAAAAACAGGCCTTTAGATTAGAGATTAATGATGGCCGAATTTTTATCAAAGGAGAAGACGTAACAGATAAGATCAAAGTGATTTGGTATCGTCGACTAGAATGTGATGTGAAAATAAGTCTCCCAAAGAACAAACCGTTCACGCAAGCGTTATTTGAAATTAATCAGGAAATAATAGACACTATTACTTATTTAAAGCGAATACTTGCGCACAAAACATGGATGCCTCAAGAAGAAGGATTCAGGTTAAACAAACTCGAAGTGACCTATCTAGCCCAACAATTTAATATTGCTACACCTACAACAATAGTGAGTAACAACAAACAAGACGTACTTGAGTTTCAGCGTACCGTCGACTGCGATTTAATTGTAAAGCCAATTAAACACAGTTCTTATTTTATTACGCCCCAGCACACTTATAGCATATATACCCAAAAACTAAAAAAAGAAGACGTAGGTGAATTACCTGAACAATTTGTATTAACCTTATTTCAAGCCTGTATCGAAGCGGCATATGAAATACGCGTTTTTTACCTTGATGGAACATGCTATGCAAGTGCAATCATACTCACTACAGATCAATCCGATACCGTGGATATTAAGCTCAATTTTTACTCGGAGAATATTCATTGGATTCCCTATCAATTGCCCATTGAATATGAAAGTAAACTCATTGCATTTATGCAATCGATAAATCTCAACACAGGTTCGCTAGACATTATTAAAAGCAAGGCAGGTGAATATATAATGCTTGAAGTCAATCCTGTTGGACAATACAATGCACCTAGCTATCGCTGTAATTATAATGTAGAAGAAAAAATAGCTAAATGGCTCATCAATCATGACACATAAATCGAACAAAACCTCCATCTTTTCTGAAGATGAATTGTGTTTTCTCCCGTTGACCTACCGAATTATGGAATGCGAAAACACCAAAGACGTGCACGAGTTGCGAACCCAAAGTTGGTATACGACGAGTAGTAAGCATTTTAGCTCGAATTATATTGTTTGTAATTCCCATAAACCCCTTTCTAATTTTTTACTGTATGACCCTGATTCAATCTAACTATATCGTCTTATTTGCCTACTGCAAAATCGTCAAAGGCAAGGATAAAAATATTCTGTGTGATTTACAAAAGGGAAAGATCAAGTATATTCCCCAGGCCATGATAACCGTTATAACCTTGCTCCAAAGTCAGCCTTATCTCGCAGTAAAAGAATATTTTAAAGCAGAAGAAACTATTTTCCTTTCCTATGTCACTTTTTTACTACAAGAAAAATTTGCCTTTCAAAGTGAACTAGCGGCAAGTCATTTTCCTGACTTAGAAAACTCTTGGAGTAGCCCTGAAATTATAAACAATGCCATAATAGAATACAGCTTTACACATTACAATTTAAAATCGCTCTTTGTACAACTCGATGATTTGCTCACTAAATTTATAGAACTCCGTTTAACCGTTTGCAGAGAAAACAACCTCAACGAACTTGTCGACGTACTTGAATATTGCTCCCAATCCGTTTGTTGTAGCCTTCAAATTATGTTGCCAAGCTGTGCTCCATCCTACTGCTCTAAAATAATAAATACCCTAGATCAATTTCCAATTGTCAATAGGATCGTCTTTTACTCTAGTGAAGCCAAACACACCGTAAATAGAGAAAAACACACTGTATATTTTATACCTGAAAGTCTTGAAGATATTACCAAAGCAACCATAGCCTCTACAGTCTTAATCAACAACATAGCCTACTATCACGAGTGTCAAAACCACAACCCCTATTACAACAAAAAAGTAGCTATTACCGCTAAAGGTCAAATAAAAAACTGCATTAAGAACAAAAAGGTGTTTGGATCCCTATCCAAACAACCGCTAAAACAAGTAGTGAACAGCGATGAGTTTCAAGAATTCTGGTATGTTACTCCTGATCAAATTATAGATATTCAAGACAGTGAATTGAGATACAACTACCTTATCACCCATGATATGAAAAGACGAGCCGATGGAAAATATCAACTTATTGTATAAAAAATTCAAGTTTATAAGACAACTTGAATCCGCGGATTGTGGACCTACTTGCCTTAGTATGATAGCGAACTACTACGGCAAAAAAGTAAATATTCACCAATTAAGAACCTGGTGTCACATCAATAAAAGTGGCGTAAGTTTTTCCGAGTTAATCGATGCGGCTACTTATATTGGCTTTACGGCTGTTGCTGTTAAAATAACGATGGGACAACTTGTCGATAAAGCACCTAAACCTTGTATTCTCCATTGGAAGGACAACCATTATGTCGTTTTTTTAGGCCTTGACAAACAAGGTAGAGCCCTCATTGCCGATCCTGGGTTTTCCAAGCTAAAGATAAAACAATCTGATTTTTTTGAATATTGGAAAAGAGATGATGACAAAAAAGGAATTGCCCTATTATTAATCCCCAATGAAACCTTTACTATTCAGGAGATAAAAGCCAATGACGATTTTAATAAGCGCCTGTTCTTTTTGAACTATTTGAAACCTTTTAAAACTACATTCATAGGTCTTTTACTCTTGCTGTTAATCATCACCGGAATTAGCGTTTTTTATCCTTTTATCAATGAACGCTTAGTTGATGAAGGAATTCACATGAAAAATATGCAGGTTGTTCTCTATCTCTTACTTGCCCAATTTGTCCTATATACCAGTACTACTGCTATCGAATTCATTCAAGGTTGGCTGTTTCTCCATGTAAACACAAAATTAAACATTAGCCTTATCACCGATTTTTTAAAAAAATTAATTCGGATGCCCCTGATGTATTTTGAGAGTAAGCTAACCACCGATATTCTATTGAGAATCGATGATCACAAGCGAATTGAGGAGTTTTTTTCCAACCATTCGCTTCAATTTTTGGTTTCCCTCTTGCTATTTGGAATCTATTCTATCCTTTTGATACACTATTCGCTTATGGTATTTTTGTTCTTTATTCTCAGCTCTGCCCTATCTGTCCTTTGGGTATATTCCTTTCAAAACAGTCGAAGACATATCAACTACAGACGCTTTGAAATCGAAACCAAAAACAAGAACATCCTATACGAAATAATAAATGGGATTTCCGACCTTAAGATAAACAATGCAACGGACTATAAAACAAAACAGTGGAAAGAAATTGAGCTAGATTTATTCAAGTTGAACAAATCGACGATTTTACTTGAACTCAAACAGAGTATTGGCGTCAAATACGTATCCCAACTTAAAAATATTTCCATCATAGCCTATGTTTCTTATTTAGTCATTCACCATCATTTATCTTTAGGAGCTTTATTGAGTATTTCCTTTATTATAGGACAATTGACACTTCCCATAGAGAATTTCATTGCCTACCTCTATTCCTACCAAGACGCCTCCATTAGTTTGGATCGGCTTTCTGATGTGTATCGCCAAAAGGATGAGAGTCAATTATATGCTATCCACAAAGAAAAAAACAAACACAACTTGTATCGCGTGAATAATGCCATTCGATTTAACCAAGTGAAATATTCGTATTTCGGTGGGAATTCCTTCAATTTATTTGAAGATTTAAACCTTTCTTTTCCCCTCAATAAAGTAAGTGCCATTGTAGGAACGAGTGGAAGTGGAAAAACTACAGTGATTAAATTGCTGTTGAAATACTGTCATATCCAAAGTGGAACGATTACATTTAAAGGGCAAGACATCAATCAAATAGAATCAGATGTTTGGCGTGATCTCATAAGTGTTGTCTTTCAAGATGGCTATATCTTTTCGGATACGGTACAAGAGAACATCACCTTAGGAGCTCCTTTTGATCCCACTCATTTTAAAAAGGTAACCCACTTATCTAATTGCAGCGAATTTATTGCGAATTTACCTCAAAAAGAGCAAACGCGAATCGGCGAGAATGGCATTGGACTAAGCAAGGGACAATTCCAACGCATTCTCATTGCTAGGGCCATGTACAAAAACCCAAAAATTCTCATACTCGATGAAGCAACCTCTGCCTTGGATGCGGAAAATGAAAAAATAATACACGACAACTTAGTAACTTTTTTCAAGGACAGAACTGTGATTATCATTGCCCATCGTTTAAGTACAGTTAAACACGCAGATCAAATCATTGTTTTATCCAAAGGCAAAGTGGTGGAAACAGGCACGCATAAAGAACTAATACAAAACCATCGCTTTTATTATTCCTTGATAAAGAACCAATTGGAAATTTAATATCAGATTGGTTTGAGTTTCCTTAGGACATTCGATTATCTTGTTGCACTTCATCGTCTTAGTCCTGGGATTAAATGTTAAAAGCCCAGCAGTGTTGCTGGGCTTTTTTCTGAAAAACTACAATTGAAAGTAGTTGGTGTAGTTTTGTAAATCCTTATCTCCTCTACCGGAAAGGTTAACCACTACGATATCTGTGGGCAAAAATGTTTTGTGTTTGAGCGCGGCTAGGGCGTGTGAACTTTCGATGGCGGAGATGATTCCCTCCAATTTACACAGTTCCAATCCGGCTTCCATGGCTTCTTCATCTTTGATGGCAAAGAATTCAGCGCGCCCTTGTTGTTTCATCAAGGCGAACAACGGTCCAAAACCGGGATAATCCAATCCAGCTGAAATAGAATAGGCTTCTAGCGGTTGTCCTGCTTCATCTTGCATGAACAAGGTATTACTACCGTGAAGAATCCCTGGCTTGCCTAAAAACGAGGTAGCTGCCGTTTGTGAGGTATTAACTCCCCTACCGCCGCCTTCTGCAACGATCAACTGCACAGTTGGGTCTTCCAAAAAGGAGTAGAACGCACCTGTAGCATTACTTCCACCCCCTACACTAGCCACGACATAGTTGGGTTTATCCACCCCTTCTTTCTCTAGTAACTGCTGTTGAATTTCTTTGGAGATCACCGATTGAAAACGTCCAACCATATCAGGGTATGGATGAGGTCCGACTACAGATCCGATTAGATAATAGGTATCCGTTGGATTTTCAATCCAGTAGAGCAAAGCCTCATCTACTGCTTCTTTTAACGTTTGTGTACCTGTTTTAGCTGGGCGAACCTCAGCGCCTAACATTTTCATACGCGCTACATTGGGTGCCTGACGTTCAATATCAGTAGCTCCCATAAACACCACACATTCTAAACCAGCTAAGGCACATACTGTTGCTGTCGCCACACCGTGTTGTCCAGCACCAGTTTCAGCAATAATTTTCTTTTTACCTAAGCGCTTCGCCAGTAATACTTGACCAATGGTATTGTTGATCTTATGCGCTCCAGTATGGCATAAATCTTCTCGCTTTAGATACACTTTTGTGTTGTACAGAGCCGATAAACGCGCGGCATAGTACAAAGGCGTTGGTCGCCCTACATAATCGGCTAATAGCTTTTGATACTCAGCTTGAAAGGTTGGCTCGTTCATTATTTCTAAATACACGGCTTGCAATTCACTGACAATTGGCTCTAAAGCTGGAGGTATAAAAGCACCTCCAAAATCGCCATAAAATCCTGCTTGATTTACTTGATACTTCATCTTGATTCTGATTTAATAAATAGGTTTGTTTTTAATTTTTGGGCACAAAAAAAGGGCTTGTCGTGATGACAAGCCCTTAGAGGTGTAGGAATAATATATTCGTTTCCTTATATTTTTTCTTCATACATACCAATAGCAGGACAGCTCACGACGTCTTGACGTAAGTTGCTCCACCACCAATTGTTTGTATGTTTAAAATTCATTTCTGTTATTTTTACGGTGTAAAGGTAGGAATTAATTTTAGTTGACCAAATAAAAAAAAAGCTGCCTGTATCAACAGACAGCTTTTACTTTTTACAGCATGACTAACGCATTCTTCTCTGGATCAATCTCCGAAACATCATATCCACTAAACTTTTTCAAGTAGGATTTGATTGATGTCCCATATCCATCGCTAAATGAATTAGCTCCATTACTTTTCAAATATTTTCTCACAGATCCTGCTCCACCTAAGTGTGCCGCAGCCAGTATACCTGACTCTGTGATTCTGATCCCGTCGATTCTTCGTCCTTCGTACGTTTTAATCTCATTTCTAAGAATCCACTTGTTTTTTGCAATCAGGGCATCAAATGCTTTTTCCTGTAATTGCGGATCATTCAAAAACTCTTCAGAATCAAAAATCCCTATTGATCTTAGAGCTAACCTTCCGAATTGGTATTTTCCGATGTAACCATACGAGTTGACAATTCGATACAATCCATTAGATTCTCTAGCACCTAATGCTTGTTTAAAACCAATGTAGGTTTTCCCTGTAAATGGTATTACGGCTAATTCATCTGTCTTTACTTCCTTCGTCATTTTCTCTTCTGGAAGATGGTAAGACAGCGCTTCATCGGGAAGTATTTTATACTGTTCTAAAAGTATAACTTCGTACTTTTTAAAACCCGAAAAAACTCCACCTAATAGCAGTAATAAGCCAATAAAAAAAGAACATTTTTTCCTCATTAAAATTAATTTCTCAAGCCCTGTCACCACTTGAAATTTCACTCCGCAAAGTTACCTCCTTTTTTAAATCTGCCTATTTTTTAATCGTTAAATTACATTCCCTTAACCTTACGTTTACACACAAACACTGATTAACAAAGAGATACAAGAAAAAACTTTAACATTTAAACCCTTGTGAAAATCTTAAAATTTTACTATATTTTATAGCTTAAATCAGTTTCAAAAAATAAAAAAGAGAACTAAAACGCTTTTTTTAGTCCTCTTTTTGTCTTTTTTTACCTCGAAAATTACTCCTCCATTTTGGCTGATAATTCAAACCACTTTTCTTCTTTTTCTTCGAGTTCTTTTATTATCTTTTGAAGTTCTTTTGCCTTGGTTTCAATTTGATCATCACTCACTTTTCCATCGGCAAATTCCTTTTCAATTTGTTGTTTCTGCTCTTCTAACTTTGCCATCTCCCGTTCTGTTTTTTGCAATTCTTTTTGTTCTTGAAACGTCAGGCCATTTTTCACTTGATTTTCCTTCCAGTTGACTTTTTCTTTCGGACCTTCTTCCTTCACGGGTTCTATACTGTCCTCATAGGCTCTAAAATCGGAATAGTTTCCAGGGAAATCTTCAATTTCTCCATCACCTCTAAACACAAATAAGTGGTCGACAATCTTATCCATAAAATAACGGTCGTGAGAAACCACAACTAAACAGCCAGGATAATCTAACAAAAAGCTCTCTAAAACGTTTAACGTTACGATATCCAAATCGTTGGTTGGTTCATCGAGAATCAAGAAATTGGGGTTTTGAATCAAAACGGTACACAAATACAAGCGCTTTAACTCTCCTCCACTTAATTTCTCCACAAAGTCATGTTGTTTCTTGCGATCGAATAAGAAGCGTTCCAAAAGCTGTCCTGCCGAAATAGAACGTCCTTTGGCTAAGGGAATATACTCACCAAACTCCTTAATTACATCAATTACCTTTTGTTCAGGTTTAACGTTGATTCCGCCTTGGGTATAGTAACCAATCTTAATGGTCTCACCAATCACGACTTTTCCTGTATCAGGTTTGATCGATTGGGTTAAGATATTTAAAAAGGTCGATTTTCCTGAACCATTTTTTCCAATGATTCCAATGCGTTCTCCCCTATTAAACATATAGCTAAAATCCTTTAGAATCACCTTGCCGTTAAACGATTTGTTCAACTTGTGCAATTCGACCACCTTACTTCCCATGCGTTCCATATTGATTTCCAACTCTACTTGGTGCTCTTTTCTTCTGCTATGGGCTTTTTCTTTGATGACGTAGAAGTCGTCAATACGCGATTTGGATTTCGTCGTACGCGCTTTGGGTTGTCTTCGCATCCACGACAACTCTTTGACAAATAAATTCTGTGCTTTGTCAATGCTGGCATTTTCTGCGGCTATTCGCTCTTCCTTTTTCTCTAAGTAGTACGAATAATTGCCTTTATATTGATAGATAATTCCATTGTCTAACTCAATGATCTCATTACACACATTTTCCAAGAAAAAGCGGTCGTGGGTCACCATAAACAATGTAATATTCTCTTTTGCAAAATAGTTTTCCAACCATTCGATCATTTCTAAGTCCAAGTGGTTGGTTGGCTCATCGAGGATCAACAAATCGGGTTTATTGATTAAGATAATTGCCAGAGCCAAGCGTTTTCGCTGTCCACCTGATAGCGTTTTCACTTTCAACTTTAAATCGTCGAGTTTCAGTTTGGAAAGAATTTGCTTGTATTGAGTTTCGAAATCCCAAGCGTTGTGAATCTCCATTTGCTCAAAAGCCTTTTGATACGCCTCTTGATCTTCAGGGTTTTCCAATGCCTTTTCATAAGCTTCAATAACCGTCAAAACTTCGTTATCCGAGGCGAAAATACTTTCTTCAATGGTCAATTCATCTTGAAGATTGGGTTCTTGAGATAAAAACTCCATGCGAATTCCCTTGCGCATGACCACTTGTCCTTGATCGGGATCATCGGCACCGGTTAATATTCGCAAAATGGTCGTCTTCCCTGATCCATTTTTTGCAACAAAAGCAATCTTTTGATCTTTATTAATACCAAATGACACATTTTCAAACAAAGTATGTGCCCCAAAAGATTTCGATATATTTTCTACTGATAAATAATTCACTTCAACAAAATTTTGACAAAAATAACCTTTTATTCTCCATTAAAAAAGGGCGTCTATTTTAAGCTTCCTCTTTCTTATCATTGCAGTTGGCATTTATTGTGGCTACCACATACTCAGATTGAGTACCAATGCGGTATCTTCCACCCCAAATCCCAAGGCCTGAACTAACGTAAAACTGGGTTGTTCCCTTCTTTACATAGCCGTGAGATTGTTCAAACAAATAGTCTGTAATCCACGAAAAAGGCCAAACTTGCCCGCGATGGGTGTGTCCTGAAAACTGAAAATCAAGGTGTTGTTCTGCCGCTTGTGCTAAGTCATAGGGTTGGTGATCCAAGACAATCTGTATTACATTGGGTTGGGGTTGAACCAAATCGCATAGCGCTTTGCGGTGAGGATTGGATTTATCATCTCTTCCGATAAGCTGTAGAGGACCTATATTCACCACCTCATCGCGCAAAACAGTAATATTGGCTTTGCGCAAAAAAGCAAGACTCATTTCGACATTCGCCAAATACTCGTGATTACCCAAACAGGCGTAAACTCCGTGTTTACTTTTAATTTCCCGCAATAACTCATCCAACTTATAATACGTCAAAGGCAACAGACTATTGTCAATGATATCCCCTGCAAATAACACAACGTCAGCATCTTGTTCGTTAATAAAGGCAATCCAGCGCTTCAATTCACGTCTGCTAATTGCATGACCTAAGTGTAAATCACTTAATACAACCATTTTAATAGGCTCAGCCAACGGTTTAACGGTCTCTAAATGCAAAGTAACAACTTTCTTACGGTAGTAATTGACATTGCCAATACCTGCTATAAGTGCTGTACCTAGCACAATAATCCACGCTTGTAATTGAGGTAAAACGAGCAGTCCCCCACTAAAAGTCGCGAAATGATTGCCCCAAATAGCTATGACAAGTTCTGAAACTAGGGCAAGAAGAAACGAATAGATGATCAACATTAGCCAGCCCGTTCCCACTTTATATAAAATAGCGGTCTCTGGTACGCTAATGCGTTTTCTCAACGCAAAAAACAAAATTGGCGAGACAATCAGAAAAGCCACCGCCACACCATAGATGACCTGAATACTCCAGATCTTATGCTCCACTAATGGATAAACGCGAAATCCTAAATACAAATTAGCTAAAAAATACGCCACAAAAATGGCTACAAAAAACAATCTTCCCTTCATGAGTTTTAAAATAAAATCTATAGCGCGCTACTGAATAACAGCAGCTTACTAGCCATTTTAGCAATAATACGATCCTTTCTTGCTTTCTCGAGTTTTATTAACAAATAATTGACGAGTTAATTCTTTACCTGAATCGCATCCTTCAACACTAAGCGAACGCGGGTCCCCGTCTCAGTAGATTGAATAGTCAAGTGCTCATCTAAATACGCCTGAATCATTTTCATGCGTTCTTTCACCAAATACAACCCTTTTGATTCGTGAGTTGCTCGTTGTTGTAAGTCTTGTTGATTTCCGATTCCATTGTCGATTACCTCTAGGATAACATCCGCTTGCTTTTGGTAAATATTAATGTGCAATTTTGGGTGTTCAATACTTTCAGGAAAAGCGTGTACCAAGCTATTTTCTACAAAAGGCTGTAACAACAGGGGTGGAATCGTAATCTGATGCAAATTCAAATGCTTCTCTACAGTGATTTCCAACTGCACACGCTCGTCTAAACGCATATTTTCCAATTCAAAATACCCCTCAATATAGTCGATCTCATCCTTAACACTCACTTGTTCAACCATAGAGAGATTGAGTGTTTTGCGTATTAAAGAAGCAAATCGCTCCAGATAGTACAGGGCTTCCTCTTCTTTATGTGCAATAATAAAGTACTGAAACGAACTCAATACATTAAAAATAAAATGGGTATTCAACTGACTGCGCACGGAGAGCACTTTTAATTCTGCTACTTTCTTTTCAAAACGCAACTGTTTATCCTTTATCTCCTGCTGTCGTTTGAGTCGCCTGAAGATCAGCATCACAATCCCTATCACAACCAATCCCACCACACTAAAAAACCACCAGCTGTAGTAAAAGGGAGGTTTTATCGTAACATCTAGCAACAATTCGATTTGTTCGCTTCCATTATTATAGTCGTAAATTCTAATTTCAATCGGGTATTTTCCCGCATTCAAATAGTGTAAGGTCAAGGAAGGTTGCTCTAAATTAATCCATTGTTCCGTAGGTTTTACTCGATATTGAAACTTTAATTTATCGGGATATTTTGCTCCTAGTAAAACAAAATCAACAAAAATAGAATTTTGATAATTGGGCAAAACCAGTTTTTTTTCGGTTAAGAGTTGTCCTTGCTTAAGTTCCAAAAGGGTTTCATTAACTTTTACTGAAGAAATAACTAAATTATACTGTATTGGTTGGGAATTAAAGTGACGCCGATCTAAGGTGTATAATCCTTTCTCTGTACCTAAAACTAAGTTCGGACCTATAATACCACTGCTTTTTATTGCGTAATTATCCAAACCTTGTTCTTTATTAAACAGAAATGTTCCTTTGTTATCTAATACGGTGCCCCCCACATTTGTTCCAATATACAACTGATGATCAACGTACTCCAAGAACGTAATTCCGTGTCCTAGGATAGACTCTTGTTCGATTTTAAATTTTACTTTAGGTTGTGAATCACTGAGGTCCAAGCAATATACATCGCCAAAATCTGTAGCCACATACAATTGCGCACCATCACCTTTTTTTAGGTGTTTTAATCTATTTTCTACAAATACTCCCTCTTGATAGAGTGAGCGAAACTGGTTGTTTTCATAGACATACAAACCATCCAAAGCGCCTGCTAGGTACAGCTTTCCCTCTACCTCTTTCATATCAACGATATCGCGTGGAACAAAAGCTCCATCCGATCGATCGAAGTATTGGTAGTCGAAAGTGGTTAAATCATCATACACTCTAACTCCTCCATAGGGATCAGTTTCAACGAGTTGATTGTGGAAAAAATCAAATTGATAGGTGTGAATGCCAGCATATTGCTTTAGCTGTCCATCTAAGGTTAGTTGGAAAAAACCAATATTAGTGCTTACCCATAGGGCATCTGCATGGACAACGGCTTTGTAAAACTTAATCTGATTGGCGAGAATGCGGTGTTCTATTTCGAAAAAGTTATTTTCACGAGTAGTCACACCAATAAACGGTTTATTATTCGCCAATTGAAACGACTTAAAAGCCTCTTTTCCTTTAGTTTGAACGATTTTATTTTGATGGACAACACACCAGCCTTTCGCTCCAAAAACATGAATATACTCCCCATGTACCACTAGGGCATCAATAAGACCGAATCGCGGATCAAAACGCAAAGGCGAACCTAAATCCACTTGATATAATCCATGTTCTTTAGTCCCTACGTATAAAAAATTTCGTTTACTGTCATAGGCTAAGCTGTATAGATCCGTATTTTCTATGCCGTACGTTTGATTGAGTTTTTCTATGTGATGTCCATCCCACGCATAAATACCACCGCCCTCATTGAGAATATCCGCACTAACCCAAAAAACTTTATTCCCTATTGCTTGAAAAAAACGAGTCCCTTTTACATTGTTATTTAGTGAAGTGCCATGAGATCCCTGAGATTGTATTTCAAGAGCGAACTTCAATCCCAGCAATAACTCTTGCCGTTTGGGATCAAAAAAGGAAGCGACAACTTCTTTTTTATCTCCGATGGAATGCAATTGTCCGGCTTCAACTTTAAACACCCCGTGATTGATAGTGGTTGCATAAATAGCGTGATCCTTTTGGTAAAAACTCGATACGGCACTCGGGGTAGCAAGTGAATGCTGCTTAGAAAAGGTCTCTATTTTAAGTGTAGGAATATCGATAATGGAAATTCCCTCCGAAGTACCGATATACAACTTTGTGTCAAACACAGCTAAACAATTGATGCGATCTTCGTCTAATCCCGTTGCGGCGTTGAACAATTGTGTTTTTGTTTTGCCTCTATACAAAATCCCTTGTCCATAACTTCCCGCCCAAATTCCTTGATCTCCATCTTCAACGATTGAGGTTATATTGGTAAACCGATGTTTGAGCGCTTCATCATCTACTACTATACGCCCCTGTTTTTTCACGCTCAAGCCCGCTCGTGATCCAATCCAGAGCATCCCTTTACTGTCCATGAGCAAAACACGAACATCATTGGCAATCAGCCCATCTGCTGTTGTATAACGCGTTGTGACCGTGGTCTGCCCATAAAGTAAGGGAAGCGATAACCCAAATAGCAGGAGCATCATCCACCGTATCATAACTCAAAGGCTCTAAATTCTTTCATTTTAGCAGCAGAAACAACAATATCGTGCTTGACTTCACAATCGTTGATGACAATTTCGTGTTTGAAAACAATGCGATTACTCCCCGTTTCAATGTGTTTAATGTGTTTCATATTGACGACATAAGATCGCCCTACCCGATAAAAATGAGGGTGTTGTAACTTGGCAGAAACTGCTCCTAATGTTTTAGAAACTAGGTATTTTTGATCTTTTAAATATACTTCACAATAGTTGTCATCTGCTTTACAGTAGATAATATCATCCACGGAAACAACATCGCGCTTTTGGTTGCTCTTGATGAGTTTGATAAACAATTGCTCTCCCTCTTTCTCTAGGTATTTGTCATATGCCAATTGCAAATTATCCACGGCAATAGGCTTCAATAAATAGTATAAACAAGGGTGTTGATTCAATACCTCTAATGCGTATTGACTATACGCAGTGGTAATAACAACTTCAAAGGAAAGTGGTTTTTCGAAATAGTCAAACAAAGCTAATCCGTTTTCTTTGGGCATCTGAATGTCCAAGAAAACGAGATCGGGTGTATATTGTTCAATCATTTTTACTGCTTCTGCGACCGATTTTGCCGTGTAAAAAACCAATTTATGCTGGAGCTGTATGCTGTTTTGTAATCGGTGTTTCAATACTTCGGCAACCTTCGTCTCGTCATCAACAATTAGAACGACTAACTCATTCATAATCTAAATTCGTTTGTAAGGTTGTATGTTGGTGTGTAGATCAGCTAATCGCTTTTCTATTGTTTCAAATATAACATATCACTAACGAATTTTATACAAAAATCAACTTATTTTATTTCCTCTTTCTTTACCTTCTTCAGAAATAAATTATTCATGGGATTAATGCCCAATTGATGAATATTTCGGCGACTGAATCTCACAGCTTGGTCATAAAACAAAACCAAGGCAGGAACCTCTTCTGCGATCAAGCGATCCATTTGTTCGTATAGCGCAATGCGTTGATCAAGTGCCGTAAGCTCAAAGGCGCGTTCGTATATCGCGTCATAGGTTGGGTTGTCAAAAAAGGTATAATTAGGTCCGTTAGGTGCTTTGTTTTTGCTGTAAAATAGAGAAAGATAATTTTCAGCATCGGGATAATCGGCAATCCAACTCCCTCTAAAAAACGCAATTTTACCTGAAGCCATCCCTTGTCTCAAGGTAGCTGGTGGCATGACATCTACCTCTACAGTCAGTCCAATTTTTTGCCATTCTCTTTGCAAATACTCGGCTATATCCAAATATCCTGCATTAGTAGACAACGGAATAACGACTTTGGACAGTTTGTGTTCTTCTTTGTACGCTTGTACCAACTGTCTCGCTTGTTCTACGTCGTACAATTCATCCGATACGGTATTCCCAGGTAAACCACGGGGTATAAATCCGCCGACTTGAGCGGTTCCCATTCCACTGCGCAAATGTTGTAACATTTTAACGCGATCAAACCCCTTATTCAATGCCTGACGAATGCGCTTATCACTCGTAGGGCTATTTTTATCTGCCATATTGAATCCCAAATATTCCGTGTTGAGGTAAGGTCCCGTTTCCATCTGCACCTCCTCTTGATATTTGGGTTGTAACTTCCCTTCAAGGGTAATCAGATCATCTTTATACGAAGGGTCTAAGCCCGAGATAAAATCCAAATTGCCCTGAATAAACTGTAAAAAAGCACTTTGTTTATCAGGTAAAAAAGTAATGGCTACCGACTCGAGATAAGGTAGTTGAACCCCTTGCTCATCTCTTTCAAAATAATTGGGATTTCGCCTTAAGACCAATTTGACATTTTCCTCCCAAAATTTAAAATAAAACGGTCCTGTTCCAATGGGATGTGTTCTAAAATCATGTTGAGGGTCTTCCACGACTTCTCGAGGAACCACGGAAGCATATCGCATGGATAACAATCCGAGAATTGCGGGAAAGGATTCTTTTAACTGCAAGCGAAATACAGTGTCATTCACGGCTTGATAGCGCTTAACTTTTTGCATAATCCATCCTCCTGGCGATGCTGTTTTCACATCAGTCAATCGGTCTAAACTATACACAAAATCAGCAGCAGTTACCGCGCGTGTTTGCGCCTCACCAAAAGCAGGGTGTGGATGAAAGTACACCCCTTTGCGCAAAATAAAATCATAGGTCAATCCATCGGAAGAAGCAGTCCATGATTGAGCAATGTCTCCTACCACGTTTAATTGATCGTCGAGTTGTACCAACCCATTAAACAACTGATTACAGGGCCATATCACAGCCATACTGCGTGCGAAAGCTGGATCAAGTGTTTGAATATTAGAATCTTCATTGTAGCGAAAGACTGTTCCCTCTACTTTTTCCTGTGTTTTATTTCGACAAGAAGCAACAGTGAAGCAGATACAAAGAATTGATATATAATAAATTATTGATTTCATCAAACCGAATTTTGTACGTAAATTTGCACGCTTTGTGACAACAAAGAGTAAATATACTTCAAAGTTACTACTCATAGTAAAGAATGATTATGGAAAATAGAAAAAAAGTAGCTTTTTACACCTTAGGCTGTAAGCTAAACTTTTCTGAAACCTCAACAATAGCAAGAAGTTTCGTAGATGAAGGTTTTGATCGTGTTGAATTTGAAGATGTGGCAGACATTTATGTAATCAATACGTGTTCTGTAACCGAAAATGCAGATAAACAATTCAAACAAATAGTTAAAAAAGCACAGAAGAAAAACGACAAGGCTTTTATTGCCGCTGTGGGGTGCTATGCACAATTAAAACCGGCTGAACTAGCCAGTGTTGATGGTGTGGATTTGGTTTTAGGGGCAACGGAAAAATTCAAGTTAACCGATTATATCAATGACCTTTCAAAAAACGAAATGGGACAAGTACACTCTTGTGAGATTTCAGAAGCAGATTTTTATGTAGGGTCCTACTCTATTGGAGATCGCACGCGAGCGTTCTTAAAAGTTCAAGATGGCTGCGATTACAAATGTACGTATTGTACTATTCCGTTGGCTCGTGGTATTTCTCGAAGTGATACAATGGAGAATGTCTTGAAAAATGCAGCTGAAATTTCGGCTCAAGACATCAAAGAAATTGTACTAACTGGAGTAAATATTGGCGATTACGGAAAAGGAGAGTTTGGCAATAAGAAACACGAACACACATTTTTAGAGCTTGTACAAGCATTAGATCAAGTAGAGGGGATTGAGCGTTTGCGCATCTCTTCGATTGAGCCTAACCTATTAAAAAATGAAACCATCGAATTTGTTTCTCAAAGTAGAACCTTCGTACCTCACTTTCACATTCCCCTACAATCGGGAAGCAACGACATTTTAAAGAAAATGAAGCGCCGATACATGCGCGAACTATACGTTGAACGCGTAGATAAAATTCGCACAGTAATGCCCGATTGCTGTATTGGAGTGGATGTAATTGTTGGTTTCCCTGGTGAAACAGACGAAAAATTTTTAGACACCTACAATTTCCTGAGCAACCTAGAGATTTCTTACCTTCACGTATTCACCTATTCGGAGCGCGACAATACGGAAGCCATAGCTATGGAAGGTGTTGTACCGATGGAAGTGCGCAACAAAAGAAGCAAAATGCTTCGCGGTTTATCCGTAAAAAAACGCCGTGCCTTCTATGAGTCTCAAATTGGAAAGGAGAAAACCGTTTTGTTTGAGAGCGAAAACAAGGAAGGATACATTCACGGTTTTACCGAGAATTACGTCAAAGTAAAAACACCGTGGGATCCAGCTTTAGTCAATACGCTTCGCGAAATTAAATTAACGAAAATTGACGACGACGGTATTGTTCGATTTGATTTTCTAGATTAAATAAAAAAACCTGTTTGAATTGACGTTCAAACAGGTTTTTTGCTTTTTTTCACCCAAATTGGGGTATGCTGTGTGTGTTATAAGTGGTTTTTAAATCTCACAGGATTAAATTCTTATCCCTGGAGGAAGCATTTCTTTGTAAATAGGATTTTTCCTAAAGAAAGAAACAATTTTTGGATGGGTAGGAACTACGCGTAGTCTTTTTTCTCTAACAATATCGAGTACCCCTTTTAGAAAATCGATGGATTGCGCTTGAACACCTTCCTCGAACCCCTTTAACTTGGTAAGAAAGATTTTTCTTTCTTGTAGTGAATACTCCACGCTAAGCAAACCTTGATCGGTTTCGAGCTCAAACTGACGAAGCAATTCATTGTCTTTAATTTCCATTATACTAAAATTTTATATTTTCATGTTATGCTGATACCTCCTTTTCATAGCAACAAAAAAAGAACGGTGGCGAATGCCCCTATTCATAACAATTATATCGTAAGAAATTTTTAGATTATATATACCGCGAATGCAACTATTTTTATCGCTATATTTATCAAAGTTCGTCATTTTTTTCCAAACCGTCCCTATTTAGTATGTTAATTTATTTAAAATGAACAAAATACCAATTTATTTCTTCCCGGGCATGTCTTCCACCTCGCTCATTTTTGAACGATTAAAATGGGATACTTCTGTTTTTGATCTGCATTTTTTAGAATGGTTGCCTTGTGAAAAGAACGAAAATTTATTGGATTACACCGCGAAATACATTCCGTTGATTCAACATAATAATCCTATCTTAGTGGGCGTTTCTTTCGGTGGAATTATAGCACAGGAATTATCCAAGCGCATTGAGGTTCAAAAAACAATTATCATCTCGAGCGTTCGTTCCAATCGCGAATTTCCCGCCTGTTTTAAATGGGCAAAATACACCAAGCTCTACAAGCTAATTCCCACACATGGCGTGGAATTCTTACTAAAGCTGGTTGCTCGTTACGGAAGTGACAAACAAAAAAATCGCGTGGAACTGTATAATCGCTATTTGTCCATTCGAGATCCACACTACCTCAATTGGTGCATTCAAACGATAGTAACGTGGAATCAGAAAGAACCGTTGGATCAGGTCATCCACATTCACGGTACAAAAGACGAAATCTTTCCTATAAAAAACATAAAAAATGCAATTAAAGTAAAAGGGGGGACTCATGCAATGATCCTAGTGAAGTACAAATGGTTTAACGAAAATCTACAAAAAATTATACTAGAATAACTATGAAAAAAAATCTAAAAAACGCACTTTACACAACAGCAGTTGTCGGGGTGGCTTCTACGTTTATCTTTGCAACTGCACACAGCGCATCTGATCAAAATACGGAACAAAAAAGCCCAACAGAACACCACGTTTCTTTACCGCTAACTGCAAATTTTGCTGGAGAATCAGCCCCGCTAGACATTATTGATGTCAAAGAGCGCTTTGACCGCGAAATGATTATCAACGCTAACCTACATTCATCCACAACTCTCGTGATCAAAAGAGCTGAACGCTACTTTCCTATCATTGAACCAATTTTGAAAAAAAATAATATACCCGATGACTTCAAATACCTTTGTGTCATCGAAAGTACTTTGTCCAACGTAGTTTCTTCAGCAGGAGCTACAGGATTCTGGCAATTCATGAAAGGTACTGCTGGCGAATACAACCTGACCGTTGACGATACTGTAGACGAGCGTTACCACTTAGAAAAGGCGACAGAAGCCGCTTGTAAATACTTCAACGACGCTAAAAATCGCTTTGGTTCTTGGACGATGGTTGCCGCAGCATATAACAGGGGAATGGCGGGAATGACCAAAGCCATGAACTCCCAATATGTAGACAACTATTACGATTTGTTTCTAAATCAAGAAACTTCTCGTTATGTATTCCGCATCCTTGCAATGAAAGAAATTATGAGCCATCCCGAGCGCTACGGATACAATATTCCAAAAGCAGATAAATATCCTCCTATTCCCATGCGTACCATTACAGTAAGCAATGATATAGAAGATCTACCGATGTTTGCACAAGAACAAGGTTCAAACTACAAAATTTTGAAACTATATAACCCGTGGTTAGTCAATACAAACTTAAAAACCAAAGGTAAAACCTATACCATCGAGTTACCGAGATAAATTGGTTAACGGTTGAACTAAACTGGGAACTAAACTTCATTATAAATTCCAAAATGGACAAAGAAACATACATTAAAACTGCCCTAGAAACAATTAAAGCCAAGAATCTGCAAGAGCCTTTTGAATTGGCAAAAGGCAGTGTAATCACGAATTTAGATCAATACTTAAACAGTTTGAAGTCTTCCTATTTACAGGCAAAAGACCCGAGAATTGAACAACTATTTTACGAAAAAATTGAGCATTTACTCAGCTTATAAATAGCGATTTAAAAAGGAGACAATCAGAGTTAAGGTTGTCTCCTTTTGCTCTTTATGGGGGATATGTCCCACTTGTTCAAAGATGTACTTTTCTGCTACCCCACTTACATGTTGGAGGGTTTGTTCCACTTGTGCCAAAGAACCATACTCGTCTAAATCACCTTGTAAAAAAAGTAAAGGAGAGGTAATACGAGACAATTCTGGCACCATCGTCCAATCGCGATACGCTGGGTCCAACCAGATATCAAACCAAGCATAGCACAGCTTTTCCACGCGTTCTCCGTGATATTTAGCCAAACGATGCCTTAATTCCGTCTCTTCATAAGCTTTTTTCGCATCTCGTACACCTTGCAAAGTCTCCTCTTCCACAAAGACATGACCAGCCTCAATAACCATAGCCGCTGTATGTTCTGGGTATAAGATACCATACCAAAGTGCAATAGAAGCCCCATCACTATGTCCAAAAACGGCAATTTTACCCAACTGCAAAACTTGGCGCAAAGCCTCTAAAAACTCCCCTTCTTGTTCCAAGTAGTTTCGCTCGCGAAAAGAAGTTTGCATAGGTTGGGATTTTCCATAGCCCACGCGATCATAAACCATAACATCACACTGCAAATGCTCGGCTAACAAACCTGGCCAATCGCGCCATAATGCTATACTTCCCAAAGAATCGTGCAACAACACTAAGGTTGTTTCCGTAGTAGGGCGATCCTGGATATACAGCTGAACAGCTATCTCTTGTCCCTGCACTGAAACTATTTTATCCGTAATTCTATACATTTTTTTAGCTTTACCCAAAAATATAAATTTTAATGCAATATATATTTGAATAGTATATGATTAATTGCGAATTTTACAATACTACTATTCCCCACCTTTCCCTCTGTTTAGCGTAAATTGATTTATACTCCTATATTTACCTCCATAACAACTGTACAGCAATGAAAAAAATAACAATCGCATTACTACTAAGTATCTTCAGTATGGTGCAAACACAAGCGCAAACGACACCTAACTATCCCGAACAATTCACGACTAACCTCGCACAACACTGTGGCAAGGCCTATAAAGGAAAAATTGTTTCTACTCCTATCCCAGCCGATTTTGAAAATAAGGAACTCATCATGTATGTTTCATCCTGTACAAATCGAGAGGTAAAAATTGCTTTTTTTGTTGGGGATGACCTTTCTCGTACTTGGGTATTTACCCTCAAAGGCGATCGACTGGAACTTAAACACGACCACCGTCAACCCAACGGTCAACCGGATGAAATCACCATGTATGGAGGAACAACCACCAATACAGGAAACGATACAATACAGTATTTTCCCGCAGATCAAGAAACAGCCCAGAGCATTCCCGCGGCAGCATCTAACCTATGGTGGGTAACCATTAACGAGGAGGAATATAGCTATAATCTACAACGTGCGGGTGCTAAAACTAGCTTTAATGTGGTGTTTGATCTAACGAAACCTATTGTAACGGATAAACGAGCGTGGTAGTTCGTTACTAGTTTATACCTAAGAATAACTCGTGTAACGGATTAATTCAGAACTTCACCTTAATGAATAAAAACGTATTATTTTTTAACATTTATCCAACATTTAGAGCACAAAACTTATTATCATTACTATAAAAAAAATATCTTATTATTTGTTTTATATGTTTTTTTAGTTAAAAATTTGACAAAAGACCACAAATAGCCATTATAGAGTAATAGAAAAAGTACTTTTATTCAAATTCAAAAAGATAAAATTATGCCTAAAAAGAATGGATTACTATGCTGCTACTGACGCAGCTGATGCATATGTATGGGGAGCAGCTGGAACAGCTTTAGGGCCTCTTGGTACAGCAGTTGGTATCGTAATTGGTGGAGTCGGATCGAGTGCTTGGAGTTGGTATTGGGATCAACCAAGTATGATTTACCTAGCAGATGATAAATTTGCACAGCATTTTGACAATCTAAATCAGCAGGTTGGATTTGCACACAATAAATTCATTGTTGAATTTGTTAATGATAACTTAAATAAATTTAAGAATTCAACTGATTTTGTAGATACCTTACATGCACCTCTTGTTACTAAATTATCAACATCTTTTTCGATGTCCACAAAAGAAGTTGAAAGTATTTTTGATAAAAAAAAGCTAGTTAGTGATTTAGATAAATTCTTTAAAACATTTGATGAATTGGACACTGACATCTTTATTGACAATATTGTTTCTATTATACAAGAAAATTATGAAGACGATAAAGTTCCTACCTATTTTAAAAAGGTATTAATTGAAACTGCAGATGCAAAAGATCTTGATGTTGAGACTTATTTTGATAAAAAAATTGAAGAAGTTAAACAAAATAAAACGCTGAATGAGCTAGAGCAAGAGATTCATTTTAACGCGTTAAACACCTTCAAATACGCTCTCGCTTTATGGAATCGAAATATTAAATAAAATGAATACACACTTAATAAGACTCACACCAAATATTTTATTGACTATAATTATATTATTTTTATTAATTAAATCAAATAAAACAGGGATTAAAAATAATAATAAATATTACATTGTTGGGTTAGTCCTTACAGTTACCTATATATTATTAGAGTTATTTTACTTTACGTAATCCCCTCTCTAGCAATAAATCTAAAAGAGCCGAAGAACCACAAATAACAAAGTTTCAATTCCCATTGAGACTCTTTTATCCTAACATAAGACTGACATATAAATTAGTAGAGATTCAATCGATGCAATCACCTCTTCCCAAGCAAATCGAGATTTAGGAAGCACATTTGGATGCAGAGCATCTGTAGAATCAGCATACCCTACTGTTATTATAAATAGAGGAGATCCTCTATGACACTAAAGACAACCACTAAGCCTACCACGTATTAAAAGGAATCTGTCTAAATAGAACCATAGGTTCTACATCCTCATTTTATTATTTTATTTTCGTACAAAATAACGAAACTCAAATAGACATGTCAAAAACAAAACTAACCATCAACAATAACGGATCGGTAAAGATCGAAGGGGATTTTGAAATTGTAGATCGCAATGGAAATACCTACGGATTACAAGGAAGAACAGTAGTATCCATTTGTCGTTGTGGCCTTTCTAAAAACAAACCGTTTTGTGATGGTGCACACAATGGACATTTTGAACACGAAGCAGTTGCCTTCGATCTTCCACCAAAGAAAGTCTAAGTTGTTCTTTTCAGATTCGCTACAATAAAACAAAAAATACTCTTGCGTTGAACTAGCGTAAGGCATAGGAAATAGCACAAAAAAGGTCTTTGGTTTCCCAAAGACCTTTTTTCATTCAAACATTTAAACGTATCCTAGTGAGATACACTTTCCCGCTTCAAAACAAGTCTTCGCTCATTGCAAAACGAAATAGATTTATCGTTTATAGTACGCCACAATACTAGCTTTTGCAAGCGTTTGATTCCAAAGATTAAACCCAACAAGTGCTGGATTTACCTGCGCATCTAATCCCAATTTGGTTGTCTTTAAGGCGTAAACTGTGATAATATATTGATGAAATCCATGTCCTTCTGGTGGACAAGGTCCTCCGAATCCTCTACTGCCGTAATCGGTCACACTCTGAATTGCTCCTTTGGGTGCTAGATCAAGGGAAATATTTCCTGCATTAGCGACTAATTCGCTTACAGTTGATGGAATATCAAAGACCACCCAATGCCAGAATCCACTTCCTGTTGGTGCATCTGGATCATACATAGTAATAGCAAAACTTTGCGTTCCCTCCGGTGCATTTTCCCAATACAATTGAGGAGATTGGTTATTCCCATTACATCCAAACCCATTAAATTCCAATGTTTTTGTTCCTTCTCCTCCTAAATCTTTACTCGATAAGGTAAATGTTTTTTGTGCAAATGCTGCCGTTGATACGGTCAAAAACAGCAGTACAAGTAACTGAGCTTTTTTCATTCTAGTTGAATTATTATTTCCAACAAAAGTAGCCTTGTATCGATCAAAGACAGATAGATAAGGGCTCAAAAACTGTAGCTAAAAGGTCACATTTTATGATGTTGTTTGGGCGTGTGTCCATATTTTACACGATAGGCTTGAACAAAACTCGATAGACTTTCATAGCCTACTTCAAGATAAATTTCCGAAGCCGTTTTCTTTTCCACCGTCAATAAATAATGTGCCTGTTCTAATCGCTTGTTTTGAAACCAACGCATAGGCGATTCTCCATAGTGTTTTTTAAACATTCGCTTAAAAGTTGACTCACTCATATTACACAAGAAAGCAAGCTCTTTCAGCGTCGATTTACGCAGCTGATTGCTTTCGATTATGCGGGTAAACTTTTGTACGCTATCATCCGTTGTATACACCAGTGAGTAGAGCATATCTTTTCCATTTATTTCGACCAAATACCACAGAATTTCGTCTAATTTGACCGCTAATAAATGCTGTTGAATTTCTTTTGACAAGGTAGCAATATCGAGTAAACTGCATACAAAACGACGAATAAAGGCATCGTAATCGAAAGCATACGCCGTTTTATAGTCATTCGGCTTCTTTTGCACTACTTCATATTTTTGGATGAACTTATAAATCATCTCATTGGAAAAAAACAACAAGACACTTCGGTAGCTATTGGCTTTTGACAATTGTTCTGTCATTAAACAATGTCCAGCTTTCATCAGTAAGAATTTCGCGGGGTCAATGGACTGTAGTGCATCTTCAAAAACAACTTCTTTAGTTCCCTCAAGCAAAAAGCTAAATGTATTTTGGTTGAGCGCGATTTGTTGTCGAGCTACTTCTCGGGAACTGCGATAATCAAAAAGTTGAATGGTGGCCATACCATCAAGATTCAGATCGTTAGGAAGGGTAATAATATTCATGGATAAAATTCTTTTAAAGCGAATCTACCTGTCGAGATACGTATTTTATACGTTCGATACTAGATGAAGTTGACGGGATCGAACGAGTTAAAAGTACAAATAAAATCCACGGCTTACATAAAAACAAAAAAAGTCCTAACTCTCGTTAAGACTTTTTCGTGATCCAATCAGGATTCGAACCTGAGACCTACTGCTTAGAAGGCAGTTGCTCTATCCAGCTGAGCTATTGGACCCTACACTAGTTGTAGTGGTCGGGGTGGCAGGATTCGAACCTGCGACCTCCTGGTCCCAAACCAGGCGCGATGACCGGGCTACGCTACACCCCGAAGAAGCGGAGAGACAGGGACTCGAACCCTGGCGACCGTTACCAGTCGACAGATTAGCAATCTGCTCCGTTACCACTCCGGCACCTCTCCGTTGCTTTAAGAAGACTTATCTTCTGTAATGCGGATGCAAAAGTAGCACGAGTTTTCGTTGTTTCCAAATATTTCCAACATAAAAATTTAAAAAAAATACACCTCCCGAACAAATCAATTATCTATCAAGCACATACCTTATATTTTTTTTTGTTTTTTTTTGCTACACTGGGACTATTATGCTGTATAATCTGCCTATCCTTCCTTTGTATTTCCTATTCTATCACTCTCTCCTCTTCATAGATATCGTTTTATTCCCCGATTGCCTCCTTTAAATCACCAAATAAAAGGTCCTACGGAAGATTAATGTTAATATCATGGATTATTTCCCTATACAATTCTAACAAATAAATTTATAATGTATATTTGTCGTTAACTATAGAATCAAAAATAAATCTAACTTATTAAACACTATACATTATGAGTAAAAGAGTAGTAATTGTATCTGCTGCTAGAACACCAATTGGTAGCTTCTTAGGATCCCTATCTACGGTTCCTGCAACAAGATTAGGAGCGGTTGCGATCAAAGGTGCTATTGATAAAATCAATTTAGATGTAAATTTAGTTGACGAAGTATTAATGGGTAACGTTGTTCAAGCAGGTGTTGGACAAGCACCAGCACGTCAAGCAGCTATTTACGCTGGATTAAGCAGTAATGTTCCATGTACTACAGTAAACAAAGTTTGTGCATCAGGAATGAAAGCGATCATGCAAGGAGCACAAGCAATTATGTCTGGAGATGCTGAGGTAGTTGTTGCTGGTGGTATGGAGAATATGAGTTTGATTCCACACTACGTACATATGAGAAATGGACAAAAATTTGGTCCTACTACTTTGGTGGATGGATTACAAAATGACGGTCTTGTTGATGCATATGACAACCAAGCGATGGGTGTAGCTGCTGACAATACAGCAAAAGTACACAACATCTCAAGAGAAGAACAAGATGCTTTCGCCATCCAATCATACGAGCGTTCAGCTAAAGCTTGGGAAGAAGGTAAATTTGATATGGAAATTGTTCCCGTAGAGGTTCCACAACGCAGAGGCGAACCAATCATCGTTTCAAAAGACGAGGAATACTCAAACGTAAAATTAGACAAGATTTCAGGATTGCGTCCTGCTTTTACAAAAGAAGGAACGGTTACTGCTGCTAACGCATCAACAATCAATGACGGAGCTGCGGCTGTAGTACTAATGAGCGAAGAAAAAGCGAAAGATTTAGGTTTAAAACCATTAGCCTATATCAGAAGTTATGCTGACGCTGCACAAGAGCCTATTTGGTTCACAACTGCGCCTGCAAAAGCGTTGCCAATTGCCTTGAAAAAAGCAAACTTATCCCTTGCGGATGTTGATTTCTTCGAATTCAACGAGGCTTTCTCTGTTGTAGGTTTAGCTAATGCTAAAATCTTAGACTTAAATACAGACAAAATCAACGTAAACGGTGGTGCTGTAGCTTTAGGACACCCATTAGGATGTTCAGGAGCACGTATCGTTGTTACCTTGTTAAATGTATTAGAACAAAACAACGCTAAAATTGGTGCAGCTGCTATCTGTAATGGTGGTGGTGGTGCTTCTGCTATTGTGATTGAAAGAGCATAATTTTGCTCAACACTAATATTTATACAAAGATGGGTTTGATTTCTTCAAACTCATCTTTATTTTTGTACCCTAAATAAAAAGACCTACTATGACGTTTGCCTATTGTAATCTTTCGATTGTTCCCCTACGCGCAGAACCAAGCGATAAAAGCGAATTGGTTTCTCAATTGCTATTCGGAGAATTGTTTACAGTACTCGAACAAACAGAAAAATGGTCTAAAATTGAATTGGCTTTTGATCAATACCAAGGATGGGTAGATAATAAACAGTTTCAATGCATCGACAGAAATGAATTTGAAACCCTTAATCAAACAGCCCCTATTTACGCAGGAGATTTTGTAGAATTTCTACATTCTGCAGACAACCAGTTGATGTCTATTCCGCTAGGGAGCAACCTCAACGTACTCAAACACGCCGCAACCAATCCGATGAAATTCGCATTCGAAGGGCGTTCCATAACAGGTACATTCACCAAAAGTCAATTTGTAAAAACTGCATTTATGTATTTGAACGCCCCTTATCTTTGGGGTGGAAAAACACCTTTTGGTATTGATTGTTCTGGATTTACACAAATGGTATACAAAATTAATGGACATGTGATTCCACGAGACGCCTCTCAACAAGCTACCGTTGGTGAAGCATTGAGCTTTATTGAAGAAAGTGAAGCAGGCGATTTAGCCTTTTTTGACAATGCCGAAGGCAATATTATTCACGTAGGAATTATAATGGATAATAACTACATTATTCACGCACATGGCAAAGTGCGTATTGATCGTTTGGATCATTTGGGTATCTACAATGTAGACTCAGGAAAACACACCCATAAACTACGCGTAATCAAAAAAATCCTTTAGTAGATCCATCCCTTTTATTCAATTTACTTACAATATCTACTACGTGCGTAAAAAAACGTATCTTTGTCCAAATAAGATATTTTATGCATACTTTCGAGCAATTTAATCTACCGAAAGCTTTACAAAAAGCCCTAGATGAGCTTCAAATTACTACACCTACACCAATTCAATCCAAATCATTTCCCGTTATTTTATCTGGAAGAGATGTGATGGGAATTGCACAAACAGGTACAGGTAAAACATATGCTTATTTACTTCCCATTTTAAAACAGTGGAAATTTGCCCAAGTGGATACACCTCGTGTTGTTATTATTGTACCAACACGCGAATTGGTTGTTCAGGTTGTTGATGAAGTGAATAAACTAACACAATACATGTCAATTCGCTCGTTAGGTGTTTATGGTGGAACCAATATCAACACACAACGCAAAGCAGTTTACGACGGTGTCGATATTTTAGTGGGAACACCTGGTCGTATGATGGACTTAGCACTGGATGGTGTGTTGCGCTTTGACAACCTACAAAAACTAGTTATTGACGAATTTGACGAAATACTAAACTTAGGTTTTAGAACACAGTTAACTTCAATCTTAGCCATGATGAGAAGCAAAAGACAAAATATTTTGTTTTCTGCTACCATGACAGAAGAAGTAGATGAAGTGTTGGAAGACTTTTTTGATTTCCCAGAAGAAGTATCACTTGCCGCTTCTGGAACGCCTTTGGAAAAAATCGATCAACAAGTATATCTCGTGCCCAACTTCTATACGAAGATGAACCTATTGATGGACTTGTTACAAAACAAAGAGGAATTCAATCGCGTACTTATTTTCATCAACAGTAAGCGTTTAGCTGATATTGTGATGGAACAATTAGAAGAGGCATTCCCAGAGGAGTTTACAGTTATTCACTCAAATAAATCTCAAAACTTCCGTTTGCGTTCTATGGCTGAATTTCAAGCCAATGTTCTAAGAGGTTTATTGACTACTGATATTATGGCGCGTGGATTGGATATCTCTGATATTAGCCATGTCATCAATTTACAGTTTACCGATTCTCCGGAACAATACATTCACCGTATTGGTCGTACAGGACGTGCAGATAAAACGGGGATTGCTATTTCTTTTGTTGACCCCAAAGAAGAGGAAATGCTTCTGGAAGCAGAAGAATTGATGGAAAAGGAATTACGCCCTATGGAAATTCCTGCTACCGTTGAGATTTCTGACAAACTAATGGAGTTTGAAAAATCAAAACTCAAAGCCAAGCAATTGGTTAAAGTGAAAAAGCCATTAGAAAAAGGAGCTGCTTTTCACGCCAAAAAAGAAAAGAATACCAAAGTTAACTTGGGTGGACCTGGCAAGCGAAAACCAAGAAAAACAAAGCCAAGAAATCGCGCGGTTGAAGCCAAACGAGCGGCAAAGAAAAAGAAAGACTAAGGTACACAATAAAAAAGCCGAATATAACGCGTTATATTCGGCTTTTTTATTGTGTATATGCTTTTACTTCTTGGGTTTCCCAACCAAACTCAAGACGATGAATCCCAATAATCCTCCTAAACCAGAAGCAATTAGAATCCCCAATTTCGCTTGACCTGGAAACTCCGGATGTATGTTAATATCAAAAGCTAATTCTGTTACGAATAAAGACATGGTAAATCCAATAGCGGCTAATAACCCCAATCCGAATAGGTTTTTGTATGTCATTCCCTCAGGCATTTTAGCAAGGCCCGACTTAATAACCAAAGCCGTAAGACCGAAAACACCAAGCACTTTTCCAACGAGTAAACCCAAAGCTACTCCTAATGTTACTGCACTTAAACCTTCGCCTTCACTCATGTTAACTGGAATCGCAGCATTAGCTAAAGCAAACACAGGCATAACGAAGAAAGCAACGAAATTGTGCATGCTGTGCTCCAAGCGAATCGCAGGTGGCAAGCTGTTTTTAGCCAAATCTTTGATCTCCTCAACACAATCCATCTGCTCCCCTGTTAGGTTGGGTATCTTGTCATTAGGATCAATGCTGTTAAATCTGTTTCTAAGTTGATCAAGTTTCTTGCGGAAAAATGGCTCGTGAATTTTTGCAGTAGACGGAATAGCAAATGCTGCTAAAACTGCCGCAATTGTCGCGTGAACACCGGATAACATAAATGCCAACCAAATCCCCCCAATTCCAATAATAGCGTAGTAAAGTGTATTTCGAATTCCAATTAAGTTACTAATAATCAACAACCCGAAAAAGCCCAACCCTATGCCTAAATTAATCAACGACAACTGTTCCGTATAAAAAATAGCAATAACCATTACGGCGCCTAAATCATCCGCAATTGCCAAAGCAGTTAAAAACACCTTCAAGGATGTTGGTACTTTGTCGCCTAGTAAATACAATACCCCCAAAGCAAACGCAATATCCGTTGCCATTGGAATTCCCCATCCATGCGCAGCATCTGTTCCCGCATTAAAAATAGCGTAAATAGAAGCTGGAACAACCATACCTCCAATCGCCGCAATAATCGGTAGCATTGCTTTTTTGGGTGAAGACAATTCTCCTGTGGTTAATTCCCTTTTTAATTCTAAACCAACAACAAAGAAGAAAATAGCCATTAATCCATCGTTTACCCAATGTTTCAATGAGTGATTTAACGAAAATTCATTAAAGGAAAAGGCAATGTGATTTTCTTCCCAAAAAGCAGTGTATTGATCTGCCCAAGCAGAATTCGCCATAAAAATGGCAATCAAGGCAGCAATAAATAATATTATCCCTCCAGATGTAGACTTTTGCATAAATTTATTTACAGGTGCAACAATCCACTTATCTGCTGGTGTCAACTTTAGATTATCATCCATTTCTTTTGAGTTTGTATAAATATTTAATAACAAATATAGTTTTTCATTATCTTTTAACCAAGCAAACCAATAATTTTTAAAAATCCTTTATTTTAAAAGCACTCTAAATTTTGTTATAAATATACCTTTTTCCCAACCAAATTTGAGTTTAAAACAACAATAGGTAAGATCTTATTTCTTTTCTTGAAAACTAATAAACAAAAGTTTGCTTTGTACGTTAATTATATAAAAACATTTTTACTGTTTTTTTATTCAAACTACTAGGAAATAAAAAGCCTAAGGTTAATAAAAAATAGGGTTTCCCCCCTTTACATGGCTAACTTCAATGTTTGACCTTCAACAAACACTCCTGCAGAAGAGGTAATATTTATCTTTTGCTCCGCTGTATAACCAAGCGTTTCCCCATGCTGCAATACCACATCGCTCCCTATTACATACGAACTTATATTGACAAGAAAACCGTATAGTTCATCTAAGGCTAAAGGAGAATTGACAATTTCGATTTCTTGCTTGCCAAAGCCTGATAATCCATACGTATAAAGGCTATTTCCTTCTGTGGTTGTACGTAAACCAATGTAGATCCAAAGTGGAACTACTACTTTTCCTTCTTCTAACTCTTGGGCGTAGTCCAAATATTGTTCACGTGGAATCAACAAGGTTTGACTTCCTTGGTACACCCCTACGCAAGCGGGAGTAGTAGCCATGATAGCGAATAAAATACGCGACAACAAAAGATGACGCTCAACAACATCCATAGCGCCACTAACTACAGAAACTATCGCGTGACTATCCACTTCTTGGATATCTTCCAAGACAGTTTCCCAATTATAAGCGAATTGAGCGCTATGCTGAACATCGTTTTCAGGGATAGGCGCAGGCATAAAAGCGATTGCAAACATCGTTCCTTGAGTAGTCAATACAGCAGTTGTATCGTCATAATCTTGCCCTTCTATTTCATACCCCCACGTTTGAGTGAGGTAGGCTAACACAGCTTCAATACTATATTTTTCGCCTTTTTCAAACATCGGCATAGCCAACAACAAACTATCGGTAGCTTCGACTGCTTGTTCGACTGCTTCTTTGGATGTTGTTTCCGCCTGCTTTTTAGGTTGCTCTTTTTTCAACCAATTAAATAATCCCATCACTTCTTTTTTTTAGATATCCAAAAATACGCATTCCTTGCTATTTCTCATTTATTTCTATCGATTAATATTTGACCCATCTTGACTTTTGAACGACCACTATTCTCAAAAATCTCGTCAAAAAGAAGCAAGAAACACAAGGCTATTCTTAGTTTAGAGGCAGTTTTATAATTCGCAAAAAACCAACGATAAAAGAGAAGATTTCAGTATATTTGTACTTTGATAAAATGAAAGTATGGATACAATCTTAGACAAAAATATACAACCACAGGCCAAACCAAAATGGTTGCGTGTAAAATTGCCTACAGGTAAGAAATATACTGAATTAAGAGGACTGGTAGACAAATATAAATTACATACCATTTGTACCTCGGGTAGTTGTCCAAATATGGGAGAATGTTGGGGAGAAGGAACAGCTACTTTTATGATTTTAGGTAATATCTGTACGCGTTCTTGCGGCTTCTGTGGAGTAAAAACGGGACGTCCAGAAACAGTAGACTGGGATGAACCAGACAAAGTGGCTCGATCAATAAAATTAATGAATATTAAGCACGCTGTACTAACAAGTGTAGATCGCGACGACTTAAAAGACGGGGGGTCTATCATTTGGGCAGAAACAGTAAAAGCGGTACGCCGTATCAGTCCTGGAACGACAATGGAAACATTAATTCCCGATTTTCAAGGTGAAGAACGCTTATTGGATCGCATCCTTGAAGTAGCTCCTGAAGTGATCTCTCACAATATGGAAACCGTTCGTCGTTTAACAAGAGAAGTACGAATTCAGGCCAAATACGACCGCAGTTTAGCTGTGCTAAAATACTTAAAAGATAATGGTGCAAAACGTACCAAGTCAGGAATTATGCTTGGATTAGGTGAAACAGAAGAAGAAGTAATCCAAACCATGCACGATTTAAGAGCTGTCGGATTAGATGTTATTACCATTGGTCAGTATTTACAACCAAGTAAAAAACACTTACCTGTAAAAGAATTTATTACACCTGAACAATTCAAGAAATACGAAGAAATCGGTTTAGAATTGGGATTCAGACACGTGGAAAGTGGTGCACTTGTACGTTCTTCTTACAAAGCTCAAAAACATATTTTATAATTATAATAGTGATGGTCGCTACTAAGCGACCATCTGCTTTTACAACCAATGAAAAAAATTAACGTTGCGATTAATGGATTCGGACGCATTGGCCGAAACCTCTTTAAATTATTGCTCAACCACCCTGTCATTGAAGTTGTGGCTATTAACGATTTAGCAGATGTGCAGACCATGGCACATCTAATAAAATACGACAGCATTCACGGAATCTTGCAAGCCGAGGTAACTTATGATGCTGATCACTTAATTATCAATCAACAAAAGATTCCCTATTTTAGCACAAAGGAAATTACTGACCTACCTTGGGCGAGGTTGGATGTTGATTACGTGGTTGAATCAACGGGAAAACGCAAAACAACTGCCTTGTTAGAAGCACATCTAAAACAAGGTGCAAAACGCGTTATTTTATCTGTTCCCCCAGAAGACAATGAGATAAAAACCATTGTATTAGGAGTTAACGAGCACATTTTAACAGGAGAAGAACGCATCATTTCCAATGCCAGTTGCACGACAAATAATGCGGCTCCAATGGTGAAAATTATCAAAAAATTATGTGGGATGGAGCAAGCTTATATAACCACGGTTCACTCCTATACCACAGATCAAAGCCTACACGATCAACCTCACAAAGACTTGAGAAGAGCTCGAGGTGCAGCCCAATCCATTGTACCTACAACCACTGGTGCCGCTAAAGCGCTAACCAAAATTTTTCCGGAATACGAAGGAAAAATTGGCGGTGGAGGTATTCGCGTACCCGTACCTGATGGCTCTTTAACCGATATTACTTGCTATGTACAACGAGAAGTAAGCATTGAGGAGATTAATCAAGCCTTTAAATCTGCCGCAGAAAACGAATTAAAAGGCATCTTAGCCTATACCGAAGACCCTATTGTATCTGTAGATGTTATCGGAAACACCCACTCTTGTTTATTCGATGCACAACTAACCTCAGTTTTGGATCGCATGGTGAAAGTAGTTGGTTGGTATGACAACGAAATCGGATATTCTTCTCGCTTAATTGACTTAATTTGCTATATCGATAGCCTAAGAAAAGCCTAAGAAAAGCTTGACGAAAACAAGGGACAACCCAAGGAAATTCTTTTTTAATTAATGAATTTGAACCCATTACATACAAAAAAAATAGGCATCCACTGAGATGCCTATTTTCTTATATCGATTGCTTATTCGCTTATTTCTTCTCTTGAAGCTTTTGGCTCATATCCATAGAGATAGCAGAACGCTCCATTAATAGTTTTCCTGCCATTGTTTCTACAACAACTGTTGATTCATTTAACTCAGCAATTCTTCCGTGTAAACCTGATTTAGTAATAATACGATCTCCTATTTTTAGACTAGCCTCGTACTCCTTTTCTTGTTTCATCTTTTTTTGTTGCGGACGAATCATAAAAAAATAGATCGCAACAAAAATAAGAATCATGGGTAAAAATTGTTGTATTCCTTCCATAAAATATAAGTATTAAAAAATTAGTTTGCTGGAGAAACGTTCGCTTTAATTGTTAGGAACTCCTCTCCTTTTTCTGTATTCGTTGTTAAGGTAACGGTTTTTTGTTGTTGTCCTACGGCTCCTGTTTGAAATCTAACTTTTAGTTTTGAAGTTTCTCCTGGTTTAATAGGTGTTTTTTGATACTCAGGTACTGTACATCCACAAGTAGCACGAGCATCAATAATAACTAAATCAGCATCTCCCGTATTAGTAAAACTAAATTCCGTTTCTACCGCTTCGTTATTTCCAATAGTACCAAAATCATGAGCAAGTTCTACAAACTCCATTTTTGGCGTTCCACTATTTTTTTTAGCTGCAGCTTTTTCTTCAATTTTAGCTACGCTTTCTTCGCTAACACGACTAGAGGCATCATTTTTTTTACAAGCTGTCATGCTCAATAAGGCCACACATGACAACATTAATATTTTTTTCATGAGATATAGTTATTTAGTTATTTAGTCTTATAAAAGTCCTTTTCCGATTTTATTCAAACGACCTTGAGTTTCTAGTTCTTTCGAAATATTATCAAGAATACCGTTGATAAATATACTACTTTTTGGTGTAGAATATTCTTTTGCAAGTTCTAAATATTCATTAATTGTTACTTTGACTGGTATAGAAGAGAAACGCAACATTTCACAAATCGCCATTTTCAAAATAATAATATCTATAGCAGCGATGCGTTCTGTATCCCAATTTGGTGTTTTGCCGTCGTATTCTTTGGCAAATTCAGCACCGTTTAGGACAGTTCTACGGTATAAATCAACAGCAAATTCTTTATCTTCGCTATCTTTGAATACTTTCGGTACAAAAAAGGCTTGCTCCGCATCCTTTAACTGTCTTAATTGCTTTTGTATCAAAGTATTAACAACAGGTAAATCATCTACCCAGGTTAATTTTGTATCTTCTAAGAAGTCGTAAATTTTCTCGTTTGGCGCAAGAATTTCCGTGTAAATGTCAACGATAAAGTCTTGGTCTTCTTTAAACGAACGCGTCTTTGATTTCATGTAGTCTTTATACAATTGGCTTGCTTTCACCTCGTCCAACATCAATTGAACATAGTGATCCTTTCTTTGCCAATACACCATACTGCGCTCTTCCACTTTATTGCTAATTGAAGTAGAATTACTCAATAACTCAAGGACTTGGTTTTCGATAAACTTCTTGTTTGGATTGCGTTCTTCCGATGTAGCTAAATGTTTTTTCTGAGAAATTTCGATGTATTCTTCTTCTTTTTTTCGAATTTCTATCAGGAGGGTTAGCATAACTAGATACAACTCTTGTATACTATCCATGCTGTGGTTTAAAAATTTCTCACCAACTTGAACTTGGTCAGAATTACTTTGGTGCAGGGCATAAAGCGTCTGCATAACCTTGATACGAATGTGTCTTCGATTTAACATGCTACTAAAGAACTTAAAATGATTTGAATTTTTATTTCAGCCGACAAAGGTAACAAATAATATTTCTTATCAAACAAAATCACGCGATTGATCGTCTAGTTTTAACTTGTTTTTATAAACTTATGTGACAGTTTCCTTCATAAATAAAAAAAACGAGGGCCCTAGTCCTCGTTTTCAGATTTAATTAAAGGTATTGAAGAGTGAATCTACCTTATTTTGACAATACATGTAGGTTCAACTTTTTTTAGTCTAGACTTGCTTTTTCAGCACGGCGATCTGCTTCTGAAGCATTTTCTGCCTTGCCGAATTTCCAATAGGAATACGCATAAAGCTCGTCTTTAGTCCAGTTTTTCTCTTTTCGCAAGAAGTTACGCAACATCTTAACCGTAGAAAACTCGGCTGCCACATAGGCAAACTTTGATTCCATCTCCCCTTGCTCCTCTATATATGCCATAGCTTTTTCTGCCAGTATTGTATGCTGACCTGGCGTTGGATTAATTACCCATTCAATAGATGCCTCTGCTTTTGTCGCTAGAGATTGTATATCTTCTTTGGTTTCTACTTCTATAAAAGCTTGTACGTGTACATTAGCAGGTAAATCTTCCAAAATAGCACCCAATACAGGAATAGCTGTTCCGTCTCCTACTAGAATATAACGACTCGCCGCCGGATAGAGTTCGCTTGCTTCAGTTCCCATTGCTACCCCAAGTTCTGCTCCTATTGGCGCTTGAATCGCCCATTTAGACGCGGGTCCTTCATCGCCATGGGCCACAAAGTCTACATATAATTCATTCGCTTCTAAATTAATTCCCCTATGTGTATAAGTGCGTACGCTTGGGCGAATTGCCTCATCCATGGGTACCCATTGTCCTTTTTCAAAATCAAATTCTGGTAAATGAACGCGTGGGCAGCCTTCTGGTGCCAAAAATATCTTGTTGTTTACCCCTATGGTGGTACGACTGAACTTTTGAGTGTCTTTCCCTTCTAACGTAATGCGTATATAATGGGGGGTGATGTACGTTCTTTCTTTGAGTGTAAATATCCCTCGATCTACATTTTTCTTAGCCATATATCCTTTGTTTATAATAATCAATACTCTTATCCTGATACAGAAGAGACAAATATAGCTTTTTTAAATTAGATCAAGTATAAATAAGAACACTACCATCGAATAATCCAACATAATCCTTCTTTTACCTCCTGCTTAAAAAGCCTTAACAACGTCCTAAAACCAAAAAATGTTTTTCCCCTCTTTGATTAATTTCTATTTTTGCTAAAAATTAAAAGCACACATGTTAATTATTGGAATTGCAGGAGGAACAGGAAGTGGAAAAACGACCGTTGTTCACCAAATCATGAACGAACTCCCTGAAACAGAAGTTGGTATCATATCCCAAGACTCATATTACAAGGCGACAGACAACCTTAGTTTAGAGGAAAGAACCTTAATCAACTTTGATCATCCGAGGTCGATCGACTTTGATCTCTTGGTACAACACCTCAAGGAGTTAAAGGAAGGAAGTAGCGTGAATCAACCCGTTTATTCTTTTGTAAAACACAATAGAACTGACGACTATATACTGACGCATCCCAGAAAAGTAATGATTGTCGAGGGAATCCTCATCTTGTGTAACCCTGAACTGCGTGAATTATGCGATATTAAAATCTTTGTTCACGCCGATTCTGATGAGCGCTTGATCCGCCGCTTGAAACGCGATATTGCTGAACGAGGTCGCGATATGATCGAGGTTTTAAATCGCTATCAAAACACCTTAAAACCGATGCACGATCAATTTATTGAACCATCAAAAGCCTATGCGGATATCATTATTCCAAATGACACCTACAATACAGTAGCAATTGATATTGTTCGTACTGTAATTAACGAGAAAATAGGTTAACTTTATCCCATATAAATAATAATGCCAATGGATTCTAAAAGTATGCTTCGCAAATTACGATACATCCGAATAGTGAAAAACCCGTTTTTTTTAATAACCATTGGTTTTATTGTTTGGATTGTATTTTTTGATAGCTATTCGCTTATTGAACATCGTGCCATTGATCAGGAAATTGATAAAATGGAAGGAAAAAGAGACTACTTTCAAAATGAAATTGACAAGGATAAGCAATCCATCAGAAACTTGAAAGATGGAGACGCAATCGAGAAATACGCAAGAGAAAAATATTATATGAAACGAGATAATGAAGATATTTTTATTATTGAATTTGATACCTTATCTTCCTAGTAAACCTGATATTATAGTACTATGAATCATCTACTTTTCGAAGAATTTAATTCCATTCCTGCCAAGCAATGGAAAAATAAAATTCAATACGAACTACATGGAGCCGATTACAATGAAACGCTAGTTTGGGAAAGTTTAGAAGGAATTAAAGTACGTCCGTTCTATCACAGAGATGAAAGTCAGACGATTCCCGTTTCTACGCAGACCTCTCAGTGGCAAATAGTTCAAGCCATCTATATTCAAGAAATAGACAAATCCATTCTCAATGCAAAGACATCTTTGCAAAAGGGTACGGAAGTGCTTTATTTTACACTGGTAAATCCAACGCTTGATGTTACCCAACTCTTAGGAGCTTTGCCCAAAGACAAAACCTATTTGTTGCGCTGTCTCTTTTTAGATCATGCCTATATTGAAAACCTAGCTCATTGGGCCAGGGAACAGCAATACACCCTACACCTGTTGACTGATCCTATTCATCAATTGATCACATCAGGTAACTGGTTTCACAACCTCAATAGCGATTTCAATATCCTGAATGCTTTAACACAGCAATATTCCAACGTTAATCTCACAATTGACACCAAAGCATATCAACAAGCAGGTGCTTCGATTGTTCAACAAATTGCTTATGCTTGCACTCACTTCAATGAATATTTGTCGAGAGTTAAAACAATACAACACCCCATTTTTATTGAAGTTGCCGTTGGTTCGAATTACTTTTTTGAAATTGCCAAGCACAAAGTACTTCGCTTGTTATTCAGTTTAATTGCAAGTGAATACAACTATACCGACCTAACTGTTAGAATAATAAGCACACCGACCAAGCGAAACAAAACGCTTTATGGTGCTACAGTCAATGCCTTGCGCACAACCACCGAATGTATGAGTGCTGTTTTAGGAGGTGCAGATTTTGTATGCAACTTACCCTATGATGCCTTATACAGAAAAGAGAATTACGCTAGCCAACAAATCGCTAGAAATCAACTTCTTTCTTTGAAAAAACACAGTCATTTACACGCGGTAGACAACCCAACAGAAGGCGCTTACTACATCGAAGAGCTCACCAAGCAACTTGCTGAAAAGGCGTTGGACATCATTAAGCAGATTGAACAAGCCGATGGATTAATTACCTCTTTTCATCAAGGGACAATCCAGCGCAAAATAGCGGAATCTGACCAGAAAGAACAAGATTGGTTCCATGCGCAAAGAGAAATACTCGTCGGTACAAATTTACAGGCTAATCCCAACGAGAAAATACAAGAACAATTGGAGCTCTTTCCTTTTGTCAAGCAAAAACCACGCAAAACACTACTTGCACCATTGATAGAAAAACGCCTAGCAGAAAGCTACGAACAACATAGATTAACAGAGGAAAACAACTAAGATTATTCGTTATGAAAAGAAAGGATTTACAACATTTGAAAATAGATTCTACTCTATTCGAAACACAATCAGATTCCACTGTAACAACAACGGTTGAGGGAATTGCTATTCAAAAAAAATACAGCAAACAAGCAATTAAAGCTATAGAAGATATCGATTTTGCCGCGGGATTTGCTCCTTTCGTCAGAGGAATCTCTCCTTTAATGCATGTACAGCACCCTTGGCAAATCAATCAAGTGCCCCAAAGCGCAACCTTAGAAAAATGCAATCAAGTTTATCGCAATCAGATAAACCAAGGACAAAGGGAAATTACGCTTATTTCGCCTGCAAAATCATCTAGGACAAATCCACAGCCAACCATCTCTTCCCTTGAAGATATGAAAGTGCTCCTTGCCCAACTTCCGTTGGATGAAATTACAGTATCCCTATACTCATCAGACACCATCATCCCCTTGTTAGCATGCTTTATAGCCGCAGCACAAGAATTGGGATTTGAAGACTCACATATAACAGGACATCTCCACTATGATGTGTTGTTGCCCATCCTAACCACCAACGGTGCTTATTCTTTTGAAAAAGCGACTAAGGTAGTGACTGATACCATCAGCTATTTGCACCAACATCACCCCAAATTTAACAGCTTATCGCTTTCCAATAAAGCGTTGAAAGTACTCAATCTCTCTGCGGAGGAGGAATTAGCCTACAGCCTAACCTTAGGAATTGATCTACTTCAAAAAGCAAGTAAACAACAAATTCCGGTTAATTATATAGCGACACATCTTTCGTATGCGTGGATCTTAGGTTCCGATCACTTCGTGGAGATCGCCAAGATGAGAGCTGCAAGGGGAATCTGGTCAACTTTACTTCGTCCCTTTAACCTCAAGGATGAACAAGCCTTAGCCTTGCCCATTCGCACCCAAACCTCAGACATAGACCTCCAAACTACCGAGCCTATTGATACCTTAGCATGTGCAACCATAGAAGCTACCACAGCTGTCTTTGGAGGAACTCAAGCCCTTTATTTACAACTACCTCCAACGGCATCAACAACTCTAACGGCAGGGCAAATGCAGCGTTTTCTCATGGAAGAAATTAAGAGTTGTAAAACGATTGACCCATGGGCAGGAAGCTATTATGTAGAAAAACTCACTTTGGATCTCGTTGAAAAAACAATAAACCTCCTTCCTTCTCTAACAGAGCGAGGCGGTATTCAATCGGTACTTGCCACGCGTATTCAAGCAAAAGCAAACGAGCATGGCCCAATACCTTCTATTCCCCTGGATAAAGAAGTAGCAGGCGCTTTAGCGAAACTCACTCACAGTGTTCAGACAAAAGGAGAAAATGTATTAGCCTCAGCCATTGAAGCAGCTAAAGTAGGAGCAACGTTAGATGCAATTCATCAAGCACTCCTACACTAATTCTTTCTCAAATCAAAACACTCATTAACAAGGCATTAAAAATACAAGAGAAGGCTTTTTTTAGCTGTTTTCCATAAATTGACTTCAAATCGCTTACCTTTGTCTGATAATATATGTATAGGTTATGACATTTGAAGATTTACAACTGAATAAAAATATTTTACGTGCCCTTGAGGAATTGGAGTATCAAACCCCTACACCTATTCAACAACAAGTGATTCCCTTAGTTTTACAAGAAAAGGACGTCATTGGTTGTGCACAAACGGGAACGGGAAAAACAGCTGCTTTTGCGATGCCGATTCTCCATTATTTACACCGATTAGGCAATACGAAACGCACCAAAAAAGCTCGTGTATTGGTCGTAACCCCAACGCGAGAATTAGCACAACAAATCGCTGATAACTTCACCCAATATGCCAAATACACCAACGCAACCCTGATGACCATTTACGGCGGTGTTTCAAGTAAACCTCAAATTGAACAATTAAACAAAGGTGCAGATATCATCATTGGTACGCCAGGACGACTTTTGGATCTATACAAGCAAAAACAACTCGACTTAGATCACCTTCACTTTTTGGTGCTGGATGAAGCGGATTTAATGCTGGATATGGGATTCATTGACGATGTAAAAAAACTAATTCAAGTTACTCCCGATACCAGACAAACCTTGTTGTTCTCAGCAACCATGCCGTTGCCTATCCGAGAACTAGCTCATACCTTCCTCAAACAACCCCAATACGTAGCTGTAGATGCAATTTCATCGAGTGCAAAAACAGTAAAACAACAGGTGTATTTTGTAGAAAAAGGAGAGAAGAAAAAATTGTTGTACCACCTCATTCGCAATCAAAAACTAAGTGATGTACTGGTCTTCACCCGTACAAAACACGGTGCGGATTCTGTAGTAGAAGCCTTACAAAAAAATGGTGTTCAGGCCGCAGCCTTTCACGGAGATAAATCACAAAACCTTAGACAAGAAGCCTTAGACAGTTTCAAAAATAAAGAAACAAAAGTCTTGGTTGCCACTGATATTGCAGCTCGTGGAATCGATATTGATTCCCTTCCTGTGGTGATTAATTTTGATTTACCTAACATTCCTGAAACTTTTGTACACCGAATTGGACGTACAGGAAGAGCGGGCAATGAAGGTTTAGCAATTTCCTTTTGTGACAAATCAGAAAAAACGTATTGGGAAGCCATTGTAAAATTTACGCGTACGCAACCGAAAACTGTTTCTGATCATCCCTATCCATGGAAAGAAGAACCGAAAAAAGGAGAAGCAGCGCCCAAGAAAGATTATCGAAATAAGGCGAAAAATCCCAATGCCCGTAAATCCGAAAACGCAAAGAAAAATAAAAAGCGTTGGTATTAATGCCCTTTTAATCCAATAGCATGAAAAAAACAATCTACTGTATCGGAATTCTCTGTATCCTCCTATTTTTTTGTATATGGGGAGCCAATATACGCGTGGCATCTAGCACAGGCGCACAGCTCTTTGATACTGTTGAACAGATTCCACACAACAAAGTGGGACTTGTTTTAGGGACTTCGAAATACCTTGGTTCTGGTCAACTCAATTACTATTTTACCTATCGCATAGAAGCTGCTGCAAAGCTCTATCACGCAGGAAAAATTGATTTTGTAGTAGTAAGTGGCGACAACAGTCGAGAGAATTACAACGAACCCAAAGACATGGAAGAAGCACTGATCGAACGCGGAGTACCCAAAGATCACATTTATTTGGATTACGCGGGATTACGTACCTTGGACTCTGTTTATCGCATGAAAGCCATTTTTAACGAAGATGCCTTTACCATCATTTCCCAACCCTTCCACAACGAAAGAGCAGTGTTTATCGCCAATCACTTGGAATTGCAAACGGTTGGATTTAACGCCCAAGATGTAACCCGAAAGTATGGATTTAAAACCCTTTTACGCGAAAAATTTGCACGAGTGAAAGTAATACTAGACAATTTAACGAATAAAAAACCAAAATATCTAGGTCCTCAAATTCTTATTGGCATAGGACTAAAACAAGAAAAAGTCGAGTAATTACTCGACTTTTTCTTGTTTATATTGCTTCTCTCTTCCATTTATGAAGTGAACAAATACCATATTTGAGTGACGGTAAAACAAACAATCAAACCAAATATAATTGGTAAAACTGAAGCTACAGTTGTCCATTTCACACTATGTGTTTCTTTGTAAATAGTGTAAATTGTTGTACTACACGGATTGTGTAGTAAACTGAATAACATCAGGTTAATTCCCGTAAGGGTGGTCCATCCTGCCGCTTGTAAAATCGTAGCAATTTCTCCATCCGACACTTCAAACATAACCCCTGCTCCTTGACCAATTGCTGCATCCCCCAATACCATGGCTGTTAACATTAATATAGTAGGTATTACAATTTCATTAGCTGGAATGGCTACTATATAAGCCAGTAAGATTACCCCATTCAATCCAATAAGCAAGGCAAAAGGATTTAAGCCATCAATTAGCCAAAGGGCGATGCTCTTATCTGCGATGTCAATATTACACACCAACCAGATAATTGCCCCTGCGGGTGCAGCAAAAACAACAGCACGCCACAATACGATTAAGGTTCTATCAATCAAAGAGGTATATACCGTTTGCCATACTTTCGGAGGACGGTATGGTGGTAATTCTAAGGTAAAGAAGGATGATTCTCCTTTTAGCATGGTCTTAGAAAGCATCCAAGAGGTAAAGAAGGTAAATGCAATCCCCAATACTACGATACCCACAACAGCTAATGTTGACACAGTATTAGCTAAATACTTAGGCACTAATGCGCCAATAAAAATCGTAGCCATTAAAATTTGCGTTGGCCAACGTCCGTTACACAGCGAGAAGTTATTGGTAATAATAGCAATTAACTTTTCACGAGGACTGTTGATAATACGCGTAGCAACTACACCAGCAGCATTACAACCAAAGCCCATACTCATGGTCAAGGCTTGTTTTCCGTGGGCACCTGCTCCTTTAAAAATACGGTCGAGATTAAAAGCTACACGGGGTAGATAGCCAAAATCTTCCAGTAGGGTAAACAGTGGAAAAAAGATAGCCATAGGCGGCAACATCACAGCAATAACCCAGGCCGTTGCCAAATACACACCATCAATTAAAAATCCTCTCAACCACCAAGGAAATTGCAACGTGCTAGCCCCTTCTTTCAAAAAGGGATACAACTGTTCCAATAAGAGGTAGGACAGTGCACTAGAAGGATAATTAGATCCGATGATTGTCAACCATAGAATTCCTCCAAGCATCACAAGCATTAAGGGAAAACCCCAACGTTTACTTGTTACCACTCGATCAATAGCACGATCGATGCGGAAAGCACGTTGCTTATCATCCGACTCTACTCTACCTTCTACAATTTTTGATACTTGTGAAAAAATAGCAGCTGCTACATTATCAGAATAATCCAATCCTAAGGTTTCTTGGTATTTTTTAGCTTTTTCAATGATGGGACGTACTTGATCTATAGTAATTCCTTCGGACAATGCTCCACTTAGTAAAGCCGTTTCTATACTAGGGTCTTGCTGAATTAAGCGCATAGCAATCCAAGAAACACTTGGCATATGTGGATCTAGCGCTAATAAGTCTGCGGCAATAGTTTGTACAGCTTTTCGAGAATCTCCAGAAATTCCAGTAATGCTCTTTTGTTCGGCTACAAATGTTCCTCTTGCCACTTGATCAATAGCGTGGAGTAAATCGGTGATTCCCTCTTTATTTCGAGCTGAAGTTGGAATCACAGGAACCCCTAAATCACGGGATAAACCGCGGACGTCAATTTCAATACCGTGACGTTTGGCTTCGTCCATTAAATTCAAACAGACCACTACTTTGGTTGTAATTTCCTGAATTTGAACAACCAAACTCAAGTGGCGTTCCAATCGTCCTGCATCCACAACTACTACGGTAACATCGGGTTCACCAAATAAAATATAATCACGAGCCACTTCCTCATCTTCAGAAGTGGACATTAACGAATATGTCCCGGGTAGATCAATCAAACGATACGTTTGATCACTATACGAGAAACTACCTTCAGCACGGGTAACCGTTTTTCCTGGCCAATTTCCTGTATGTTGTTTTAACCCTGTTAAGGCATTAAATATTGTGCTTTTTCCCGTGTTTGGATTTCCTGCTAAAGCTACTGCATAATCGTATTTTCCCGAAAGATTACCGAGTTTTTTTAAATCTGCCGCTTTATTCAAATCACATAGTTCACAGGCTGAATTTGTGCTCATACGCTGTCCTTTCTTCAAAATTTATTTCTTCGTTTCTAGTAAGACCATCTTAGCATCCTCTTTGCGCAAAGAAATAATAGTGTTGTATATCAAATAGGCTACCGGATCTTTCAAGGGACTAATACTGTGCACTGCAATAGTGGCGCCAGCGACAAATCCCAAATCTAAAAATCGCTGATGCACTTCTCTTGGACAATCTTTTGATATGCCCTTGATAATGCCTTTATTTCCCATTTTTAAATCCGATAAATTCATTTGTCTATTTTTGTTTAGATGTACAAAATTACAAAATTAGACAAGCCTAACAATAATTTTAGCGTAATTTATAGTTTTTAACTACAACTAATGACGAGCTTGAGCCATCACAGCACAATAAAAGTCGCTATTCATCAGCCTTTCCTCTTGCTACACCATCTTCATAAAAAAGGTAAGCACAGGACCTCAAGGCCTTAAATCGCTTTAAATGCGTTTTCAAATGGCACGCGATGCACTAAACTACGACCTAAAGTTACTTCATCAGCATATTCTAGCTCATCGCCAACGGCAATTCCACGTGCGATAGTAGACGTAATAACATCGCAATCTTTGATCTGTTTGTAAATGTAGAAATTGGTAGTATCTCCATCCATCGTTGAACTCAAGGCAAAAATTAGTTCTTTAACAGTGCCGTTTTTTACCTTATCAACAAGGGATTGAATATTCAATTGACTTGGGCCAACGCCATCAATAGGCGAAATTTTACCACCTAATACGTGATAGATGCCTTTATATAATTGGGTATTTTCCAATGCCATGACATCGCGCACATCCTCCACAACACAAATTACTTGTGGATCGCGAGATGGATTTGCACAGATTTCACAGATTTCTGCATCGGAAATATTATAACAACTGTTACAATAATTAATTTCTTGGCGCATCTTATCCAATGCCTGAACCAATCGCGAAGTTTGTTCTTCGGGTTGTTTTAATAAATGTAAGGCCAATCGCAAAGCAGTGCGTTTACCAATTCCAGGTAATTGAGAAATTTCTTCTACTGCTTTTTCTAATAATTTTGAAGGGAAATCCATGAGGCAAAGATATAAAATATACAACTATTTTCCACGTTTTATGTGATGTCCAACGGGAGTATTTATCACCTATATCCTGTTAATTCTCTGATCCAAAAGCAAAAAACACAGCTTCATTTCACCTGGAGAAATAGACGTGTATTACTAAAATTTACTTACTTTTGATTTTATACAAATGCAAAACAAACTTGTGCAATGACGCCACTAACGATTATTCTCATTATCGCTGTTTACTTCGGAATACTAATTGCTATTTCTCGCTTAACCAGCAACAAAGACAGTAGTAATGATGCGTTTTTTAGTGCAAATAAAAATGCTACTTGGTACTTAGTCGCTTTTGGCATGATTGGAACCGCCCTTTCTGGGGTAACATTTATCTCGGTTCCTGGTGAAGTGGGTTCGCCCAACGGAGAACAATTTAAGTATTTTCAATTCATTTTGGGAAATGCAGTGGGATTTATTATTACTGCTTCCGTTTTGCTCCCGTTGTATTACAAGTATAACTTAGTTTCGATATATACCTATATCGAAAAAAAAATGGGCGTGTACAGCTATAAAAGCGCTGCCTCTATATTCTTGTTGAGTCGAACGATTGGATCTGCCTTTCGCCTCTATCTTGTCGTCATTGTTTTACAACGCTATGTATTTGATTTCTTTGGCATTCCATTCTTTGCAACTGTACTGATTGCCTTGTTACTAATTTATGCCTATACGTATAAAGGAGGATTAAAAACCATCATCATTACCGATTCTCTACAAACGTTTTTCTTGGTAAGCTCCGTGATATTAACGATCATATTTATTTGTCATCAACTCGATTTATCTGCTATTCAAGCCTTTGAAGCAGTAAAGGAAAGCAATTATTCCAAAGTTTTCTTCTTTGAAGATTTTATGGGGAGTCGCTACCATTTTGTCAAGCAATTCTTGGGTGGGATTTTCGTTACGATTGCTATGGTTGGACTAGACCAGGATTTGATGCAAAAAAACTTGAGTTGTAAAAATATCAAAGAAGCACAAAAAAACATGTACTCATTCACGGGAATCTTTGTGCTGGTCAATTTATTGTTTTTGGGTATTGGTGCCTTGTTGTACATCTACGCCAATAACCAAGGAATCGAGGTCCCTTTAGATGCAGTAACGCAAAAACCCAGAACAGATTTACTATTTCCCGAAATAGCCTTTAATCACTTATCCCTATTTCCTGCACTAGTATTTTTATTGGGCTTAACCGCTGCTACATTTGCGACAACGGATTCCGCTCTAACTGCCTTAACTACATCTTTTTGCATAGATTTCCTCCACATGGATAAACAAAAAGACTCCCCTGCAAACGTCTGGAAGAGAAAAGTGGTTCACTTCGGTTTTTCGATTCTCATGTTTTTGGTTATTATTTTATTCAATGCCATTAACGATGCCTCTGTTGTTAGCATGATTTTTAAAATCGCTTCCTATACGTATGGTCCATTATTGGGACTATTTAGCTTTGCTATTTTCTTTAAAAACAGACAAGTAAAGGACAAATATGTGCCTTATATCTGCTTGCTTGCCCCTTTTATTACGCTTTGGTTTAGCAATCACTCTAGCGACTTATTAAACGGATATGTGTTTGACAATGAACTAATCATTGTCAATGCATTAATTACGCTCCTATTACTTTGGAGTAATAGCCGATCAAAATTGATTCGTACGGAGTAAGACTAAGGTACAAGCTTCTTCGTATCCGATATTGTTCTTTATCAATTGCTTGTAAAAAGCTGGATTCTCTGTACCTGGGTTAAAAATAACGCGTCGGGGTTGCAGTTGAATAATGTATTCATAAAATGCTTCCTGTCGTTGTGGATTGAGATATAAGGTCACCGTGTCTATGTCGGAATAAGCATTCAAATCCGTATGAATCTCCACATCTGCTACTTTTCCTGCACGTAAACCATGAGCCTCTACCGGATGACCATATTCTCGCAACATGCGAATCGCTTGGTTGGAATAGCGCTCTTCTTTCAAAGAAGCACCTAATACTACTGTCTTTTTCATCTTTTTAGTCTTATCTTTAAATATAATAAATTATCTTAAATAAAACAAATTCACTAGTAGTTTCAAATATTATCTAAACAAAAATATAACACAATGATAAAAATCATGTTTTTATATTAAAAAAATAGATACATTTGTTAAAGTATAATTGTAATACAGATAACTATGAAAAAGCTATTTCTATCATTATTAGGAGCTGTTTTATTAATGGGTAATACAGCAACTGCTCAAGAAACACCACAAGAGAAAGACTCTTACAAATGGCAAGTACGCCTAAGAGGTGTGGGAGTAATTCCTCACAATAGAGCTGACATCAGCACGATTGGAGGACAAATAGATGTGAATAACAACTTTATTCCAGAGCTTGACTTTACGTATTTCTTTACAGAAAACTTGGCTGCCGAGTTAATCTTAGGTACTTCAAGACACACCGTAGGAACCTTAGGTTCTGATTTAACTGCAGTAGACAAAGGTTCTAACGCTAATGTAGACTTAGGAAGTGTATGGTTGCTACCACCTACGTTAATGGTACAATACCACTATCCAGTAACAAGTAACTTCAAACCATATGTAGGGGTTGGGGTAAACTACACGATTTTCTACAATGAAAAATCGGGAACAGCAAAGGACATTTCATATGACAATAAATTTGGTTGGGGATACCAATTTGGATTTGACATCGACATCACGGATAAATTCTTTATCAACGTTGACTTCAAAAAATTATTCTTGAAAACAGACGTAACAGTTGATGCAACCAATCTTAACCCTACTGGTGAACAACTAAATATACCAGCAAAAGTTAAAATTGACCCTATGTTAATTGGTTTTGGTGTAGGTATGCGTTTTTAATTATTTAATTGATTTTTTCATAAAATGTTCCTAGTGCTTGCATTAGGAACATTTTTTTTGTGCTGTGATTTTGTCGATCTTTGGATTTTCCTTACCTAGAAATAAATCATATGGATCAGCCAATTACTTTTAAAGGGATAAATAAACTTGCAATACCCGCCATTTTTTCTGGCATCTCGGAATCAATTATCACGCTTACGGATATTGCTATTGTGGGTAATTTAAAAGAAAATAGCGTAGAAGCCCTAGGAGCGGTAGGATTAGTGGGTTCCTTTTTATCGGCTATTATATGGGTTGTTGCCCAAACCAAAACATCGTTATCGGCAACTGTTTCGCAGCATTATGGTTCTAAGCGCTTATTGGTGATTAAAACATTAATTCCGCAAGCCATTTTGTTTAATTTCACGCTAAGCCTTTTGCTGTTCCTAACGACAACTTTTTTTGTGCACGAAATTTTTACTGCTTATAATGCAGAAGGTTTACTCTTGACCTATGCCAAAGAGTACTACCTGATTCGAGCTTGGGGATTTCCCTTAACGCTTATCACCTTTGCTTTATATGGTGTGTTTAGAGGTTTACAAAATACCATTTGGGCAATGAAGTGCAGTTTAACAGGAGCCGCACTTAATGTCATACTCACCTACATACTCGTCTATGGAATCGAAGGTATTATTCCTGCCTATCACATCAAAGGAGCCGCCTATGCTAGTGTTGTAGCTCAATCGGTGATGCTAATTATGGCTTTTTACTACTTTTTCAAGTATACCCCATTTAGCATGCGATTGAGTAAAAATATCAATCCTACGTTGAAGCCCTTCATTATCATGAGCTTTAACTTTATCATCCGAACAGCAACCCTCAATGTTGCCATTTACTTGGCCAACGCCTATGCCACTGGATATGGAAAAAACTTTATAGCCGCTCAAAGCATATTGATGAATATTTGGTTATTTTTCTCTTTCTTTATCGATGGTTATGCCACCGCAGGTAATGCCATGTCTGGAAAATTACTAGGTGAAAAGAACTATACTGCACTTTGGAAAATGAGCAAAGCCATCAGCAAATATGCCATTCTTATCTCCCTTATTTTAATTGGGATTTGCTTCGCATTCTACGAGCAAATTGGTCTATTGTTCAACCAAGATCCCGAGGTTATTCGCGTGTTTACTTCTGTATTCTGGATTATTTTACTGGTACAACCTATCAACTCACTCGCATATATCTATGACGGAATTTTTAAGGGAATGGGAGATGCAAAATTCTTGCGCAACAACCTGATATTCGCTACCTTTTGTGGCTTCTTGCCTACTTTATTGGTCTTCGATTATCTAGGCTTTCAACTGTATAGCGTTTGGATCGCTTTTGCGATATGGATGTGCTGCAGAAGTTTCCCGTTGATGTACATTTTCAAGAAAAACTATGTGAATAAAGGACAACTCTAACCTTCATATCCGTTAACCAAAATGTAGCAGTGTTGCAAACATGTCTCATGCCTATTTATATTGTACAGAAGTACTTAACTTTGTATCTAGAATTAATATAAATAGGTATGATACATCAAGATAAAGACAGCTGTTGCAATTCAAAACTAGAATTCAACAAAAAACCAACCCCTGAACATAACCATGGGGATCACGATCACGATCACGATGACCACGATCACAATCACGGTGATATGAATAGCAAGTACACAATTGGTTTTAGTGTGCTCTTATTCTTTTTGGGTGTACTCTTTGCCAATGTGCTCAAAGCTGATTGGTTTATCAACAATCCCACCTTGCGCATTCTGTGGTATGTAGCGGCCTATGTTCCAGTAGGTTTTCCCGTTTTAAAAGAAGCGTTTTCAATGATGCTTAAAAAGGATTTCTTCAATGAATTTTCCTTAATGGGTATTGCTACTTTAGGGGCGTTTGCTATTGGTGAATATCCAGAAGCTGTTGCTGTGATGCTCTTTTACACCGTTGGAGAGCTCTTTCAAGAATCTGCGGTAAACAAAGCCAAAGGCAATATCAAAGCCCTTTTAGACATCCGTCCTAATGAAGCTAACGTATTCAGAAATAACACTTTTACAATTGTAAATCCCGAGGAAGTAGCGATTGGAGAGCGCATTCAGGTAAAAGTTGGAGAAAAAATCCCATTAGATGGAGAGTTACTTTCTGATAAAGGAAGCTTTAACACTTCAGCATTAACAGGGGAGAGCAAACCATCTACGTATAAAAAAGGAGATATTGTCCTTACGGGAATGATCAACTTAGAACAGGTAATTGAAGTTCGCACAACAAAATTATACCAAGATAGTTCCTTGGCAAAGATATTAGAAATGGTACAAGAAGCAAGTGCTCGTAAAGCACCTACAGAATTGTATATTCGCAAATTTGCCAAAGTTTACACCCCTATTGTTTTCTTTTTAGCCGTATTACTCACTTTTGTTCCCTATTTGTTTTTGGGAGACGGTTATGTCTTTACACAATGGTTAGAGCGCGCCTTAGTCTTCTTGGTCATCTCATGCCCTTGTGCATTAGTTATTTCAGTTCCACTAGGCTATTTTGGTGGTATTGGCGCCGCTTCAAGAAATGGAATCTTGTTCAAAGGATCTAACTTTTTGGAACTCATGGCGAAATTGGATATTGTAGTCATGGATAAAACCGGTACATTAACAGCGGGTGTATTCAAAGTACAAAAAGTAGAGACAACCCATCCACAGGATGAATTTGTTCAGCTTGTATCAGCCATTGAAAAACAATCGACTCACCCTATTGCCAAAGCGATTGTAGAGGCTTACCCTACTGCGTTAGTTGCAGAAAATGTTAGAGAAATTTCGGGTAAAGGTTTGGCTGGCGTGATTAACAACCAAGAAATTCTCGTTGGAAATACGGCTTTACTTGAACAACATACTATTGATTTTCCAGCTGAGATTAACGACATTGTAGAGAGTATAGTTGTTGTTGCCATTAATCAGACATACGCAGGTTATATCACCATTGCGGATCAGATCAAAGAAGATGCCCATGAAGCTATTCGCCTTATGAAGCATATGGGGGTACAAAAAACAGTAATGTTAAGTGGAGATAAAAATACCATTACGCAAAAAGTAGCCAAAGAAACAGGTATTGATTTTGCTCTAGGTGGACTATTACCTGAGGGAAAAGTAGAACAAGTTGAAAAACTCAAAAAAGATAATCCTACTAGTTCAATAGCCTTTGTAGGAGATGGAATTAATGATGCTCCTGTACTTGCATTAAGTGATGTAGGTATTGCAATGGGAGGACTAGGAAGTGATGCTGCAATTGAAACGGCCGACGTTGTCATACAAACTGATCAGCCATCAAAGGTAGCTACCTCCATTCACATTGGAAAAGAAACGCGCAAAATCGTCATTCAAAATATAACCTTTGCCTTAGTCGTAAAAATTATCGTTTTAATTCTTGGTGCAGGTGGAATTGCTAGTATGTGGGAAGCAGTTTTTGCAGATGTTGGAGTAGCTTTACTCGCGATCTTAAATGCAGTTCGAATCCAAAAAATGAAATTTATCTAATTACAAAAAGTCCTTACATGATTGGACAACTTTACATGCCCCGAAAAGATAGACACTTTTTGGGGCATTTTTTATGCTTGTTTATACGCAACAAAGCCTCCAATTATCACTCCTATCAGAAATAGCTTAAAAGCAAAGCGGATAAGGTCTCTGCTACAAATATTTAGTTGTTCTTTTCTCATTCTACTACATATTATTAATAAAGAATAGCTTCTTATTCATCTGCAACTGTCTTAAATTGGTCTAGCGTTTCTTTTATCTGTTTGAGATAACGTCCATACAGCCTTTTAATCCACAACCTACAAATAAAAAAAACAGAAGCAGAAGAAAGAATCAAAAACACCAAAAAGTACCATTTAGTAAAGAGCAAATTGATTTTATTCAAAGGAATTTTAGTAAAAAAGGGAATAAAAAACAGGACAAATGGAGCCAAGGAAAAACAAAAATTCTCATACAATTGGACATACATTCGGGTTTGAAAATACACTTCATATAAACTATCTCTTGAATTCATCTCAAAAGTACTCGACGAGCGATAAAACAAGGCCATCTTAATAATATAATAAAAAGATACAAAAGCAAATAAAATGTAAATCCCATAAAAGAAAAACCACTTGTCTTCAGGCATGGCATGCAATTGAGGAAAAAAAGCAATCCCAATCACGGCGGAAGTTTGTAGTATAATATCCTGTAAGGTATTCTTGCGAATGCGATCTAGGGGCAATCGACTTTTAGAGGTCAATAGCGTCTCTTCAGTCACTTTTTCTGCTTGAATCGATTGATTATTCCACGATTTTTTTATCTCATCAAAATTCATATCCTTTTCGTTTTATTATGTCTTGTAATTTATTTTTTGTTCGATTTAATCTTACCCGAGCGTTTCCTTCAGAAATTCCGAGATTATTTGCGATTTCGAGATGGGAAAAACCCTCTAAAAACAAAAAGATTAGCGCTTTTTCCACATCGTTGAGTTCATGAATAGCCCCATAGAGATACTTTAGTTGTTCTTCTACTTCAAAACTAGCTTCCTCCAATTGCAACTGATGCTTCTCGTTGTCTAGGCGGGTCGTCGACTTGGCTCTTATACTATTTTTTTTAAAATACGTAATTGCCGTATTGATACAAACCCTATACATCCAAGTGGAGAATTGACTAGCCCCTAAGAAGTTAGTATAAGACTTCCAAAGCTGACAAATCATTTCTTGATACAAATCCTCCTGATCTGCTTTAGTGTCCATATAAAGCCTAGATACTTTAAATAAAATACCTTTATGGACGTTAATCCGTTCTAAAAATTCTTGTTCTAATTTGATCTGCACGGGTTTTAGTTTAAAATTGCTTGAACAGTAAACCCCTTTTCCGTAAGCAAGGCTATTACACCGGCTTCGCCCGCTAGATGTCCAGCTCCCACGGCGAATAAAGTAGAAGCTGTAGGCATGATATGCACCATCTTTTCTATCCACATGCGATTGCGGTTGTCAAGCAATAAGCGTTTGCCCTCACTGGATAATGATTTAGGATCAATCACTATGCGATAAAGCGCTTCTATATCTTCTTGATTGAAAGCATTGACCATGCTTTCGAAATCCATTGCAGCATTCTCTTTTTCTTTCAATTGAGCAAGAACTTCTTTGGCAGAATAAATGCGATTAGTGAGGTCAATTTGATCTTTAAAACGCTCTAATCCCAAGATATTTTTATTCTTATCCAATCCTAATTGTAGGATCGCCATATCGTAACCAGCCATAGCACAAGGAATATTTTTTGTAGCTAACATGCCCATCAGCAAAAAGGGAGGCATGTGATCGACATCGGATGCATCCATGCCATACTTGCTTTGCAACAAAGTTCGAAATTCAATTTGCTCAGATTCTGACAGTTGAGAAGATAAGGTAGTTGAAGAAACCAGTAAGTCTTGTAAGCTCAGCAATTCATTAGGATCTACTAGATTTACCTCTAAGGCAATTTGCTCCACTGCTTCGATAGCAGTCAACACTTTCTCAGAAACCTGCAAATCAGTTTCACAAAGTAAATGAAAGGTACCCAAGAGATAAGAAGATTCTTTTAATCCATTGCCAGAAATCTCCCAAAGATTAGATTTATCAATTGTATTTTGAGCAGAACTAGCTCCGAAATTAAAAACTAAAAAGTAAGTAAGAAATAGTAAATGCCTCATTTAATTCAAATTATTTGGTATCTATAGAGTTAGTATACAAAGTACAAAAACGTTACAACTTTATTTTGTACGGTTTATCTCACCTAGTTTATATTTTTTTTGGTGTTGATGAATCTACGATTTGTTTTTTGCGCGGTTTGTTAGTTGCGCGGTTTGCACGGTTTGTTTAGTTTCTTCATTTGTAAGATTATTGTGCTTTACAACGAGCATCGAACGACGAGCAAAGAGCGACGAGCAAAGAGCGACGAGCGACGAGCAAAGAGCGACGAGCAAAGAGCGACGAGCAAAGAGCGACGAGCAAAGAGCAAAGAGCGACGAGCGACGAGCAAAGAGCAAAGAGCGACGAGCAAAGAGCGACGAAATCTGTGTTGATTATTCTCATCTGTACTGTTCACTGTAAACCAAAAAAAAAGCCTGACTACTTACGTAATCAGGCTTTCAAAAGAAGGGCGACGACATACTCTCCCACCATGTGGCAGTACCATCTGCGCTAGCGGGCTTAACTTCTCTGTTCGAAATGGGAAGAGGTGAGCCCCGCCGCAATAACCACCCTAAAGCGGTTGTTAT
>NZ_JACHTD010000011.1 GCF_014145665.1 Myroides sp. NP-2 | reverse complement strand
TTGATACTATCATATAGTATTTTAAGGTATTTAATCGACTTAATAAAAACATAACTACCAATAAATCAAAATAATAGTATTTTATCACACTCTATTTATATATGGGTTATATTCCCTCTTTCTCCGCAAAGAAAACCGATAACGAGAGTTATCGGTTTTTTTATTTTTAGCCCATACCGAAAGTTTTACTTTCGAGCATGAGCTAAAAATAAAAAAAACACAAGACCGAGTGTAGCGAGGTATTGGTTTTCTTTGTGTCTATATACCCCCAAATGGGATCTATAATCCCTCACTTTAATGGAGAGTTTTACTCTCAGCACAACTTGCTGAAAATAAAAAAAGCACAATGCCGAATGCAATGAGGTATTGGTTTTCTTTGTGTTTATATACCCCTCTTGGGATCTATAATCCCTCTTTCTTTTTTCCAAAGCTCGCTTTGTGGGTACTTTTGGAAATAAAAAAAGCACAATGCCGAATGCAATGAGGTATTGGTTTTCTTTGTGTCTATATACCCCCTCTTGGGATCTATAATCCCTCTTTCTTTTTTCCAAAGCTCGCTTTGTGGGTACTTTTTGAAAATAAAAAAAGCACAATGCCGAATGCAATGAGGTATTGGTTTTCTTTGTGTTTATATACCCCTCTTGGGATCTATAATCCCTCTTTCTTTTTTCCAAAGCTCGCTTTGTGGGTACTTTTGGAAATAAAAAAAGCACAATGCCGAATGCAATGAGGTATTGGTTTTCTTTGTGTCTATATACCCCCTCTTGGGATCTATAATCCCTCTTTCTTTTTTCCAAAGCTCGCTTTGTGGGTACTTTTTGGAAATAAAAAAAACACAAGACCGAGTGTAGCGACGAGGTATTGGTTTTCTTTGTGTCTATATACCCCTAAATGGGATCTATAATCCCTCTTTCTTTTTTCCAAAGCTCGCTTTGTGGGTACTTTTTGGAAATAAAAAAAACACAAGACCGAGTGTAGCGAGGTATTGGTTTTCTTTGTGTCTATATACCCCCTCTTGGGATCTGTAATCCCTCTTTCTTTTTTTCCAAAGCTCGCTTTGTGGGTACTTTTTGGAAATAAAAAAAAGCACAAGACCGAGTGTAGCGAGGTATTGGTTTTCTTTGTGTCTATATACCCCTCTTGGGATATCTAATCCCTCACTTTAATGGAGAGTTTTTCATAGATTTATAATCAGAATGTCCTGTCCATTTCATTACTACTTGTACAGGTATTCCCAAAGATAAAGCAGTACATATAAAGGTTCTTCTTCCTACGTGAGTACTAAGATGCTCGTGTTTAGGTTTTACTTCATCAATTCGCTTATTTCCCTGATAATATGTTTCTCTAATAGGTTCATCTATTCCAGCTTCTTGACCAAGTGTCTTAACATAGTCATTCATCTTCTGATTAGAAATAACAGGCAACGCTTTATCATCTTCAAAAGGTACATCTTTATATTTATCTAAAATAGTTCGACTGTGTTTATTTAGTTCCACTCGTAGAAGATCGTTTGTTTTTTTGGTTACAAACTCAATGACAACATTGTTGATGTCTTGTTTGGTAAGATTATAAGCATCTGAATATCTAAGCCCTGTGTAACAACAAAAGAGAAGTACATCATAAACTCCCTTTAGATGATGGTGGCACAAATGATTTTAGTAATTTAGTATTAATCAAAAATGACCCTTATCATCAGGCATTAACAAATTATCAAAACAAAGTGACAAAAGGAATGAAAGCAGGTGACAGTAAATCTGTTACATGGTATACAATGGAAGGAAACATCTACCCATAAAAACTTGGACTATGAGAAGTATAATAGAAAAATCAAAAAGTATAATAAAGCTAAATCATGAGATTGGCTATAAGATAAATCAACCAATAACCATTGAATTATTAGGACGTTTAGAAAAATATATGGTTGAAAAATTTTCAATATCAGTACCTAACTCCTTAAAGGAAATATTACAAATATCGAATGGTTTAAACTATGATGGGGTATTCTTATATGGTTTATCAGAAAAAGCTAATTTAAATCTAATTGAGGTAAATTTAAATTGGCACACTAATGAAGATTTTGCAAAGTTTATCTTTTATGCGGATAGTGACCTTTACTTATTCGTACAAGAAATAGAGACAAAAGTATTTAGCTTTCGACCAAGAGATAACTTTGATGAAGTGTTATTAGAAACAACAGATGACGAGTTATTCTTTCAGATAATTTTAGAATGTGCTTTAGAAGGAGGAATAGAAGAGAAATATTGTGAGTAATAAAAGAAAGAGACTTAGTTTATAACTGAGTCTCTTTTTGCTTTAAACTGTTCAAATGTGTTCGTATTCTGAACAGTTAGTTGTTGATTACAAAGAATGGTTATTGATTTGTAATACAGTAAAGTAAGTATCATTATTAAGTAATTAGCAAATAAGTATGATGCTAAAATAGCTAATAGTGAAATAATATTGAAAGAAGTGACAGATCCTAGATTAGCAGCACACTCAGAATTAAGGGCTTATGATAAAGCATTAAAAGAAAGAAGACAATTAGGAATAACTGTTAATGAGAACTCAATAAAAGAAATGAATCTACACAATCGTGATTTAATGAGTAATGCGATTAAAAAAAATAATGGTGTTCCTCCTGTAAAAATTAGGTGTCCTCATTGTAGTTTTCTAACAGATGGTATAACTTGCATTGGACATACATAAAAACGATAGATGAAAAAAAGAATTGAAAATATTGATGAAATATTATATACAGAGGATGATTTAAATGGTTATCCTATTTATTATTTAGACCTAGAATTAACTAAACTCTTTACAGGGATAATATATAGCAAATTTAAGGGAAAAATAGAAAACGAAGCAGAATATATTGAGGGATTAAAAAATGGATTAGAATACATTTATAATGAAGATGAAGAGGTAATACAGATTAATGAATGTAGAGGTAATGTAATTTTTGGAGTAGTTAAAGAATATGAAAAAGAAAGCTTGAAATCAGTAAGTATAGTTTATAATAATAGTTTTTTAAAAATACTTAATGTTAATTTAGATGATTTTAATGTATTAAGACATTATGATAATCAGTATGGCAATGAATTACCTCACTATTTAAAATCTCTATTACAGTTATCAAATAAGCAATTAATAGAATATGAGTTTAAAAAAGATAATCCTTATTTAAGACCTCCTTATAATATTTGAAGTCGTTGTAAGATTAAAAAATCTAAATATGATATTAGCAGTAGATGTCTACTACTACGAGGCTGGAGCAAAGGTAGTAGGTGTTTTGTTTGAATCTTTTGATTCAAAAGCTCCTATAGATATTATAGAAAAGTTGTTACCTCCACAGAAAGAGTATGAGCCAGGAGCTTTCTATAAAAGAGAGCTACCATGTATTTTAGAATTGGTAAATATGCTTAATCGAGAGTACATTGAATTGATTATAGTAGATGGTTATGTTTATTTAGATGACCATAAAAAAAAGGGATTGGGTAGTTATGTATTTGAAGCTTTAGGCGCTTCTAAAGGAATTTCTCTTTCTTGTACATGTTTTAAATCTTCAATGGCAAGTTTAATCTTGTCATCAAAAAAATGTGATATATAAACCTTGTGATATAGCTTATATAAATCTAAGCTTTGTATTTGAGTTTTATACTCTTCAAACAATAAATTAAGCTTGTCTATAATTGAAATGATGTTGTATAAAGCTTCTTTTGAGAAGTTGTTGTTTCTAAGCTCAATGAGCAAAACTTCAAAATCGATTGAATCAAGTTCTTTATAAACGATAGCATAAGATTCTTGCTTATAACATTGCCAAATATCATTAGCGAATTTATCTGTTTTTAGCTCATTTAAAAGCCTATCTAATAATTTAGAGTACTGACTTAGCTTAATAGAAGTTGTATCGCTCATATCGTATCAAATTTAGTCATTGCGTTAGCTTTGATTGTATCGGCTACATCAATATACGGTTTCATAGATTTATAATCAGAATGTCCTGTCCATTTCATTACTACTTGTACAGGTATTCCCAAAGATAAAGCAGTACATATAAAGGTTCTTCTTCCAACGTGCGTACTAAGATGCTCATGTTTAGGTTTTACTTCATCAATTCGCTTATTTCCTTGATAATATGTTTCTCTAATAGGTTCATCAATACCAGCTTCTTGACCAAGTGTCTTAACATAGTCGTTCATCTTTTGATTAGAGATAACAGGTAGTGCTTTATCGTCTTCAAAAGGTACATCTTTATATTTATCTAAAATAGCTCGACTGTGTTTATTTAGTTCCACTCGTAGAAGATCGTTTGTTTTTTTGGTTACAAACTCAATGACATCATTGTTGATGTCTTGTTTGGTAAGATTATAAGCATCTGAATATCTAAGCCCTGTGTAACAACAAAAGAGAAGTACATCATAAACTCCCTTTAGATGATGGAGGAACTAACGATTTTAGTAATTTAGTATTAATCAAAAACGATCCATATCATCAGGCATTAACAAACTATCAAAAAAAAGTGACAAAAGGAATGTCGGCAGGTGAAAGTAAAACAGTCACTTGGTATACAATGGAAGGAAATATCTATCCTTAAAATAAAATAGTATGAAAAAAATTAATGAACTAATTAATGATCTTGTAAAGGTTAAAAATAAATATAATGAAGTTATTCAACCATCTGTATCTAATAAACAGCTAGGTGAATTAGATAAACTGTTTACCGAACAATTTAGTGTTAATTTATCCGAAATCTACAAGAATATTTTACAAATAACCAATGGGTTTAATGAAAATGGGGTATTCTTGTATGGCTCAGAAACAGCTCTAATAATTGGATATGATGATGTTTTTTTAAGCGGAATCATAGATTCCAACTTAAATTGGCACACTAATGAAGATTTTGCAAAGTTTATCTTTTATGCGGATAGTGACCTTTACTTATTCGTACAAGAAATAGAGACAAAAGTATTTAGCTTTCGACCAAGAGATAACTTTGATGAAGTGTTATTAGAAACAACAGACGATGAGTTATTCTTTCAGATAATTTTAGAATGTGCTTTAGAAGGAGGAATAGAAGAGAAATATTGTGAATAATAAAAAAAGAGATTCAGATTATAACTGAGTCTCTTTTTGCTTTAAACTGTTCAAATGTGTTCGTATTCTGAACAGTTAGTTGTTGATTACAAAGAATGGTTATTGGACTTGCTAACTTCATCTGGACAAAGAGTTAAGCATAAAAACTTATCTTTGACGTATGAAAAGAATTAGAAAGACTTGAGATGCAGCTTTTAAGAAGCAAGCCGTTGAACTAGCTAAGGAAAGAACAAACAAATAAGAATTAGCTCGTGAACTTGGAATTCGAGCCACCTTGTTATATAAATGGTGTAAAGAGGCTCAAGAGTTTGGAGATGCTAGTTTTCCAGGCAATGGTAAACAAAAGCTTACACCAGAACAAGAAAGAATAAAAGAGTTAGAAAAGAAGTTAGCAGCTGTTGAATTAGAACATGAAATATTACAAAGCAAAGGCTATTTCAGAAATGCCTGCTATGAAAAATACGCTAACATAGGATGAATTATTTATTGTAATAATACAGTGTATAAGTTTTTAGATAAACTAAATATAAAACACATAATAATCGAAACATATAGTCTTATAATCAATGATTGAAACATAAAATTAAAACTGGATGAATAACTCAAATTTTAACGATTCCTCTAATTGGAAATGGGGTATATTTTATTTCAATAAAAAAGACAAACGCCTACTAGTACCTAAGCGACTTGCTGTTTTAGGCATAACAATTAATTTTGCTAATCCTTGGTCTATTTTGCTTGTTTTGGTTTTGATTTTATTAATCATATCAATTGAAATGTATATATAGAATGACCTTATAAACAAACTTTCCTGCTCTTGTTGATGGAAATTCATTAAGTAGAAAAGGCTCTTGGTATGTAGTAATTGCTACTTCTTTCTTTGGTTTCTTCTCTTTGAACTTTGTTGTTTTTTCTTGGATTTGAGGTTCTCCTTTTTCTTCTACTGTAGGCTTAGCTTGTTCTACAGACTTAACTTCTATATCACCACTCATGATATTCATTAGATAGTCTTCATCGAGTAACTCATTTTGACTGTCTTTTTTTGATGGTTGTTTTACTTTTTCCATATTGTATTTTTTTAAAGGTTTACATTTTACATTATGGATAGTTGTAAGCTTTAGCTTGTTGGAAACATTATACTAATACGTTTTTACACCAAGATCATTTTAAAACAGCTTTAAAGCGCTAATTGAAAGACAATTGCAAAACTTACTTAACTATCTTACAGCAAAGAAAGTATATATACAATTTGAAAACTTTAAATGGAATTTTAAGGTTGCACTTGGCACTTTAGTGTCAAATAGTAAGTGATTTACTACTATGAAATCACTGTAGATTTTACTTTGTAAAATTGGTGGGTTTACTCATCGAAAGATCACAGCAACCTAAGTTTTGAGGCACTCGAAATTGAGTTCGAGCTTTCAAAACGACTTGCTCTTGCAGCCGGCTGAAAACTACTCCAAAGTCGTTAGTTTTTTGTTGAAATAGTAGATAGACTCAAAATATTGAGGGGTTTACGGATTTCCGTAATATAATTAGAGAAAGTTTTTATATGTTTGAATATCAAATTACATTTATAGAGAGAGTTTATAATAAATAAATAAATTATTCAACATTTTATTTGTAAGTTAATTATATAAGTTTTTTTAACTTTAAGCTAGATATTTAGTTCCTATTTAATATATTTGATAACTTTTTAAAATAACAAATGAGACAAAATACTTTGAGATACCAAATATCTTTATTTGGTAGTTTTGATGAAATCATTGCTAGTAATGAGAATATCAAGTTTTTTATTGATAACTTTTCTGACAGAGGCTTCATACCTAATCAATTTATAGAAGTTAGTGTTGAAATAAAATCAGAAAATAATAAATCAGAAACAACAAATAGAAACGAGGTATCTAGACTAAGGCTCAATGATAAAGATAAAAAATGGGATATTAGATTTGCCTCTGATAGAATAGATTTCTTTTTTGTAAACTCTAATATTGGTCAGATTGAAATGATAGACAAGAATATTTTTAAAGATGATGTCTATGAATTTATTAAAAGGATTAATAACAAGTTCAATATTAAAGCAAAGCGCTTAGGTTTTGTTACCCAATATTTATATGATCAACTAGATCTAAGTAATATTGCAAAATCTTTTCAAAATAATATATCGTTTTTTGAAACCAAACAAATTACAGATTGGAATATGAAAATGTCGTCTAGACAAAAATCTATTAATGATGAGATAATAAATTCTAGTATGGACTTAAAGCATTTAAATAGATTAATGAAAATAAATAATGATATTACTGAATTTAATGGGATATTGTTAAACATAGATATTAATACACTGTCTGATAACGAAATGTATAGGTTCAATGTTGAGAACATAAAAGAATTTATAGATGATTTTTTACAAATTGAAAATAATATATACACAGAAATTAATTCAAAATTTGTTTAGTTATGCGTAATACTTCTGATGAATCAAATGTTTTCTTTGATGAAGAATTAGATTTATTTAGTGGAATAGATGATGTTTCAATTTCTTCTATTAGTAATAACCAGATAAATTTATTTACTAATATAAACGATACAAACTACGTAGTTTCAGAAAATGAAATTAACGAAAGTCGAATGTTGTATTTAAAAGAAAATGTAACCCCTCTATTTATTTCATTATTAAAATACGAAGATTTTGAATTTGGTCATAAAAGTGAAAGCATAAAATTAATTCAAAATGAATTAAGAATTAATAGAATTGTAACTATAAATTGGCTAAATGATATATTTTTAAAAGCATTTACAGATGATGACAAAGTACTTATTGGTCTTTTAAGAGTTTTAGAATATTTTGATGAAGATACTTTTTATCCAACTTCTCAGGTCATTGCTTTAGCAGCATTGTCACATCAAAATGATGAAGTTAAAGAATTAGCTGTTCGAGCTTTTGAAAATTGGGGATCTATAAAAAGTTATGAAATCTTAAAGAAAGTACATTCAGACACATCTTGGTTAAAAGCATATATAAATGAAGTGTTAAAAGATATTGAATTAGAATTATGCCTATCTTAGTAAGACGTATAAATAGAGCAAAGTGGGGGCAAAATTGTAATGAAAATGATTTAGAAGATTCTTCAGCAGATGCAATTACAAATTGTTTAAAAACTAACAATAATGATTTGTCTGTATGGAGAATAGAAAGTATTGATCAATTAGAGAATGCTCTTTTAGCTTTAATTACAAGTAAACAACAAAGTAAATTAAGTACTCTACACTATGTCTTAATAGATGAAGAACTTTTAAAAGCTAATGATTTAAATTTATCTGAAACGCCTGGAGATACTGTTATTGAATCTCTAAAGGATAGTCATAGAGATATAAACAATTTAACATATAGTAGGTTAGGTAAAATGAAAAATATTATACTTAATTGTTTAAACGAAGATGATAAGTATAACTTTATAACTAAATCAAAATTAAAGGCTTTTTTGAAAAAAGCTATTGCTGATGGTAAAATACAAAGAGATATTTTAAACTCAGATTTAATTGAAAATGAAAGATTATAATCTTCCTAATCATAGTTTAAAACTTTCCAAATAAGGTGCTCACCCCAATCAAAAAAAGTGAATATCCCTATTTATAAAACATAAGGCATAAAAGAGGCTAACCCTCTTTCTCCCCAAAGAAAACCGATAACTTTCGTTATCGGTTTTTTTTATCTCCCCTACTTGGAAATTGAAATCCCTAAACTACTTTGGCAAAGAAAAACTTCCTAATGAGGTTTCCCCATAAGGTCTTACCCCCGCTACGACAAATAGGAAATAATATTTTATTATTAATTTTTAATATGTAAATTTAGGGTTAAATAATTGATTTTTTTATTGATTTGGATGCATTTAAATCCTAATTCATATCTTCTATGATATAATCGAAACGATCCTTAAAACTAGCTACACTATGCGTAAACAATTCGTTATTTTTTCGACCTTACTTTTGATTGCACTGCTTCTACTCGCTGTATTTTTAAATAAAAACTGGAGTATTTTCTTCGTCATTACACTCTTTTTTGTAGGTATGGGGTATCAAGACATGTATCAAAAGAAGCATACACTGAGACGGATATACCCTCTTTTTGGTCGACTTCGCTATGTAATGGAAGAGCTTCGTCCCAAAATGTATCAATACTTTATTGAATCAGACACGGACGGTAAGCCGATCAGCCGTATTGACCGCGCCACTATATATCAACGCGCAAAAAAAGAATTGGAAACGATTCCCTTTGGCACCCAATTAGACGTTTATGCTGAAGGATATGAATGGATGTGTCATTCGATCGCCCCCAAAGCATTTGATACCTTAGACCACAATCCTCGGGTACTCTTTGGCAACAAAGATTGTAAACAGCCCTATTCTGCTAGCATCCTCAATATTTCAGCCATGAGTTTTGGTTCCTTAAGTGCACAGGCGGTGGAAGCTATGAATGGCGGTGCAAAATTGGGGAATTTTGCCCATAATACAGGAGAAGGGGGAATAAGCCCCTATCACTTGAAAAATGGAGGGGATTTAATTTGGCAAATCGGTACGGGATACTTTGGTTGTAGAGATGAACATGGCGCTTTTGACCCTCAATTATTTGCGGAGAAAGCGAAATTGCCAAGCATTAAGATGATTGAATTGAAAATTTCACAAGGCGCCAAACCTGGGCATGGTGGAATACTTCCTGCCTCAAAAAACACCGTGGAAATCGCTCAAATCAGACACGTAAAACCACATACGATTGTTGCTTCTCCTCCATATCACTCTGCTTTTAATTCACCGTTGGAATTAGTCGAGTTTATTGGAAAATTAAGAGCGCTTTCGGAAGGTAAACCTATAGGATTTAAACTGTGTATCGGCCATAAAGCTGAATTTATATCCATTTGTAAGGCAATGGTTCACTTGGATACGTATCCCGATTTTATTACCGTAGATGGTGGTGAAGGCGGAACAGGTGCTGCTCCTCAGGAGTTTTCTAACTATATGGGTGCTCCTATGTTAGATGGGTTGGCCTTTGTGCACAATATATTAACTGGAATGGGAATTCGTCAACACATCAAACTAATCGCCTCTGGAAAAGTAACCTCTTCTTTTCATATTGCCCGAGCCATGGCTTTGGGTGCTGATACTTGTAATGCCGCTCGAGCGATGATGATTGCCGTGGGTTGTATTCAAGCGCTTCTGTGTAATACCAACCGATGCCCTACGGGTATCGCAACCCAAGATCCTAAGCTTACTATAGGCTTGGATATTGCAGACAAAAAAATACGAATGGCTAATTACCATAAAGGAACAATTGAGAGCTTTGTGGAACTATTAGGTGCCTCCGGATTAGATGATATGAAAAACATTACGCGCAGCCATATTTATAGACGGGTGGCATTGAACGATATGTTGACCTATGAAGAGATTTTTCCTTCTGTAGAGATTGGTGCTTTGCTGCTAGGAAAAATTCCCGATCGATACAAACAAGACTTTGATCGCGCCAATATGAATCAATGGGGGATTACTCATGCAAAGCAAGCGTAATTTATTAATAGAACTACTTGAATTGGGGAGTTATCTATACCTCCCCATTCGCAACTTTATCCACTTGGAGTAGGCAACAGAACTAGTATTCGTACATGGGATTGGAGCGTATCAACTCTATCCTCTACTCTTAACTTGTTGTCTACTGCATCATCCAATACACTTCATCGTCTATAGATGAAAGCAGGGGGCTACTTTTTACAGGGGCTACCCTTGTCAATCGACAGGATTATTGTTTATTTTTTTTAAAAAAAACAAGCTGTTTTATTCCTTTTTATTTATATTTGACCCAACAGTTTTAAGAAAAATACAACGTATCTCGATTTTTCTACAAAACCTTGTTGTATAGAGGCAAACCTTGTTTGATATCCCCTTTGGGGTGACTATTTAAAATCAACGGCACGCCCTTACAAAGTCTCCAAAACAAAAATAATACCGTCTCCCTTAGCAGTTTTCTATACCAGAGAAGTCAAACTCATTTGGCTTTGGTCATAAGCAATTGTAGTAGATGTCTCTCCTACTAAAATGTTGGTGTATATGCAGCCTGCGCCTTTTCCGTTGACTGTTTTATTGCAATCAGCGCGATCTTATTGATCCATATACAACCTGATCGTGGTTGTATTGTATATTTTAATTTTTGTCTCCCCAACATAAAGCTAAAAAATACAACCAAATGAAAAACAATATTCAATTTATTACCTTGCTCTTTGCAAGCTTCTTTTCTTTCCTATCGTTTAGTCCGCTTAGTTATGGACAAGAAAACTTAGTCCTCAATCCGAGTTTTGAGGATGTAATTTTAGACAGTTTATCCTGTACCTTATATTCCTCGAGTGAGCGTTTTAATGCGGCTATAAAGCATTGGAGAAACCCGACAAACTCTACATCAGACATCCACCACATGAGTTTAAATCACAACTGTTCCATGTATCCGCTTGAGTCTTTTAACCCTGCGCAATTCCTACCGAGAACTGGAGATGCAATGGTGGGACTCGTTTTATACACCGAGGAAATGCCTGATAGAGACCCTCCCCTAGAATACAAAGAGTACGTGCAGGGTGAACTAAAGGAACCTATGATTCAAGGGGCCACCTATCTCGTTCAGTTTTATGCCGCAGTGGGTAATAGATGTAAATACTTCTCAAACAATATAGGAATTGCCTTTTTAGAACAACCCTATTATCAAGCTACACAAAGCAAGGTCAACCTATCTCCAGACTTCAACTTTAACGAAGTCTTGAGGGTTAATGAAGAGGAAAAGTGGACGCTATTGGAATTTGAATATACAGCTCCAACTTCTGGTATCAAATATTTTATTCTGGGTAACTTTTTTGGCACAAAGGATACCACCTACGAAACTCGAGATATTTCAACGCTTCATACTGATGCTTACTACGTCTTCGACGATTTCTCCATCATAAACTTAACGCCCTCTTTTGATCCCCTAGGTCCTTATTGTAGCAATACCGATTTCACACTACCCGACACCTCCAAAGAAGGATACACTGGTACGTGGTCTCCCCAAGTCAACAATCAACAAACAACGACCTATACTTTTACACCTCAAGATCCTAGATTTAAACCAACAACAATGACAGTTGAAATTATCCCTCCTACCGTAGAACTTCAATTTGATATGGAAACCTCTGTTTGCAAAGGATCTGACTTTTCTTTACCATCCATGTCCACAGACGGAGTGGAAGGCACGTGGACACCTGCGATCAATACACAAGAAACAACGACCTATACGTTTCATCCAACGATAGAAAACCCTTGTTTAAAGCCTTATTCGGTAGAAATAAAGGTGCTTCCATTAGTGGATATTGCCTTAGACTACTACTGTAAGGATAACCAATTGGTCATAGAGGCGTTTTCATTTTCTGAAGACCAACAGCTGACATACACCTGGTACATCAACGACCAGCTCATAGATGATAGCGCTGCTACCCTTGGACTTTCCTCCTATGCTAATTTACTGCATCCGAAGACTACGCATATTGAAGTGGTTGCATTAGATGAAAATGGTTGTTATTCGACCGCCAGTATTGAATTCGAAGATATTCAAGACTTTTGTTTTATTCCCAAGGGGATTTCTCCTAACGGTGATGGGAAAAATGACTTTTTTGATATTCACACCTTTGGTGAGGTTGACATTCAGATTTATAATCGACATGGGCGAAAAGTATACGAGAATAACCACTATACCAATCAGTGGGCGGGACAGTCAAATAGTGGAACTATACTGCCTTCGGCAACGTATTTTTATCAATTTATCACCTCACATGGGGAACACTATAGCGGATGGGTGGAGTTGACGCACTAAGCGCGCGTTTCACTCCTTCTTTTCAGCGGAGTTAACAGCGTTTTGGTTATTCCTTTTAGCATACATATTACCACCAAAAATTGTGGCATTTGTATCTCTAGTTAGGAATAGTCATTTCCATCTATATAAGGAATATATTCATCCGAAAGACAAAGGGGAAAGGCAAGTGATACGCTTTCCATGTATTGCTTATCTCCTATCCCCTCTCTTTTTTTATGTTCAACTAGGAGGCTATCCTTATTTATTCCTAATTTTGTAGTTCTATACTTCTAAATTCACCCCTAATGAGTAGAAATACCCCAGCGAATCGCAAAATAGTCAAAGATAAAATTGCCAAAAAGAAGCAAAAAGAACAAGAGGCAGTAGCCAAACGCAAGGCGCTTCTCAAGGAAATTAAACAGCAATTTGACGCTAAGAAAGCCTAGTCTTTCATCTCTCCCTGTTCGCAAGCCTCACCAACCACTAAAGGTTTTGGTCCGAACAACAACGCCATTTCCATTAATTGCGCTGATACCTCCCCCTAAGGGTAACCAACAACATACAGCGGGAATATTTAGTTCCTTTTTTTGACTGTTTTCCTACATAACTCCTTGTAAACATGCACATACCTAACAGTTTGATGCGGAATTACATTCAATTTACCTCCCTTTATCCTTAACCTATTGATAACATTAGAGTAACCTTTACATTAAAATAAACGATGTTTTTTGTGCCAATGAAACAGCTATACATTCAGACACAAAAAAGTCTACTTATACTAACGACTTTCCTGCTATTTTCTTGTGGTGATCAAAACCATTCCATCAAGATGAAAGGGTCCGATACAGAGGTAAACCTCGCGGTAAACTTAGCAGAAAAATACACCGATGTAGATGCTAATTTTAGTATTGCTATATCAGGTGGAGGATCTGGAATTGGGATTACCTCCTTATTAAACGGTCAAGCGGATATTGCCAACTCATCTCGTCCTTTATCGGAAAAGGAGATTGAGCAATTCGAACAACACAACATCAAAGTGAGAACGGTAATCTTTGCTGAAGATGCAACGGCATTTGTGGTACACAAAGACCTTCCTATAGACACGATTGATTTGGAAACCCTTGCCAAAATAATGGAAGGAGAAATCACCAACTGGAATCAGCTTACTTCGGTTGACTTACCAATTAATATTTATGGGCGTCAGAGTAGTTCGGGAACACATTCCTTCATCAAGAAGAAACTCAAAATTGAATTTTCAAACGCGGCAAAAGAAATGACGGGAAATGCCCAAATATTAGAGGGGATAAAAACCGACAAATCAGGAATTGGCTACGTTGGTGCGGGTTATATCTCCCATGAAACAGCAACCAATCCCACGGTAAAAATCCTGAGTATCAAAGAAACCCCTACTTCTCAGGCGTATTCTCCTATAGATGCACACGCGATCAACAACAGCTTATACTATTTTCAACGTCCGCTTTATCAGTTTATCCTAGAAGATTCGTGGGAGAAAGTAAAACCGTTTATTGATTTTGAAAATAGTGAGACGGGCAAACAGCTAATTAAAGAGCACGGGTATTACATCATAGAACAACCATAAAATGAAATATAAAGTTAGAATTAGTTTAGATATTGCTTTTAAATATATCTTCAAAGCGACGGGTCTATTGGTCCTTTGTTTATTGGGTGGAATTTTAGCCTTGTTAATTTACAATTCATTTTCCTTTTTCATGGATGTGAAACCCCTTGATTTCATCACGGGTATGGAGTGGAATCCGACAGCTAAAACCCCATTATACGGGATGTTACCTTTAATTTTAAGTACAACACTTGTGACCTTTGGAGCCATGCTGATAGCCATTCCGTTGGGTATAGGCACAGCGGCTTTTATCTCTGAATATGCGGGCACGCGATTAAAAAACATCCTCAAACCCGCCATTGAAATGCTAGCGGCAGTTCCGTCTGTGGTGATTGGTTTTTTGGGAATTGTAGTGGTTAGCCCTGGTTTAGCTGATATGGCAGGTTTACCCAATGGTTTAAATGCACTGAATGGGGCTATTTTATTGGCTATTATGGCCTTGCCAACCATTATTACCATTGCAGAAGACGCCATACATGCCGTGCCAAAAACATACAAAGAAGCTAGCTATGGCGTAGGTGCTACCAAATGGCAAACCTTGCGCAAAGTTATCCTTCCCGCCGCTGCTCCTGGTATTATATCCGCTATTATGCTTGGTGTCGGCCGAGCCATCGGTGAAACCATGACCGTATTAATGGCCACAGGAAATGCAGCGCTAATTCCTAAAGGCTTCTTCGACTCTGTAAAAACCATGACGGCAACAATTGCCATTGAAATGGGAGAAGTTCCCTATCAAACCACACACTACTACGGATTATACGCACTAGCCACTGTGTTATTCTTTATGACCCTAATTGCCAACCTAGTAGGTGAATATTTTATCAACCGATTAAGAAAATACCATGCAGCTTAATAAATTGAAATTATCCTCCCTTGTTGAATGGGGTACGCTAGTAGGAACTACACTGATTGTGTGCTTTTTCCTTATCGTTATCATCCTAGAGATCGTAACTAAAGGAGCCGGAAGTCTGTCGTGGGAGTTTATTTCGAGCGTTCCTAGTGAAGGGATGACCAAAGGCGGAATTCTAACCCCCATTATTGGAACCGTATTAATTACGCTTATCACTGCCTTATTCAGTATTCCCTTTGGCGTATGTTGTGCGATTTACTTAAATGAATACGCAGAAAACAACTGGCTAACCCGTACAATTCGCGCGGCAATTCGAAATTTATCAGGTGTTCCCTCGATTATCTATGGATTATTCGGTTTGGCTTTATTCGTACAAACCCTTCAATTAGGGACATCTTTATTAGCCGCCGGTTTAACTCTAGGTTTACTCTCTTTGCCCTATATCATTACAACTACAGAAGAAGCATTAATGCAAATTCCCAATAGTACGAGAGAAGCCGCTTTAGCTGTTGGCGCAACAAAATTTGAAACCATCAAAGACGTTGTGATTCCTTCTGCTGTTCCGGGAATTCTGACAGGTGTTGTACTAACCTTATCCAGAGCTGCAGGAGAAACTGCTCCTATCCTATTTACAGGAGCTGCCTTTTACATCAGTGATACCAATGGATACATCAACCAAGAGTTTATGGCACTCCCCTATCACTTATACATGTTATCCACACAACATCAATCCATTGATGAAGTAAGACCCATCGCCTATGGAACGGCTTTAGTACTTATCATGGTGGTGTTTGTCTTAAACTTAAGCGCCTTTTATATCCGTTATAAATTCAGAAAAAATGAAAACTAAATTAGCTGCTGACAACCTAAATATTAGCTTTGGAAGCAAACAGGTTTTAAAAAATGTAAGTGTACAATTTGAAGAAAATAAAATTACAGCCTTAATCGGCCCCTCGGGTTGTGGAAAAAGTACGTTGTTGCGAAGCTTTAACCGCATGCACGACTTGGTTCCCTATGCCAAAATTCAAGGTTCTATCAAATTAGAAGATCAAGATATCTATGCCAAAAATATTCCCGTAACCGAAATTAGAAAGCGCATTGGTATGGTTTTTCAAAAGGCAAATCCCTTTCCAAAAAGCATTTACGATAATATTGCTTATGGGTTAAAAATAAACAACCTACCCCATGACAAAAGCGTCATTGAAAAAGCGTTAACGGAAGCCTTCTTGTGGGATGAGGTGAAAGATGACTTGAAAATGCCTGCACACCGCTTATCTGGAGGACAACAACAACGCCTTTGTATCGCTAGAGCGGTTGCCCTTCGTCCAGAAGTGATCCTCATGGATGAACCTTGTTCTGCTTTGGATCCTGTCAGTACCATTAAAATTGAGGAACTAATCCTGCATTTAAAAGAAAAATACACCATTGCCATTGTAACACACAATATGCAACAAGCCCAACGTATTGCTGATCACACCTACTTTATGTATTTGGGAGAAGTAAAAGAAAGTGGCTTGACACAGGATATCTTTGAAAACCCTAAACACGAAATGACTAAGAATTACATCAACGGCGTGTTTGGATAAGATTTAATTCAAAAATAAACATATAAAAAAAAGCTTCTCTTCGGGTTGTAAGAGAAGCTTTTTGTTCTTATTTCTTAATAAAGCGCTTAATTACTTTTTGATTGTTCTGGTTGAGTTCGAGCAAGTACATTCCCTTGCGCAAATGATTGACCTCAATTCGTTGATCTGTCAATGTCCCCGTTTGTATTTGTTGTCCAAAGAAATCAAAAATACGATAGGAAATAGGAAGATCTGAACTAGACGTAACATTCAACACATCAGTTGTTGGATTTGGATAAAGTATAAAAGATACTCGATCGCTATCCCCTGCTCCAACATCAGGTATAAAAATGGCTTTAATCTTAAAATTAGCATGTGGAGTTACGATCAGTTTTTGTTGCGTTGACCATCGATCACCTACCCAATGTAAAAACCTATAACCTGGTAAAGCAATGGCTTCTAATGTAATGGGAACTCCTTTAAAATACTGTCCTTTCCAACTTTCGTACTCTTCGCTAATACCGACAGTACTATTGTTGATTTCAATCGTATTTACTTTGACAAATCCTCTATTCTTATCGTTTGTTTGAGCCGTAAGTTGATAATTCCCACTCAAATTAAATTGGGTGCGTAATTGTTGATACTGAAACGCAGGACGCAATTGAGCGAATTCTTTCAATTGATTAAGGCGATTATCCCATTCATTCATGGACTGTAGTAAATGCCAACGCTCAATATAGCGCGGCATTTCTTCCCGTATATTTTCTTGCATCTCATCAATCAGATCAACCATATGTTGTGTTTTATAGGACGTATTCATTAAATCTGCAAATCGATTTAAAAAATAATGCTTGTAGGTCGTATTGGCTAAAAGTCCATTCAATATCTGATCGTCACTGGCAATCGCTGATGCCAGCGTATTGTGGTTATATGAATTAGCAATCCATTCATCAATACCATTGAACCCCGCATCTAAATCTTTCAACACCCAACGGAATCTTCCATCATGTCCATAGGGTGCTTGAGGCGTATAATTGACTCTTTTTCTGAAATACACATTGTTATTATGAGGCCAATCAAAATTAGCAGCAAATATCTCAGCGATCTGATAATCCGTAAAATTCACCTCATCAATATAGGTCAGTGCTTCCTTGTATTTCGTGCTATTACTTAAATCTTCTGTTTTAAAAAATGATACAACAGCCTTATATTTCACATCATCACCTACTTCTACAACAGCATCATTTTCTAAAAAATCAAGGTCACTCTCTTTGATGTTGTACACGCGTTCAAAATACTTTTCATCATAGCGCTCTCTAAGATTCATCAAGCCGTAGTATTCCCCATTTACGAAGGTAATGACAGGCTGGTACTTTTGTGTATTGACATGCAAATGCTCATTGAGTTTTTGAATAAAGGCATCGCGAAACATCGTTCGATAGGTATCATTGCCCGAATTTCTAACGATAATTCGCTTAAAAGAATCATAGGGGTAGTTTTGAAAGAAGGAATGCGCCATTTGTTTTTCTCCATAAGCATTCTTGGCATATAAACGATACGAGCGATTTTTAAAAAAACGCGATCCATTACCGTGGTTGCGTATTCCCACAGTTTGATTAATTTTTTCTATTCCACCTTCTAAATAAATAAAATTAACGGGCACTTCTGACTCAGATCCTTTGGCCCAATAATTCGCAGGCACTGTTGTTTCATAATCATCAACCGTAGGATGCGCTAAACGCCATTCATCAAATGTCTTTCCCGCTACCCATAATCCATTTTGATAGCCAAATAGCAAATCGTCATCCACATTGATATTGACCACAGGAAATGAATACTGCTTATCAACAAAATAAACCTTAGTAACCGTTTCAGAATAGTGATCTGCATCTAAATATGCCTTTGCCCGAACCACAAAACTCTTGTCTAGTCGTGTAGTTGGAAAATACTGATCATATTCATACGTAGTTGAAATATTGGCAATTCGATTAGAATCAATCGTTCGATCGTAAATCGAGATTGGCGATTGATAGACATAGGAATACAACGTATCCTGATGCAGTTCAAAAGGCAATTGACCGCCATACTGTGGATATCTTGTTTTATAATCATACACTTTACCTTGTATATTATCTATGGACGGTTCAGAGCCATCCAAGGTATAAACCATCGTGACATTGGGATTTTCATGATGGAGTTGCAAGGAAAATCCTTGGTCATAAAAGCCACTACCGTTTGAAAACGTAGGCGGTTTTACTTGTTGTCCATATAACACAGACACCAAGCAAAAAACAAAAAACAGATACAGTTTCTTCATTTTAAATAAGGGGTTTAAAAGTTAAACTAACTTATTAAAGTTATAAATTTAACTTAAAATAAACAATATATTCAATATACCTGATTTAAAACGAATGAAAGAAACCTTTACTTATCAAATAGTAAAATAATGCTATCTTTTTAAAACAGCGTACTTTAATCTCGAAAATAAAAGAAACACAATAGAAGTAAGGCGCTTAATTACAACGTGTTAAACTCAAATTAACCAACATAAAAGAGCTATTGTCATTCCACAATAGCTCTTTTATATTTTAGTGTTGATGTTAGATAAAAGCATCCGCTATCTTTTTTAAATCATCATCTGCTTTAAACTGATGATTTTGAATCTCATTCTTATAAAATTTTTCAATAAATAGTTAAATGATATACATTACTTTCTATCGATTCTCATTCTGGAGGAGTAGTTCTTGAACCAAGCAATTGCTCAATTTCAATTTTTGATGCTGATATTGATTGATCATTACAGTTGATGATGAATTGCGATGTAATTCAATCATGTGATCTACTTTATCGATTTCCTCAATAAGATCTAAGATACTATAGAATCTAACCTCATCCATATTGTCAAATTTAATACCTGACTTCTAAAAAACCTTTAGCTAATCTATTTCCCTGAATACGTCTTGTTTTTGTGAATCGATCAATCCAGTATGCTTCATCACTTAAATACCTAAATCGAGACTAATGTCCACATCTAAAAACGTCACTAAATCAAAATCTCCTGGATTTTCTTTTTTAGGGACATAAGACCCATCCATCCACTGATGCAATTCCTTTAATTTACAAACTTTTTTAAAGTCTTCATTATATTTAACAAACGAATGAAACAAAGCTCTTCTTTTTACGGTTGAGATATTTGAAACAAATTCCTGTTCAAATTCTTGTATTGTTGAAACAATAATATGGTCAGGCACCAATAATCCTGAAGGATTGAAAATTAACATAGGCGTACTGATTATATGATATAGTACAATTTAAAAAATATCCTGAGCGCTTTTTTCACAGCGTCCTCAAAATCATTTATTTCTTCATGCATTTCCTACTCAATATGTCAATCATTACATCATTTTTACCACTCTTGTGCTTCTTTCTTCTGTTTTTTTCGTTTATTCCAATAAAAACCACCACCAAGGAACAAAAACAGCAGAACAAAACTAGCGATAGTGATTCTACTACCTATTTGAATCACTTGAGGTTCAAACTTAAATTCAACTCTATGTTTTCCTGGGGGAATTGGCAATCCGCGCAACAAATAATTCACTTCATAATGGGGAACGAGTTGATTGTCAATATAAGCATTCCACCCCTTGTTGTAAAACACCTCTGAAAACACGGCAAATCCATCTTGATTATTTTGTGTGGTATACTCTAAGTAATTAGGTTGATAGTTCTCTAGTACAATCGTTGCCATAGCATCTACGGCAAAAGAAGATTTTGCTGCTAATTCTGGGAATTTAACCGCGTTGACTATAGCTTCTTTTTTCGCTTGCAAAGAAGCCAACGCTTTCATTTCTTCATTTGGGGAATGAACCATTTGCATTGACTCCACAAACCAAGCAGGTCCGTTCGCACTGGTATTTAAAAGGGGAATATCCTGATTATCTTGGGTTTGAAGTAAAAGGTATTTGACGTTCAACATATCCAATACGGACAGACTTTTTTCTAAGGTCATTGCTGTTTGGTTGATGTGGTCGATTAATGTATTGAGCTGAGGTTCTACCTGATAAATAAAAACTTCATCTGCTTTTTGTGGTCGAACCGCACTGTATCCTCCTACAGACTTGTGAAAATAATTGGTTTTGGCTTGTAAACGTCCTTGTGGATGATACACGCGATAATGGCTCTTATCTTGTAGGATATACTCATCTGCAGGACTTTTTTGAAAAGGCACCTCCATCATATAAGCCGCAACAAAATTATCGTTGTTGACGTACCTCTTATCAATCAGCACTAGATCTGCAACCATGAGTCCACCAACGAGTACTGTAGCCATAATGGTCGACACATACTTTTTATGCGCTAAAAACAACGCGCCAATTACGAGTCCTACAAATAGAGAAGAACGCAGTAAATCTGCAGTATACACCTCTTGTCTTTGCTTGATCAATACGCTCAAAAAGACACGTCCTTGGTCTGTTTGGGCATAAAATTGATCGCGATAAGACGTAAAACTGAAGGCATCTTTCCCCAACCAAAGTAAACCAACCATACCAAAAAAGAGAAGGCCTGTTTGCAACAGGTATTTCTTTTGATCATTTGCTTCCAATTTAAAAAACGTTTGCAGTCCCATAATCGCCAAAATTGGCATGCACAGCTCTACAATCACTTGTATGGAGGATACCGCTCTAAATTTATCGTATAAAGGGATGTAGTGGATAAAGAAGCTCGTTAATCCAGTCAAATTTTTACCCCAAGATAACAACAACGTTAAAACTATACCCGCCAAAAAAACATACTTTATCTTTCGACGATCCGCAAAGAGGCAAAAAACGGCCAAGAAAAATACAATAGCACCGAGGTAAGCAGGAGCTTCAACAATGGGTTGATCTCCCCAATATAACGGTACATTAGATGCAAATTTCTGAGCTTCTTCCGTAGAGGCTCCTTGGTTAATTACATATTGATATACAGGAGAATCGATTCCTACATCCTCAGACATTCCTCCGCCAAACAAACGCGGAAAAATAAGATTTAAACTTTCGGCAATCCCGTAGCTATATTCTGTAATATAGTCGTAATCCATTGCCGAAGTTGTTTGCTTTGCTGATCCATCAGGTTGCATGGTTAACTCACTTTTATGGCGAATACTAAAGGTTGAAAATTCCGCAGTTGCTAGTAAACTCGTTGCATTGACCCCCAGCGCTACTATTGCAGATCCCAAGAGAATTCCCCAAGACAAGAACAAGTGGTTGTACGTTTTTGCACGTATCGCTTTTATGGAGTAATAGACCCCAAAAAAAGCAAGCAAAAACAAGAGGTAATACGTCATTTGAAAGTGGTTGGCTTGTATTTCCAAAGCCACTGCTAATGTGGTTACTAACGCCCCTATGACATAGCGCTTTCGAAACACCAAGAGCACTCCAGCCACAACCAAAGGCATATAGGCAATCGCATGGGCTTTTGCATTGTGTCCTGCGCCAAAAATAATAATCAAATACGTAGAGAATCCAAAGGCCAAAGCACCAAAAAAGGCTTTTAATGGATGAATTCTCAACGTGATCAACAAAATGTAAAAAGAGAGAAAATACAAAAATAAATAATCTGCTGGTCGCGGTAAAAAGCGTATCGCCTGATCTAACTTTTTGATGTAATTATACGGATAATGAGCGCCCAACTGATAGGTTGGCATTCCCAAAAAAGCATGATCCGTCCAGTATAGCTCCTCACCTGTTTCAGCTTTAAAATCCGTTTGAGCTTTTGCCATTCCCATATATTGGACAATGTCCGATTGATACAATTTCTTTCCTTGTAGCACTGGAGAAAAATACAGTAGGGCAATCAGAATAAAACCGAGAAATGCCAAAATATGAGGGTAATACTGGTATACTTTTTTCATAATTTTATATAAAGTAAACGTCAAATATAAAACAATCAACACGATTCCCTTTCAAGCCCTTAGATTTATTATTTTCTACTCCTATCAAACTTTTCCCTATATTTATCCTAGTGTTTTTTCGGCCGTAACACGAAAGTACATAGATCCAAACAAATAGTTGAATCGAGGATGAAGACCAACGCAGCATTTAATCGAGAAGAAAAAAGAGTAAAAGCGAAGGAGATACAGGCTTCTACTGCCAAAAAACAGATGCAACCGATGAAAAAAACGAAAACAACCTTAGTTAACCCTTATAGGCTATGACAAAATACGACGACGCTTCTTGGCATTACGAAGGTGATTTCCCAGCGGATTTACCTCCAGAACATGGGGCTACCCATATGGGTATGCTCCTCACTTGGTGTATTCAAAACGACTTTCTAGCACAAGAATTAAGCGAAGAGTTAGCAGATGAAGTACAAGCAGTAAAGAACCGTTCCTTAACTGGGACATCTTTTTTATTGACTCATTGTGATGGAAAATTAATGGAAGAAGACCTTAACGAAAAAGGCAATGCTTTTATTCGCGATTATTACGATGACGAGACTGTGTTTGCTACAAAATTCCAAGATTATTTTAGCGATTATGCACAAGTATTCGATATTAGTATAAACGAGGAATACTTAGATCACAACCAACTGTATCGCGTAGAAAACACTTGGTCTAATTACGATTTGCTTTTTCCCATTATACAAGAGCGTTTCGCCCAATGGCAATCCCTATACTCACAAGAGTAATACTACTTTTACATTGTCGCCTACCCTAAATTGTGTCTTTCATAGGAATGGGTATAAATTTCGATCATATTGCCAAAGGGATCTTTGACATACACCATCTTATACGGTTTATTTCCTGGATCTAATTCAATAATACTACACATGCGTTGCCCGCCATGGGCTTCTATGCGTTCTACTAAATCCTCTATATTAGGATCTTGTACACAAAAGTGAAAAATGCCCGTGCGAAACGGTGTATTGACCGATTGTGAATCGGTATTGTTTGCAAACTCAAAAAGCTCACAACCAATGCCATCGGCAGAGCTCAAATGGGCGAATCGAAATTCTTTCCATCCTTCGCCATACAACAATTTTCCGATTTCTGTTAGCCTACTGTGTCCGTCTTCTTTCACTACAATAGGACCTGATACGTGATACCATCCCATGACTTCCAGATAAAAAACTAGTGCTTTTTCCAAATTAGGTACGGTAATCCCCACATGCGAAAAATTGACAGGATACTGTGGTTGTTTTATTCTTTCCATTATTCCATCGTATTAACAATTAAGCCCACATGGGTAAAATAATTCAATGCTCCAAACAGCAACCAAACCCAGCCCACGAGTACAAAAAGAAAATAACCGAATTTAACCATGCTCGTTTTGTATTTTCCCTGTATTAGATGTTCTAAAATAGTTGGGGTAAGAATAGCTGCTACCCCAATACCCGCATAAACTAGGGAAACGCAAACCGCTTCAAACATAGGATAATCAGCAAACATACCCGAGATTGGTTCTTCTTTTGGTGCTGCAAACAACTGGTAAATAACCCCTGCAAATGCAATTCCAATCATCCCCAATCCAATTCCAATCATCAAGTATTTAAAATGCCTGAAATTGGCGGCAATCAATTGTACACGGTGGTCACTTTCAATAATATCTTTTTCATTTTGCCACAGGTAAAAAGCAATAGGCAATAACATGGCACCCAGTACTAAGCACGGTTCGCCAAATATAATATTGTCAAAGGGGAAATACTTTGCCAGTGGCCAAGTAACGGTCATGTGTAAACCTGTGGTAAGTAAGATCAATGCCAAGGCGAATAAATTCATCGCCCAACCTTTGGGGTTTACGGTAGTATTGTGAAGTAAACTCTTTCCCATCGCAGCTAAAGACAGCAAAGCAGCACCTGTTGCAACTGCCATAACGGTATTATAGGTCGGCATTTGTTGCCAATCAATAAGTAATCCTTCCATAATAACTCTATTTTATTTTTATTAAATTTAATAAAAAACAATCATTATGTCATACAATTAATTGACTTTAACCTGCATTTTCCTAAAAAAAACCTATACTATTCTTTTTCCATTTGTTTATCTACAATTTTATCAAAACGACTATCCATACAGACGCTGATATCGGTTGTGATAAATTTCCCTTTGTAATACAAGCTAAAAATTGTAGCAGGGCAAGGGGCTTGTTGTGCTTGTTCTCTACTTTCTAATTTGATTATTTCCAAGGGAATATTTCGCTTTCGAGTGGTTTCAATTAATGAATGTCGAACATGAAATTCAGAAAAAGGGCATCGGTTGGAATAGTATACAGTTATTCCCGTTTTATTCCCCTCGGGGACGTGGTGAACACTTGCATTAAACTGAGGTAATTCCCCTTGATCATTCCAGGTCAACGCAAGTAAACTAAACCCATCTTTGGTTTGCTCTACCTCTTTAAATCCTTGTTTAAGCAACCATTTCGAATCACTCATAAAGTGAAACTTCTTTGTTCCAACAATAGTAACCAATCCCTGCCGATGGTCTTTTTTTGCATCGTCAATCGCCAGTTGGAGTAACTGTTTACCATAGCCCTTTCCCTTGTACTGACCCGAAACCCAAAAACAATTAATTAACAAATAGTTAGGCGCTACGATGGGCGCCCAGCCATATTCAGCAGGTCCATATTCAATAAACACTTTTGCTCTGGCGTCTATCCTGCGAAATACATAACCATTGTCCATCTCTCGTCTCAGCCAATCTTTTTTCAATTCATATCCTTCCGCACATTTCTTATCTGAAATTGCACAACAAATATGTTCATGCGCTAGATTTTCTTGATCTAAAAGGATGAAATTTTCCATAGTCCTAAATTTATGAGAGACGATACATAGGTGTAATAACTACCTAAAGTACGTCAATTTAAGTGTTTTATCCAAGTATTTAATCCCAGATTCAAAAAAAAGCGCAGTGATATTCACTGCGCTTTTACCATGATTTATATACTTAAATACTCTTTACTATCTTTTTCGCAAAGACTTTTCCTGTTTTTGCAAATCCTTCAGCAATTCGCAATTCATTGTTATAATTTGATCCAAACTGATTACCTGGCATATTTTCAAATGATTCTTGTGCTAGAACTACGGTTGGATTATCTCTGTGAACTAGTCGCAAGGTTGAAGTTACCTTAGCCCCTTGTTTCATGATTCCAGCATCCCATCCTGGGTATATCCACAGTACATCAACAAACAAAATGTAGATTGAGCTTGGTGCTTTGTCCTTAAACTTAACCTTTTTATCCGTGTACTTATTAGCTAATTGTATAAACTTAGGATTCCAAAGGTCTTCTTTGCTTCTATTCCATGATCTAACCCACACTGCTGATGATCCTTCATCTTTTTTTTCTAAATTTTGGCTGTGATTTACTACATACTGTTCTTCAGTCAAGTTGTCCTTCATCATGCGAAGATTCTCGTAATTAAACACAACCTCTACTTCTGTTTGCCCTTTTAGCAATTTAAAATCTTTGATTGTTTGAGCAAATGATGGTAAACTCCCTAGTAGGACAAGAACCAAAAGCGCTATTCCTTTCTTCATTTTATTAAAATTTCGCACAAATTTAAGATACTATTTCAGCATAGCAAATCTTTTTTACCTCAACTTTTTAATAAAAAAGTAAGAAGAAAATAAAAACAGCTCAACCTAGTCAAATACTGCTATCACCCAGAACAAAAGCTTTTATAGTTGAAACAAAACTACTACATCCTACCGTTAATTTGCGGATGAGAAATGGAGCAAAAAACAGCCATGAAAATAAAAAAGAGGACGGTCCAAGGTCCTCTTTTTGTCAACAAACAGTCAAACTATACAAAGTACCTGCATAGTCATTGGTAATTAAGTAATAATATGATCGATGTACTTCCGTTCAAACCTTTGATTTTTCCTGTAAACCGAAGGAGAGAGACCTACTATCTTTTTAAATTGTTTACTCATATGGCTCACCTCTTTGTAGTGAAGTTGTTGGGCGATTTGCTCAAGGGATAACTCTCCATATGAAATCAGCTCTTTTACTTTTTCGATACGATATAAGATATAATACTTTTCAATAGTGAGTTGGGTGTGCTTGGTGAATAACCTAGCCATACGCGCATACCCTAAGGTAGTTGCTGAACTTACATAATCCGATAGATTCATCGCTTGCGCATCCTTCGCCTCTACATATTCAATAATTTTTCGCTTGATTTGCTCCACCATAATACCAGAGGCATCGTCGAGCAACTCAAATCCTAACTCCAAGAATCGTACCTTTATTTGGTTTATTTCCACATCTAACAAAGGAGTAAACAACGTCACCTCACCTAGACGCACGTCTTTAACAGCTATCCCAAAATTATCCAACTCCTTTCGAATCAAATCAATACAACGAGGACAAACCATATTTTTTATATGCAAAATACACAACTGATTCATACCTAAAAAAATAGAGGGAAGTAGGTAGCTACTTCCCTACTTCTACATTAATTAATTGGTGCTTCGGCTACAAACTGTTGGTAATTTTCCTCATTTTTAAAATAAGCGACCTCACCATTGTTTCCTATAATTACAATATAAGCTTCGGCTTTATCCACCTGTTCTAAAGAAAAGGGATCTAAAGCAACGCGTACGCTTTCGTCTTCAGGAATGCGCGATTGACACATGGCACAACAGCCATAATACATTTTACCTTGGTGCATAACCTCCAATTGCTGCTTGCCCATATAGGCATCGTTTACCATACAAACCAATTCTTTGGGTACTGCATCTCCTTTTTTGTGCTGTTGTGTTGAAGCAGTAGCAGATGCCCCTGTAGCCATATGCTGTAGTTCTTGTTGCGTCTGCTCTAATGCTTCTTTAGCCTGTGTATCTGAAGTTGTCTTCTTTTCTCCACATGCGATGGCTAGTACACTTAAAGCAAGTACGCCCATTGTTTTCATCCCTTTTGTTCTCATTTTATTTTTTTATTTTTTGTTCATGCATTATTTCTTCTGTGGCCATTTTCAAGAGGGTTGATCCCACGGTTAATTCTCCAAAAACTTCCACCATCATCGGCATTACTCTTCCTTTTGCAACTGGGATATGATACGCCACTCCATCTTTTATCTCGATAACATAAACGCCTAAATTACTTTCTACTACGGCCGTTTTGGGCACGAAGAAACTCGGTTCATTGCGCTGTAATCGCAGGGTGGCATCAGCAATCATATTGGGTTTTAATTGCTGATTTTTATTGTTAATATCCGCCTGAAGCTGTTCGGTACGCAGCTTTAAATCTAAACTACCCGACTGACGGCTAATCACGCCAGAAAAAACGTGTTGAGGGATGGTTTTCACCTTAAAGGTCACCGTATCTCCTACTTGTACATAAGGCGTATGCGCTTCGGCAACAGCGATGTTTAACCTCAACCGATGAATATCTTCCACAACCAACAAAGGCAATTTATTCATCGGTCCAACATAAGCGCCTTTATCCACTTGTCTATCGGTAACTACTCCGTCAAAAGGGGCTCTAATCACCAGGTATTGGTCGATGTTCTTCATTTCTTGGTAAGCAGATAATGCGGCGTTCACCTGTGCTTTATCAGCTAACATCTTTGCGGTAACTTGTTCCAGGTAATCAGGTGCAATGGCGCCAACCGTTTCGTTTGCTTTTAGGGTGCGGTCATAGGTTGCTTTTGTTGCAACATACAGTGCTTCTTGTGCTTTCCACTTGGCCTGAGCACTTGCAACCTGAGCTTGTATTTCAGGGGCATCCAAAACTAACAACACTTGTCCTTTCTTAACTATATCGCCAATATCTACGCGTAAATCGGTGACATAACTATTGACTTTTGCTACCAATTCAGTGCGCTGATCCGCTCTCAGTTCAGCAGGTAGTTGAAGGGAAACAACCGGATTGGTCTTTTCAAGTACAAAAGTTTCCATCTTGTTCATCATTCCTGCCATTGCTGGTTTTTCAGGAGTAGTTTCGGCTGTTTTCTTATCTGTACATGCGGTTAGTACTGCTAAACTAACCAAGGCTATATATATTCTTTTCATTGTTTTATTTATTTTCAGTCGGTAAATAGTGAATGCTCGCTGTATCTTCTGGATCTAGAGAGGGGGATTGACTGCTTACTTTGTCCATAACCCAAGCAAAGACCATCGGTAAAACAAATAGTACAGAGACAGTTGAAGCAAGTAATCCTCCAATTACGGCTCTTCCTAGTGGTGCTACTTGTTCACTACCTTCTCCATGTCCTATAGCCATAGGAAGCATTCCCGCAATCATAGCTAGGGTAGTCATGGCAATTGGTCGGATGCGGAGCTTTGTGGCTTCAATAGCAGCAGCTGTAGCGGTCCACCCTGTTTTTCGCAAAGTTTCTGCGTTGTTGATTAAGAGCACCGCATTGGCAATCGACACCCCCACAGACATAATAATCCCCATATAGGATTGTAAGTTAACCGTTGATCCCGTGATCTTTAACAGCACTAACGCACCTAACATAACAAAGGGCACAGTTGTCAAAATAACAAACGACACTTTAAACGATTGGAAGTTAGCTGTTAACATCAAAAATATTACAACAATAGCCACAACTAGTCCGCCTGCTAAACTCTTCATCGTTTCATCGAGTACGGGTGCCATTCCCTTTAGTTCAACATTCACTCCTTTTGGCAATTCGCCCAAAGAGGCAATGGCTTTTTCTACATCGACTTTCGCTCGATTCAAATCCGTTTGATGCACATTGGCAACCACCGTTACATATCCCATAGTTCCTTCGTTATAGCTCTCTGCTAGTGCTTTAGATTCTACAATCGTAGCGACATCACTTAGCACAGGGCGATCTGCATTCTTACTCAGCGGAATACTCTCGAGCTCTTCTTTGCTCGTCAGTTGATTTTGTGGCATTTGAACCTGAACATCATAGGCAATGCCCATCATACCTCCTACCCACATATTGCGGTTTGTATAGCGAGAAGAAGCTGTAGTTGCCACTAAGGATTTTGCAATATCCATCGCATCTAATCCCAATTGTGCTGCGCGTACGCGGTCAATGTTAATTTCATAAGCCGGATAATTCATTGAAATTGGCATGCTTTGATCGCGCATATAGTCGATCTCGTTCAATTTTGCCAGTAATTTAGTTGCCGTCATCATGTTCATCTTGCGCATCATCCCTGAAATGCGAATTTCAATCGGCGTATTGGTCCCCTGACTCAAGATTTTCTCGGTTAATTCAATTGGTTCAAAGGTCACTTTCAACTCAGGTAATTTTTGTTGTATGCGCTGGCGTATTTGATCCTTTAGCTCATCGGTATTGCCGCTAAAATCGCGGAAAGCAACCTGCATAGAGGCTTCGTGAGGCCCTGCATTATACAAGTAAATCGGACTCACTGCAAAGGAGGATGGATGTTGCCCAACAAAAGCAGAAGAAATGGCGATTTTCTCTTTGCCAAAGAGATCCTCTAGCTCTGCGAGTACCTGTTTTATCTTTCTTTCGGTATGTTCAATACGCGTGCCCTCTGGTGCAGTAATACGCATTTGTACTTGGCTAGAATTTACCACAGGCAATACGTCTTTTCCAATATTTTGATACATAAATGCTACAGCTAGCATTGCCAAAGTAATGGATCCAACAACTAAAATTTTCTTGATCGGCATGATCTTTTCAATTCCTACAACCACGCGATTTTTAAACCTGTCAAACCCTTTTGCTTCAGTCGGCATAGCGTGTTTTTCAGGGTTGTATTTCATCAACCAGTTCGCCATAATCGGCACAAAGGTTTGAGAGAGCAAAAAAGAAACAGTCATTGCAAATCCAATCGCCATAGCCAACGGCATAAACAAAGCCCCTGGAATCCCCGTCATCATAAAAGCGGGTGCAAATACTGCTAAAATGCTAAAAAGAATCAATAATTTGGGGAATGCAATCTCTTTACACGCATCCCAAATGGCTTGCACCTTGCTCTTACCTAACGCAAAATGCTGGTGTATATTTTCAATGGTTACCGTACTCTCATCAACCAAAATACCTATAGCTAACGCCAGTCCAGACAACGTCATAATGTTAATGGTCTGACCGAATAACTTGAGGAATAGCACAGCCGAAATAATGGCTATGGGAATGGTTGTAATTACAATTAATGCTCCTCTTGGATCGCGCAAAAACAACAACACCATCAATCCCGTTAACAAAGCCCCTAATACTCCTTCCAACAACAAACTCTTTACTGCGTTAATCACATTGACTGATTGGTCAAATTCATAGGATATTTTTACATCATCAGGTAGGTTGTTCTGGATGTGAGGAATTGATTTTTTCAGCTGTTGCACCACATCATAAGTCGATGCTTTTCCCGATTTGGCAATGTTGATATAAACGGAACGCTTTCCATCTACAAGGGCGTAGCCTGTGGTGATATCTGCTCCGTCTTTTACCGTGGCAACATCGCGTAAATACACGTTGTCCACTTGTCCTTTAAACAAGGGAATATCGCCAAATTCCTCTACGGTTTTTAGGGTGTTATTCGTTGGAGTTAAGTAGTTTTTCTCTCCGACATACACATTTCCTGAAGGCATAGTAACGTTTTGTCTGCTAATCACTTCCACAATTTGCTCTGGACTCATTTGATGGGCACGGAGCTTGTTGGGATCAATGTTGATTTCGATTGTACGTGGTGAACCTCCAAAAGGCGGTGCCGTAGTCATACCTGGTATCTTAATCAAAAAGGGACGTGCCACAAAATTGGCAATATCTTGTAATTCGTTATTGGTCTTCGTCTCAGATCGGAACACCAATTGTCCAACAGGTTGAGAAGAAGCATCAAATCGAATAATAAACGGAGGTGGTGCACCAGGGGGTAAAAAGATTACCGAGCGATTCGACAAAGCCGAAATGGAAGCAATTGCCTCGCCCATATCTGTCCCTTCGTAAAACTCCACCTTCATCAAGGTTAGGCCTTGGGTATTTTTGGTATCAATACTCTTAATGCCATTGGCAAAAAGCATCATATTGACATACATTTTCGTAAAGTACCCTTCCATTTGTTGGGGGGTATAGCCATTGAATGAATGGGCGATATACACCACGGGTAAATTCATTTCAGGTAAAATATCGACCTGAATTTCTTTGGATGACTTCACACCAAAGAACAGTAATCCTATCACCAATACCATAATAGATATCGGCTTGCGCAAGGCAAATCGAATTAAATTCATACTCTATTATTTTTGGGGAATGGCGTTGATTAAAATTTGAATATCTCCTTGTGCAGCGGCTTGCATTAACAGGGCCTGCCAGATGTTGTTCTGAGCCACTTCAAAAGAAATTTCCGCTCGTTGCAAGGTGTATAGTGCTTGAGTAAAAGCAACTAAATCACTTAGTCCATTTTCATACAAGGCTTTTTGTTGATCAAAAGCTACAGTAGCGGCTTGCACTTCAATCGCGCTTTGATTCCAAATATCCGTTGCGTGTTGATACTGCGCTTTGGTCAGTTCTACTTGATTGGACAATTCGCGATCCATAGCTGCGTAATCTGCTTGCAAGCTAGTAGAGTGTTGTTCTTGTTCTTTTACTTTAGACCCAGATCTGAAAAAGTGAGAAATATTCCACGTCAATTGTAAACCAACCAAATAATTGGTGCGATCAACCCCTACTCCTTTGCTGTAATTACGGCTAAAAGCCGAGTTGTCCTGCACGTAGTTCCAATCAAAACCTGATCCGCGCCCCTGTATAACACCAAAGGCATTGAGTTGAGGTAAACGACTGCGTTGTACCACTTTTTCCATCGTCTCACTTTGTGTTATTTTTTGGGCTTGTACTTGCAAAAAAGGATGGTTTTCCCTTGGGTATTCACCATCAAAAAGCAGGGGTTTTGTCGTTACAAATACAGGATCTAACGCATAGGATTGCGTGGGTTGATCCAATACATCAGACAATTGTTTTTCCCATTCCAATACTTTGTCTTGGGCTTTGATATAGGTTGTTTGAGCAAAAGCTACCTCTGCTTGTGCTAAGCGTTCATCTACCTGAGCGATTAACCCACTTGATGCTTTGGCCTCTGTAAGCGCATAAAAAACTTGAGCGCGGTCTACATTTCGCTGTTGAACCTCAACAATGCGCTGGGCCGCTAAAGTATTTAGATAAATAGCAGTTGCTTTTACTTGTTGTTTAAATATCTCTTGAGCTACATCATGCTGTTGCACTGCTTGCTGCGCTTTTGCCATCGCTACACTTTGACGCGTTTTACCAAAGGAAAACACATTCCAATTGACATTGGCAAAATAGAGAGATCCAAAGGCAGCATTCCAATTTTGTTCTGCTAATGGCATGGAAGTAGCTGCTGATCCCAAGCCACCATACGCATACAACGGACCATTTTGTGCATTAATCGTACCATAGCTCTGTTGAGCGCCAAAAGTTAAATCTGGGAAATAATGTCCCTTCTGATTTTGGGTATTATACATCGAAGCTTGTAGTTTAGCTTCTTTACTTTTTATAAGGGGATAGCGTTGAGTAACCTGTTCTATAGCTTGTGCTAAAGTAAGCGTTTGAGCCGATACAGCACTGGCTGTACTCCATAGAACAACGAACGCTATTGCATTGAATTTCATTTCAAATCACGCGTTTAATTATACAATAACTTTGCATTATCCACCCATGAGGAGGATATATTCAACGTTGTGTACTAATCAAATTCGGTATACGCAATGTTTGATGTACAAAGGAATCTCCTTTGTCTGATCAAGATAATATAGGTAGGGAATTAAAATCTCTTTTGGTGCAGCGACAAACTCGTATACTGCACCAAAATAGCGGTGTAAGATAACGTCAACAAAAAATGAAACCTTTAAAACCTTAAAGCTAGATTGCTGTACTTCAGACTTTACTTTTACAACTTCAACTTTGTCTTGACAGCAATTCTTTTTCGGTTCATTTACCGTATTTCCTGTTTTGCTACAAAAAGAACAGCTATCTTCCGCAAGTTGAGCATAAGCCACACTCGTTTGCTGCACCAATCCTTTACAGAGGTGCTGGTATGTACTGAAGCCTGAGGCTAAAAACAAGTACAAAAAGCTAAAAAGTATGACTAATATTCTCTTCATATGTAGGGCGAAGGTATCAACTCTCCCTTAAAAGAATATTATATAACTTTTGGAATATATTGTATAATTTTACTCCAAACACCCAAGTCTACTAGTGATTGGAAGGAAAGGGTTCTCCTTCTTTTACTTCAGCTAAATTGCCTACTAAAACGCGGTTCCACGTTGCATTACCCTTGTGTACAAAGACTTTTCCTCCTTCTTTTTTCACCGGAACAACCGGAGTAGCTACGACGGTATTTGTCTCGTTTAGCGTCCAGATATAGGTGGTAGTATCCCGCATGAAAATAGCTTTTTCATCGAGTACTTTTACGGGAATATTGGGAATGCGCAACGTCAATTGACGGATTGCTTCTCTATTGGCTATGGAAGAGGCATTTAATGTCATGATTATTTTTCCTTCTTCACTGATGGACTTTTGAGTCAAAGTAGTCAAAACAGTATGGGGTAGCTCATAGGTAGATTGATCTTGAAACACTAGCGTCGCTTTAGTTTGCGCTAAGTGATCGCGCACCAATAAATAATCTTCACTTGTCGCTTCGATTTGAATCAATTGTGATTGTCCATTCAGGATGCTTAACAACGGTTGATTGTTTTCAATCTTGCGTCCTGCACCAACTAACACTTGTCTGACTACACCGGCTTCAGTTGCCTTAATAGCCGTTTCAACATAGGTTACATGGGAAGATGAAGTAAGTTTTGCTACCTGTCCTTCGCAATGGGCTAAGGCATTTTTTGCCTCCGTATAGTGTGCATATTGCACTTCGTACTTTTCTTTTGCCTCTGTGCCATCTTCTCCACGATCAATGGCCAAGAGGAGATCAAGTTGTTGTTTGACGTGAATTTTTGCATCTTTTACTTTTCGCATGGCTTTACCTAATCCGAGGGTGTCTCCTTGGGCAACGCGCAACATAGCAATTTCTTGCCCGACTTCAATTCGATCATTAACATCCACTTTTAACAAGATTAACTCGCCGCTTTGGTTTGATCGAAGCAAGCGTAATGGCGTTGGAGCTAAAGCCGTAGTATAGGTTTGATTTACTTCGATAGTTTTTTCTACAATTTCTTGTATACGAACTTCGTCCTCAGCTGGAGGCAACGGTTTGGTCGTTGTTTCTTCCTTTATGATCATGCCTTGACGCTCATTCATCCCGCGAAATCCAACCCATACCAAGAAACCAATACAACCAACGGTCATAATAATCTGTTGCGCTCTAACTTTTTTATTCTTCATAACCTCGTACTAATTCGTACAAATATAACGAACAATCACGCCATTTTAAAGTTCTTTTGTATAGGAATCAAATTTTATTTCCAATCGATTAGCCATGACCTATAAACAAAAAACTGACGCCCTTGAACCAAGAGCGTCAGCTATTATTAACTTCACACAACACCTATTTAATGTCCGCCTAAAGCGCGATACAAGTCGATTTTCGAAACCAAATAATCGCGTTTTAACGTTGCATAATTCAAATTCCCTTGCAACGCAAGTGCTTGTGCATTAACCACTTCCAAATAGGAGGCTTTATCCCATTCAAACATCAGTTGCGTGCTTTCTAAGGAGGTGTTTAAAAGCTCAACTCTTTGTTGTACCACGCGTTCGCGTTCTTGTGTTTTATCGATTTTCACCAAGGCATCATGAACATCTGCATAACCGACAATTACAGCATTTTTAAAGCTAATAGCTGCTTTTTCGCGTTCGATTACCGCAACGTCATAAGCCGCTTTTAATCTTTTCTTTTGGAAGATGGGTTGTACCAATCCGCCTACTACAGTTCCAAATAGGGATGCAGGGGTTTGAAACCACTGTGAGGTTTCCATTGCGTTCAATCCTCCTTGAGCCGAAATGGTCAAGCTAGGATAGAGTTCACCTTGTGCAGCACCTACTTTGGCATTGGCCTTTCTCAACTCTAATTCAGCTATTTGAATATCTGGACGCTGACTCAGAAATGTTGCAGGCACTCCAGCCTGTAATGCAGTGGAAAACTGCAATGCGCTAATCGTAGAGGTGCGTTGGATTTTTTGTGGAAAGTGATTCAACAAAATTCCCATTGCACTTTCTTGTAATGCGATTTCCTGTTCGATTTGAGGCAGTAGTTCTTGGGCTTCTAACCACTGTGCTTCTGCTTGTTGAACAGCTACAATGGACTCATTGCCTATTTCATACATTTTTTGGGTCAACGCAAATGTTTTCTCGCGCAAGATCAACCCTTCATCTGCGATGCGCAATTGCTCGTCTAACATTAACAAGTTGACGTATGCGGTAGCTACTTCAGCAACGAGTCGATTCTCAACCGCACGTTTTACTTCTTGTGTTTGTAAATACGCAGCTAAAGAGGCTTCTTTTTCTCGTCTAATTTTACCCCAAATATCCAACTCCCAAGATAAGTCTAAACGCGCGTTATAGTCTTCACTGCTACGCGGCGCTCCACTGAGTACGGTCTGACTATTTTTAGATAAATCGGTATGTGAGCCGGTTAACTCAAGGGTTAAACTAGGCAACAAACCCATCTTGGACTGCTTGTACAAAACGTTGGCCTGGTCGATATTCTTAATCGCCAATTGCAAATCTGTATTTTGTTCCAATGCAATTTGTATATACGATGCCAATTCACCATGTGCAAAAAAATCTTGCCATGACACTTCTGCTAGCGTATTTACAGTAGAATCTACCTGCATACCCGAATAAAACTGACTTGGGTTTTCTAAGGCTGGACGCTCGTAGTCTTTGCCAACTTTACAACTGGCAAAAGCCAAAGCAAGCGGTAGTATATATAAATATCTTTTCATTTCTAATATAGTTTAAACTTCTGCAGTAGGTTCTTCAGCCTGAGGAGCTCCTGAAATTTTTTCTTGTAGGTATTGGAAAAACACATACAACACTGGAATAACAAATACCCCTAATACAACTCCAAAGAACATTCCTCCTGCCGTACCAATACTAATAGAGTGGTTTCCTTGTGCTGATGAACCTTGAACGAACATTAGCGGAATTAACCCTGCCACAAAGGCAAAGGACGTCATCAAGATAGGACGCAAGCGCAAGCGCGAAGCTTCTAAAGCGGCGTCGACTATAGACAATCCTGCAGTTCTGCGCTGTACTGCAAATTCTACAATTAAAATAGCATTCTTCGCCAAGAGTCCGACCAGCATGATGAGCCCCACCTGAACGTAAATATTATTGGCGATTCCAACGGCACCAATGGCTACAAACACACCAATAATCCCTACTGGCAGAGAGAACAACACCACTAAGGGCAAGATGTAACTTTCGTATTGTGCAGCCAAAATGAAGTAAACAAACAAGATGGACAAACCGAAAATAAATATCATTTGATTCCCCGATTGTTTTTCCTCTTTACTTAATCCCAACCATTCAATTCCGTAGCCTGTAGGTAATTTTTCTGCGGCAATTTGCTCAACTTTGGCCATGGCATCTCCCGTACTCACTCCTGGGCTTATGATTCCGTTTACGGTAATAGCGTTGAATAAGTTATGGCGACTAATCGCTTGTGGGCCATACACCTTTTCCAATTTAGCAAGCGAACTGATCGGAATCATCTCTCCTGTTTGGGTGTGAACGTAAAGGGTTTTAAATGAATCTTCATTGGCTCTAAATGGCGCATCTCCTTGTACAAACACCTTGAATTGTTTTCCAAATCGATTGAAGTCATTCACCTGTGCACTTCCGTAAAACAATTGAACAGCAGCCATCATATCACTCACTTCTACCCCGTGCATTTTTGCTTTTACGGGATCAACGATAATCTTGTACATCGGGAAGTCAGATTTAAACATTGTAAAGGCTTGTACCACTTCATCTGAAGCACTTAAATCTGCATTGAATTGAGTGACCACCTCGGCAAACTCATTAATTGTTCCCCCTTTTCGGTCTTGAACGACCATTTCCAATCCGTCAAAATCACCAAATCCTGGTACAGTTGGGTTGGCAAATACGAAGAAATCTCCCTCTTTAATGGTGGACAATTGACCGTTGATATCGGTTAAAATATCGTTGATATCTGATACTTCACCGCGTTCTGTTCGATCTTTAAAGGCAATGAATCCCATTCCGTAAGCTGGGCTGGCAGCATTTCCTAAAATATTAAATCCAGAAATCGTTGTTACGGATTTGATTGCTGGATGGTTGCGCATAATCTCATCCCCTTCTTTTAACACCTTCGTTGTACGGTCAATTGACGAACCCGGAGGCAAAGACAAAGCAAACATGGCAAAGCCTTGATCTTCATTTGGAATAAATCCTTTCGGCGTGCTATTCATCAGTAAAATCATAACAACAAAAGACCCTAAAATAAGAGAAGCTCCTATAATTTTGCGCTTCAACAAAAATCGAATTCCCCCAACATAGCGGTTGGTCAACGCGTTAAATCCGCTGTTAAAGCTAGAGAAAAAGCGCGCCAAAAATCCTTTTTTACTCGTTTCTCCGTGTTCATCAGTATAGTGATTTTTTAATAACAAGGCACATAAAGCTGGACTCAAAGTCAAGGCGTTTACGGCAGAAATTAAGATCGCAATAGCTAAGGTAAAGGCAAACTGTTGGTAAAATACCCCCACAGGTCCCGTCATGAATCCGACAGGTAAAAATACGGCAGACATCACTAAGGTAATGGAGATAATCGCCCCAGTAATTTCGCTCATTGCTTTACTCGTTGCTTCTTTGGCATTTAAACCATCAATCATCATGGTAGCGTGAACCGCTTCCACTACGACAATGGCGTCATCCACCACAATTCCAATAGCGAGAACTAAAGCAAAGAGTGTCAACATATTAATAGAGAATCCCAGCATATTGAGGAAAAAGAAGGTTCCAATTAGAGAAACCGGTACCGCAATGGCGGGGATTAACGTAGATCTAAAATCCTGCAAGAACAAATAAACGATCAAGAACACCAATAAAAACGCTTCAATAAGCGTTGTTTTCACTTGGTTAATGGACTCGTCGAGTTGGGTTTTACTCGCAAAGGTTACGTTGTAATTCAACCCTTTAGGCAATTGAGGTTTCAACTCCTCTAAAACTCCGTAAATTTGGGTTTGAATTTCATTGGCATTGGATCCATTAGTCTGGAAAACAGCCATAGAAACAGCTTCTTTTCCATTGACTTTATTTTCTTCGTCATAAGCAACAGCGCCAAACTCAATACGTGCAATGTCTTTCAGATACAAAATATTTCCATTGCTATCTGCTTGAACGACGATTTGTTCAAATTGTTCAGGTGTATTGTATTTTCCAGGATACGTTAAGGTGTACTGAACAGCACCACCAGCATTTTGTCCTAAATTTCCTGCAGCAACTTCCAAACTTTGACTTTGGATTGCGCGTTCCACATCCGAAGGAGTTAAACCGCGATTGGCTAATTTGTGTGGATCTAGCCACACGCGCATAGCGTAATCTTTTTCTCCAAAAAGCTGTACGTTTCCAACCCCTTTGATGCGCTTTAATGCACGTACTACATTAATTCTCGCGTAGTTTTGAACAAAGGTTTCATCGTATAACGCAGCATCGTCACTGATTAAATCAATAACCATAATCATTCCGCGTTGTTCTTTTTGTGTGGTAATACCGGCGCGAATTACTTCTTCAGGTAGAATTCCCTGAACTTGAGCCACTCTATTTTGTACGTTTACAGCGGCTTGATCGGGATCTGTTCCCAATTCAAAAAAGATGGTAATTGTAGCCGTACCGTCATTACTCGCCGTTGATTCGATGTGCGTCATGCGCTCCACCCCATTGATCACTTCCTCTAAAGGAGTCACCACCGATTTTAATACGGTTTCGGCATTTCCTCCAGGGTAAGAAGCGTGAACCGCAACACTAGGCGGTGCAATATCGGGAAACTGTTGGATTGGTAATTCTTTTAGTCCTACAAAACCAAGAATAACCAATATGACAGATATCACGGTAGCCAATACAGGCCTGTGAATTATTTTTTTTAGCATGGATGTAGCTTATTAAATTGAATCGTTTGTTGTTGTTTTAGTTTTATAGGACGCTTTCTTCTCTTTTGTCCTTCTGCTCCTTTTCAGCAGCGCTAATTTGTGCGTTTGGCGTAGCTTGTATAGGTGCTATCACATCTCCATCAGCAATTTTATCCAATCCCGTGGTAACGATGGTCTCGCCGTTTTCAATGCCACTCTGGACGAAATACGTATGTAAGTTTTTACCTACGATTTTCAATTGGCGTTGTTCCACCTGATTGTCTTTTCCAAGAACATAAGCAAACACCTTATCTTGTAAATCCAAGGTAGCGGCAATTGGTACTTGCAGTACACCTTCTTTCTTAGCGATCAAGCTTACAATACCCGTTCCACCATTTCTCAACAATTTATCAGGATTATCAAAAACCGCACGTACACTCAAGGCATTTGTAGCTTTGTCAAACTCCCCGTTAATCATATCTACTTTTCCTTTTAGCGGATAGATATCACCATTGCTCAACTGTAGTTCGAGGTCCATGGGTAAAACATCTGCTTGCCCGTTATTTCCTTTTACCAGGTCAAAATAGTCTGCCTCGGTAAGGGAAAAATAGGCGTAAATTTGAGAGATATCCGACATAGTCGTTAGGGGTTCAGGTTCACCTGCGGTTACTAAATTCCCTACTAGCTTAGGAATTCGACCTAAAAATCCATCAACTGGTGCAGTTACGGTACAATAGCTCAAGTTCAACTGTGCTTCTGCAACTGCTGCTTTGGCTTGTGCCACCATTGCTTTTGCGCTATCTAAGGCTGCATTTGCCGTTTGCAATTGGATTGGAGATACAAACTTATTATCCACCAGCGATTTTACCTTATCCAACTCTAGTTGTGCATCTACTAATGCCGATGAAGCTGCTTTTAATGTCGCTTCTGCATGTTGCAACTTAATTTGGTAAGGTTGACGATCAATCAGGAAAAGTGCCTGTCCTTTTTTGACATAGCTTCCTTCTTTCACCAATATTTTGTCGATATATCCTGTGGCTTGTGCTCTAACTTCTACGTTAACCTTCCCCTGTAAAGCAGCGGTATACTGACGGGTAATTTCAGCATCACCAAGCGCTATACGTTCGGTTTTTACTTCCACATGCCCTCCCATCTGTGCGGCATCATTGGTGTTTTGTTTACATCCTACTGCAAGAAGTAAGAGTAAAACTGCTCCTCCAACATAAGCAAATACGCTTAGGTTTCTATAAACTCTACTCATAAAATTTTATATTACGCAACAAAAATGAAAAAAAGGAAATTTCAAACTAGTATTATTGTTTTGAAGCGTAAAAAAAGGGGGCTGAAGCGTAAAATAAAACACCTAATCTGGGAATTAAACAGAAAAAGCTACCGAAGTAGCTTAAGAGTTCAACCAATTTTTAAACAAAGGAGCTTTGTCTCTACTGATAATTATTTCCCGCTGTGGATCGCGAATCAAGGTTACCTTTAATTTTCCGTTGTAGTAGTTTTGTATGTTGTGAATACTGTCTATCTCTAAAATGTGCTGTCTATTCGCTCTAAAAAAAGAGGCAGGATTCAACTCTTCTTCTACTTCTTCCATCGTTTGACTGAGAATCATTTCACTTTTGTCTTTCAGGACCAAATGGGTGATTTTCAACTCCGAATAGAGATAATCGATTTCCTCTACTTTGACAGTTCGAAATCCATCTTTATACGGAATTAGAAAACGCGAGCGGTAAACAATTTCCTTTTTATTTAAACTGCCTAAAATATTTTGAATGGAATCAGTTAATCCTATAGTAGTGGTTAAACCTTTAAACTTGGTCAAGGCTTGTTGTAAATCCTCTTCCTGTACAGGTTTCATGATATAATCAATGCTGTTTACTTTAAATGCTTTCAAGGCATACTCATCGTAAGACGTTGTAAATATAACGGGGATTGTGATGTGTATTTGTTCGAATATTTCAAAACACAAGCCGTCCTCTAGGCGAATATCCATGAAAATCAAATCCGGTGATGCATGAGTTTGCAACCAACGAACACAAGACTGCACGCTTTCCACTACAGCTTGTATCTCCATATCGGGTTCTATCTGATGCAAGAGACGGGTTAGCCTATTTGCATTTCTTTCCTCATCTTCGACAATCAATACCTTCATACTCCGTGTTTATTTAATTTGTAATACTTTTTTCTCTCACTGCTAACAAAGGTAATTTCACTAGAAACTCCGCTTCATTGCGCACGATTTGAACCTCTAACTTACTCAATAAGCGATAGCGATCAACGACATTTTTTAATCCTACTTTGGATGAAGGTAGCTCGACCACCAACTTTTGTAGGTTATTGCGCACAACAACATACTGATTGACGACCTCGATATGAATAATTAAGGGGTGTTCTTTGGATGCACTATTGTGTTTTACTGCATTTTCCACCAATAACTGCAAGGCAATTGGTGCTACAGCATAGGTATTTTGACTTGCCTCGTCTATGCTAATTACAAGATCCACTTTGCGTCCCATGCGCTCCTTAATCAGATAAAAATAAGACTCGACAAAGCTTATTTCTTCTTTTAAGCTGATGGTGTTTTTTCTGACGTTGGAAAGCATATAGCGATAAACCAATGCCAAATGGTCGATAAACTTCACCGCAATTTGCTGATCTTCAATGACCAATTCCGACAAAGTACTAAAATTATTAAATAGAAAATGAGGATCCAATTGCATTTTCAGGGTTTCTAATTCTGCCTGACTCGCAATGCGTTCCAACTGTTCTGCTTTAAGTTTTAATTCTGCTGCATCCATCATTGAGTTCTTCCAATTTTTGATTAAAAAATATCCGGTGTGAATGACACTAATAAAAATACCTGTATTAATACTGATTAACAAGGATTGCCAAACATCTATTTTTGCTTCTAAGTCAAAGACTTCTCCAGACTCAAAAGGGATCAAAACCAAATATGCAATATTGAGTATACAATAAACAGTAAAGATGCAAAAAATTAAGAGCAACAGCTGTACGATCACCCGCCAAGCTGCGTATTTAGTCCAAGGCAAAACCTTATTTAAGGCATGACTCAATTGCAAACTAATTTCGCCAATAAGCGTACAATACACCAAAATCATAATACCTGATTGCCAAAGTCCATCATCATCAATGGTAGTATACCATTCAGGGTCATAGGGATTCAGCAAAAAATGCGAAAAAAGGTATAATACAAAAACAGCTGGAATTACAACTAGCCGATAATGTTTTGTAAAAAGCGATTGGTCTGCTTTATTTTTTGTCAACTTTCTTTCCATTATTTTATCAAAAGTAAACAGCTTTTTGCTGAACTGTTAAGATTCCTTACCCAATAGGAGTAATTATATGATGAATCGTACAAATGTACTACCGTATCTTGAAACCCACAACTTGGGGTTAACACCAATACAAAAATGCGTAAAAAAAGCCAGCTTTAGAAGCTAGCTTTTTTTGTATGTGGTTAAAAACCATAATTTTTGCGTCCTATTTCTCGTACTACTAGTGTTTTAGCAACACTATCGTGCAAGGTCTGTTTTTTTGCACTTCCGAAGTATAAAAAGTATCCAATAAAGAAGATAAATCCAGAGACAAGGGACATAAAAAATCGCCCTGTTGCTTGACCGAAATCAATTGGATTTCCCTCTTCACTAATACACTTAATATTCATCGCTCGTTGGCCTACGGTTGCTTGATCACTGCTCGAGTGCAGTAGTGCATAGTACAGCCATGGTCCCACAAGAGGAAGAATACTCAAAAGCAAACAGATCAACCGATCAAGTATAAAAGCAACCAGCCGATCTCCAAATGCTGCGTATCTATAATATAGTTCTCCCTGAGGGGTAAATAAGGTTATATGCATATTATCAGCATGATAAACCACATTTCCCACGCGTTGTTCTTGCGTATTTAATTGATATCCACCTTGTGGATTGGGGAAATTATATTGAAATACCGCTTGTAAGTCTTCAATTTGCCTAGCTTCTACCCAGTTTTCAAGGCCTTCAAACCACACTAAAGTAGAGGGTGAAATCCTCATTTCGATTAGCTCTTCTTTTGAATAGGGCCCCTGCTTTTGGCTGTCTATTACAATAAAATACATCTTTTCCATGTCCATGTTTTTACTGTAAAAATACGAAAGCATTCGGTATCTCCCTATTTTTTTTACCGCTCTAAGGTGTAAAAGTAACTAACTCAATCGCCGTTATATCATCATGTCCAATGACATCTACATATAATGAATTATTTTTTAGCTCTTTAATTTTAAATGTAAACGATTGCCCAAATTCTTCACTATCTACAACTATTACATCATTATCCAATAGCCAAGTCCCGCGATCTTCTTTCAAACTGTACTTGTCGACAGCTTTGAAATTCTTTCCTTTTAAGGAAATATGCACAGCGGAAACTTGGTAAGCGAAACGCGCAGCTCCTTTACATGATTCCGTGAATTCAAAGTGTGCAGCGATCCAATCTTTTTCTAAATGATTCTCTTTTACGGATTTAATCGATCGCTGTTCGATCTCATTTCCGCCTTCATCATTACTACAACTTACCACTGACATACCAAGACTAACTGATACTACAACAGCCAAGGTCCATTTTAAAACTTTTTTCATAACATAGTCTATTAAGGGGTTAAACAATAGTTACTTTTAATTTTATGTTCTAAACTACTTTTCTTTGATGTATCTAATTTACTAAAAAATACTTAACAAATAATTATTTTACTAATTTTTGCAATATAAATCATATTTTAACCAAAATAGGTAAAAATTCAAAAAATCCACAGTTAAAACAATAAACTAAATTTTAAAAAGACGTCTTTATTACTTATTAACTTGTCACAAAAGTATTTTAATATCTACTAGGCAAAAATGACAAATATCATCAGTATTTACGATACTTTACCGATATTTAGAGTAGAAAAACTTACCTAAACACAGCAGACTTAAAATCAAACCCTTACCGTCCGATTATCTAAAATCGTTCTAAAAATTAACTATACATTAACAAATTGTATCTTTTTTTACTGCTTTTAAAGTTGGAGCACAATAGCTTAAAGATTTAGTTACACAACGGACTTAGTGATAAAATAACGCCAAGTAAATTGGTTTATCCTTTATTTATTTTTAATAAAATTTCACAAATGACGAATCCATAAAAAAAATACAATGCGAAAAATGCATTGTATTTTTTTTTGAAAAACATAGGGTATACCATTTACTACTATTTTTTTTCATTTAAAATCATGGGACTAAGCCCTAATTTTTGAAATAAGCGTTGATCTTGATCCAAAGCAGGGTTTGGTGTAACGAGTAAAGTTTGGTCTTCCCCGGAGAAGATTGAGTTTGCGCCGGCAAAAAAGCACCAACCTTGCTCCGCTTCGCTCATTTCTAAACGGCCTGCGCTTAATCGGACCATGGTTTTAGGCATTAGAATACGAGCCGTAGCAATCATGCGCACCATTTCCCAACTATCTGTTTTGGGCAAATCTTCTAAAGGTGTTCCTTTGACGCGAGCCAATGCGTTAATAGGGACAGATTCGGGGTGTTTTTCCATTGTACTCAAAGTCAAAAGCATAGCAATCCGATCCTGATCAGTTTCTCCTAAACCGATGATTCCACCCGAACAAACGGTAATTCCCGCTTTTCGCACCGATTCAATGGTGTTCAATCGCTGGTCATAGGTTCGCGTTGAAATGATATCTTTATAATGGGATTCAGACGTATCTAAATTGTGGTTATACGCATAAAGTCCAGCTTCTTGTAGGCGTTTTGCCTGATTTTCAGTCAACATACCCAACGTACAGCAAACCTCCATATTGAGTGCATTTACGCCTTTTACCATCTCAATCACTTGATCGAAGTCGCGGTTATCGCGTACCTCACGCCAAGCTGCAGCCATACAAAATCGAGAAGAACCATTGGCTTTTGCCTTTTTTGCGTGCTCTAAAACAGTTTCTACTGACAATAATCGCTGTACTTTTATGTCCGTATGATAACGCGCTGCTTGCCCACAATAGGAACAATCTTCTGGGCATCCTCCTGTTTTTATCGACAACAATGTACTTACTTGTACTTCACTGGGGTTGTGAAATTGTCGGTGGATACTTGCTGCTTGATAGACCAATTCCATGAGAGGTAAATCGTATATCGCTTGAATCTCCTCTTTGGTCCAATTGTTGCGAACAATCGCTTTTGGCGGTGTCGATGTTGTAGTCATAATCTAGTTTAATTTTGAGTAAAGCGCCAAAAATATTGAGCAGAACATCAGAAGTAGGCATCCGGTATAAAAAAACAACCTAGACCGGTTGACAAAGACCATAAAAAAAAGAAGCCCTAAAAAGGACTTCTTTTTTTAATCTAACCACACTCTTTTTATTTTCAGACGAGGGTCTGAAAACCAACACAAAGTTATCGGTATACGAGGTATACCACAACACGATATTTTATACGTTAAAAACAGAATCTTTTAATCACTTACACACAATTCTTCTGTTTTTATCTAACTTGTATTTTAGCTATCTTGTTTTTTTGCGTTCCATTTGTTTAAATCTATCTTAACGCAACACAACGCTAAGATTATATTCTTTACATTTGAACAAAGCAAAATTCCATATTAATTTCAACCTTTACTAGGACATTTGTCCCTTTAATGATAAATATATGTTAAGAATAAACGTTGATTTTTTATCCTATATCGAATCCATCGCCCACAAAGACATCATTGCCGATAAAATTCAATTGGTACAGTATAACCCCAAAGATATCTTATTGACTCAAGGGGAGCAAATCACCAAGATCATTGTAATCCGCGAGGGAATAACCAAATGTTATATAACAGAAGAAAACGGCAAGGAGTATATTCCTGAATTTTTGAGTCGTGGAGAAATTATGGGTGAAATCGAATATCTTGGCAAAATGCCGTGTTTGTGTTCAGTCGAAGCCATTTCTTATGTCAATGCCTATGTAATACCGTTGTCTATTTTTGACCATTTGCTCAAAACCGACCTCACCTTCAACAACGTACTGTTATCGGTTGAGGCCTTGCGCGTTTATCACACTAGCGAACGGGCTTCATTTCAACAATTGTATACGGTTGAACACGCTTTAGAAAAATTATTGGCTCTACAGGAGAAAAACCAAGTGGATATCTCTAAGGAGGATATGGCCTCGTATTTGGGTATTACCACGCGAACCTTAAATCGCGCCTTAAAAAAGATACAAGAGGAAGAATAAGTCAATTCTTCCCCTATTTTACCGGATTAAAAATTAAATCCAACAGATAGTTGAATATAATTGGCGCGTTCAAAATAATTCTTATACTCCTTAGGGGTATGCACATTATATTTGTTCCAGTGATAGTGTAACCCTACAACGCCTCGAAAATTTTTCGATACGTTGTATTGATATTCTGTTCCTACCAACATTCCTGTTCCTGACATGGATTTGATATCGATATATTCTCCTTTAGAAGTAAAAGAGAGGTCATAGATTCCAAACTCGGGTTTAAACGTACTGCTAGGTGTAATATCTAATTGATAAAAAAGGGTTGCTCCTCCTTTGATTTGTTGGGAAGAAGTAACTAATCCGATCATCTGAGTATCCACTACTTTGAGCTTAGTGAATCCAGCAAATAAAGCTACCCCCACATTCTTATAGCGAACAATTCCCAACTTTACGTCTGCTCCCATGTTGTGGACCCTGTGGGCATCAGCCATCATATTATCACCGAAGTAAAAAGAATTGGTGAAGTAAAAACTCGTATTGCGCAGCCATATGACTTTGTCTTTAGAATCTTGTGCTTGTGTTTGAATTGAACTAAGCCCCATACACATAACTAATCCAACTAGCTGTATTGCTTTCTTTATTTCCATCTTATTCCTTTTTAGCGATATCAGTAGTACCTAAATCAATAACCCTAGTTGCTCTGACAAATTTACCATTCAAGATGAATTTACTGTATTTATCAAGCTTTATCACATATTTATAATAGCCTCCAGGGAAGCTGACTTTAAAAGCTCCATGCTCATCTGTATAAGTTTCATTCACTACGGTATAGCGATAAGTAGGATCGTTGAGATTATTGTCCAAAGGCTTTTCACTTGTATCGACATTTGAATTAATGTCATAAGCATCAATTACCACTAATTCATGCTGCAGTGGTTTCCCATCCTTGACAAAAGTTCCTTGTACGACATAACGTTCATCACCTTCATACTGGCGTTCTATACACGAAAACAATCCGAATACGCAAAAGAGAAATACAATGGTTCTTTTCATAATTACATTAACTTAATATTAAGCTAATATATTAATTATAGAACGTAAAAAAAGCAAATTATCAAAAATTATTTACCTATAAAACATAAAAACCTAGTTAAGACATAAATTTACTCCCTTCCGATGGTGCGAATTTGCAATCCGCGCCTTTAGCTATTCCGATAGCGCAGATTACTTTTTTTACAATCGTTTTTTGCTATTCACAAGCTACATGAATACGATACAAACCAACATCAGTCGAAATTAACCTGAAATATCTCCTTCCGTGTTTTTCTACTATTTGGAAAACAAAAGCACAAATGGGTTTGTTTTTCCAGCAAAAAAAAGCACACACAACTGTTATTCAGTCGTTTCTTTGGTTTTATTTTACTCTTGTTCGGGTCTTCTTCGACAATCCTTTGTATTTACGGGGGTTTATCGTCGATTTACCGAAGCTGACTCGAACATGACTCGAACAAGACCCGAACAAAACCCTATCCGATGACGCGGATTTGCAATCCGCGCCTTCATCTATCTATCCCCCTGTTGTTAGTTTATGAAATAAGAACTATGAATATCTGTTGTTTGTATTTTGTTGAGATTGTTCTATAGATTGAAACAACTATTTTCACTGCACAATTAAAAATCCGCACGATCAGGACACCCCATGAAAAAACCCCGCCTTTTTTAGACGGGGTTTTGTTTTATAGGCTTTTTAGACAGCCTCTTTTATTGTTCTAGTTTACAATCTATTGCATGAATTTACTCACATCAACTTGCAATCCTTTGGCAATTCGCATACCTAAGTCCGCATCCGCTCTAAACCAGTGACATAACTGACGCATGATAATTTCCTCTCGTTTAGGTCCGTCGATTCCCGACATAGCGCTTACGATATTCGCCACTGTATTTGCTTTGGCTTCGTCCGTCATAATACGATATAGGTTTCCTGGTTGTGTAAAGTGATCATCCTCCCCAACACCATTTCTATCATAGTGGTCAGCTACTACTTGTTGCCCTAGATCTAAAGCCGGTTCTTTATAGCTTTCGTCTATCAGCATCGAATCAAAACTATTTGGGTAATAGTTCGGTTCACTTCCCCCATTGCCATCTATGCGCATGCTTCCATCTCTGTGGTAGTTGTTTGTAGCAAATGGGCAACGGTTAACTGGAATTTGCTGGTAGTTTGCTCCCAAGCGATAGCGTTGTGCATCAGGATAAGACAAGATACGTCCTTGTAGCATACGGTCAGGAGAAAATCCGATACCATCGACAATATGTGTTGGTGCAAAAGCAGCTTGTTCTACGTCTTGGAAGTAGTTATGTGGGTTTTTATTTAGTTCGAGCACTCCAACATCAATCAATGGATAGTCTTTATGTGGCCAAACTTTTGTTACGTCAAATGGATTTACTTTTGCCACGCGACTTTCTGCTTCGGTCATTACTTGAATTTTAAGGTTCCATTTTGGAAATTCTCCTTTTTCAATGTGTTCAAAAAGATCGCGTTGTGCGTAATCCATATCCGTTGCACGCATAGCATCGGCTTCAGGCCCTGTTAAGTTTTTAATACCTTGAGCAGTTTTGAAGTGAAACTTCACATATACGCGTTCATTGTCCTTGTTGATCATTGAGAAGGTATGGCTACCATATCCATTCATGTGTCTATAACCAAATGGGGTACCGCGATCTGACATCAAAATCAACACTTGGTGTAAACTCTCAGGATTCAAGGACCAGAAGTCCCACATCATCGTTGCCGATTTTAAGTTTGTCTGTGGATGACGTTTTTGGGTGTGAATAAAATCACTAAACTTTTTCGCATCTTTAATAAAGAAAACAGGCGTATTGTTTCCAACGAGATCCCAATTTCCATCTTCTGTGTAGAATTTCACAGCGAACCCACGTGGATCGCGTTCAGAATCAGCTGATCCTTTCTCCCCACCTACCGTAGAGAAACGCAAGAATACATCTGTTTTTTTCCCTACTTCACTAAATAATTTTGCTTTGGTGTATTGAGTAATATCATTCGTTACAGTAAAGGTACCAAAAGCACCCGAGCCTTTGGCGTGTACCACGCGCTCTGGAATGCGTTCTCGGTTAAAGTGTGCCATCTTTTCATGCAAGATGTAATCTTGCAATAATACTGGTCCACGCTCACCGGCTGTCATCGAATTTTCATGTTCTACATAAGGTCTCCCTGCTGCTGTTGTTAGTTTTTTGTTTTCCATAGTGCTATACTTTATTTCGTTATTTTCTAATTCAAAGATACTAATTATCAACCCTTTGCCAGAAGTATTCTCATACCAATAGGTTATAATTGAATAAATAAAATCTATGGATGTAAAAATAACAATAAATAAAATCAATTATGTAGATACGCTTTAAGCGGAGAAATCGAATCAAAGAACGGATGCAATAGGCTCAAAACACGGATAAACATTGCACAGATTGGCGGTTTACTCAAATAAAAAAAGCACCTTTAACTAGTAAAGGTGCTTATAGTATCATTCAAGTAGGTGATTTAGTTGTTTGGGAAAATTTTCAACACTTTAGAGCAATTTTCTCTAACTTCATCAACTAATTCGGGGTGTTCGTTTAATTTAAGTCCATAAGAAGGAATCATTTCTTTGAACTTTGCTTGCCAAGCTGGCGAATTAAATTCAGTTGGGAAACAGTTTGCAAGTAATTTTAGCATAATAGCTGTTGCGGTCGATGCTCCAGGAGAAGCTCCTAATAGAGCGGCAATTGAGCCATCTGCAGCGTTTACTACTTCTGTTCCGAACTGTAGAATACCTTTACCGTCTTTATCTCTTTTAATTACTTGTACGCGTTGTCCAGCGTGTTCCACTTTCCAATCCTCGTCTTTTGCATTAGGAAAATACTCTTTTAGGGATTCATATCGCGATTTATCGGATTGTAGCACTTGCCCAATTAAGTATTTAGTTAAGTCTAGGTTGCGTATTCCCGCACCTAACATAGGACCGATATTGTTTAGTTCTAATGACTTAAACAAGTCCATATTCGATCCGCGTTTCAAGAATTTCGTAGAGAATCCCGCATAAGGTCCGAATAACAAAGAGTGTTTTCCGTCGATAAAACGTGTATCCAAGTGTGGCACAGACATAGGAGGTGCACCTACCGATGCTTTTCCATATACTTTTGCCATGTGTTTTTTCACGATTTCAGGGTTATTACACACCAGCCATTCTCCACCAACTGGAAATCCTCCATACCCTTTACTTTCAGGGATATCTGCCTTTTGCAACAACAAGATTGCTCCTCCACCTGCACCGACAAACACAAATTTTGCTTTGACTTTTTTGTGTTCCCCTGTTTTTTCATCTTTTGAAGAAACGCTCCATTTATCACCTTTGCGCTTAATATCCGTCACTTGATGATTAAAGTGTACGTTTACGCCGTCTTCTTGGGTGAGGTGATCAAAGATTTCTCGAGTCAATTCACCGAAGTTCACATCCGTACCTATAGGCATATAGGTTGCGGCATAAACGTCGTCTAACTTTCTTTCTTCCATTAGAAGTGGTGCCCAAGCTTTGATTTGGTTCACGTCTTTTGAGAACTCCATCCCGTGGAACAAAGGGTATTTTTGAAGCTCATTGTATCGTTTTTCCAAGAAATTCACATTATCTTTCCCCCATACAAAACTCATATGTGGTACAGAATTGATAAATTTTCTAGGATCTTTTAAAACATTTTTATTTACCAAGTATGACCAGAACTGCCTAGAAAGTTCGAATTGCTCAACAATGCTAATAGCTTTAGTTGCGTCAATACTACCATCGGGTTTTTCTGGTGTATAGTTTAATTCACAAAATGCAGAGTGTCCTGTACCTGCATTATTCATTGCGTCTGAGCTCTCAGCCGCAGCGCGATCTAAACGCTCTAAGATTTCTATTTTTAGGTTCGGATTCAATTCTTTTAGTAAGATTCCAAGAGTAGCACTCATGATTCCGGCTCCTACCAAAACAACATCAACCTCAGATTTTTGTATACTTGACATTATATCGAATATTTATTTATGTGCAAAATTAATTTTTATCTACAGGAAAAACAGTTTTTTACGACTAAAATTTTAAAAAAGAACGAATTAAAACGCATTACGTCCCATATAATCTTGTAGAATTATAGTGGCAGCGATTTCGTCTATCAAAGCTTTATTCTGCCTTTGTTTTTTCTTCAAGCCACTATCTATCATGGTTTGGAAAGCCATTTTAGACGTAAAACGCTCGTCAATCCGCTCAACAGCCATGGTAGGAAATGTATTTTTAAAAGCAGTGATAAATGCATTTAAAACGGGTGTTATTTCCGATGGCTCATTGTTTAAGCGTTTGGGTTCACCAATGATTACTTTTTCTACATTTTCTTTCTGAAAATAATCTTTTAAAAAAGACATTAATTCACTTGTATTCACAGTTGTTAAGCCCGAAGCGATAATTTGAAACTCATCGGTTACTGCGATACCTGTTCTTTTTTGACCAAAATCAATAGCTAATAAACGTCCCATTTTAGTATGTAAATGTCCCGTATGATGATTGAATCGTTAATTTTTTATCTGCTGCATCTTCTACACGCCCTACGATTTGTGCTCTTACATTAAATGTTTTTGCGATAGCGATAATATCTTCTGCAATAGCAGGGTTTACGTACAATTCCATGCGATGTCCACAGTTGAATACCTGATACATTTCTCTCCAATCGGTTTTTGATTGTTCTTGTATCAATTGAAACAAAGGAGGAACGTCAAATAAATTGTCTTTGATAATATGAAGATTATCTACGAAGTGTAAGATTTTCGTTTGTGCACCACCACTACAGTGAATCATTCCATGAACATCATTTGCCTTGTATTTATCCAAAATGGCTTTGATGATAGGCGCATATGTTCTGGTTGGTGAAAGCACTAATTTTCCAGCGTCTATAGGTGCATTTGCAACTGTATCTGTTAAGTGAACCTTTCCTGAATAGACTAGCTCTTCTGGTACAGATGCATCATAGCTCTCAGGATATTTTGCAGCTAAAGAATGATCAAACACATCATGACGAGCCGAAGTAAGTCCGTTACTTCCCATACCGCCATTGTAGTCTTTTTCGTAAGTTGCTTGTCCGAAGGACTCTAATCCTACGATCACATCTCCTGCTTTAATATTGGCATTATCAATAACGTCACTGCGTTTCATACGTGCAGTAACTGTTGAATCTACGATGATTGTGCGCACTAAGTCGCCCACATCAGCTGTTTCTCCTCCTGTGGAGTGAATCGTAACACCAAAAGATTTTAGTTCTTCGATAAGTTCTTCTGTTCCGTTGATGATAGCCGAAATCACTTCGCCAGGAACCAAGTTTTTATTTCGTCCAATTGTGCTAGACAACAAAATATTATCTGTTGCACCCACACACAATAAATCGTCAATATTCATGATTAAGGCATCTTGAGCAATCCCTTTCCAAACAGAAATATCTCCTGTTTCTTTCCAATACATATAAGCTAATGACGATTTTGTTCCTGCTCCATCTGCATGCATAATCAAACAATATTCTTCATCACCTGTTAGATGATCGGGAATAATTTTACAGAATGCTTTAGGAAACAATCCCTTATCTATGTTCTTAATTGCATTGTGAACATCTTCTTTCTCAGCAGAAACTCCGCGAAGCGCGTATCTATTACTTGAACTCATAAATAGTGTGTTGTTTGTGCAAATTTAATGCGAATGTTATTGTAAAACAAAGCTTTTTACATTAACATTTTTTTACCTCTTTTTTGTTTATTTTTTGACTAATTGAAAAACAAAAAAATCTACTAATTCAACTTAGTAGATTTTTTTTCTTAAATTTCTTGAAGAAGTTCAATCAAACGATCGATATCTTCTTTTGTATTTTCATGGCTAAAAGACAATCTTAAGCTTGGTTTCTTCAAATCTTCTTCGTCCAGGAATTGCGCTAACACGTGTGATGGCTTTTGGCTACCAGATTGGCAAGCACTTCCTCTTGACACAGCAATTCCTTTCATATCTAATTGAAACAACATCATGGCTGCCTTTTCTTGCGTCATAGGCAACAATACATTTAAGATATTGTAAAAACCATCTTTGTTTCCGTTGAACTTAACATCAGGATAAACTTCTAACAAACGCTGTTGGCAGTACGCTTTTATACCAGCGATATAAGCGCTTTCTTCTTCTAACAAGTCATAGGCCATTTCCAATGCTTTGGCCATTCCTACTACTTGGTGTACTCCTTCGGTTCCTGCGCGTAATCCTTTTTCTTGTTCTCCCCCAAAAATTACGGGTTTCAAAACATTTTTCTTGCGGATAAAAGCAAATCCAATGCCTTTAGGTCCGTGGAATTTATGTGCACTTGCCACAATAAAATCGATCGGTAAGGCGCTTAAATCCAAGCGTTTCTTTCCTATTGATTGAACCGTATCACAGTGAAAAAGTGCTTGATGCGTTTCGCACAAATGCGCTACCTTCTCTAAATCTAATTCCGTGCCTACTTCGTTGTTTACGTGCATTAAACTGACCAAGGTCTTTTTGTCCTCTTGCAATAGGCGCTCTAGTGTTGCATAGTCAATTTCACTTGTAGGATTAACGGGTAAAAATACCACCTCAATCCCATACGTTTGCTCTAAATGCTTTACTGTATTTAAAACAGCGTGGTGTTCTAATTTGGTTGTGATAATGCGCTCTACGCCTAAATCGCGTACGGCAGAAAGCAAAATCCAGTTGTTTCCTTCCGTACCACATGAAGTAAAAATAATCTCTGAAGAATTGACATTAAATTGTTTGGCAATTGTTTTTCTTGCCCCTTCAATTAATGCTTTCGCATGCCGTCCGATTGAATAGGTCGATGAGGGATTACCAAAATCATTTCTCAATACTTTCACCATTTCGTCAATTACTTCTGGTCGAACAGAAGTCGTTGCGGCATTATCCAGATAAATTTGTTTCATTACTTAATTAATTATAGCAAGCTTGGTTACATCCCATTTGGAACGTAATTATGTTTTATAAGTCGTTTTTTTATTCGTCGTACAAATGTAATAAAAACAAAAAAGATATTGCTAAAATCACTTCTATATTATCACATTATATCTTTTTCCCTAGTCGTACTGGAGGAAACTACAAACAATACCTGCTGTGGTGTTGGGTAGTCAATAGATGCAACAGCGAGTTTAAAAATCTTGACTTGCATCAATTTTTAGGTTAAAAATTAAGAGGAATTTTGTCAAAAACAATCAAAATGGATACTACTACACTTCTTTCAAACCTATTAACACTCACGCATCAAATCAAAAAAGAGGCAGAAGAACTTCAACTACTCCCGGACCTTTCTTTGCAGATGAGACCGCGTTCAGCGAGTTGGAGTATTGTAGAATGTATTGAGCACCTCAATTACTATGGTTATTTCTACCTTCCAGAAATTACCATCAAAATGAGCACAGCCCCCTCTTATCCTCCCTCTTCTATTTTCAAAAGTGGTTATTTTGGCAATTACTTAGCTAAAAGAATGTTGCCCAAAGCCAAACTCAATAAGATCAAAGCTGCAAAAGCGATGAATCCCAGCAATAACAAGTTAGATCGCAATGTTTTAACGGTTTTCATTCAGCAGCAAAACAGCCTTATTGCTCTTTTAGAACAAGCGAAGACAGTGAATCTAAATCGAATCAAAACCTCAACTTCCATTCACCAATGGATCAAACTTCGTTTAGGAGATACCTTAAAACTTGTTGTTTTTCACAACTTGCGGCATATGGTACAAATACAAAACATCTTGGTCCATCAGAAACTTGAAAAACAAAACTATTTATCGTAAACAAGCCTCAAAAATAAGCCGTCAATCGGATGCCTACGGTCATATAGTTAAACGGGCTCCGATCTGTAAAGGCTTGGGGATCTCCAGGGTCTAAGAAGTCTGGATGAATGCTGTAGTTGTATTTCAATTGGCTATGATTAAAATCGGCATAGAAAGTTGCCCCCAAACTAGAGGCAAAAGTATAGGTCAAGGCCGTACCTGCTGTAAACTGAATGGCATTCTTTGGCTTATACGAAGCCATGATAAGCGCTTGACTTTCTTCTAGCGATTGATTCGGGCTGTCGTATTTTAATTTCAGGTGTCCCTGTGCTGCAATACTATACCCCACTAATCCTTTAAACATCAAGTTCCAACGATCTGAAAAATGAACCGCATAGTAAGGCCCTACACCAATATTCAAAAAGCCTAAAGATTCCGTTATAATATCAGCATTGTTGGCATATTCGGGTGTATCGGGATTTACAGGAATAGAAACTCTACTTTTATTAAAAGGGAAACCTGCAACTGCAAATTGCCCTCCTACTCCCCAATTCTTTGTAAAGAAATAAGCCCCTTCCAATCCAGCTTCCCAGCCCAAACGCGCTAAGGTTTCGTCCTCTTCATCTTCAACAATACTTTCTAGAGCTGCAACAGATCCCATTTTTATGGCTAAAAAGGACGGATTTTCATTGCTTTCAAGTTGAGAGAGTAGGCTCAAGTTATCTCCTTTATTCCCATATATTTTATCGACAAAGAAATAGGCTAACTGAGAGGATAAAATCCCAATCCCTGCACCAGCAAATACGTCAGACACCCAATGCCTGTTGTTTAATCCTCTACCTACGGCTGTCATAGTAGCCACTCCGTATCCTCCAATGGAATAAGCAGGATTGACTAATCCGTATTCGCGATCTAAAAACGCAGCATTAGTAAATGCATTGGCCGTATGCCCTGAAGGAAAAGAGTTACGCGATGAACCGTCTGGGCGTTCTACTTTGGCCGTATATTTAATTCCATTCACTAAAATTGCCATAATCGCTACACTCGTTGCGTAGGTAATGGCGGAACGCTTGAATTCGTTACGCCCTTTTACACCGGAGGCTTTTAATCCAAAAGTAACTGCAGCTGGAGCGTATTGCATATAATCATCAAAGTGATACTTGAAGGTCGGAATAAAACGATTTCGCTGTTCTCTGATAGCTTCTCTACTATTCCAGGTCGCTGCAGTAGCACCAAAAAAAAGCGTGGGAACAAACCCAATTTTTACCACCTCTTTATCCCAAAAACTCGTTTTTGGCTTCGCATATTTTTCAGTATCCAAAGAATCACTTAAACCAGAAGGAAACAAATACGGTGGCATATCCTGACCATAACCACCTGTAAAACTCAATACCATTACTATTCCTATAAGCTGTTTTATATTCATCTCTCACACGCTAAACTGAACTATTATTTTAAGTATCGAAAATAATAGTTCAGTTTCAACCTATATCAATATTTCATACAAAGTTTAATTCCTTTGTATCAAAATCGTTTTGTGTTTCTAGATAACCTCTATTTTTAAGTGTAGTATAAGAGTAAAGAGGTTGTTTGTACACCATGCCTCTTTTTCTTTAAAAAAATACTTTCTTTACGATATCGAACGCATGAATATCAATGATATCAGCCAATTTACCTTGAAAAAAAATTCTTTTTTTTATGTGTTTTTTTAGTCAATCTCGTCAATCGCAATGCCTTGTTTATGCAAAACTCTCTTGGCAATTATTCCAAAGAGCAATAAATATCCAAAACAAACCGCATTGACGATATAAGACTCGTGAATGCCAATCATATCGCAATTTTGCCTTGAAAAAAATTCTTTTTTTATGTGTTTTTTTAGTCAATCTCGTCAATCGCAATACCTTGTTTATGCAAAACTCTCTTGGCAATTATTCCAAAGAGCAATAAATATCCAAAACAAACCGCATTGACGATATAAGACTCGTGAATACCTAACATATCGGCAATTTTGCCTTGAAAAAAATTCTTTTTTTATATGTTTTTTTAGTCAATCTCGTCAATCGCAATGCCTTGTTTATGCAAAACTCTCTTGGCAATTATTCCAAAGAGCAATAAATATCCAAAACAAACCGCATTGACGATATAAGATTCGTGAATGCCTATCATATCGGCAATTTTGCCTTGAAAAAAAATCTTTTTTTTATGTGTTTTTTTAGTCAATCTCGTCAATCGCAATACCTTGTTTATGCAAAACTCTCTTGGCAATTATTCCAAAGAGCAATAAATATCCAAAACAAACCGCATTGACGATATAAGATTCGTGTATACCTATCATATCGGCAATTTTGCCTTGAAAAAAATTCTTTTTTATATGTTTTTTTAGTCAATCTCGTCAATCGCAATGCCTTGTTTATACAAAACTCTCTTGGCAATTATTCCAAAGAGCAATAAATATCCAAAACAAACCGCATTAACGATATAAGACTCGTGAATGCCTATCATATCGGCAATTTTGCCTTGAAAAAAATTCTTTTTTTTATGTATTTTTTTAGTCAATCTCGTCAATCGCAATGCCTTGTTTATGCAAAACTCTCTTGGCAATTATTCCAAAGAGCAATAAATATCCAAAACAAACCGCATTGACGATATAAGACTCGTGAATACCGATGATATCGGCAATTTTGCCTTGAAAAAAATTCTTTTTTTTATGTGTTTTTTTAGTCAATCTCGTCAATCGCAATACCTTGTTTATGCAAAACTCTCTTGGCAATTATTCCAAAGAGCAATAAATATCCAAAACAAACCGCATTGACGATATAGGATTCGTGAATGCCTATCATATCGGCAATTTTGCCTTGAATTGGTGGCAGGATACCCCCTCCTAAAATCATCATAATCAAAAACGAAGAACCTTGAGCCGTATATTTCCCCAACCCCATAATAGCGATATTAAAGATTGCAGGCCACAGTACGCTACAAGCCAATCCACCAGCTAGAAAGGCATATATAGCAAGCATACCCGTAGAAAAAAGTCCAACTACCATTGCCAATAAACCAAACAAGCTAAACAGAACCATGGTACGGGCAGACTTATTTTTACTCCAAAAAGAGAAGGTAACTTGAATCAACACGCACAAGCTATAGTAGTATAGGTGTTCAATTTCATTTCCTGCAAAGAAGTTAGCCAATAAAATAACCAAATAGGCTGCGAAAGGCACGAGGATAAGGGCAAGTATTTCCTTCGTTCTACTGAGTTGGAAGACGCTCACTGCTCCGGCCCATCTTCCAATCATTAAGCTTCCCCAATACATTGAGACATATGGAGCAATTTCTGCCGATTGCAAAGCGCCAAATTCCTCCAATTTCAACAGTTCCCCTAAGTTGCTTCCGATTCCTACCTCCACCCCTACATAAGCGAAGATAGCCAACATGCCTAACAAAAGTTGAGGATATTGCATGGCGCCCCAGCCTTTTTTGTTTTTTTGACTGTTGAAATAAGCGAAGCAAATACTCCCAACAATTACAACTAAAGCCCCAGCCAACAAGTAAATACGCTTATTTTCTATAGGGGTAAGTGTTTCTTTTATTTCTGTTTTAATTTTTGCCAATTCAATAGCAGTATTAGCCTTATCAAGCGAAGTACTTTCGCTTTTGAGGCTTAACGTTAGTTCTTCTTGTTGTTTTTGAAGCGTAGTAACGCGCAAATAAGCATCGCTTTTATACGTTCCAAATACAGGTATGAAAACCGCTACTAGCAAGATGGTCATCCCAACTAATAAGCCAATGGCTTTTTTGGCGGGTTTTATTTCAGCTCGACTCCTTCCTGGGGGAATTTTTTTTGAAAAGAAAAAAAGCAAAGCCGCTAGTAGAAACAATCCCCCTACCGCACCGTATAAGACTGTCATCGAATCCAAGCTTAGATGTTGAATTTGATCATCTGTCAATGTTTTAGCGCTCCCATACAGGGCATAGGCCATCAACAGGGGACCTATCGTCGTTCCTAAAGAATTGATTCCCCCGCCTAAGCTGACGCGGCTCGTTCCCGTTTTGGGATCACCCAGTGAAATAGCAAAGGGATTGGCAGCGATCTGCTGAAGAGAGAATCCTAGGGCTACAATAAACAAACCAACCAATAAAGCGGCATAAACACTGATTTGAACTGCCCAAATCATAGCTACTGCTCCAACAGTTGAAAACAATAATCCATAGACAATAGACCGTTTATATCCCCAATTACTTACGATATCACGTTTTTTCCACGCACTGAGTATAAACAGCAACAAGGCACCAAAATAATATGCGGTATAAAAGGAAAAATCGATCAATTGGGACTGAAACTGATCTAAATTAAAAAACGCTTTACAAAAAGGAATAAAAATGCTATTCCCCGCGGCAAAGAATCCCCAAAAAAAGAATACAGTTACTAAGGTATATAGTGCAGGGTAATTTGTTTTAGTAGGCAATGAATTCATAGCGAGCAGCTTATATTTTAAGTTATCTTTAACGTAACCAAAGATAATTAAATAACCTATATCTGCTCTTAAATGTCCCTACTTAAGATAAAAAAAGTATTTTTGTACTCTCGATAACGATATATTTACTTTATGAAAAAGGTTTATACGCTAGCTACTGCTATTTGCTTATTCGGATTAAGTTCTTGCGACGATGGCAAGCTTACCTACAATGATATTGATTTCTCTACTGTAACAACGGTAAACCGCTGTTCAGACCAAGGAGATGGGGCAAAAGTTTTCTACAAATTAAAGGAAACGGATGCTTTTATTTTAATTGCAGACATGGATAATTTCATGCGTGATGAGAGTATTTCAGTGGTTGACGTGGAGATCGATGGAACAAACACGAGTTTAGCCTATAGAAAATACAACGGCAGAGTGGAGAATACCTCTATTTGTACATTTCCATCGCCAAGTGTTCCAACAGTTGTAGAAGAGATTCAAGCTTCACCAGGAGCAACATTGCGCACACAGCGCATGGTTTCTATTCGAAACAACGACCTTACTGAATTGATTGGCGATCATTCTGTGGGGCTAACCTACCAATACAATTTCACCATTTTGAACGTTAACTTCCAAGATGGAGAAACGAGTATTAAATACGATCGCATGCCTTTCGGTACCAACAACTATCGATCGAACACCCTTGCATTTAAGTTTTTAAACAACGACAATACGCTAAAAACAATTAACGCATGTCAAACGCAGTGGATTACGCTTTCCGATAAAGAAGCGATGATACTTCAATTGGCTGCTTCAGATTTCCCAACAGAAGAAGGTGAAAAAGTTATTCCATTATCCGATACACGTCCATTGGTTTACAGACAATATGCACGTGCGGGAATTAACTTCACAGAAGTTTGTGAAAACGAAGGAGATATACCAGGAAATACTCCAGCGAACAACAATCGCTTAGTAGAAAATTGGAGTGCTACTGTGGGAGAAATTGTCATCAATACGCGATGGACAAGACCTGCAGGAGATGAAGAGCCTAAACTAAGACACGAAATCACGTTAAAAAATGTGGTTTTCATGAAAGCTTTATATGATAACTTAACGTTCCACAAAACAATCTTACCATTTGGAACATTCGTACAAGAATAAAATAGGATTACCCTAAATAAAAAAATCCCCATATTAGCTGGGGATTTTTTTATTTATCGATTTGGATTTTGTTTGATGTAAATTTGCATAGCTCCAACGCCGTATTTTTGGTAGTTTGCATCTTCTGCAACAACCTCTGCGTATCGGCTAAACAAAAATTCGAGTTCTGCTTTTAAGACACCTTCTCCCACGCCGTGAATGAAAACAATACGCGGAATACGGTTGCGAATAGCAAATTCTAGCTGTCCTCTTGCCGCATCCAGTTGTAAGGTCAACATATCGTGCTTTTCCATGCGTTTATAGTCTTTAGTTAGCTTTTCGATATGCAAATCAACTTCGAGAATAAACTCCTCTTTACGCGATTTCTTTTCCTTTACAAAAGAGCGTTTTTTGGGCTCTACTTTGCTTTCTAAGGCTTCTTGAATAGATCCTTTTGAACTTGCTGCTCTAAAATCTACCTCGTCCTCTTTGACTATTTTCAATAACTCTGACGGCTTATAATTCAAAACAAAACCATCTTTCGTTTCAATGGTTACTTGATCACCGATTAGATTGATGACAATGCCCTCTTCGTTTTCATCCAATACTTGTACGTAATCTCCTTTACTCAACATCTTACTTGAAATTATTTTTTTGTTTCATCTGTTATCGAATACATTTCTTCCGCTTGCTCCTCTTCTATTGCTTGACGATCCGTTCGAATGACCAAGGATTCTTTAGGTTTATTACTCGGTGTTTTTTGCATCAAACGCGCCATAGCTATAAAGAATAAAGCTACTCCGATTATTTGTACCCACAGTTTAGGTTGTTCCGATGCTTGTTCCATCAAAGCCCAGATCATAAAGGCTACTACGGCAAGTGGTAGTACTATTTTTTGTATTTTCATGTGTTTATCTTTCTTAAGGGGCTAAGCGCTCCAACGTCCAATCCAGCTGATCTTCCGTAAGGGTATATCGAATACGATCGTGTAATCGATTTGGTCTTCCTTGCCAAAATTCAATACTAACCGGTGCAACGCAAAAGCCTCCCCAGTTTTTAGGTCGTTTTACTTCGCCTTCCACAGCGTTATTCTCCAGTGTTTTCAATGCTTGTACGAGTTCGTCATAGGAAGAAACAACTTCGCTTTGATTGGATACAATAGCGCCTAAGCGACTCCCCAGCGGTCGACTGTCGAAGTAGTTATCCGATTGTTGTTCTGACACTTTTTTTGCAATACCCTTGATGATCACTTGACGTTCCATCGACGGCCAAAAAAATGACAAACACACCTGTGGGTTAGCTAAAATTGCCTTGCCTTTTTCCGAATTATAATTCGTAAAAAACACGAATCCATTTTCGTCATAAGATTTCAACAAGACCACTCTCGCTTTTGGAAATCCATCCAATCCTATGGAGGAAACTGTCATTGCATTGACTTCCTCTACTCCACCGAAGTCTTCTACTTCACAAAACCAATGACGGAATTGCATCATGGGATTTTGGTCCACTTCAGTTTCGATCAATACTTGTTTTTCGTATGATTTTCTATAGTTACTTAAATCACTCATGCTCTAGATTTAGGAATTAAAGATCAAAGATAACACCATCATCGGCATTTAAAATCGTTCCGTCAAAAACTTCTTCAGCTTCTGTTTTAAAAGCGGTAATATCGGTGTAACGCGTAGAATAGTGTCCTAATATAAGCACCTTAGCCTGAGCGAGTTTTGCAATGGTAGCCGCTTGTTTGGCCGTACAGTGTTTGGTTCGCTCCGTATAATGCGATTCGGACTCGAGAAATGTACTTTCGTGATACAAGGCATCGACTCCTTTTATTATTGGCACAATGGCTTCTGAATAATAGGTATCCGAACAAAAAGCGTAGCTTTCCGTTGGCTCGGGATCATAGGTAATATCCTTATTTTGGATAACCGTACCATCGTCTAAGGTAATATTGCCGCCTTGTTTAATTTTTTGATAGTAACAACGATCAATTTCCAGGTCTTCAATAGCCCCTATTCTCAGTTTTCGATCTCCAGGTTTTGATTCAAACAAATACCCATTGGTGTAAACGCGATGATCCAAGGGAATGGTGCGTACTACTACGCGTTCATCTTCAAAAACGACTACACTTTCTTTGCTTTCTAACTCGTGAAAATACAATCCATATCCTGTATAGGAATTGCTCAATCGCAATTGCAACAAGATAATTTCTTTGATCCCTTTGGGACCGTAAACGTGTAAATCACTTTGTCTATTTAACAAGGAAAAGGTGGAGATCAATCCGATCAACCCAAAGAAGTGGTCACCGTGTAAATGGGAAATAAAGACGTGGTTAATTCGCTGAAACTTAATCTTGTTCTTGCGCAATTGAATTTGGGTTCCCTCTCCCGCATCGATTAAAAACATATGACCATTCAGTTCTAACACCTGAGAGGTGGGATTGGTCATGGTTCTTGGTGTTGCGGCATAACAACCTAATATAGTAAGTTTCAATAGATCAGAATTTAATAGTTTGTGGATGTAAGGTACGAAAAAGCCCCTATCATGCAAAAGAAAAAGGCTTAATTACTTAAGCCTTTTCTGTTCTTTATAATTCTAAATCGCGTTGTATTTCGTCCATTTCGATCAAATCGAAGGCCTCTTGTTTGGTAGGCACTACAATTAGATCTCCATCAAAATCGTTAAAGTTCACGGCTTCTGTTACGATGACAAATGATTTATTTGCCTCTTCCATATGCTCAATGGCCAATTCTTCAATAGCTTCCAATTTGTCTTCGGTTACCTCTTCTTGTGAACCTGACAAGTCGATCACTAGGTTATAATCCATAAACAAAGCTTGGTACTGCGCTGTTATTTTTTGCAATACGCCTGCAATGGTATCCGTTCCGATTTGGATTACTTTGGTATGTCCTTTTTCTGTAACTTTCATTGTATACTAATTTTGATGGCACTAAAATAGCTATTTAATCTTTGATGCCAAAAGATAAATAACCGCCATGCGGATGGCAACTCCATTTTCTACCTGATCTAAAATCACAGATTGCTGTGAGTCCGCTACATCAGAAGTAATCTCAACTCCTCTATTAATAGGACCCGGGTGCATGACGACAATTTCTTTGTCCAAGGAGTCTAAGATCTCTTTGGTCAATCCAAATTGTTGGGCGTATTCACGGGTATTGGGGAAATAACTGAAGTCTAAGCGCTCGTTTTGCACGCGCAACATATTTGCTACATCACACCACTCTAGTGCTTTTCTCAGGTTTGACTCTACCTTTACCCCCAGACTTTCAATGTGTTTTGGGATTAAGGTTTTGGGACCACAAACGCGCACTTCTGCTCCTTGCATTTGCAAAGCAAAAATATTAGACAAAGCTACACGTGAGTGTAAGATATCCCCAACAATCACAACCTTTTTACCCGCTACATCACCCAATCGCTCGCGAATAGAGTAACTGTCAAGTAGGGCTTGCGTAGGATGTTCATGTGCGCCATCTCCCGCATTAACGATACTCGCTTTCACATTTTTAGACAAAAAATAAGCGGCTCCAGGATGGCTATGACGCATAACTACCATGTCCACTTTCATGGCTAAAATATTATTAACCGTATCAATTAATGTCTCTCCCTTTTTAACAGAAGACTGGGCTGAAGAAAAACTGATCACATCGGCAGAAAGGCGCTTCTGTGCTAATTCAAAAGACAATTTAGTTCGCGTACTATTTTCAAAAAAGATATTTGCAATAGTAATATCTCGTAGTGAAGGTACTTTTTTGATGGGTCTGTTGATTACTTCTTTAAAGTGATCCGCCGTTTCAAAAATTAAATCAATATCGTCTTTATTTATATATTTTATTCCTAATAGGTGATTTACACTTAATTCTTTCATTACTTCAAGTAGGTTTTCCGTTTAATTATGATCAAATTCTTCCAGATAGATGCAGTCGCTTGATCCGTCTTCTGACCAGTGTACGCGTACCGCTTCACGATCAAAAGCATCTACTTGTCTTCCTCTATAATCGGGTTGGATCGGCAAATGACGACTAAAGCGTCTATCGATCAACACCAATAATTCTATTTCTGCAGGTCGTCCAAACGACTGAATAGCCGTTAGGGCAGCACGAATGCTGCGCCCTGTATATAAAACGTCATCTATAAAAACGACTTTCTTATCTTCAACAAGAAAATCTATTTCAGTTCGATTGGCTTCAAGTGGCTTTTGATTTCTCCTAAAATCATCACGGAAAAAAGTAATATCTAAATATCCCAATGGAATATCTACGATACCATACTCTTTCTCTAAAATGGCTTGAATTCGCTTTGCAAGGTATTTACCACGAGGCTGAATACCAATTAGTAAGGTGTCAGAAAAATCAAGGTGATTTTCTACCAACTGACAGGCCAAACGATGAAGAATAATATCAATCTCTTTTGAAGTAAGTAATACTTTTGGATTCATATAAAAAAGAGTTGTGTTTGGAGGGTAAAATTACAATTAATTATGCTACCCTCACAATTTATCCCCAATAATTTAAAAAGATAAAACCACCCTTTTTTGGGTTTTAAGCGATGCTTTGTTTCCGCTTTACATATTAGGATGAAGTTAACCATACAAAAAACGCAATATCAAAAGTTAATTTACTATCTTTAAATGCCTATAAAAAAAACTGCTTGAATCATGAATAAACACTACATCATCCTCTTCTTTTTGTCCATATTTAGCAGTATGACTATGGCTCAAATCCCTCAGGACTCGATATTGAACACCACCTGGATCTTAACAAAAACCACAAATACGCTTCCTATACAAAGACAAACTACCCTACAAATCAATACGTTAAAATACGAGATTAAAGGTTTTGCCGGTTGTAACAACTATATTTTACCGCTGAGGCGTATTAAAGAACGCAAACACTATACGCAAATACTCACGGATAAGATCATCACTAATGATAGGGAATGCACGCAGCATGTCAATGCTTTCGAAAAAGAATTCTTGGCTGGTATGAGTGATCAAAAAATTCGCATTACCACAGATCAAGGGGTATTGACTATGGTCAATGAAAAAAAGCAAACGTTTGTCTTTTCGATGAAACCGCAAAATCCAATACTCAACTATATTGAGCGCTTTGCATGGAAGCTGATTCAATTTAAGGGAAACAGCGATAAGGTTTACCATCCCTATCTCACCTTTGACTTTAAGGAAAATACCGTTTCTGGTTATACAGGTTGTAGCTATTTCACAGGAAAGATTGCTATTTCAAACGCATTCAATAAGATACAGTTCATGGACTTGGAGGTAAAGAAAAAAGAATGTGCATCAACCAATCGCAAACAAATGGAAAAGGAGTTTATTGACCTTATAGATGGAGAGACTTTTTCTTTTGACGTAGCCGAACAAACCCTGAATTTATACCAAGACGACAAATTACTATTGATGTTTGGCTTCATTCCCAAACAGTTCGTCTCAGAACAGGAATAAGTGATTTTAGCAGGGGAAAAGAGTCGCATCACAAATATTTATCGTAAATTTAGGCCGTAAAAAAAACACTTAATAGTTTTATGAAAGCTTTAATTTTTAATGGTTCTTTGGATGAAGAATCTTTTAGAACGTCACGACGTATTGCACAATACTATGCGGACGAATTCATAAAGGCTAATCTAGAGGTAGAACAAGTACACTTATCTGATTATCAGATCCCTATATTCCAAGCAAAACACATGGAAACCCCTCCTCAAGATGTACATCGATTTATCGAGGCCTTCCGCTCTGCGGATGTGATGATTTGGTTAACCCCTTTATATCACGGAGGAATGACAGGTGTCATGAAAAATGCCTTGGATTGGTTAGAGTTAACTGCCCGAGATATGCCAGCGTATTTAACCAATAAAGTAGTTGGTTTTACGTGTTGGTCAGCAGGAAATCAAGCCATGCAGGGAATTCAAGCCCTAGACAATGTTGCTAAAGCATTAAGAGCCTGGTCATTACCTTATAGCATTCCCATTAGCAATATGGATTTGTATATAAATAATGAATTATCTGACGTATATCGAAAAAAAATGAGTATGTTAGCGGAACTTTTGATCGAAAGCAAAAATCGATAAAAAAGAACAAGGTTGGGGATGTAGCTCAGTTGGCTAGAGTGCTTGACTGGCAGTCAAGAGGTCGTGGGTTCGAGCCCCATCTTCTCCACTTTTATATAAAAAGCTACCTAATAGGTGGCTTTTTTTGTTTTTAACAACTACTATTCAGTTAAATACCTATTCACCTCACTCCTCTTTCTTCTTGTTTAAGGCATACATTTAGGTGTACCATTTTTTTGTCAGGTGTATCAATATTATATGTTAAAAAGATTTAATTATCTTTATTCAAGTATTAAAATCAAATTATGAAATACATACAACCTAAATTAAACGAAAAATCATTCACTTGCCCACATTGTGGAGTTTTAGCCAAACAAGAATGGCATGCTAGAAGTATGGACTTTTACCATAATGGACTTTCACAATATGATATTTTGGGATCTGCAAAATGTCAACATTGCAACGAGTATTCGATTTGGATAAAAGATAAAATGTTCTATCCAGAAAATGGAAATGCCCCTTTTCCAAATACTGAAATGCCTGAAAGTGTAAAAACTTTATATCTTGAAGCTGCTTCTATTCAAAATAAATCTCCTAGAGGAGCAGCAGCTCTTCTTAGGCTTGCTATACAAATTCTATGCAAAGAATTAGGAGAACAAGGTGACAATATAAATAATGATATAAAAAGCTTGGTAAAAAAGGGACTTCCTGAAATAGTTCAACAATCACTTGATGTTGTAAGAGTAACTGGAAATGATGCTGTACACCCAGGTCAAATTGACACAGATAGCCAAGAGATTGTAAATCAATTATTTGAATTAATAAATGTTATTATAGAGTATATGATTGCCCTTCCTAAAAAAGTTAGTGGTATTTATCTAAATTTACCATCTAGTAAAATTGATGGTATAAAAAAACGTGATACATATTAAATCACTATTCTTCTACTATATTAAAATTAAGGTATACCCCAGCAGGTATACCTTTTTTTACACCCTAAAACCAAGACACCATGCTAAACATATTATTTTTATTACAAAAAAACAGAACCAATCAAAAAGGAACTTGTCCTATTAGATGTAGGATAACCTATTTAAAAGCTAGAAAAGAGTTTTCTATTGGGCTATTTATAAAACCAGAACATTGGCAAAATACAAGCAAACCAACTACTACATTTAGCAAATTTAAGTTACAGTATAACTGTATATTATGTTAATTATTAAGATTTTATTTTTAGTACATATAAAAATCATCTATTTTTATAATAACCAATTTTAAAATATTTATTATGAAAAAATTAATGCTAATGGGAGCAGTTTTGCTTTCAGTTGGATCTTTCGCTCAATCAGGAGTTCAAACTGCAGAAACAAAATCATTTTTTGCCGAATATGAAAAAGAAGGATATATACAAGTTGACGAGTCAACTGCCTATAATAGAGCATACGACTGCTGGATAGGATTATTATTCGAATGCAATGAAAATGGAGAACCTGAAGGTGATTTCCTAATTCCATTAATTACTGCTTATTCACAAGCAGGACTTAAAGCTAAACAAAGAGAATATTGTGAAACAGGAACTGTAAAAGTCTTGAGAGATTGCGAACCATCAAGATAAGCTCATTTTAAGACGTTGTCTAATAAACGTAACAAGATAAAACCTCATCTAATTTTAGGTGAGGTTTTTTTGTTGTGCATCGGTATACGACCATTATTAGGAAGGTTTTAAGAGGTTTTGACCTTTTGATCTGCCTAAGCTAGGCCGCTTTGTAGGCTTGCCCGTTCGGAAATTTTACAAGTCTTCCAAACAAGTAAAGTAGATGAAGGAATAAGAAATTCAGTTTTACTTTGACAACAAACCCTTCCTATTTTTATCTATTATGTTACTCTCCTTTTTTTCTTGGGATAGGAAATACCAAAAAAAACTTAAAGTGAATCTAATTTTGTATACTACATACTACACTTATCTAAAGGTTGCAAAATAGGTTGCATGTTTTTAGTGGAGGTTGCAACTATTTATCTCTAACGAAGTTTTTCTTACATGCAAATAGCATTTTACCATACAGTACACTACTAAAATTAGTACCTAGCACCATTTTATAGGACATCGATGAACTTTCCCCTTCAATCCCTTAAGATAAAATAACGTTAAAAAATCTTAATCACTTCGTATTATCACTAACAATAAACCAATATAAATAACATAGTGTAACAAATACAAGAAACAAACCACTTATAGTACAACCATTAAATAATAAATTATGAAAAAAGTACTTTACTTCTTAGCAGGAATCATTTTTACTATAGCTGTGGCTGGGGGAATCATATACTATTGGTTTTCTACTAATGTAACAGTAGCAGGTGAAACTTCTGAATCTTCACTTATTTCCGAAGAAACAGTTGAAGAAGCACTCGCAACTAAAATAATTGACCGCATTTCTATTGCTCAATATGATGCTATAACACAAGCTACCACTACCAAAACAATGGTGAATTTTTGGGCAAGCTGGTGTGAATCTTGTTTAAAAGAGATTCCAACATTAAAAGAATATGCAGCTAGCCGAAACATTAATCTCATTTTTGTAAACTTTGACAAAGTAACAATAGCTCAAAATAAAGTAGTCTTAGACAAAATGAAAAAACTAAATATAGATAAAACCTATCAACTTATGGGGGATGATAAATTAATAGATCCTTTCAATCATAGAATGCTTGGTAGCTTTCTTAAAGACCGAAATATTAAAATGGACACACTGGGTTTACCTATCAATTTAATCTACGAAAATGGAGTAAATACGCATTTTTTTGGTCCAACACAGATGGAAAATCTTCTATTTCAAGGGTTAGATAACTATGTAAAAGAACATTAATACCTAAAAACTACCCCATCAGGTAGTTTTTTTATACCCTAAACCCAACAAACGATGGAACTACATAAATTAAATATACTGTTTATTATTTCTAGAAGTTGAACCAATAAGCAAGGCTTAGTTATCTATTGAAAACAAATTGAAGTATTTTATTGTATTACACAACATTTTGTTTTAAACAAGAATACTACATCACCACATAAACACTAAAAAAGCCTTATAATATTCAAAATAAATAATAAAACATAGCACATTACCACTCCCTTATTAAGTAATCATTCTTGTAAATGTTAATAAATTGTTTATTTTTGCCAAAAAATTTAACAATGAAACCAACCTTACTTACACTATTCTTATTGCTTCCTTTTTTTCTTTTTGCCAAATCCTATAAAGGAACTATTTATTACAAGGGAGATAACAGAGCTGTTAATCTTGAAATTGAAATGCCTTTTAAAGTAAATGCTAAACAACTAAAGGTTAAAATCAATGGCAAAAAAGAGAAAATTGATGCTTCTACCTTAGCGTATATGGATATCTATATCAATAATGGACAAAAAAAAATAGTCTTTAAACGTGGAAAGATATCGCATTTCAAAAAAAATGGGGAAATTAGAAAAAGACAAAATGTCGACGTATGGTCAATGATCACGGATGTTCGTGAAAACATTATTATCTCAGCCCCAGGATTAATGTACGACGTTAAAAAGCAGAAAGGAGAAGAATACATCCTAATTATTTTCGATCCTACAACACAAGGGTATTACTTAAGCAAGCCCGATTCTGATATACTTGTTAATACTGATCCTTACTTTGACGAGTCTTTTGAGTCTAAAATAGGTGGAGCAAAAGAACTTTTGTTCCCAGAATGTGAAGACATTATGGAGCGTTTTGCTGAAGCTCAAAAGAAAAAAAAGAAATCTGAACGCCTCCATGTTCTTCTTGAAACCTATGAATCATGCCTAACAAAGTAATCATCAGATGAAAACAAAAATACACCTTACTCTCGTTTTGTTTTTTCTTTTTTTCTACTCCTCTTATGCGCAATATTATGGCAATGGTTTTTTCTGCTATACCTGTGATTTTGGTATTGAAATCGGAGGAACTGCTTCTAATATCAATGGATTAGATACAAGTGAAAAAGCAGGAATTTACATAGGTATTTACAACTCTTATGAATTTAACGACACTTGGGCTATCCGTTATGGATTGGGTTATGCAAATCTAGGAGCAAGAAGTAAGGAATACAAAACCAATGTTGTTTTACACACCATGCTCATAGAACCAATCAGTGTGCACTATAGTTTCAAAAATAAATTTAAGACTTTTACAGGAGTCAATATTGGCAGTACTATTGTATCTAAAAATCCATACAATGAAGAAGAGCCAGGAATGACTCTCTTTGGAAAGGGAATCAAGTTTATGGACATGAGCGTTTTTGCCGGTGCAGGATACAAATTAACGGAAAACATAGACCTTAATCTCAAATATGATCTAGGTTTAACCAATATCAATGACATTGAAGGTTCAAAGGATAAATGGAAAAAAAATTGGCTTACCTTGAGTGTTGCCTATACGTTTAGATAAAGCATTCTTCACCTAAATTAATATGCTTAGGCAGTTCTAACTTAATGGACTGCCTTTTATTTTCCCTTTTCTGTCAAATGGTTGTCTACAATTAAATCTATATATTTGAATTTATTCGAAAGTATTCAATACGATGTACACAAAATGGTCTATTTTTTTGATTCTACTATTTTTCTCTCCTTCTATTTGGGCGCAGCCCTTCAATACTGCTAAGGCAGATGAATACATAGAACGCATCAATTCTTTTCAAAGGGGAATTGGTTCTGTGGCTATCTACAAAAATAACAAAGTCATCTACGCTCGTGATTTTGGACATCAATTGGTGGGTGAAGATCAACAAGCTCCTCATTTATATCACATTGGTTCGATTACCAAAATGTTTACTGCTGTTCTGATTTACCAATTGGTTGATGAAGGTAAACTCAAACTTGACGATCGCGTTGCCTCTTACTTTCCAGAGCTCAACATCCCGAACTTATTTATGATTAAAATTAGTGATTTACTCAGTCACACCAGTGGATTAGACGACTACACTTGCTATGAAGACGACTTTTACTGGCTTAGAGAAAGCCAAAGTGAGCAGGCAATTCAGGAGAATATCACACAACAAGGAACCCCACATTTTGGGCTAAAAAAGAAAAACTTTTTCTTTTCCAATACGGGCTATTACCTCCTGGCTCGAATCGTCGAACATAAGCGCCAAATGAGCTATGACGAAGCCGTAAAAAAGTACATCATAAAAAAAATACACTTAGAAAACACCTATACGGCCAGTGATGTTTTACCTTATCCCGTTCAATCCTATCAATTATTTGATCAATGGGAAGCGATGGATGAAATTAGCTTTGAAAACACCAACGGGGTCAACGACCTCATTTCTTCTGTTGATGATTTGGCTCAGTTTAATCAAGCGTTGTTTTCGAACAAATTAATCTCTAAAAGTAGCTTGGCGAGTATGAAACCCGTTCCATACAAAGAAAAATACGGACGTGGGATGATGTATTACCTCTACAACAAGAAAAATTTTGTCGGCCATACGGGTGGCACCTTTGGTTCTTTTTCTTTGCTCTATTATAGCGAAGAAGAAAAATTAACCCTTGTTTATGCCATTAATGGCGCGGCATTCTCGCATTATCAACTCTTTGACGCCCTACTTGCTATTTTGTATGCAAAAAAATATACCCTTCCACAATTTGACACTATTCCTGTTACAGATGAACAGCTGCAGCACTATGTAGGCTCGTACCACAATCCCCAATTAGACCTTACCATCGAATTTGTCATTAAAAAAAATAAACTCTTTTTAAAACCATCGGGCTGTAATCGATATGCCTTATTGGATGCTGTGGGAGAAAATACCTTCCGCTCTCCTGAAGGAACGGTGACCTATAGTTTTATCCCACAGAACAACCAAGTAACAGTACAACAGTTAAAAGCCAATTTTATCCTGAATAAAGTTGACCCAAAAAAATAGAAATCCGCTGCTTTTAGGGTTGTAGAATGATAAATTCTGAACGCCTGTTTTGCTGATCTTCAATTTCCGTACAGCTAGAACAATCAACTTTGGGTTCGCTGCTCCCTACCCCTTTTGTCTCTATGCGATCCCTTGTAATTCCGTGGTCAAACAAGTACTGAGCGGTAGCATTTGCTCTGTCTAGAGACAGTTTTTTGTTGTATTTTTCTCTTCCTACTTTATCTGTATGAGCAACAATTAAAATGCGCAGCGTTTTATGTTCCTCCATCAAAGCAAGGAGTCGATCCAATTCGCGTTCCCCTGCGGTGGTAATGGTTGCTTGATCAAATTCAAAAGGAATATCGTTGAGTATCACTTTATTGTCTTGAATGACGGGTTTCTCTTGTTTTCTCAAGGCAATAGTCTGAAAAGTCTCTTGAACTTTAGGATCAATTGCCTCCTCTTCTTTGTAGAAATAGCCTTCTTTAACTACTTGGACGCGATAGGTTTTATGGCAGGGCAAAACCGTGGTATATTGTCCTGTTTCGTCAGTTTGTAGACGAGCTAAAACTTGGCGCGAATGATCCACGAACACCACTTCGGCTTGATTCAATGGTTCTTGTGTTTCCCCATCCATCACCACGCCTGTTACAGTTGCTTCACATTTGGGTAGCACGCGGTAAATATCCTGTCTTCCGACGCGATTGGTGGATAGAAAACCATAGTCGAGCTCGCTGTTGTAAACGAAATTAAAATCGTCTTTTGGCGTATTAATGCCCTCCCCCATATTCATAGGTTGAGCAGAGGGGTCATTGAGATCCAAAACATAAATATCCATACCGCCATAGCCTCCCCATCGATCGGAAGTAAAATACAAGCGTCCATCAGCACTGACAAAAGGGTATCGTTCGTTAAATGCCGTGTTGATTCGTTCACCTAAGTTTTCTGGTGTTCCAAAAGCCTTTCCCCCTTCGAGAATAGCCACGCGCCACAAGTCTAATTCACCCGAAGAACCTGCCTGATCCGATGCGTAATACAAATAATCTCCCTGTGGAGTAACAAAAGGATCAGTATAGGTATAAGCAGCTTCTACAAAAGGTAATACCTTTATTTTTTTCCACTTTTTCCCTTTTCGTTCTGCCCAAAATAGACTCATTCTCCCTTGTCGTTTCTTGACTTCTTTATTTTTTCGAAACTTGCGATTGCGGTAACTTTCAGAGGTAAAATAGATCAATCCCCCATTGGGATGCATGACGGCTTGTCCATCCATAAAACGTCGGTTGATCGGCCCTCGGAGTAGACTATGTTCTCGCAAGGGTTCATCTTTGGATTTGCGCATCGTTTGATATAGGGCGGTATTGGGTTTTTGCGTACCCTTTTCGCGCGCCTCAAACAGTTTGCGTACCCAGGTTTGACTGTATTTTGTTCGATTTGAAACGAAGAGTAGCGTGTCGGCCGTCGACCACGACAAGCTGTGATCCTCATAAAAAGAATCGTTAATCCCCGATTCCTCTACATAGTAAGCTGAGGGAGTATGCTCCAAATCTACATAGGCCTTGGCGTGTTGTAAAAAATAGCGCCCGCGCCCGTCTTCTACTGCATCAGTTGCGAATTTCCTCATCGCTGTTTCTGCAGCCTCATATCGCCCATTTAAATTGAGGTTATACGCCAAGCGATACTGCCATTCTACAGGCAATGTCGGGTCTTGTTCTAAGGATTTTGCATAAAACTGTGCCGCTTGAACGGCAAGTCCCAATTTGTCATAACACACAGCCAATTGCTGGTTGATGTACTTCGGAGTATGTCGCCCCCTCAACAAACGCATATATTCGTCTTTCGCTTTGACATAGGCTGTCTTTGCGAAATACTTATCCGCTTTTTTTAAACTGGGCTTGCGTTTTCCTTGTGCCGTTACCGTTAGGACAAGAAAAAATAATACTGCAATTCTTCTCATTTTTCTATTCGTTCGCTTTTCTAGCAAACTAACGTCTCAACAGTCGCCTACATTGTCAACACACTGTCGTTTTAATAGCTAATTAACACCGTACTTCCCCCTATTTAAACAATATTCAACTACAGCCCTCTTTTGTTATGATTCTTCTAATTTTAATAGTTTTTCATTTCCATCCTCAAAAAAGCGTAACTCTAATTTTTATTTTAACGTTTTTTTCGCATTACAAACCCTAACAATCAACTATTTATAAACATATTTTAAAAAATAAAAAGAATTCTTTGGTTGAATTTTTAAAAACGTTAAATCCTTAGTAATTGTAAAATCAATTCGTAATTTTAATACATCAAAAAAACTATGGATTTACGTCCAAGTAAATCCTTCCAGCAAATTATCGAATGAGAAATTATGTTTTGGCATTAGCTTTATTAGCAGTAAGCCCATCAATTGTAAACGCGAACGAATACGTAAAACAAACATCAACCATGAAAGAAACTTCAAAAAACCAACAAACAATTTATCAGTTTAAGGTAAAAGATTTGTATGGCAGTGATTTTGACTTTGCATCCTTAAAAGGAAAAAAAATAATGATTGTCAATACGGCATCAGAATGTGGGCTAACGCCTCAGTACGAACAATTACAGAAATTATACGAAGAGTTTGGCGGGGATGATTTTGTGATCATCGGTTTTCCTGCAAATAATTTCGGCAATCAAGAACCGGGAACCAATGCTGAAATTGCTACTTTTTGTAAAGCTAACTTCGGTGTTACCTTTCCTATGATGGAAAAAATATCTGTAAAAGGAGATGACATGGCTCCTATTTATCAATTCTTAACGCAAAAGAGTCTGAATGGTTATGCCGATAGTACGGTAGAATGGAATTTCCAGAAATACTTAATCGATGAAGAGGGTCATGTAGTCAAAGTAATCAATCCAAGAATACTTCCAAACGACACTGAAATCAAGGAGTGGATTAAAAAGAAATAAGGTAGAATACGGACGCCATAGTAATTTTATTCGTAATTTTATCTTTTTGAAATTACTATGGTTTATCCTTCAATACAGTTAGCCCAAAGCATTATTGCGCTTTGTAAAGCAAAAAATCTAACTAGGGTTGTTATATCACCAGGATCACGTAATGCACCTTTGACGATTGGTTTTACCAACGATCCTTTTTTTACCTGTTATAGCCTTGCTGATGAACGATGTGCGGCCTTTTTTGGAATGGGACTTGCACAGCAAACGAACAGCCCGGCTATTCTTGTTTGTACTTCAGGTTCGGCTCTTTTAAATTATTACCCCGCCGTTGCTGAGGCTTTTTACAGCCAAACACCATTGATTGTACTATCTGCAGATCGTCCTCTGCACAAAATTGACATTGGAGATGGACAGACCATCCGACAACAAAATGTATATCACAATCACATCCTATACAGTGCTAATTTAACAGAAGAAGCTAGTACAGCCAATGACCAAATGATTCAAGAAGCGATTCACATGGCTCTGACTCAAAGAGGTCCTGTACACATAAATGCGCCTTTTGAAGAACCCCTATATCAAACGACAACCGAATTAACAGTTCATCCTACGCTAGTAAAACCAAGTGTTCCTTCTTTAGCACCGGTGGATTATACAAAGTATACCCAAGCCTGGGAAAAAGCACCTAAAAAGTTAATTCTTGTGGGGAGTTGTGCTCCCGATACAATTAGTAGCGAAGTCATCACTCGACTCGCTGCAGATGGTTCTGTACTATTTTTAGCAGAAACACTGAGCAACATCAACGATCCCAGCGTAATTAACGCCATTGACCGCTTTGTTATTCCGATGAGTGAGGCTGATTTACACAGCCTTCAACCAACGATTTTACTAACATTTGGCGGTATGGTAGTGAGTAAAAAAATCAAGCAATTCTTGCGACAATATCGCCCAGAACAGCATTGGCATATTGATACCCTGCGCCACTATGATACCTACGATTGTCTAAGCGATCGCATTTACACAGATCCTCAATCGTTTTTAGACCAGCTAACGGCTCGTGTACAACCTGTTGACTCCCCGTATAACAACTGGGCAAAAGAACTGATGCGCAAACGTGATACCAAACACCATCAACTACTTGAAGAATCTATTTTTTCCGATTTTACAGCCATTGATTTCTTGGTTCGTCATTTACCTGCCAACAGTCAATTGCAGGTAAGCAACAGTGCCGTGATTCGCTATGTACAGCTCATTGCGCTTGATCCGACTATTGAAGTATTTTGCAACCGCGGTACAAGCGGTATTGATGGTTGTACTTCTACAGCAATTGGTGCTGCCATTGCTTCCGGAAAACCAACCGTGCTCCTAACAGGTGATATTAGCTTCTTTTACGATAGCAATGCCCTGTGGAATAACTACATTCCCAAAAACTTTAAAATCATCCTAATCAACAACGGTGGGGGCGGTATCTTCAGAACCCTTCCTGGGCACCAAGAAAACGAAGTATTCAACACCTATTTCGAAACCAACCACCAACATAAAGCAACACATTTAGCCGACATGTATGGCTTTGACTATGTTCAAGCAGCTGATATGGAAACGCTGAAAAAAGCCGCAACTGCCTTTTTTAAACACTCCGATCGCCCTGCAATATTAGAGGTGCAAACCCCTACTTTTTTAAATGACGAAGTATTTAAAAATTATTATCGCAATTTGTGATCTTTTCTATCACTATCTCTTTTATTTTTAGTAACTTGTAGCAACAAATAAATAAAATTATGAGTAAAAGAGCTGAATTAATTGAAAAGTACGCTGCCGATTTAAAGGATAAGTGTGGCGTTAAACCCAACATGGAACTATTAGAAAAAGTAACCATTGGTTGTGGACCATCGATTTACAATCAAGATTCATCCACAGTAGCGAGTTCATCTGCTTCAGAAATGGCAACGGTTCGCAATAATTTCTTAATTAAAAAATTAGGATTAAAAGACGACGCTAAATTAGATGAAGGCTTAAACAAAGTAATCGAGCAGTATGGCGCTTCCAATAAGCACAAATACAGAGTAGTTTTATATTATCTATTGACGGTTCACTTCAAAAAAGAATCGGTATATTTAAAATAAAAAAACAGACGAAAATAGAAAAAGAGCAAGTATTCCTTGCTCTTTTTTGTTTCTGTACCTTATCAACAACGCAAACGCATCAGTTAAAGCAGTAAACTCCTCGGGATGATCGACTTTTTCTTTAGGTCCAACCTTCCTCTTCAAAGAGCAAACTAGCCGTCGTTGCTGTGGTTCAATTTTATACTTCTTTTCTCTTTAACCTTTCTTCCTACTATAGATGTGCACCGGCTGCTTCTAACAAGTTAATTATGTCGGTGAATTTTCTTGACTTTGCGTGATACAGTGGCGTTTTACCGTCGTGATCGGGAATATTTACATCCACTCCCCCTTTAATCAATGCTTCAACAATAGCGGTGTGTACGTCACCGCCATCACTCAGTACAATTGCCTCCATTAACGCTGTCCATCCTAAGCGATTCACGTGATCAATAGGGAAGTATGGCGTTTGAACTAACAATTGCACAACCGCTAAATGGCCTTTTTCTGCTGCGGGAATTAATGCTGTTCCGTGGTATCGGTTGAAAACTGTGAAATCCGCACCATGAGCCAACGCTTTTTTTACTAAAGCTAAATTGCCTTCTGCTCCAGCGTATAAAAAGGGACTATTGAGCCTTTCGTCTTGGGTATTGACATTTGCTCCTTGCTCTATCAAGTAAAACGCAATAGCATTGTATTGCTTATATGTAGCTACCATCAAAGGGGTTTCTCCTTTGCTGTTCTTCACTTCGAGGTTAATCGGTGAAGCTGCTACAATTTCTTGCACTCGTTTTAAATTATTAGACGAAACCGCTTGAAATAAATCGCTTTCCATAACTGTAGTGGTATTTTTTAAATCGTTATTGTTATTATTCGAACAACTCGCTGCCAAACTCGTAGACAATCCTACGGAAAAAATAAACAGCAAAATATAAGTTACCTTTCTGATCATAAAGCATATAGATTAAAATTACTAGCTACAAATATAGGCTATCACCAAAAACAGCCGTTGTGTTTTTACTATTCTTTCTTGTACATATTATAACTATCTCTAAATTGCCCAGGTGTTTTCTTCCTCCATTTTTTAAAGTAATGGTTAAAATAACCCGTATCGTGAAAGCCCAGTTCAAAAGCGATCTCTTTGATGGACAAGTCAGTCGTAATCAACAAGCGTTCTGCTTCTAGTATAATGCGTTGCTGTATAACGTGACTTGCGGTTATTCCCACTACTTTTTTCGACCGTATATTGAGGTAATTGGGCGTTATATGTAGTTTATCTGCGTAAAACGACACTTGATTTTGCTCCTTAAAATGGGTTTCTAACAAGGACTTAAATTCCTGTATCTTTCGATCGGTCCCTCCTGTTTCAACCCCGTGTACTTTGTTGTAATAGCGCTGTATTTTTTTTAGCACTAAAAAGAATTGCAACACGCTAATTTCTTGTCCAAGAGTATCTCCTTGGGGCAATAATTGATGTAATTTAACCAACGCTTGATGGATATCTTCGTATTCATCAGGCGATAAAGACAATACAGGCGGTACGTCAATTTGAAAAAAAGGCAGTGCACTCAACTGCGTAAGCAGGTGCAAGGCGCTAGGAGAGAACATCAATTGATACCCCTTAGTGCCAGGCTCCAATTTCCAATAGTGCACTTGTTGTGGACGTAAAAAATGAATCTGATGGGAATGAACGCCTAATCGGGTGAAGTCAATTTCATGAATACCATCGCCTTGTTCTACAAAGAGAATAAGATAAAAATCGTGTTTGTGTGGTGCTTGAAGATCATTTCTTCCCTTGTCTGCGTGCTCAAAGAGCGTAATATCCCAAGGTTCCTCTCCTATTATCTTAGCGCGACTCCACGTTTCTATGTTCTTTGTACTTTTCATCTGACCTCCTTTTTGCTTCTCCTTTTTTGTTTCAACAAGATAATCAAAAAAAAACTCGCTTCGAAATTGAAGCGAGTTTTGTGTAGGTTACACTACAGTAACCGGGTTTATTTTTCCTTTTTTAAAGCCACAGCTTTGTCGTACAGCTCTTCATACATCGGTAGGATTTCACTAATCTGAAAGCGCTTTGCCGTTGTGCGAGCTCCCTCTTTAAAGCGGCAAAGGGTATCTTCGTCTTCTAAGATGGCTAAAGCATTTTTAACCATGTCATCTACATCTTTGACATCGCTTAGATAACCAGAAACTCCGTGCTCATTTACTTCAGGCAAACCACCTGTATTACTTGAGATCACTGGAACTCCCACAGCCATTGCCTCTAATGCTGCTAATCCGAAACTCTCCGTCTCTGAAGGCAGTAAAAACAAATCAGAATATCCTAAAATTTGATTGACTTCATTGCTATTTCCAAAGAAGATAATCTTATCGTATATTCCCAATTCCATGGCTAAACGCTCTGCTTTTTCCTTTTCAGGTCCGTCTCCTACTAGCATTAATTTGGCTGGTACTGCTTGTTGAATGCCATAGAAAATTTTAACTACATCACCAATGCGCTTTACCTTTCTAAAATTGCTAATATGCGTAATAATGAATTCTCCTTTTTCTGCCATAGCACTGCGTTTACACGGTGTTTCGGCACAATCTACTTCTTTTACTTCAATAAAATTTGGGATAACGCAGATTTCCTTCTTACTTTGAAACAGCTCATAAGTCGATTGTTTCAGCGATTCTGATACTGAGGTTACAAAATCAGAATGGTTAATACTAAAAGAAACAGCTGTTTTATAGTTGGGATGATTCCCTACTAAGGTAATATCAGTACCGTGTAGCGTTGTAATCATCGGCAAGTCAATTCCCTCCTCTTTCAGCATTTGTTTAGCCATATAGCCTGCGTAGGCATGAGGAATAGCATAATGAACGTGTAAAACGTCAATATTAAATAGTTTAACAATATCCACTAATTTACTAGACAACGCCAATTCATATGGCTGATAGTGAAATAAAGGATATTCAGGTACATTTACTTCGTGATAGTAAATCTTAGGATTTAATAAGGCTAAACGAACGGGTTGACTATAGGTGATAAAATGTACTTCATGATCTCTTTTTGCTAGTTCCAAACCTAGCTCTGTAGCTACAACACCACTTCCTCCGAAAGTTGGGTAGCATACGATTGCGATTTTCATATGTGAATTATTTGGTGCTTAAAGATACTTCGAATTATTTATACACAATATAAACTTTTCCTGTAGATTTTATACAATACAAATAATTTAACATCACATCATGCAACTATTAATCTATAATTGACTCGTATATAAGCTGTTGTATATTTTCTCGAATATTTTCTTTGGACAGTTTATTTACATTAGAATCGGGATAAGTTCGATTGGATAAAAACACATAGATCAGTTCATTTTCAGGATCTGCCCACGTCATGGTACCAGTGAATCCCGTATGACCAAAGCTGGTTACAGACGCACATCCACAAGTGGGACCTGGCTTTCCTGCCAATTGTGGTTTGTCAAATCCAATCCCTCTTCTATTGCCTTTTGCACAATATACGCATGCATTGAAGACTTCAAAAGTTGCTTTGGAAAAGAAGTGTTCTCCTCCATATTCGCCTTCGTTTAAGTACAATTGCATCATTTTCGCTACGTCTAAAGCCGTACCAAAAAGACCGGCATGTCCGGAAACTCCTCCTTGCATGGCAGCTCCCATATCGTGTACATATCCATGAACAGCTGTATAGCGATAATAAGTATCGACTTCCGTTGGTGGAATTTCCTTAGCATTAAATTTACGCAACGGCAAGTATGTCAATCGCGTAGCCCCAATAGAGCGATAAAATTTGTCTTCTACCAATTGATCCAACGTACCATGGTACAGTCTCTCTATGTACTCTTTGATCGAAATAAATCCCAAATCGCTGTATTTGTAATCAGGCTTGCTCGCCAATTTACTGTTGGCGATTTCCGCTAACATCACTTGCGTATAATCCTTCTTCAAAAACAAATTTTCGCTTACTTGTGTGGGAAACGCTGTGGAATATTGTAAACGATATAAATTATCCGCCGGATGAGAAGTACTGTCGAGCGTACTTTTGTAAAAGGGAATCCACGCAGCTAAGCCAGACTGATGTGTCAATACATCTTTCAAGGTAATATTCGCTTTATCCGAATGTTTGAATGCAGGCACTAAGTCACCCAGTTTACTTTGTAGGGTGATTTTTTGTTCGTTATACATTTTCATTACCATCGGCAGGGTTGACAGAATTTTTGTCAACGAAGCTAAGTCGTATAAATCTGTATTTTTCACTGGCTCATTTGCTTGATAAGTATGGTAGCCAAAGGATTTGTTGTACACCACTTTGCCGTGACGCGCAACCAAAATTTGTGCCCCCGGTGTCAATTGATTATCAACGGCATATTGAGCAATACTGTCAATTTTTTTTAAGACTAAGGGATTTAATCCTTCATTTGCAGGTGTTGAGAACCCCAAACGGTGAAGAGGTTTAGTTTTGATTCCCGTACCCACGTCATATTTGTCTGTAATGGTAACGGGCAATTCACCTTTTGCACCTAAAGCGCCAAAAATAACCTGTGCGGCTGCTTGCTCTGCAAACACATTGTTTTGATAGCCGACAACCAATCCTTCTAGATCGCGAATCTCTGCTTCAATACCCGTTAAGGCATAGGGTTTAGCAAAGGAAACTAAAAGCGTGCGATTAGCCTTGGCAATTTCCCCCACTATACGTTTTTCATCTGCCGAAAAGTTTTGATTTCTCCATGGATTATCTACTTTGTGGTAGCCAACAACTACTAAGGAATACGCTGATAAACGCGCCAAATCTGACGGTTTTACCACATCTACTTGGGCAAAATTTCGCATCATTTCCAAGAATGGTGTTCCATCGTCATCACCAAGTTGCACATAAGCGATCTTTTCCTGGTCTAATTTGCGAATTGGAACAAGCTTATTGTGATTCTTTACTAACGTAATAGCTTCATTGTATAGTTTTGTATTTAAGTCATCATAAGTTGAAGCATTCAAATCCTCTACAAGATTGTTGCGATCAATTTGCAAAGGCTTATTCAACCCTGCTTTGTATTTGTAGTCTAGTATTTTCTTTACTGAATAAGCCAATCGACTTTCGGTAATATCTCCTTTTTCATAGGCTTCTCTTAACTTACTTGCTGCTTTGGCTACATCTTCAGAAAACAACAATAAATCATTTCCTGCTTGAAATGCAGCTAAATCAACTTCACCAGGAGCCAAATAAGAGGAAACTCCTTTCATGTTTAGTGCATCGGTAAAGATCAACCCTTCAAAGCCCAATTCTTCACGCAACAACTTTGTTACTACATTATAAGACAAAGAGCTAGGAATGGCATCATTAGGCTCATAAGCCGGCAAATTTAAATGTGCCACCATCACACTAGACAAGCCTTCATTAATCAGCTTTTTATACGGATACAACTCAACGCGGTGTAAACGGTCTTTATCTAAATCAATAAGGGGCAATTTGTGATGAGAATCCGTGGAGGTATCACCATGCCCAGGAAAGTGCTTCCCAGTAGCAAAAAGTCCTTCACTTTGGTAGCCACGGGTGAAAGCCAAGGCGCGATCAGTTACAATTTCGCGTGTTTCACCGTAGGCACGCACGCCGATAATCGGATTTTCAGGATTTATATTGATATCCACAACAGGGCCAAAATTAAATTGAATACCCAAACGCTTGGATTGCTTAGCCATCGCTTGTCCAACGGCCTCAATCAAATCGAGATTTTGAACTGCACCAAGGGTCATATTATACGGAAATCGGTAGGTCGAATCCAAGCGCATACGCAATCCCCATTCTCCGTCAATTCCCACTAACATAGGCAATTTACTCTGTCTTTGTAAGCGATTGGCAATTGCCGCTTGTCTTTGGGGACCACCTTGAAAGAAAATCAATCCGCCAACCTCATTTTTTTGGACTAAACTTTCAAGTTCCTGCACGTGTTTTTCATCTTTATTTGAATAGGCCGCAACCATAAACAATTGTCCTATTCGCTGATCCAACGACATCGAATTGTATACGCTATCTACCCATTGCTGCTGTAGCGTTTCTGGAGAATAAAACTTGTTTTTTGTTTGTCCTATCGACAATAAAGGCAGTAATAATGCTGTTAGAAGTACTTTTTTCATAGATTTTTTTAGCTTTTTTAAATATAGGATCCTCTGCAGAAATACCAAGACGATGTTGTACCTCTTGCAAACTTAACAAATCTACTTTATTTAAAAAAGAAGGTTAGTTAAGTTTACGTTGTAATATTTCTAGAATTTTATAAAAAAAAGTACACTAATTCAGTAAAAAAAACAATATTACTGTGAATATTTTCACACAATTTGTCCCAACATTCAACACAACTCCCTTACTGTCAGTCGATTTTTATATTCTTGCAAAGTTTTCCGCACTACTTCGCAAAATAAAAGGATCTAGCATAAAAAGCAAGCAAAAAAAAATCATCGTCAATACTTGACGATGATTTTTTTGGATATATCTACCTTGTAGGTTGTATCACTATTTAAAAAAGCGGCTGTGCCAACTTTCTTCAGCTGGGACTTCCCAGTATTCTCTATATTCGCCTAAATCGTTTACTAAATTATTAAACACAATAGTACTAGCAGAAACTGCTTTTGTTTTCACCATTTGTTTAAATTCGACAACGGTTTTAAAAGCGATAAACTCACCTGTTTTATATGTTACGTTCATCTTATCTAGTAAATCAACGCCATATTTTTGTTCTATCTCTTGAATAACGCGTACCGATGCATCAATAGAGCATCCAGAAGCAGGGTGGATTTCTTGATCCACAGCTAGGATGATAAATCGGTTGTATTTAATCTCATATGAAGCAGTTAAGGGGGTAGCATGGGCAACCCACTCGGCAGTAAAACGACTTAATACTTCGTCTATTTCTCGCACCTCTTCATCGGAAAACTTTCTATTTGACTGATAAATCCAAACTCTTGAATGATCAGGCATTTCTTCAAATGGCTTAAACATAGTTATAAATCTTCTGCGTTTGCAATTAATTCGGCAACGTCAAGCACTTTAACTTCACCTTCTTTTTCTTTAAATTTTACCCCATCGGTAAGCATGGTATTACAGAATGGACATCCTGCAGCGATAATTTCAGCATTCGTTCCAAGGGCTTCTTCTGTTCGCTCTACGTGAACTTCTTTCGTTCCGTTTTCTGGTTCTTTGAACAATTGTGCTCCACCTGCTCCACAGCAGAAACCATTTAACTTAGAACGCTTCATTTCAACTAATTCAGCATCTAATTTCTCGATTAATTGACGAGGAGCTTCAAACACGTTATTTGCACGCCCTAGATAGCAAGGGTCGTGAAACGTAATGCGCTTTCCTTTAAAACTTCCCCCTTCAATTGTTAATCGTCCTTCGTCTAAAAGGGATTTTAAAAATTGAGTGTGGTGGACCACTTCATATTTACCGCCTAAACCAGGGTATTCATTTTTCAACGTATTAAAACAGTGAGGACAAGCCGTTACAATTTTCTTCACCTCATAACCATCTAATACTTGAATATTCATCATGGCTTGCATTTGAAATGCGAATTCATTTCCTGCGCGTTTTGCTGGATCACCCGTACATCCTTCTTCTGTACCGAGTACCGCAAAAGGCACATTGGCTTTATTCAACAATTTTACAAATGCTTTTGTTATTTTTTTTGCTCTATCGTCAAAACTACCTGAACAACCAACCCAAAATAAAACCTCCGGTTGTTCTCCTTTTGCCATCATTTCGGCCATTGTAGGCACTACTAAATTTTCTGACATAATTTATTGGTGTCTATTTAAAATCAACAGCTGTTGTCAATTTATTTTGTTAGTTACTTAGTTTTCGTCCTTCCAGTTCAAGCGATCCATCTGGTTGTACTGCCATGGCGCACCGTTGTTTTCGATATTCTGCATCATATTGTTTAATTCAGTAGGTGCAGCACTTTGCTCCATTACCAAGAATCTTCGCATATCCATAATAATAGACAACGGACTGATATCAATCGGACATTCTTCTACACATGCGTTACACGTATTACACGCCCATAATTCTTCAGGCGTAATATAATCGTTTAACAGTGTTTTACCATCATCTACAAACTTACCGTTGTTTGCATCCAATATTTTACTTACATCTTCCAAACGATCACGTGTTGACATCATGATCTTACGAGGAGATAATTTTTTTCCAGTTGTATTTTGAGGACAAGAAGAAGTACAACGACCACATTCTGTACAAGAATAGGCGTTCATGAGTTGCACCCAATTCAAATCCATCACATCTTGTGCACCGAATTTCTCAGGTTCTCCTACTACTTCTGCAGGTGCTGCGAAAGGATCTGCGTTTGGATCCATCATCAACGCTACTTCATTCTTAACTGACTCTAAGTTGTCAAACTCTCCTTGCGGCTCTAAATTCGCATAGTATGTATTAGGGAAAGCTAAGAAAATGTGTAAGTGTTTAGAGTAATACAAGTAGTTCATAAAGAACATAACTCCTACAATGTGAGCCCACCAGCAAAAGCGCTCAATAAACGCTACTGTTGCTAGGTCCATGCCACTGAATAACGGTGTAATCAATCCCGAGATAGGGAATGATCCAGCTTCGATATAATGCGGATAATTATTTAACTGAAGATAGTAATCTGCTGCATTCATTACCAAAAAGAACACCATAAGGATGGATTCAATATAGATAATATTATTGGCATCTCGTTTTGCCCATCCTTCTAATTCCGGTTGGTTCAAACGCTTTAATTTGAGAATATTTCTTCTAATCCAAAATACTGCAACTCCAAAAATAACTAAGAATGCTAGTACTTCAAAACATCCGATAAGTACGTCATAAGCAGCACCTAAGAAACTAAAAGCACGATGTGTACCAAATAATCCATCCACAATAATCTCGAGCATCTCGATGTTGATGATGACGAATCCTACGTACACAAAAATGTGCAATATCGCAGGAATAGGACGTTTTACCATTTTGGATTGCCCCAATGCCACGCGAATCATATTGCGCCATCTTTCTTTAGGTCTATCGGTACGGTCAAGGTCTCGCCCTAACTTAATGTTGCGAATTAATTTCTTTACATTTCGAATAAAGAAGCCAAATCCAGCGATCAGTAATATTAAAAATAATGCTTGGCCTAAATACTGCATAGTTGTAATAAATTGTTTCTGTAAAGTTGTTAGTTTTTTTGGTTAGATTGGTTCTAAATTTCGATTAATTATTGTTGTCCTCTTTTTCTTGGTAAGGTGTCGCCTTTTTACCAAATAATGAAAAGTGAACATAACGCTTTGGATTTTCTTTCAAATCGCGCATCAACTCCTCTAGTTCTTTTGATGCTCCCGTTAGGTTTTTATATAATTCTTCGTCTTTTAAAAGCTTGCCAACTGAACCATTGCCATTCTCAATATCAGCTAAGAGTTTGTCGATATTAGCTGAAGCACTTTGTAAGTTAGCAAATGTTCCGTTAATATCCAACTCGCTTAATTCTTGTGATAGCCCCACAAAATTCTTGCTCATGACATTTAAGTTTGTCATTGTACCATTTAATTGAGGCTCAATACCGCGCATCAATCTATTTGCACCGGCTAAGGTTCCGTTCAATTCTGAAACACTAGCTTTTAAATCAGCTTGCATCTGCTCATCTAGGACTCCGTTTACAGCGAGCAACATCGCATTTGCATTAGACAGTACTTCCTCTACTTTTGCTTTTAATGGCTCTAACTCACCCACTAATTTTTCTGTAATATCGAACTGTACGGCTCCTTTTAAATATTGTCCTGTTTGGGCATAATCCGTATCTCCAAATTTTGGATCAATTGAAATCCCTTTTCCACCGAGTAATCCTGGCGAATAAATCGTTGCTACACTTGACTTTGAAATTTCAATGGGATGAGACATCATTAATTCCACTACAAGCTTCCCTGTTTGGGCATTAATATTGATACGAGAGACCTTCCCTACGACCAAACCATTGATCGTTACGTTGGAAGAGGTAGTTAGTCCTTCAACATTATCATATTCAACATAATACTTAGTACTATTATCAAAAATATTTCTTCCATCTAAAAAAGAATATCCCCAAATAAATAAAGCAATTGCTCCTAATACTAAAATAGCTGTTTTAATTTCTCTAGATATTTTCAAAACTCTATATTTTTATATAACACGCAAAAATAAACTTTTATTTTTTAAAAAGCAGTGTTTATTTCAATGCCTCTTCTACAGATATACTCTTCCCGTCCTTATACGCCACAATAAATGAGGAGCTATGTCCTTTTGCCTTAGCTTCTTCTAAGTGTTTTTTAGCTTGATTGTAATCGGAAGTTTGAGCGTAAAAATACTTATGTACAGTTGTTCCTTTTTCCATTGTGACATTCGAAAGCCCTTTGAAATTTTTAGGTTTCAGTTCTAAAACGCGGGAGCTTGCAGCAATTTGCACTTTAAAAATCACGCCTTTGGCTGTCGTTGAGGAAGCAGTAGTTTCTGTATTTTCTTTTGTTTTGGTCGCCTTTGATGTTGACGTAGTTGATGTCGTTGATTTGGATGGTGATTCAATTAAGGTGGCTGTCGCATCACTACCGTAATATGTATTCTTGTAATCAATAATACCCTTAGCAATTGATTCTGCTAATTCTTTCTGCCCTTGTTTCGATGACAAATAAGCGCCTTCATCCTTGTTTGACACAAAGCCCAATTCAATTAATATACTTGGCATAAAAGCACCGTGCAACACCCAGAACGGTCCTTGTTTAACTCCCCTATTCTTACGTTTCAATTCATAGGTAAATCCATCTTGAACACGACTAGCCAAGTCAATACTCTGGTGGATATAATCTTCTTGAAGCAGGGTTAAACCGATAATTGATTCTGGAGCACTCGGATCAAAACCTGCGTATTTTGTTTTATAGTCGTCCTCCATCATAATAACGGAGTTCTCCTTTTTCGCTACATCTAAATTGGATTTATTTTTACTCAAACCCATCACATAGGTCTCAGTCCCAAACGCAGTGTTGTTATCCACACCATTGCAATGGATCGAAACAAATACATTACCTCCTTTTTCGTTTGCGATAACGGAGCGCTGTTTTACTTCGACAAAAACATCTTTATCTCGAGTGTAAATCACTTCTATATCTTTGTGTTTTTCGAGAATTTTTCCCGTTTCTAAAGCAACAGCTAATACGATGTCTTTCTCCACATTCCTAGAGTGATTCGTCCCCGAATCTTTTCCTCCATGACCAGGATCCAAGACTACTTTAAATTTTTTACTTTGCCCTAAGGTAGCTACCGTAAAGCACAAGAAAGAAAAAACTAACAGCAATTGAGCAACTCTATTGTTCATAAAAAAAAGTCGTTTAGAATTCGTTTAATATAAATTAAATTACATTTTTCAGAAAAAATATATGTAAGTTTGACACGTTAAAAACAACGGGTTTGATTTTACAAAAATAGCACATATTCATAGATTTGCGTACTAATATTTTCAATATCGTCATAGTTTTGTTTGTTTTAGGGATGTTTTCATTCCCTAGAGTGAAAGCTCAAGAGTTCAACAAAACAACTACTTCACTGAAAGCCAATACTAAAGACTCTAAACTCTTTGATAGTTTAGATACGGATACTATGGGATCCGTTCAAGATACAACGCCTCCGGCACAGCGTTTGAAAGACAGCATTCAACCTCCTGTAAAGGGGTATTTAGAAGATATTGTTTTTCGCAAAGCAAAGGACTACAACAAGCTTGATCAGAAGAAAAAGCAAATTACCCTCTATAACGAAGCAGAGTTAAAGTACCAAGATTTTGAATTGACTGCTGGAATCATTGTCTTCAACTATGAGCAAAATCAAATTTACGCAGGGCGTATCAAAGACAGTCTCGGGAATTTGAGTCAAGCACCTGTATTCAAACAAGGTGGTCAAATTGTTGAACCTGACTCCATTGTATACAACACTAAATCACAACGTGCCTTAGTGTGGCAATCGAGAACCTCACAAGGGGAATTCAATATCAAATCAGGCATGACCAAAAAGGAAAATGACTCGGTTTATTTTATGGAGGACGTAATTTTTACGACTGCTAAAGATTTGGATGATCCGGAATACTACTTCAAAACGAAAAAAGTAAAATTAGTTCCCAATAAAAAAGTGGTCGTAGGCCCTACCAATATGGTAATTGCTGATGTTCCAACACCGCTAGGTCTTCCATTCGCCTTTTTCCCTATGTCGGAAAAAGCAGAATCGGGTTTTATTATTCCCAGTGTTGGGGAAACCAACCAACAGGGGTACTATTTACAAAACGCGGGCTACTACTTTGCCATGAGTGAAAAAGCAGATTTAACCGTGCAAGGGGATTACTACACTAATGGTAGCTGGGCATTGCGCACCAATAGCAACTACGCCAAGCGCTATAAATACAATGGTCGGGTTTTGGTTCGCTATGAAAACAACATTTTTAGCGAACGCGGCTTACCTGACTATCAAAAGAATACCATTTACAACATTCAGTGGAACCACTCCCAAGATCCAAAATCAAATCCTGGTTCGCGTTTCTCTGCTTCCGTAAATATGGGTAGTGGTAAGTACTTTAGACAGTCGAATAACTCCTATAATATTGGAGCTTCGTTGAACAATACGATGAACTCATCCATCAGTTATTCTAAAACATTTGAGAGTACGCCTCAAGTCAATATGTCCTTATCGGCTACACATTCTCAATCGACCAACACGGGTAGAATCAATATGAGTTTACCAACCCTACAGGTGAGTGTAGATCGCATGTTCCCTTTTGCTCCAAAAGTAGGATCGAAAAAAGGATTAATCAAAAACTTAAACCTTTCGTATAACGTAAGAGGGGAAAACAGCGTGAATATTCACGAAGACAACTTCTTCAAGCAAGCGATGTTTGACAGCTTAAACACAGGTTTTCAACATACTATTCCATTAACGACAAACTTTAAGTTGTTTAAACACCTTTCTGTTACCGCAGCGGCTAGTTATAATGAGGTTTGGGTATTTAACACAATCAAAAAGCAATACAATCCAGAAACGAACCGCGTAGAAGATATTCGCACCAATGGGTTTGATCGATACAATACGTATAATGCATCTACCAATATTGGAACGACGATTTACGGTACGTTTAACTTTGGCAAAGACAGTAAGATCCAAGCCATTCGCCACGTGATGCGTCCAAGCGTAGGTTACGCCTATACGCCGAGTTTTGAGAAGTATTACGACACTTATGCCATTGATGCAACAGGGCTAACCATGCAAGACTATTCGCGCTTCCAAGGAGGGTTATTTGGAGCACCTGGTAAGATGAGTTCCAACATGTTAAACATGCAAGTGAGCAATACCTTTGAGGCCAAAGTACGCGATGAAGAAGAAAAAGAAGGATTTAGAAAAGTGATGTTATTGAATAACTTAAACTTATCTACTAGTTATAATATGTCTGCCGATTCACTGAAATGGGCGCCAATGCGAGTTACTACAGGAACCAGTATTCTCAAAGACAAAATGCAAATTAACGTAGGGGCTACTTTAGACCCTTATGCTTTAAATAACAACAATCAGCGTATTGATATGTTCAATATCAATAATGGTGGTAGTTTATTCCGTTTAACTAGTGCGAACGTCACAATTAACTGGTCGATGTCAAGCAGTGATCCTCTATTTGGGAACACGGAAAATCCAAACCAAAACTCTGTAGATAACGGAGGACGTGGGGATGATTTATTCGGTCAAGGAGGAAATTTAGGAGACAGCAGACAAAGTATGTTTGACAATAAGGAAGACCGTCCATTTGAAGGTTTTTACAATGCTAAATTGCCTTGGGATCTGACCTTTGCATATTCCTTGACGTACAACAACTCCGCTAGACAAAATGAAATCACCAATAATACCGTGATGATGTCTGGAAATATCGAGCTTACTCCTCGTTGGAAGGTTGGTTTTTCTTCGGGATATGATTTTGCACAGAAAGGAGTGACTTTTACCCAACTTCGCTTTGAACGAGATCTATTGAGTTGGCGCATGGACTTTACTTGGGTACCTATTGGAACCTATACCAGTTGGGGCTTCTTTATTGGAATCAAGTCGTCTATGTTAAGTGATATTAAGTGGGAAAAACGAAAAGCACCAGATAAACGCTATTTTTAATTCTATATCAACATGAAAAAAACAATCATCAATTCTAATCAAGCACCTACTCCCATTGGTCCTTATAACCATTCAGTACTAGTAGGTGATTTGCTTTTTATATCGGGTCAAATCCCATTTAATCAAGCCACTGAGACTTTAGTTACTACAGGTATTGAAGATGAAGCTAACCAAGTGATGGCGAATTTAAAAGCCATTCTATCAGAAGCAGGAATGACGTTTGAGAATGTGGTAAAATCAACTATTTTCCTCACAGACATGAATGATTTCGCCAAGGTAAATGAGGTTTATGGCAGTTTTTTCCAAGCAGCTACTGCACCAGCAAGAGAATGCGTTCAGGTAGTCAAACTACCGCGCAACGTAAACGTCGAAATTTCAATGATTGCAACGAAGTTTTAAATAAAAACACAAGGGGGTCCAAATGGACCCCCTTGTATTTTATTTGGCACTCCTATCCCTATAGCTCACAGGGGTTTGATTTCTGCTATTCAATAGCATTTAACAACAACTGAGCACTGGCTTCGTTTGTTGCTAAAGGCACATTGTGCACGTCGCATACGCGGAGTAGCATATTAATATCTGGTTCATGGGCGTGTTTTCCCAACGGATCTTTAAAAAACAAAACCATATTTGTCTTGCCCTCAGCCACCCGTGCTGCGATCTGAGCATCTCCTCCTAGCGGACCTGAAAGCATACGTCTCACTTCGAATCCCTCTTTTTGAGCAATTCCACCTGTAGTGCCCGTAGCAATCAATGTTATACCTTCGCCAGTTAAAACCGCTCTATTCTTTTGAATAAAAAGCAGCATTTCATCCTTTTTACCATCGTGGGCAATTATTGCTATTTCCATTTTTCTATTTGTGATAATCAATTAATCCATCCAACGGTTTTTGCATGATTTTCCCAACCGTTATACCCTTTTCTAAGAGTACCGCTCTAAACTCATCTTGTAAAAAATAGGCTACTGACCCCACAAAATGAACAGGTACTGTACTCGCTTCCTCATGGCTTTTAATGTAGTGCTCTACAAAAAAAACTAGTTGTTCTTTAATCATTTGCTGAAAGAAAGGATGGTTTTTGTGTTCAATCAAGAACGGTAAAAAGGAAGCCAAATACGCATTTGGATTTTCCTTTTTATAGAAATTATACTTCACGACATCGGCATCTAAATCGTACTTTTGCGTGAATTTCTTTGCCAATTCCTCTGGCATATAATTTAAGAATAATGCCTTAATCATCAATCGTCCAAACGCACTTCCGCTGCAATCATCCATGGCCATATATCCCAAGGATTGTACCTTTTGATGGATTGTATGTCCGTCGTAATACGAGACATTTGAACCTGTTCCATTAATGCATACAATACCTTTTTCCGTTTGACCTACTGTAGCATAAACTGCCGCATAGGTATCTTCATGTACGTGTATGCCTTGACAATTGACAAAATAAGACGCAAAAAAATCGCGTACAGTTGTTTTACTTCGATTTGATCCACAACCCGATCCATAAAAAAACAATTGCCCGACGTTGTCCTTGTTTTTTGCAATGTCAGGCACTGTATTTACGCGAGTGTAAAACTCTTCTAAGGTAATAACTTCGGGATTAAGCCCGAGGCTAGTCACCGAAGTTATCACTTTATTATCTTGATCAAAAAAGATCCAATCTGCTTTTGTAGAACCGCTATCGACGATTATTTTCATTTGTATATTGTATTACTTTACTGTAGTTAACAACACAGCCATATCTACCATTTTAGCAGCATATCCGTATTCATTATCATACCAAGCAACGAATTTATAAAAAGTTTCGTTTAAAGCAATACCGGCTTTTGAATCAATAATACAGGTATGCGTATCCGAAACGAAATCTTGAGAGACTACATCATCCTCAACAAAGGCCATGATTCCCTTTAGTTCGTTTTGGCTTGCTTGTTTTAAAACAGCCATCACGGCATCATAAGAAGTAGATTTCGCCAATTTTACTGTTAAATCCACAACGGACACGTCAGCAGTCGGTACACGCATAGACATCCCCGTTATTTTTCCCTTTAATTCGGGAATGACTTTTCCTACTGCTTTTGCCGCTCCAGTAGAAGCAGGAATAATATTTACCATAGCCGAACGCCCTCCTCTAAAGTCTTTTTTAGAAGGTCCATCTACAGTATATTGTGTGGCAGTAGCTGCGTGGATTGTCGTCATTAATCCCTCGACGATGCCGAAGGAATCGTTTAACACTTTTGCCAAAGGCGCCAAGCAATTCGTTGTACAAGAAGCATTGGACACAATTGTATCTGTTGCTTTCAATTCTTTTTCATTTACCCCCATCACAAACATAGGAGCATCAGGAGATGGAGAAGAAATCAACACTTTTTTCGCTCCTGCGTCTATGTGTTTTTGTGCACCGGCTAGGTCTTTAAAAACGCCCGTACAATCGGCTACAACATCCACTTGCACGGCATCCCATTTCAACAACAACGGATCGCGTTCTGCTGTTACGCGAATTTCTTTTCCATTGACAATTAAATGCCCATCTACAACCTCAACTGTACCGTCAAAACGACCATGTACGGAATCATACTTAATTAAATAGGCCAATTGATCTACGGCCATTAAATCGTTTACTGCAACGATCTCTATATCATTACGCTTTACTGCTTCTCTTAACATTAGACGACCAATGCGTCCAAAGCCATTAATACCAACTCTTGTTTTCATCTTTGCTTTTTTATTTAATTCGTTATATTATATGGTGATAATATCGGACACGCGCAATAATTCTGCGTCCACAGCCGTATGTCCTTTCACAATATGTTCTAAGGGTGTCAATGCCACTTGATCGTTGATTAGTCCAACCATGAAGTTCTTTTTTCCTTCCAACAGGGTCTCCACAGCTTTCACGCTTAATCGACTGGCAAGCACGCGATCAAAACACGAAGGAGCTCCGCCTCGTTGCATATGCCCTAAAACCGACACACGCACTTCGTATTCAGGCAAGTGTTCTTCTACATATTCTCCTAATTCGAAAACGTTCTTCCCCAACTTCTCTCCTTCAGCTACAATCACAATACTTGATGATTTTCCAGAGAGTTTGCTCTTTTTCAACGATTCAAGCAAGCGCTCCAATCCCATATTCTCTTCGGGAATAATGATCTCCTCTGCCCCTGCGCCAATACCTGCATTTAAAGCAATATGTCCCGCATCACGTCCCATTACCTCCACAAAAAACAAACGCTTGTGAGAACTAGCGGTATCTCTAATTTTATCTACTGCATCCACAACAGTATTCAAGGCCGTATCAAAACCAATGGTATGACTGGTTCCGTTGATATCGTTGTCTATCGTTCCAGGAATTCCCATCACAGGAATATCAAATTCTTTACTCAACAACATCGCTCCAGTAAAACTACCATCACCGCCAATAACAATTAAAGCGTCAATTTGCGCTTGTTTTAAATTGTCATACGCCGCTTTACGACCTTCTGCTGTGCGGAACGCAGCACTGCGCGCTGTTTTTAAAATAGTGCCTCCTTTGTTGATGATGTAATTGACATCACGAGGCCCCAATACTTCAAAATCACCTTCTACCAATCCTTGAAAGCCTCTAAATATTCCAACACACATCACATTGTGATAGGAACAAGTACGCACAATCGCGCGGATTGCAGCATTCATACCTGGTGCATCACCACCAGAGGTCAAAACCCCTATCTTTCTTATAAGGTTACTCATAATTGCATTTCTTTTTAGTAAATTTAAGCAATACCCTAGATTAAATCAATCCATAAATGCGATTTATTTGCCTAATTGCTATTATATTTTTGTTAAAAATCAATTATTTTTTACTCAAACTTCTCTTAATCAAACTAACAAGCATAAAAAATGTTAATTGATTTCATAACTAACGTTTAAAAAACAAACAAAAAACAACTGATATACAACACCTTACACCTCAAAAACGAGCGTTATCCCCTATTCATACAAACCAAGTTCCACTTAGGGTCCCAAAGGAAGATTCCCCTTCTCGCTCAGCACATAATCTAGATTGAGTATAAATTACAAAGCTAAAATTACCACATAGACATAACTGTTTATATATTAGTACTTTACATACAAAAATAACTTCCTTTACAAATCCTTAAAAAAATTCTACGAATAAAAAATAAAGCTATTTTTGTGGCATGAAAAGAAAGAGAACAGAAAGAATCGTATTCGAAAACGTAGAAGTCCTTGATGCAGGTGCAAAAGGCGTTTCAGTAGCTAAGGCTCCTGACGGGAAGGTTATTTTTATTCCCAATGTTGTTCCGGGAGATATCGTTGATATTCAAACCGTTAAAAAGAGAAAAGCCTATTATGAAGGGATAGCTATAAAAATCCACCATTTTTCTAAGAATCGCATTGAACCCGTATGTCAACATTTCGGTGCTTGTGGTGGTTGTAAGTGGCAAAATATGTCATATGAGCAACAGTTATTTTACAAGAACCAAGAAGTTCAAAACAACTTAAAGCGAATTGGCAAAATAGAATTACCGGAGTTTGAACCCATTTTAGGTTCTGAAAAAACGTTATTTTACAGAAACAAAATGGAATTTTCGTTCTCTAATGCTCGTTGGTTAACGCCAGAAGAGATTGCAAGTGGAGATGAAATAGGAAAGGAAAATGCGCTAGGTTTTCACATTCCAAAAATGTGGGACAAGATTTTAGACATTCAAAAATGTCATTTGCAACAAGATCCTTCCAATGCCATCCGCAATGAGATTCGCGAATTTGCCAATGCAAATCAACTTTCTTTTTTCAATCCAAGAGAGCAAGAAGGACTATTGCGTACTTTAATGATTCGCACGAGTTCAATAGGTGAAATCATGGTGATGATTCAGTTTTTCCATGACAACAAAAAAGAGAGAGAATTACTATTAGATCACTTAGCGGAGAAATTCCCAGCTATTACATCGCTGCAATACGTGATTAATGGCAAGGCGAACGATACCATATACGACCAAGATGTTGTTTTATACAAAGGACGCGACTATATCTTAGAGGAGATGGAAGGGTTGAAATTTAGCATCAATGCAAAATCGTTCTACCAAACCAATTCGGATCAAGCATATGAGTTGTACAAGATCACTCGCGATTACGCTGAGTTAACGGGCAATGAATTGGTTTTTGACTTGTATACAGGTACGGGAACTATTGCACAATTCGTTTCTAAAAAGGCGAAAAAAGTAGTAGGTGTTGAAGCCGTTCCAGAGGCGATTGCCGATGCGAAAATCAACGCAGAACGCAACGGTATAACCAATTGTGATTTCTTTGTTGGAGACATGAAAAACGTATTCAACGATGAGTTTATTGCCACACACGGTCATCCTGATGTAATTATCACCGACCCACCGCGTGATGGTATGCACAAAGACGTAGTGGAAATGCTGTTAAAAGTAGCGCCTAAACGCATTGTCTATGTAAGTTGTAACTCTGCTACACAAGCAAGAGATTTAGCTTTACTAGACGCAAAATACAAGGTAACAAAAGTTCGTCCAGTTGATATGTTCCCACAAACCCATCACGTGGAAAATGTGGTTCAATTGGAATTAAAATAATACTAAAAAGCACACCCAAAAAGGAGTATCTCTTATTGAGATACTCCTTTTTTTATACCCAAGATGATTCACTCTTCTACACTAGTTCTAAAAAAGAAGCCTCTACACTATCATTTTCTCGCTATAACCCACCAAACACATCAACAAAAGAAGTATTTCTTCGCGAAGAAGGATGTTTTTGAAATAAGCGCAAAAAACAGGTCTGTTTTTTGAATGACAAATTGTACATAATAACTTAAATTTTAAAAAAATGAAAAGATTTGTACTCGGATTTGGGCTTATTGCCTTACTCCTATCCAGCTGTAGCAAAGAAGAACAAGAAGCTGCCCCCAAAAACCTTCAGCATCCTTATCAATTAACAGAAGATTCCTATCAAGCAAAAATTGTTCAAATGGAAACCCTTTTTCATCAATATGGTTTTGTTAATGATTTAGAAGATCCCTATGATTACAATGACCCCAAAAACAGAAAAGCCATTGAAGAACTTGATTTAAAGGAACTGAAACTCTTTCTTGAAGAATTTAGTTCGGAAGAAGGGCTGAAAAATTTAGATGAGGCAGGAAGTATTGAAAAATCAAAACAATATGCGAGAGAACACAACCCAATTCCTAGTCAAGATATCTTGAACAGAGCCGTTAACTCCTATAATGTTACTGGAAGTCACAGTAGTGCCATTATTGGTTCATCTACTTCAAGTATAAACTTTTCCATCAAAGACAATGAAACCATTACCTTTATCAGTGCCAACGCGAATTACAACAATAACAATGTTCATTTTGAACAGGTAAATGGTCATCACATCATTCCCTTTTATCCCAATGCAGGGCAAGATTATTACGATCATAAAGGAGGTATCAATGTTGATTGTAAAGTAAAAGCTTATGGACAAACAGCTACAGCTACAATGTATGCTAGATTCAATAGAAATGGTTCAGGCAGTGTCGAAAGTTTTAGAACCTAATTCAAAGCTAGAAGACTAGATAAAACAGGATTTCATCAATCCAATAGTTGGTATACCTCAATAAATAAACTAATTATTGAGGTATGCCTTTCATCTAGTTTTCCAAATTTTAATCTTTATAGCCTTTATTACTTGAAGAACAGCAACGTTGAAATGACCTTGCTATCACAACAGCTTAAAATTTTAAAAAAAAATGAAAAGATTTGTACTCGGATTTGGGCTTATTGCCTTACTCCTATCCAGCTGTAGCAAAGAAGAACAAGAAGCTGCCCCCAAAAACCTTCAACATCCTTATCAATTAACAGAAGATTTCTATCAAGCAAAAATTGTTCAAATGGAAACCCTTTTTCATCAATATGGTTTTGTTAATGATTTAGAAGATCCCTATGATTACAATGACCCCAAAAACAGAAAAGCCATTGACGAACTTGATTTAAAGGAACTGAAACTCTTTCTTGAAGAATTTAGTTCGGAAGAAGGGCTGAAAAATTTAGATGAGGCAGGAAGTATTGAAAAATCAAAACAATATGAGAGAGAACACAATGCTACAAATACAAAAGGGATTATCACATGGTGATAATCCCTTTTGCATTTAACCTATAGGGTATACACCTAAAAATTTGGTTTCAATGTATATTTCTTGTAGAAAGCATCAATGCGTTCCACCACTTCATCTGCCGAATCAACCAATTGGATTAAATTCATATCTTCTGGTGATATCGTTGCATATTTGTCTAACAACACTTTTTTAATCCACTCCAACATGCCGCCCCAGAAGTCAGTTCCTACTAAAATAATTGGGAATCTAGCGATTTTCTTGGTTTGAATTAGGGTGATTGCTTCGAACAATTCATCTAGTGTTCCGAAGCCACCTGGCATAACAACAAATCCTTGTGAGTACTTAACAAACATTACTTTACGCACGAAAAAGTAGTCGAACTGAATATTTTTATCACTGTCAATATAGGGATTAAAGTGCTGCTCAAAAGGCAATTCAATATTCAATCCTACAGATACCCCTTGTCCAAGATGTGCACCTTTATTTCCAGCTTCCATAATTCCAGGACCACCACCTGTAATTACACCATATCCCGCTTTACTTACCTTAAAAGCAATTTCTTCAGCTAATTTATAGTAAGGATCCTCTTTTTTGGTTCTTGCTGATCCGAAGATAGAAATACAAGGACCGATACGTCCCATCTTTTCATATCCATTAACGAATTCAGACATGATTTTAAAGATTCCCCATGAATCGTTTGTCTTTATCTCTGTCCAAGATTTTTGCTTGAATTTTTCTTGGATTTTCTCCTCTTCATTTCCTAAATTTTCTTTCATAATTCAATTATTTTTTAAGCTCTTTTTTCAAAAAGTGAGCAGTATAACTCTTCTTAACTTTACTTATTTCCTCAGGTGTTCCCTTGGCGAGTACTTCGCCTCCATTAGCTCCACCTTCGTACCCTATATCAATGATATAGTCGGCGAGTTTAATCACATCGAGGTTGTGTTCGATAATCAATACGGTATTCCCCTTTTCCACGAGAGTATTGATTACTTCCATCAATACGCGAATATCTTCAAAATGCAAGCCCGTAGTGGGTTCATCTAAGATATAGAAGGTATTTCCCGTATCTTTTTTTGACAATTCTGTTGCCAATTTAATGCGCTGTGCCTCTCCTCCTGACAGGGTTGTACTTTGTTGACCTAAGGTAATATACCCCAATCCCACATCGTTAATCGTCTTTAGTTTGCGGTAGATCTTCGGTATATTTTCAAAAAACTCTGTTGCATCTGCCACAGTCATTTCCAGCACATCGGAGATTGATTTTCCCTTATATCTAATTTCCAGTGTTTCGCGGTTAAATCGCTTGCCTTGACAAGTTTCACACTCGACGTAAACATCGGGTAAAAAGCCCATTTCAATGGTGCGTACCCCCGATCCTTCACAGGTATCGCATCGGCCTCCACTGACATTAAAACTAAATCGCCCAGGCTTATATCCGCGAATAGAAGCTTCGGTTGTTTGTGCAAACAAATTTCGAATATCAGAAAACACATCGGTATAGGTTGCTGGGTTAGATCGAGGTGTACGTCCAATTGGACTTTGATCAATTCCAATTACCTTGTCAATATGCTCCAATCCACTAATCTTTTTATAAGGCTGTGATTTAGTCACGGCGTTAAAGAAATGCGTATTCAAGATTGGATAAAGTGTTCCATTGATTAAGGTTGATTTTCCTGAACCTGAAACTCCTGTCACACAAGTTAGTGTACCTAATGGAATTTCAATGGTAACATTCTTTAGGTTGTTTCCCGTTGCTCCTTCTAATTTTATTTTCTTACCATTGCCTTTTCGGCGTTCTTTTGGAACAGCAATCTCCAATTCACCATTCAAATATTGAGCCGTTAGCGTATGTTCTTTCAACAATTCTTGAGGCGTTCCAGTGCTGATAATTTTACCTCCGCGTTTTCCAGCATACGGTCCAATATCAATCACAAAATCTGCGCGTTCGATCATGTCTTTGTCGTGTTCCACCACCAGAACGGAATTTCCAATATCGCGTAGCGATTCCAACGATTTAATCAAGCGTTCGTTATCGCGTTGGTGCAACCCAATACTCGGTTCATCCAAAATATACAAAACGCCCACCAATTGAGAACCAATTTGCGTAGCCAAACGGATGCGTTGTGCTTCTCCTCCTGACAGGGTTCTCGAGCTTCGGTTTAAAGATAAATAGGTCAATCCAACATCTTTCAAAAACGACAAACGCGTATTGATTTCTTTAAGGATTTCCTCTGCAATGCTCTTTTGTTTTTCAGAAAGTCTAGCATCAATATCAGCAAACCATAGAATCAAATGCTCAATGTCCATTTGAATGAGTTCTCCAATATTTTTATCCGCAATTTTAAAGTACAACGCTTCTTTTCTCAAGCGGGTACCCTGACAAGAAGGACAGTCAATTTCGTCCATATATTCTTTTGCCCATCGCTTGATGGATGCTGTTTCACTTTCTTCAAACTGATTCTTGATGAAATTGTTGATTCCTTCAAAATCTATTTTATAATTCTTAGAAATTCCTGCAACTTTGTGTTCTACAGTAAAACTATCTTGTCCTCCATGTAGGATGACATCCATAGCTTCTTTGGGTATATCCTGAATGGGGTCGGACAATTTGAAATTATAGCGCTGAGCGATCGTTTCCAATTGTTTAAATATCCAAGTACTTTTTTCAGGGCCCAAGGGAGCTAAACCACCTTTTTTAATGGAAATTGATGCATCTGGAATTACTTTATGTTGGTTAATTTCATGTATTGTTCCCAGTCCATTACACGATTCACAGGCTCCTTTTGGGGAGTTAAAGGAAAAGTTATTAGGCTCGGGTTTGGCATAGGATATTCCAGAAGTTGGACACATGAGGTGGCGGCTAAAAAAGCGCACTTCTTGCGATTCCTGATCCAAAACAACAAGGGTATCATCGCCGTGATACATGGCAGTTTGGATACTTTCAGCCAAGCGCTGAATGGTTTGTTCATTGGTATCAATCGCCATGCGATCAATTACTATTTCGATATCGTGGGTTTTATATCGATCGGCTTTCATGCCGTATTCTAAATCCTTAATTTCTCCGTCTAGGCGCACTTTCAAAAATCCTTGTTTGGCAATTTGCTCAAACAATTCGCGATAGTGTCCTTTTCGTGAACGAACCACAGGTGCTAAGATATTTATTTTTTTTCCGTCAAAATCCTTTAGAATCAATTCTTGGATTTGATTGTCAGTATAGCTGACCATTTTTTCACCGGTATTATAGCTATACGCCTCACCTGCTCTTGCGTAAAGCAAGCGCAAGAAGTCATAAATTTCAGTGATTGTTCCAACGGTTGAACGCGGACTTCTATTCGTCGTTTTTTGTTCGATTGCAATTACAGGAGATAGCCCATCAATTTTATCCACATCTGGACGTTCTAGACCGCCTAAAAATTGTCTTGCATAGGCAGAAAACGTCTCAATATAGCGGCGTTGTCCCTCTGCATATATCGTATCGAAGGCTAAAGACGATTTTCCAGAACCCGACAAACCGGTTATTACAACGAGCTTTTCTCGTGGAATGCGGATATCAATATTTTTTAGATTGTGAACGCGAGCTCCTAAAACTTCTATATAATCTTCTACTTTAGACATAATTTTGTGCAAAAAAACAAAGATACGTATTAATCTTGTTTTATGTAATCTGCTGTTCTAATGTTTTGCGGTGATTTAGCATTATTTAACAGCGGGAATGTCTTGATTATTAATTCCCTCAAAGCATCCGTTCTACTTTTAAAAATCGTATTTTTATCTCGAAAAAAATGAATACGATGAAAGGAGCCCTATTATATGAGTTGGGTCAAGTTCCCAAATTTGGCACAATAGAACAACCAACGGTACAAGAAGAAGGACAATACGCCATCCGCGTAACGGCGGCGGCGGTAAAGAACTTAGATAAAGCTCGAACAAGCGGCAAGCACTATGCTAGTTACACCCATTTACCTGCCGTAGTAGGCAATGACGGGGTTGGCTATTTAGCAGATGGAACTCGGGTATACGGACAAGGAATTACGGGTATGATAGCGGAACACGCGATTATCACAGGCAATTACACCCCTGTACCCAAAGAACTAGACGATGCAACAGCGGCGGCTTTACCCAATGCAATTCTGGGATCTGCAATGCCTTTGATCATTCGCGCGCGTTTACAAGAAGGACAAAATGTTTTATTCAATGGCGCAACTGGTGTTACTGGTCAAATTGCCGTGCAAATTGCCAAACACTATGGGGCAAAAGAAATCATTGTAACGGGACGTAATCAGGCTATCCTAGAGCAATTAAAGGCCTTTGGAGCTACTCAAACCCTGGTACTCACTGAGGACTATACAAAATTAGAAGATCAAATTAAAGCCATGCACCAAGTTACACCTATCGATGTGGTGATTGATTATTTATGGGGCAAGCCTTTTCAGTCTATCCTCAATGCCTTTAAAGGCAACGATATTCATCACCAATCTTCTACAGTAAAAATAGTTACTGCAGGTGATATGGCCGGCAAAGAAATCCAGTTGACTTCTGCCATTTTAAGAAGTACAGATATTCAACTGATGGGTTCTGGATTCGGCAGTCTTACCAAGGAAGAACTCATTGTCTTCAACAAAGTAATTCTGCCTGAAATGTTTTTACTCGCTGCTCGTGGTAAATTGCATATTCAAACAGAAGTACATCCTGTGGAAGCCATTGAACAAGTGTGGAACAAAGCCTTAGATCCAGGCACACGTTTGGTCATTACCTTGTAAATCCACACATAATAAGGCCACAAACTAAAGAAAACTCTTGCCCTTGTTTTCGCAAAAACTCGCTATTTTTGCCAGCAAATGAATCATACGATGAAGATCTTTTTAGAAAATTACTTTCAGTTAAGTAAACACAACACCACCATCCGCAAGGAACTGATGGCTGGGGTTATCACCTTCTTAACGATGTCCTATATTTTGGTTGTCAATCCCAATATTCTCGCAGATGCGGGCATGGACAAACAAGCGGTTTTTATGGCCACAGCCCTCGCTACGGTTTGCGCAACTCTCTTGATGGGATTCATGGCAAAACTGCCGATTGCTCAAGCACCTGGTATGGGATTAAACAGCTTTTTTGCCTATACAGTCGTACTAACAATGGGGTATAGTTGGGAATTTGCCTTAACTGGTGTATTTCTGGCAGGTTTGATTTTTCTCGTTTTGACCCTATTCAACATTAGGGAGTTAATTGTCAAAAACATACCTAAAGTCTTAAAAGAAGCAATTCCTGTGGGCATTGGATTATTCATTACCTTAATTGGATTAAAAAGTGCGGGCATTGTGGTTAGTAATCCCAATACGCTGGTTACATTAGGTGATTTTAGTCAACACAGTGTATGGATTGCCCTAGCAGGGCTGTTGGTAACGGGTATTTTGTTGATAAAAAATGTCAATGGTGCCATCTTAATCGGCATTGTTGTGGCTACACTTTTCGGGTTTATTCTTGGTGATGTGCAGCTACCGTCAAGTTTACTTACTGCTCCTCCTTCGATGGAACCTACTTTTGGAAAAGCCTTGTCATTCTTGTTCTCACCGGAAACGGCAAACAGCGTTTTTTCTATTGATATGGTCGTTGTCGTTTTTACCTTTCTCTTTGTCAATCTATTTGACACCATAGGTACCTTAATAGGCGTGGTTTCTAAAACGGGTATTGCAGATAAAGAGGGGAATTTTCCTCAAATGAAGAAAGCGCTCTTAACGGATGCTTTGGGAACGACTTTTGGGGCTATACTTGGTACGAGTTCGGTCACTTCATATGTGGAAAGTGCCTCTGGAGTTGCCTCAGGTGGACGCACAGGATTAACAGCAGTAAGCGTGGCTTGTATGTTTGCCTTATCCATTTTCTTAGCGCCCCTATTCTTAATCATTCCTGCTGCAGCTACAGCGCCTGCCCTAGTGATTGTAGGGTTGTTTATGATCAGTTCGGTGGTCAATATCGACTTTAGCGATTTCTCTGAAGCTTTACCTGCTTTTATTACCATCGTCTTTATGCCATTTACCTACAGCATTGCTGAAGGTATTGTATTTGGTATGCTTAGTTTTACACTATTCAAAGTTGGAACACAAAAACACAAGGACGTCAGTCCAACACTTTATATTTTATCCCTCCTATTTTTGATTAAAATAGTTCTGGATGCCTTATAAAAAAACAGCCCTAAACTGCAGTGTAGTTTAGGGCTGTTTTTTTTACTTCTTTAATTTATCAGCAACAAGTTTCGCTAGGTTTGATTGCTTATCTGTTTCAGACAGACTTTCATATACCTCGGTCAGCTGGGTTAAATCATCACCGCTCGTGTAATACAAGTAGTACAAAGCCGTTAATGATGTTTTGTGTTGCTCTAAATAGTTGGAAACAAAGATATTCTGATCGTCTTGTAGTTTTTTATAAGTAGCTACAATCTGATTCATCTTTTCCTCATCCTTGTTCTGTAGGGCTTCCATATAGGCATTTTGTTGTTGCCCTTGGTAGCTCAATAAATTGTATTTATACAAACTTAAATTGCGTTCAAATTCACTCAACACTTCGTTGTTTTCCGTTCCTTTTAGCGCAAAAGAAGTAAAGTTATCTTGGTTGATATTGACTTCCGTTTTTCCACTTTCTATAAACAGCGGAATTCTTCCCTTTTGATTTTGAAAGGATAAGTAGCCTAACGTAGGTTGATCAATTTTTCCTTCAAATCGGAACACATTACCTTGCACGACCATGGAGTCAAGTTTAACTCCCGTTTCGTCTTGCGCATTGCCTACTTGATTCAAGTATACATAAGTCCCATCAGGTACATTAATCAATGAACCCGTAATTTCAAAATTAGTTTTTGAATTACAAGCGGTTAACGCCAAAGCAATTCCTAGGAACAGCCCCATTTTATATTTTTTCATAGCCTTATATTTACGATATTAAACAATTAGTCTGTCCTTACACCTACAAGGATAAAAAGGAAACAAACAACATAATCCATCCTGCAACTAAGGACAATCCTCCTATAGGCGTAATAGGACCTAGTATTTTTATTTTCTTGCCAAAAGTAGCGCTCAGCACCAATCCATAGATACTAAAAGAAAACAGAATCACACCGATGATAATCAGGTTAGCAGCGTAATACACATGTTCAGTTTGCGGTAAAATTCCGATGAGAATCAACAGAATGGCATGGTACATTTGATACTTTACTCCTGTTTCAAAACTTTCTAAACGTTCTGCATCCATGTGTTTTTTTAACGCATGTGCGCCGAAAGCGCCAAAGATAATAGCTAGAGCACCAAAGATGCTTCCAGCGAGTAAAGGGGTTGTATTGATACTGTCTATCATGTTTATTTTTATATTTTTAATTTAACGTCAATTGTCCTAAAATCTCTTCAGACATAAAAGGTCCACCAGGATAGCGAGCGGTATAATCGAGATTGAGCCATATCTGACCGCGTTCATCCACGTGATAATGTACTTCTTTTCCTTGGCTTTCTTCTTTAAACAAAACCTCTTTAATCAGGAAAATCACTTTTTCAAGGTGAGCTTTATTTTCGATGAGCATTTCGGGATACATATGTTCTTTGGTGTGAATCAATCGCGGTGTTCCACCAATAGAGCGAATCAAGGCAGCCATCAGGATGGAATAATCATCACAGTCGCCAGAGAAATGCATAAGTGACTCAGAAGCTGTGGCAATATACTCTCTTCCTTTAGGGTCATTAACGTAGTTCCAACGGGTTCGCACTTCTTTAAATATGGCTAAGCACTGTATAATTTGTCGATATTCACCATACCCTTGTACTTTAGAGAAGTTTTTGGTTGTTGCTAATAGGGCAAAATTTCTCACTTTCGGATTGTCGTACTCAATGGCTTTAATCACTTTTGATTTATTTGGAAAGGGCAAAAGTTTAGAGATAATCAGATCTTGTGGATTTTGAGTACTTGCCATGGCATAGATCATGACGCGATAATCTTCAAAGATAGATTCGAGATCATAATCTTCGTGAGATGTTCCTATAAAAAAGATCCCTAAATAAGCGATGATACAAATAAACAAAATGGTTTTCAGTTTTGATAAAATAAACTGAAACAGCGCCAAAATTGCTAATCCCAACAAAATACGATCGAGCTGCCAAGGCCATTCGGGGTCAATTACATTTTGGTGAACGATAATAAATACGGGAATAGTAAGTAGTACGTTTAATATAAAAATAATGATTTTGTCCCATGGAGAAGGAATTCTCAGGTACTCATACCATTTTTTCTTCTTTTTTATAATTTGTACTTCTTGGTTGTTCATTTAGTTTTCAGCAAAAAAAATTACATCTTGACTTCTTCGTATTTTTTTGGTTTTTCAATTAATTGGAGGTCCATTAATTGTTGTTGTATTTTGTTGAAATTTGCGGCTGATAGTTGCTTTTGCGACCAACGCGTCAAGGAAAGCCAAAGTTGAATATCTTCAATTTTTTGATCATAGCGTTCAGCTAATGTGCGATCGATACTCGGAATCCATTTAAATTCTTCGGTGGTTGCATTAATAATTTCGAGGATGTGAGAAACGAGTCCTTGATTTTCGGCTACAAATTTTTGATTTCCCACCAGTAAAAACGAGGGCCAAGGGGTTGGGCATTCACCAATTCTCCTAAAAATATGTTGATCTACCAAGGGTTGAGTCATGAAGCGTTCCCACATAAAATAGTCGGCTTCTCTATTTTTCAGGGCTAATACAGCTTTATCTAACGTATCTACCACAACAAACTCGAGTTGATCTATATTCCAGTTCATTTGTTTGGCATGTACGATAGCCATTAGGTGAGAACCCGATCCGAATCGACTGATAGCAATGCGCTTATGCGCTAGGTCTTCAACGGTTTGAAAAGGCGCATCTGCGGCAACGTGAATCCCCCATAACAAAGGAGAAGCAACATATTCTTGTAGAATAATCGTAGGGTTTCCCGCTGCGATATCTCGGATAATTCCTTCGGATAAAATGATAGCTAAGTCAGTTTCATTCTGGCGTAACATTTGACACATTTTCCCTGTTCCTTCTGGGATATCTTCCCATTGCAAATCAATTCCAGCTTCATCGAATTCTCCATTTTCTATGCATAGGTGCCAAGGTAAATTAAAGTGTTCGGGTACTCCCACTATTCTAACTGCTTTCATTTTTGTAAGTTCTAGTCATTTTACTGCTAAGATAATAAAAAGTATCTTCAATGACTCGCAAAATGGTGTCAACAAAAAAAAATCTCTACAAGTTTTGTAGAGATTTAAATGGCTAGGGTTTCATCGAGCCTGTTTGTTTTAGACGTGTATGAAATTTAAAGGCTTCTTCCAAAATATGAGGCGTATGTCCGCCCAGTTCTTTGGCCTGTTCAAAGTAGGCTCTTAACTCATCTTTATACTCTGGATGCACGCAATTTTCAATAATAACTTCTGCGCGTTCACGTGGTGATAGTCCGCGTAAATCTGCTAGTCCTTGATCCGTCACTAAGATATCCACATCGTGTTCCGTATGATCCACATGGGAAACCATAGGTAAAACGTGTGAAATTTTATTTTCTTTAGAAGCCGCTTGGGTCACGAAGATACTCAGGTAGGCATTTCGCGCAAAATCTCCAGAACCTCCAATACCATTCATCATCTTATTCCCTCCAATATGTGTAGAGTTAACGTTTCCATAGATATCAAACTCAATGGCAGTATTGATAGCTATAATTCCCAAACGACGAATCACTTCTGGCGCATTACTAATGTTTTGCGGACGCAACACTAATTTGTCTTTATAACGATCAAAATTGTGGATTAACTTCTCATAACAAGCTTCTGTAACCGTAATAGACGAACCTGAGGCAAAAGTCATTTTCCCTGCGTCAATTAGGTCAAAAGTACTGTCTTGAAGCACTTCAGAATACATTGTTAAATCCTTAAAAGGCCCTTCGATAAACCCAGTCAATACAGCATTAGCTACTTTTCCAATTCCCGCTTGCAAGGGCAATAGAGATTCTGTCAAGTTTCCTTTTTTCACTTCCTCTTCGAAGAAATTTAATAAATGCGTAGAGATGGCAGTTGTCTTCACATCTGGCTCAGGCAAAATAGCAGGTGTATCTTCAATACTAGAAAATACAACAGCTACTACGCGATCAGGGTCCAATCGAATAAATGACTCTCCAATGCGGTCTTTTACCGTGTGAATAGGTATAATTTCTCTTCGTGGTTGTTTGATTGGCACACTGTTATCGTGAATCCCTTCAACACTCAACGGAATTGCTGTATTAACCTCAATGATGATTTTTTTTGCTACACTGGCGAAATAGGCCGAATTTCCGATTGAAGTTGTTGGAATAATAAATCCTTGATCGGTAATATAGGTCGCCTCAATAATCGCAATTTCGACTTGAGGGATATGTCTTTCTTGTAATTGTTCAATTGTTTCGCTCAGGTGTTGATCAATATACTTGACCTGTCCACTGTTGATTGCGTGTCTTAAATCCGAATCTGCTTGGAAGGGCATTCTGCGGATTAACGCATTATTTTTTGCCAAATCGGCATCTGTTGTCTGTCCTAATGAAGCCCCTGTAATTAAGGTAATTGCTACTTTTTCATTTGCTGCTCGTTGAGCAAAAGCAGGTAAAACGGATTTGCTATCTCCTGCTTTGGTAAATCCACTCGCCCCTACTATGGCTTTATCGTGAATTAGTAAGGCTGCTTCTTCTGCAGATAGAATTCGATCTCTATATGGAGCGAATTTGATTCTGTCCAAATTAGAATCTTCTGTTGTCATTTCTCATTTGTTTAATTAGCTCCTTAAAAATAGAGCTTTTTTATTAATATTTGATATGTATATAACCCTTCCGGTAATTTATACGATAATATATCGTAATTATCATAAAATATTTACGACAGACATAATATTTTAAGACCATAAAACGAAAATGATAATTTAACCCAAGTATTCTTCCCAAAAAGCAAAAGACTTTCTTCTGTGTTTTTTACGATTGTTATTTTTTCGTCTTCAAACCTCTTCAATCTGCGCAAAAAAAGAGAAAAACACCAAGTATTTTTTTGTTTTTTAACAGTTTTTCATCTTGAACGGAGTTGCTTGCCTGTTGGTGGCAATCGGATAATTAGGCGCAATCAGCGACTTACACTCGGAAAAAGGTCCAAAAAAAAACAGCAGTAGAAATCTACTGCTGTTGAATATTAGAATTAAAAACGACTCCTTGAGTTGTCGTTCTATTATTTTAAAAGTTCTTCCACTTTTTGGTACAATTCTTCACCGTATAAGTTAATCGCTAAAATTTGTCCTTTTTCATCGATTAAGTAGTTTGCAGGAATTGCTTTTACGCCGTATTCAGCAGCGATTTCGTCATTCCAGAACTGTAAATTAGACACCTGTCCCCAAACCAATCCGTCTTTTGCGATTGCTTGTTCCCATTTATCTTTGTCTTTGTCTAAAGAAACACCGATGATATCCAATCCTTTGTCTTTAAATCCGTTGTATAGTTTTACTACATTTGGATTTTCTACGCGACAAGGACCACACCAAGATGCCCAGAAATCAATTAAAACTAATTTTTTTCCTTTTTTGAATTCCTCTAATGAAAGGTCTTTTCCTTCTGGAGTTTTGCTTGTGAAGTTTGGAGCGATATCCCCTACTTTCAATCCAGCAGCGTCCTCAGATAAGCCCATCATTTTTAGCATTGCATCTACTTTTTTTCCTACTTTAGATTCTTTTAATTCAGCAGAAAACTTGTCAAACTCTTTTACGAAGTCCATTTCGTCATCTTGAGAAGACATCATTTGCTGTGAAAGCAATAATAACCCGAAAGCCGTGTTTTCGTTATCTTTCAAATACTTTGTATATACCTCATTGATACTATCCACGTAGCCCATATACTCTTTTTGCAACGCTTCCAACGCTGTGCGGTCAGCTTCTTCTGTCGATTGACTCAATTGCATCAATTTCATTTGATTTTCGTCAATAAACGATCTAAGCTTAATTACAGTAGGTTTAACCTCTTCTTGTAGTTTTTGTAGTTTTACGTTATTCTCGCTTCCACCTAAAACTGTTTCAGTAGGCTCGTCTTTTGTATATGAAATAGTAATATGCCCTGGCTCACCAATGAAAAACACATTTGTATTCATTTCGCCACCCAACACCATATAAGCTTCTTCTAATTCAGTAAAAGGGTTCTCGAAAACTAGTTTATTTCCTTTTACAGTTCCCGTATAAACAACAGTTGGAGATGGATTACCCAATTCTGAAGTCATGATTTCTACTTTTGTATCGTCAGCGACATCCTTCGTAGTAATCTCAATTGTATTATCTTGCTTACAAGAAAACATAGTTAATGCTAGCAAAACAACTGCTAATTTCTTCATAGTAATGATTTATAATTTTACGTTCTTGTAAAAGTATTAATAAAATCATTATCTCAAAACGATGTGGCGTTAATAAATTCGTTAATATTCCACTTGAATCTTGAATAACTGACTATTCGCCTTGTTTTTCGATAAAATACTGCATGTATTAACTAAGCCAAAGCTTAAAATCATTCACTTTTTCTCTGCTTACGATCAAATCTTCTTCGAAATCAACATGTAAATTCAACTTCAATCGCGAATTGCTATAAGCAACAATATCTTTTATGCCGTCGAGGGCTACGATGTGTTTTCTGCTAATGCGGAAAAACTGTTCGGCTTCAATTGTTTTTTCGACCTCATCGAGGGAATTATCTAGGATATACTCTCGACCTTCTTTAGTTTTGAGGTAGGTCAATTTATTTGCACTAAAAAAACACGCTATGTCTCCTATAGGTACAATCTTCAATTGGGTGCCAATTTTGATCAAAAAGCGTTCTTTATTTTCTTTAGGTGTAGTTGACAAGAATGATTTAAACAGGTTTAGCTGTTCCGTAAAGGCAAAGAAAGAGGCTCGTTGTTCATTAAATTTATCGATAGCTCCTTTTAAGTCTGCATCAGCAATGGGTTTGAGCAGGTAATCAATACTATTGAGTTTGAATGCGCGCAGGGCATAAGCATCGTAGGCTGTTGTAAAAATAATAGCGCTTTTCACTTCGACTTGATCGAATATTTCAAAGGATAGTCCATCTGATAATTGGATATCCAAGAAGATTAAATCTGGTTCTTCATTTTGTTGGAACCAATGTACGGCATCTTCCACGCTAGTCAATTTTTCGAGCACTTGATAGCCGAATTTTTCTATTTTTCGCTCCAGCAATCGCGCCGCTGGTTTTTCATCCTCAATAATAACTATTCGCACTGGTTTCATTTTTTTCTTTCAATTGATATTCGTAGGTCTGTTTTAAACGTTTAAACTCTTTGCGCTCCAAGAGATCTTGCCATTTAGCTACTACAGGCAGATGCTCAGCATAGTATAAACCGAATTGGATCAGGAGAAGTAGCAACCAACACAAAGGTAGTTCATAAAACGGTCGTTCTGCACTCGAATAAGATCCTGCCTTAATGCCGATAAAACTAACGCCCGAAATACCAAAGTAGTGCTCATAGGCCATTATCCCTGTAAAAAACAACCAAATGCAGCAATGGATTAGCAACCGCCTTTTTGTTTTTGCTCTCATCCTACGGTAGGTAAGATACTTGGTTTCTACCTCTTTTGTATAAAATTCCATGACACCTACTTCCAATTCGCACTGCGATTATTTTGTTGATCCATATACTCGCGGATCTTCTTATCCTCCCAGTCTTTTCCTAAAAACAAGGTGTAATTATAGGTTTTCATCCAATCCGCAACTAGGCCAATTCCCCAAGAAAACACCACGATTAAACTCCACATAAACCTAGAATCAGTCATCATATTTAATACCAGTAAAAAGGTGTTTACCATAATATACATCGTTAGATGAGCATAAAATCGCTTAATTTTTTCTACGTTTTTCTTAGCTTGAATTAATATTTCTTGCTCATTTTCTTGGACATCAATAATTCTCATCGGTTCAAAAATTTTAGTTAATATGGGGATTTGCACAACAAAAGTTGTTTCTGTTTGGTTGATTTTTATGGGTTTATTCGTCAATAAAGCATATCGATCAGCAATATTGGTCAGTCCGATTCCCTTTCGGTCCTCATTCACTTGGCGCAGGTTTAGGTTATTCTCTACCATTAGGTAGCCACTTTCTTGTTTAATAACAATATGCAAGGGTTTATTGGAGGTGGCTTTGTTGTGTTTGATTACGTTTTCCAATAACAATTGCAATGACAAGGGAACCACTTTGGCGCCTTCTTGTTTAATCTCATGGTCAATTTCGAAAGTTAAACTTTCTTCAAACCGCATCTGCAGTAATTCGATATAGGTTTTGGCAAAGTCAAGCTCTTCCTCTAATGGGACCAATTCTTTGTTCTTTTGGTCCAGAATATAGCGATAGGTCTTAGATAGTCCATTGGTAAATTCTTGTGCTTTTTCCGGATTTTCTTCAATTAACGCATTGAGTACATTCAAACTGTTAAACAAAAAATGGGGATCTAATTGATTCTTCAAACTTTCGAACTGGGCAGACACACTTCCGGTGATTACCTTTTGTTCGTTAATACTCATTTTTTTGTCCAAAGACGTAAAATAGGTATAGTAATAGATGTATACCAAAATACTAAAGAAGAAAGAGGTGCTAAAGATAGCGCTAAAGCTACTCGAGTCCATGAAATAGTAAAACGACTTATTCCCTATAATATGGATATCAAAAATCTTTAATCCCAAACAGACAAACCAAATAAATCCAAAGTTGATTGCTGTGACAATAGCTGTTACTTTGTGAACACTATTCTCTTTGCCATCGAGATTTTTTGCTAACTTCTTCCAATACATTTCCTTCCAATATTGGTTGGCCAAAACGATAATACCAACAAAGGAAACCAAATACCCCAAGAATAGCGATAAATCCATAAAAAGTAGCTTGAGTACTTTTGTAAATAGGATGAATACAATAAAGGCTAAGAGTACTAATTTGAAATAGTTATTTCTCATTTTGGTCTGTATATAATTTAGTTTCCTTGCCAAGTTGTTGCTTTTCTTCTTTTTCTTTTGCAGTCCAATTGGTTTGATCTTCTTTAGTATAAGAAGAAGGTACCTTTGAAACAGGGATCCATTGTAGGATTAAGTGCATCAGCGTTAGCATGATCAAAAATATAAATTTCATCTGTACTTCGTTTGGTTTGTATAACAAATATGATAGGATAATTTAACGTAAAAAAAAAATAGTCGATGAACTGTCATTTTAGGAAGATGAATTGTAAAAGCGGGTAATCTTTTGATTTCCAACCTTGAAAAAACAGAACATTGATTCCTAAATAAAAAGAGTTCATTTATGGGAAAAGAGTTAATAATAATTTTAAATTTGCAGTTCTAATTGGTTTAAAAAATTATGGTTTATAAATTCAGAGTTATCCTTGATACTGAGGAAGATATTTTTCGCGACATTGCTATTTTAGAGGACGATACGTTAGAAGATTTACACAATGCTATTGTGAATGCCTTTGGTTTTGACGGTATGGAAGCGGCTTCTTTTTACGCTTGCGACGATAGCTGGACACAACAAGAGGAAGAGATCTCTCTTTTTGACATGAGTGATGATCCAGCGGGAGGAAGAACAATGGGATCAACTACCATTGGTTCCGTATTAGATGAAGATCAAACAAAAATTATATACGTGTATGACTTCCTTAATATGTGGACGTTCTTCGTTGAATTAGCAGCGATTGAAGAAGAAGAACCGGGAACAGCATACCCTGAGTTGTTGTTTTCTCACGGGATCTTACCTGACTATATACCAACCAAGTCTTTTTCTGCTGATCCTGTATCCAACGACGATATCTTCGGCGATTTTGACGACGATTACGACGAGGAAGATTATGATATGTTCGAAGGCGATGATAGCTATACGGACTATGGAGAGGATAACTACTAGACTTTTTTAATTATAAAAATAACAGATCTATCAACGATCTACTACATACTTAAATAAATTATGATCAACCTTTTTAATGCACACATAGAAACGCTATCTATTCATAGAGTTGGAAATAAGAGTAGAAATGAGGCTATCTTTTTATCGAATGAACCGTATAGTTTAAACGATGAAATAGCTCCTTTATTAAAAGAATATTTCTTCAAGCCTTTCCGTGAGAAAGAAGAAAATTACTTCCAATTCGTTCACGATGTTGATTTAGAGTTCAACGATATGTTTAATTATGCAGCAGAGTTGTTTAATGCGCCTTCTTCTGATAAAGCACATGAGATCTCACAAAAAATAACTAGACACTTATTTGAGCAGTCAAATCACCCGCACATTAAAAATGGAGAAGTATATGTAACCTATTTAACAAATACATCTATTGACAACAATGTAGTTGATGCGATTGGGATTTTCAAGAGTGAGATTAAGTCAGATTTCTTGCAATTTCAAGAAAACGGCGCTAATCTAGAGATGATTTTACAACAAGGAATCAACTTAAACAAATTAGACAAAGGTTGTATTATCTTCAACTACAAAAAAGAAGAGGGATACAAGATTCTTACGATTGACAGCAACCGTTATGACGCCCGTTACTGGTTAGAGCACTTCCTAAGTGTAGATATCTTTCAAGATGAGGCATTCATGACCAAAAAATATTTGAAATTTTGTCAAGACTTTGCAAAGGATGTAGTTTTACCAGCAGAGGACAAAAAAGAAGAAGTTATGTTTATGAACCGCTCTGTAAACTACTTCGCTAAAAATGACGAATTTGAAGAGAGCAACTTCTTAAACGAAGTAATTGACAATCCAGATTTAATTTCGGAATTCAAAAACTATAAGGTCGACAAAGGAGAGAAGTATAGTATTGAAGATACCACTTCGTTTCCAATTGCAAACAATGCGGTTTCTGATGCGCGTAAGAAAATTAAGAACGTGATTAATTTAGATACGAATATTCAGATTAAGCTTGACTTTATCAATCCAGAGAGTGCAGATAAATTTGTAGAAAAAGGATGGGATGAAGAAAAGCAAATGTACTACTACTTAGTGTACTTCAACAAAGAACAAAAATCATAAGGATAGGACATAAAAAAAACCGAAACGCAATAGTTTCGGTTTTTTTATTATGTTTATTTTACTACGATCTTCTCTGATACTTTTCTGTCTGTACTCTCGTAAGTCACGATGTAATTTCCTGTTTTCAATTGAGGAACGTACACTTTATTTTCTCCTTTTTCCAGAGGGAAATCTTGGGTTACTTTTTGTCCAGCCATATTGTAAAAGGCTACTGTCCCTTTGTCATCTTTAATCAGTATGGTTAATTCACCGTTTGTTATTGGGTTCGGATACATACTGAATACATCTTCCGTTAGTTCAAAATCTTCCAATCCCATATTTTCTCTTGGATTATCAATTAGTCCAACACCATACCAAGCATCGTATACCGCAAAGTATTCTTCAGAATCTGCTCCAAATAAATCTTCAACTACGGTTAATGTACCTAGTACAGCATCTGCATATTGAGAGCTAGGTCCTAATTGAGACATTAAAGTTTCGTAGGCTATTTGTTCTGCTTTTTGAAATCCAATTCCAGAAACGACATACTCTTTTGCGGGTTTTTGTTCTTGACCCAGACTATTTCGGATCGGATCGGTCATTCCACTTCCACCTTCACTCACTAAATAAAACCAATAGTTAATCACACCACTATTAACGTGTACTCCACCATTATCCCACGCTGTATTTCTCGGATTTGCCCAATGCTCTCCTTCATAAGTATGCGGTTGCCTGCTGTACTGTCGTCCCTCTTTGGGATTTTTCATACTTCTCATAAAAGGAAAAGAAGGATCTTTTAGCACGCCCATTCCGATATACCAATCAGCATCAGCTACAGTATAGTGTTCTACTGCTGTTCCAAAAATATCGGCAAAACCTTCATTTAAAGCGCCTGATTCTCCAACGTATTGCAAACCACCTCTTCCATTACTATTTATCACTAAGTGCGTAAATTCGTGTCCGGTAACATCTAAAGCCGTAAGCGGATTGTAATTCGTTGAGCCTCGACCAAATATTAAAACATTAAATGGAGGACCCATTGCCACAGCATTATTAGGAAAACCCGATTCATCACCATCCATGATAACTGGATTGTAGAATGCTTTTATTTCGCCTTTTCTATTATCATAACTAGCTCTATTGTGAACTTCTTTGTAGTAATCATAAGTACGGGCTAATCCCCAATGCACATCGTTTGAAGGATCTTCTGCAATTGTTGGCGAATCGTATTCATAGAGCACACCATTGCCTCTATAGATGTCCCATTCATTGCTCAAAGCTGTTCCATCAAAAGTACGTATCTTTCGTTCTTCGTCTTCTAATTGGAATTTACCGTTTACCTCATTTAATTCCAAAGGTAAATTATCGCGGTAGAAACCATTTCCTGAGCCAGTTACATTAGCATGGGCTATCAGGGATATTTCTGAAACGATTTCACCTTTTTCAACGTCAACAAAAACATTTTTACTAATGAGTTTGGCATTGGAATAATCATCTACACGTACCTTGTGTGCTAAAACAAATACACCGTCTTTATTGGAACGCGTAAACACTGTTTCAACTGGAAAGTCAGTCACCTTGTCGGCAACAATTACCTTACTCGCTTTGAAGGCAATACTAACTGCTTTATCCTGCGAAATAACGGGTTTCTTATTCACATTCGCGCGCAAGCTATAGGTGCTTTTTTTATTCTCAATATTGATAATATTCCCATTTACTGAAGTCACTCTCCCCGCCTTATCTGTATGAACGATAAACATTTGCCCATCTACACGATACTGACCTACAAAATGTTGATAGCTGTTGTGTGTTTTTCCAAAACGATCAACATAGCTATCTATCAACTGAAACGTATTTGTGTCATTAAATCCAAAAAGTGTATTGGCTTTTGCTAAGAATTCTTGTTCTGTAACAAAGGATTTCTTATCCATTCGCATAACAAATGAACCGTAATCATTTAGTGGTTTATACGTTGGCAATTGTGTAGCATTCACTTCTAACGCAGTGATAGCACCTGTGTCAACAGCTGCAACAGCGCTATTTCCCACAAGGAGAAATGAGGCGAAAGCTACGTATAAAGTTGAAGCATATAGGTAATTTTTTTTCATGAGTGGTTTTTAGAGGATTAAATTAATATTATCAGTTTCGAAATATAGTGAAAAATACTTGATATACATTTAACATAACGTTCGCTATTTATATTTAACAATATTTTACAACAAATCAACTTAATGCTTAAAAAAACATTTATTTAATTCAATTCAAACCTTTTTTTACTTATAAAAATCAAATCCACAAAAGTGAATTGCGTGTACACAAGCCTTATTTTACAACAATTTTAGCAGAAATCTTTCGCTCTTTGCTCTCGAACACTACGATATAGTTAGCAGTACCTAAGTGAGGAATGTAGATTTTATTTTCTCCTCTTTCAACAGGAAAGTTGGGCGTAACTTTTTGTCCAGCCATATTGTAAAAGGCTACTATTCCCTTATCGTCTTTGATTAAAACAGTTAATTCTCCATTGGATACTGGATTGGGGTACATACTAAACACCTCTTCAGTTAATTCAAACGATTCCAATCCCATATTTTCTCTTGGGTTTTCGAGTAATCCTACTGCATACCAAGCGTCGTAAACGGAGAAATACTCTTCAGAGTCTTGACCGTATAGGGTTATTGCTGCGGTCAATGATCCATTCACAGCATCAACGTATTGTGAGTTACTACTTAGCTGTGTCATCAAAGTATGGTAGGCTATTTTTTCTGCCTTTTGGATTCCTATTCCAGAAACAATATAATCTTTCGCGGGTATAAGCACTGTATTTTGTTGATTTACAATAGGGTCAGTCATACCACTTCCTCCCACACTAAGCAAATAGAACCAATAATTCATGACGCTACTATTGATGTGCACCCCGCCATTGTCCCGAGCACCTAAGCTAGTATTGGCCCAATTTTGTCCTTTATACGTTGTGGGTTGTCTACTTCCTGGGTGGTTATTTTTGGGATTTTCCATATTTCTCATGTAGTTATATGCCGGTAGGTTGACAATACCTTTACCAATTAACCAATCAGCATCTTCTACGGCAAAATGTTCAATGGACGTACCAAAAATATCGGCAAAAGCCTCGTTAAGCGCTCCAGATTCGCCTTGATAGGTTAATCCACCTCTCCCATTTTTTCCTACAACTAAGTGGCTAAACTCATGTCCGACTACATCTAAAGTAACCAGCGGATTAAAGAATCCCGATCCCCTTCCAAATACCAAAAAATTTCCATGAACGGAATGTACAGCAAATGCGTTATCGGGAAAGCCAGAATCAGGATCTCCATCTAAGAAAAGCGGGTTGTAATAGGCATAAATTTCTCCCTCATTATTATCAAAGCTCTTGCGATTGTGTACCTCATTAAAGTAATCAAAGGTTCTCGCTAATCCCCAATGAATGTCATTACTAGGATTTTGAGGAAAATTGGTTGACGTATGTGTGATATGCTCCCCAATACCACCGTAAAAATCCCACTCGCTAGTGGTGTGCTCGGCGCTATAGGTTGTGATCTTACGCTCTGTATCGACCAACAAATACTTGCCGTTCTCTTCTTTTAATTCCAGAGGTAAATTCGAACGATAGTGCCCATCGCCTCTTCCTCTGACATTTGCATGGGCTATTAATGAAACTTCATTTACAATCGTTCCCTGCTCTACTCCGATGAAAACGTGTTTACTTACCATTCGGTTGGCGTTGAGCTCCTCTATGCGCACTTTATGTGCTAAGACGAATAATCCCTTTTCATCGGTTGTTTTCACAAAAACCGTTTCTACCGGATAATCCGCTGTTTTTGCTCTTTTAATCTTATTCGCTTTAAAGGCAATATTCATCGCCTTTTCTTTCGAAATAGCTGGTTTTCGGTTTACATTTGCCTTTAAGCTATAACTACTTTTCTTGTTTTCAATATTGATAATTGTTCCATTTACTGAGGTTAGGCGTCCTTTTGGATCCAAGTGAACAATAAACATTTGTCCTTCAACAGCATAAGATCCAACGTAGTGCTGATAGGTTTTATGCGTATGACCTACATCATCAGTAAAGGTGTGGATCAATTGAAAGGAATTGCTTTCGTTTAATCCGAAAAAAGGAAGGACATTTGCCAAAAATGCTTGCTCCGTAACCTGTGAATTTCGATCCATGCGAACGACAAAAGAACCGTATGCATTCAACGGCTTATAGCTTGGTAAGTCAGTAGCATATACAGCATGACTACTCGTCCTATGTTCAGCAATAGAACTTGCATAACTTCCACTAGTCAATAGGAGAGCCGCAAATACAGTATAAACAAAAGGGGCACGTATGTAGTTTTGTTTCATTTTTTTCTTTTTATTTAGATTGAATTAATTTAGAAGCGAAATATACTACAATTCAACCAATATATACAACCTAAATCGCGCTTTCTTTTCCTTTTCCATTGCCAAATTAGCTTTCTATAAGCTCGCTATAAACGCATCCATCAACTCAACTACATGTAGCCTAGGCCTCACACGATGAAACATATTGTGTAAATAACTCAACATCAACTTCTTAGTTGTGACAAAAAATAACAATTCGCAAAACGATCCGCGACACCTCTTTTTGAGGAAGGAGTAACGACTATCCCTCCTTAGTTCTTCTGTCCTCGTTATGGCAGACTATTCTGATTTTAATTTTATATTTGTGGTATCACGCATCCTTTATCCCAAAATCAGTGTCATTTGAGAGTTGTACGTTACACGTCTGAATATCGAGCCATATGGAATCATTTTCTCCAACGCGCAACGCATGGGAGTTTTCTATTCCACCGCGATTTTATGGACTATCACCAAGCGCGTTTTACGGATCACTCCCTTTTAGTATATGAGGGAGCTACACTAATTGCCCTCTTACCTGCCCATGAGGAAGAACAGGTATTATGCAGTCACTTTGGCTTGAGTTATGGCAGTATCATTCAACTGCCTAGACTGAGCTTTCATCAATACTTAGCCATAGTGGAAGCCATAGCAATGCATTGTCAACAAGAGGGATTAACCACCTTACTTATCAATGAGATACCTTCAATTTACAACAAATTGACAACCAATACGCTTGCCTTTATCAGTCATGCTCTGCAGGGCGGTAAGCCTACAGTACAATTGCTATCCACATTAGATTTTGAGTTTCCTATTCAGCTGAATACCAACCGAAAGCGCATGGTACAAAAAGGGATAAAAAAGGGATACACCATCAAGGAAGATCTTATGCCAACTGCATTTTGGCGAGACATTCTCCAGCCTCGTTTACGCGATCGCTACCAAACTAGCCCTGTACACAGTGTGGCGGAAATTTCCCAATTGATGCAGGCATTTCCTGAGTCCATCAAGCAGGTCAACGTCTACAATGCGGAAGGGGTGCTCGTTGGTGGAACTACCTTGTTCATTCATCCGCAAGTTGTGCACTTGCAATACATTGCTGGAAAAGAGGAAGACAACAAAAACGGAGCCTTAGATTTGTTGATCTACACGTTGTTGAAGGAATACCAAACGCAGGTACGCTATTTTGATTTTGGTAGCAGTCACCTCAGTCCCAAACAGCTCAATGCGGGTTTGCTCTATTGGAAAGAGAGTTTTGGTGCGCGAAGTACGCCTCAATACTGCTATTCATTTCAAATAGAAAACCTTTTAAAAGTTCGCGCGCTAATCGATTGATAATCCTTATTTTTGTGCCTATTGATCTTGTATTCCCAGCTTATATATGCGCATGTCCCAATCGTTTAAAATACCGTACAATCGCTTGATACACTTAGACAAAGCGTCTGCAACGCCTATGTATATGCAAATTGCCAATCAGTTTAGCAATGCAATACAGCGCAATATTATTCCTGTAGACACCAAACTGCCGGGAACGCGAAAGCTAGCAACGCTTCTACAGGTCAATCGCAATACGATAATTGCTGCATATGATGAACTTATTACACAAGGTTGGTTAATCAGCCTACCCAACAAAGGGACCTATGTCCATCAAGCCAAGCAAGTAGTACACAGCAATTCCAATGCATTTCCCCTTAGCACGGGCTACGATTTCCCTAGGGATAACCGCTTGGATTTGCCTAGTGATCAACACCAGTGTCGCTACTATTTTACAGATGGAACCCCAGATATACGCTTGGGGTTACAGGAAGAACTCGCCTCTATTTTTAGTGCTAATCTCAAGCGAAAACAACACAGTACCTACTTTGATCCTTATGCCAAAAAAGCGGAACTAGCCCTTAAAAAGCAAGTGACAAACTACTTCAATCTGACGCGTAATATTCAGGCTACACCAGCAAATATACTAACCACACCAAGTTCCACTACGGCTTTATACTTATGTTCAAAACTACTGTTGAACAATGGTGATCACATTGCAATCAGTGAGTATGGCTATTACGGCAGTCATGCGATTTTACAAAATACAGGCGCCCAATTACACCCCATCCCATTACAAACAGAGGGGTTAGACCTTATCGCTTTAGAGAAGCTGTGTCAACAAATGCCTATTCGCCTTTTTTACCTCAAAGCGAATCATCACTATCCAACAACGCAATCCCTCCCGATACAGCAACGCGTAAAACTCTTGCAGTTGGCGCAGCAGTACGGTTTTATCTTGTTGGAAGACGACACTCATTTCGATTTTCACTACAACAACAATCCTCCGCTACCTCTATTGAGCAGCGATGCAAAAGGCATGGTCATTTACTTGAGTTCAATTGGAACATCCATTGCATCAGACTTCAGTTTGGGTGTTGTGGTAGCACCAGAGAATATCATACAAGAATTGGAAAAACACCAAGCCTTGTTGATGGAAAATAAAAGCTATTTTACCACACATGCGCTAACGGAATTAATTGAAGAAGGGGTTTTGTTTCGACACCAAGTAAAGGTAAATAAAATATACAAGGAGAGACGCGATTACTTCTGTAGTGTATTGAGGGATTTATTTGGCGATAGTCTACAAATTTCGATACCAGAAGGCGGTTTAGCTGTTTGGATTAGGTTTTCGTTTCCGGTGAATCTCATGCGCGTACGGGCGTTGTGCATGCTCAACAACCTCTACATCCCAACCACCTTGTTGTATCAGAGTAAAAAATTAACGGGTATTCGCTTGGGGTTTGCTCACTTAACAACGGATGAGATCGACCTTTGTTTGTCTATTTTTCATCGCGCTTGTGTGGAGTAGCCCTATGATACACTCCACAACAGTATACAATAAAAAAACCGAGCCATTGGATGACTCGGTTCTTCAATTATAACTATAAAAACTTTAGGGTTCTTATTTCACTTCTTCGTACTCAACATCTTGAGGACCTTCAGCATCACCCCCACCTTGGTTAGCTCCTTGGTTTGGTTGAGCGTCTTGTGCGCCTCCTTGTTGAGCCTCCGCTTGTGCTTTGTACATTTCTTCAGAAGCTGCTTTCCAAGCCTCATTGATTTTGTCTAAAGCTGGAGTAATTGTCGCTACGTCTTTTGTTTCGTATGCTTTTTTCAACTCCTCTAAAGCACCTTCAATCGCAGTTTTGTTCGCTGCTGATAACTTATCTCCAAATTCGCTCAATTGCTTGTCTGTTTGGAAAATCATCGCATCTGCCTCGTTGATTTTATCTGCTGATTCTTTGGCTTTTTTATCGGCATCAGCATTTGCTTCTGCTTCTTTTTTCATTCTTTCGATTTCTTCTTCAGTCAAACCTGACGAAGCTTCAATTCGAATATCATGTGATTTACCAGTTCCTTTATCTGTAGCAGAAACTTTGATGATTCCGTTGGCATCAATATCGAAAGTTACTTCAATTTGAGGCACCCCTCTTTGAGCTGGTGGAATACCATCTAAGTGGAAACGACCAATTGTTTTATTGTCATTTGCCATCGGTCTTTCTCCTTGTAATACGTGGATTTCTACTGATGGTTGGTTGTCTGCTGCTGTAGAGAATACTTGTGATTTTTTTGTAGGAATTGTTGTGTTGGCTTCAATTAATTTAGTCATTACACCTCCCATTGTTTCAATACCTAAAGAAAGTGGAGTCACGTCTAATAAAAGAACGTCTTTTACATCTCCAGTTAGTACTCCACCTTGAATCGCAGCTCCAATCGCTACTACCTCATCTGGATTTACTCCTTTGTGTGGTTTTTTACCGAAGAATTTCTCAACTTCTTCTTGGATTCTTGGGATACGAGTTGAACCTCCTACTAAGATTACCTCATCGATATCTGATTTAGACAATCCAGCATCTTTCAACGCTTTTTCACAAGGAATCATCGAACGACGTACTAAATCATCTGACAATTGTTCGAATTTCGCTCTTGTCAACGTTTGTACTAAGTGTTTAGGTCCTGAAGCTGTAGCCGTGATATACGGTAAGTTAATCTCTGTTTGAGTAGCAGATGACAACTCTACTTTTGCTTTTTCAGCTGCTTCTTTTAAACGCTGTAATGCCATAGCATCTTTGCGCAAATCTACACCTTCAGCTGTGTTGAATTCCTCTGCTAACCAGTTGATGATTACGTTGTCAAAGTCATCTCCACCTAAGTGTGTATCTCCGTTTGTAGATAATACTTCGAATACACCGTCTCCTAATTCTAGGATAGAAATATCAAATGTACCCCCTCCTAAATCGTATACTACTACTTTTTGATCTTTTCCAGTTTTGTCTAATCCGTATGCTAAAGCAGCCGCTGTTGGCTCGTTAATAATACGTCTTACTTTTAATCCTGCAATTTCACCTGCCTCTTTAGTTGCTTGACGTTGTGCGTCATTAAAGTATGCTGGTACAGTAATTACAGCTTCTGTTACTTCTTGTCCTAAGAAATCCTCTGCCGTTTTCTTCATTTTTTGTAACGTCATGGCAGAAATTTCTTGAGGTGTGTATAAACGTCCGTCAATATCAACGCGAGGGGTATCGTTATCACCTTTTACTACACTGTAAGGTACAGCTGTAATTTCTCCAGGGATTTGGCTGAATTTCTCACCCATAAATCTCTTGATAGACGCTACTGTTTTTGTTGGGTTTGTCACTGCTTGACGTTTTGCAGGGTCTCCCACTTTAATTTCTCCTCCTTCAACAAATGCTACTACTGAAGGTGTTGTTCTTTTTCCTTCTGCATTCGTAATTACTACTGGCTCGTTCCCTTCCATTACAGAAACACATGAGTTCGTAGTTCCTAAGTCAATACCAATTATTTTACTCATAGTATGTTTATCGTTTATTTTTTTATACTTTACTTTTTCAATTTGTGAGCGTCAAGCTCGCTTACTATTAGTCAATCTTTGTGCCAAGAACAATCTATGCCATTTCTGACTTATTTTTTGTAAAAACAGCCCTTAGACAATGTCACTTTGTCATAAAGAAGGTCTTTTCACCTGTCGATATCGTCAGTTTCCCTGACAGTTCGTATGTATCACTATTCCCATCTTTTATCATAATAGTATGACTTTTCGGTCTATATCATGCTAAATCACCTAGAATTCAATGAAATACCCCCAACAAAAAACTTTAATCTGTCTATACGTTAAATCCAATTCCGACCGTTGTGACTCCGCACTTTTTACTTATCTTCGTGACGATTAAATCATGCAACATTATGGAATGTATATCTGTTTTTGATATGCTCAAGATTGGCGTTGGACCTTCGAGCTCACATACGTTAGGTCCGTGGAGAGCAGCAGAGCTTTTCTTAAAAGAACTGAAAGAACGCCAACTATTTAACCAAGTACAGGAGCTTACCGTAGATTTATACGGATCGCTTTCACTGACTGGCGTTGGACACGCTACAGATCTAGCCGTCATGTTAGGTTTGAGTGGCGCTGATCCAGAATATGTTCCCGTAGAAAATATCAGCAGTATTATTGCTGAAATAAACAGCACCAAAACCATCAACCTTGGAGCGGAATTGCTCCTTACATTTGATCCTAAAACTCATATTGTCTTTAATAGAAACTTCTTGCCTTTCCACGCCAATGGGATGACCTTCACCGTTCAAACACAAGCAGGTGAGACTTATACCTCTACCTTTTACTCCATTGGCGGTGGGTTTGTTGTAAAAGAAGAAAGCGCAGCAAACGAAAAGAACGAGGAGATTAAAGCGAGTTTTCCTTATCCCATTGACAAAGCAACCGAACTTTTAGCCTATTGTAGAGAACAAAATATGACGGTTTCGGAATTGGTTTATGAAAATGAAAAATCACTGCGCAGTGAAGAGGAAATTCACCGTGAACTAATGCGCGTTTGGCATACAATGTTGGAGTGTATGTATATAGGTTGTCATACGGAAGGAGTTTTACCTGGGGGATTAAATGTCCGCAGACGTGCGTATGACTCACATCAAAACTTAAAAAGTGATTTACCGTATACCAATCCACAAGAATGGTTGGGAACGATTCGCAAAACCAAGGTATACTTCCGTCAAATTTTGAAATGGGTAAGTTGTTTTGCCCTAGCGGTCAATGAGGTAAATGCTTCATTGGGTCGTGTAGTTACAGCACCTACCAATGGTAGTGCAGGTGTAATTCCAGCCGTATTAATGTACTATTTGGTAATTGAAAACCACAAAGCAAGCGAAAAAGAGATCAAACAGTTCTTACTAGTAGCAGGAGAAATTGGCAGTATATTCAAAAAAGGGGCGACCATTTCTGCAGCAATGGGAGGATGTCAGGCTGAGATTGGCGTATCTAGTGCCATGGCAGCTGGTGCACTATGTGAGCTAATGGGTGGATGTCCAGAACAAGTGATGATGGCGGCAGAAATTGCCATGGAACACCACTTGGGACTAACATGTGATCCCATAGGTGGATTGGTACAAATCCCGTGTATTGAACGCAATGCTATGGGGGCAATTAAGGCCATTAACGCAGCAGAACTTGCGCTGGATACGGATCCTAAAAACGCTAAAGTGCCTTTGGATAAGGTAGTAAGCACCATGTGGGAAACCGCCAAAGACATGAATAATAAATACAAAGAAACCTCAGAAGGTGGATTGGCAGTGGCCGTGAACTTATCTGATTGTTAATACAAAAAAAGATGGCATAATGCCATCTTTTTTTTATGTCGGTTGTGTGGTGTATCTCACCTAGTTTATATATTGTTTTGGTGTTCGATGAATATATCTCACCAAGATTATATTTGTTTTGGTGTTCGATGAATCTACACTTCGTTACGATTTTCGCTACGCTACGATTTGTTTTTCGCGCGGTTTGCGCGGTTTGTAATTTGCGCGGTTTGTTAAATCTCTTCATTTGTAATATAATTGTGCTTTACAACGAGCGACGAGCGACGAGCAAAGAGCAAAGAGCAACGAGCAAAGAGCAAAGAGCAAAGAGCGACGAGCAAAGAGCAAAGAGCGACGAGCAAAGAGCAAAGAGCGACGAGCGACGAGCAAAGAGCGACGAGCGACGAGCAAAGAGCGACGAGCAAAGAGCAACGAGCGACGAGCAAAGAGCAACGAACAAAGAGCGACGATTTCCACTCATCACTCTTTTATCCTCAAAACCACTTCTTTTTTACCTGCCTGATCAAATCGATACACGGTTAGTTCACTAGAATTGGCTTCTTTGGAAATAATATCGCCTTTGTTGATTACTTCGGGCGTATCAAAAGTATAGCTCTTAAAGGCATTTCCTTCTGCATCGTAAATCGAATAGGTATTATCAGGCCAAACCTCTACACTTTCGACAACAAAATAAATGGCTTCACTAGCGGCTTCTTGGCTCGCTTGTCCTTTCATAAAATAACTGAATTGAAGAATCGCTACTAAAACGACAACGACAAAAACAATAAGACCTTTTTTCACTGGGTGTTTATTTAATTGGGATAAAACTACAATTTAAAATCTTGATTGTGAAAAAAAAGTGGAAGGTGTGGGTGATGTGCTATATCTCACCTGGTTTATATTTTGTTTTGGTGTTCGATAAATCTACGCTACGCTACGATTTGTTTTTCGCGCGGTTTGTTCTTTGCGCGGTTTATCTCACCTAGTTTATATTTTGTTTTGGTGTTCGATGAATCTACGCTACGATTTGCGCGGTTTGTTCATTTGTAAGATAATTTTGCTTTACAAAAAGCAAAAAGCAAAGAGCGACGAGCAAAGAGCAAAGAGCGACGAGCAAAGAGCAACGAGCAAAGAGCGACGAGCAAAGAGCAAAGAGCAAAGAGCAACGAGCAACGAACAAAGAGCAACGAGCAACGAACAAAGAGCAACGAGCAAAGAGCGACGAGCAAAGAGCAACGAAATCTGCACGATTTGTCCTTTGCGCTGGTCGCGCGGTGTTTGTGAGATTGTCTTAGCTTAATCGTTTATTACCTTAATACCCTCTAACCTCCTTATTCGATGGCGCGGATGTGTTTACTCATTACTATTTTTTGGACGATTGTTCTGTGCTATCCGCGTTCTACATGGTTAAACTGCAAACCTAAGCAAGTCGAAATTAACCTGTAATACCCCCTTCCGTATTCTTACACATATTGGACAAATAAGGAGTTATTGTCCATTCTTGTTCAAATTAAATAAAACACAACAAGCTGTATTTCAGTATTTTAAACAACAAAGAAAAGTAGTTGTAAAGGGTTTGTAAGGGGGTCGTTAGTATTTACAAGGGTTTTAGGCCATTTTACCTTACAAACCCTTTACAAACCCCTTACAAACTATTAACCATCTACCTATACACTCAAACTTATCCGATGGCGTGGATGTGGTAACCCGTGCCTTCATTTATACCATGGTGAATATAATTTATCTTCTCTTTTGTAAAAGTATTAGTATAAATCGGTTCTGCATGCTAACCATCTTGCCAAACGGTATACTGCTGTAGACGTTTTAACTGTACACAAGCTTCACAAAATATCTTAGCAGCAACTGTTGTTAGGGGTATGAATATCCGTTGCTTTGTGTTTTGTTGACCTTGTTCTATAGATTGAAATAAATATTTTTACCGCACAATTAAAAAAACGCGCGATTGGGCTGAACAGCTAACGCCTGAACATCTAACGCACGGATCAAATCCGCGCGATCGGGTGTTTACTGCCTTCGTAGCTGTAGGTCAATTGATTCAAATCTATGGTAATCTAAAACTCCCAGACGATAAGAATAATGTAGTCATAGAACTGCTCGATTCCTTTCTTAAACAAACAAAACTGAAAAGTATTATGTAAATATAAAACTCGCTCGTCCTTGATTAGCGGGTTTTTCTTCTTTCTATAATTAATGCGCACGGATTGCCGCGCGATCGGGGTCTTGTAATACACCTGCATACTCGGGGTTTTATCTTGGTAAAAAGGACAGTGCAAACGACTTTGCTTGGTGGGCTTCAAACCGTAATAATGCAAGACCATTGCCATTGTTAGCTGCTGTTTTATCTCGCTAATTTCCATTACTAAATTTATTCTGTGCCATTTTGTACATCACAAAACCAAATATAAATGTCCAAATAGGCAATTATAAAAGCGACTATTTGTATCACTATTGTACAAAATGTACTAAATATCTATATTTGTGTTGCGTTAATAAATTTTAATTCTGGCTTTCTCTAACAATATCAAGCGTTAAAGAGAATAAAAAGGAAATCTTCAAAAGGAAGTAACTATCCAAGTAGGGTTGGGTATTTCTCATTATAGTAAAATTGAAAACGGACAAAGAGAAGCTTCTGTTCAACTATTAGATAAACTTGCCAAGTTTTATGGAATTACAATTGACCAAATTGTTCACATGGATTCTGAGATTCCTACAGAAATAACCTTAGAAGATAAAACTGCAAACGAACAGGTTTGACTAATTGCCGAACTTGATGAAAAAGACAAAACAATTATATTTGGTATGATTGAAACAATGCTAACCAAAAAGAAGTTTAAAGACTTCTTTACTAAAAATATCACTACACTATAATGGTTACATATATTGAACAGGGAAATATCTTCAATTTAGAGGATATACAAAACTACGCTCACGGATGTAACTGTGCGGGGGCAATGGGAAACGGGATTGCTTTACAATTCAAAAATAAATTTCCAAAAATGTACATTGAGTATAAAAAATTATGCAAAGAAAATCTATTTTCTTTAGGTGATATATATACCTACACTTATAATAATGAAACAATATTTAATCTCGGAACTCAAGCCACTTGGAAAACTAAAGCTGATATTAATGCTATTGAAAGTTCCTTAATAAAAATGCTTTCTTACGCACAACAAAACAATATATATAAAATTGCGTTACCTAAAATTGGAGCTGGTTTAGGTGGTCTTAATTGGAATGATGTTAAATCTATAATTGATAAAGTCTCACTAGATTACCAAAATATTAATTTATTTGTTGTCGAAAACTATAAAGAAGTTTAAAACATAAAAGCCCTAAAAAAGGGCTTTTATGTTATTTACTATTATTCCAAATTTCATTAAACTCTTCTTCAGTAATAAAATCAGATTCTTTTACTTCTAATTCATCTAATGATTGATCATATAACATAGAATCTCCTTTTATTGGACAATCTAATGTAAGTAATATTTTAGAAATAGGCGTAATTTCAGCTTGCCTTACTATTTTACCGTTTTTAGAATGTAAATAAAACATTACATCCCTTTCAATCCAATACTTCTTTATAAAAATCTCCCCCATACTAAAACCCTGTTTTTCCACCACTTACAATTATTCCCTTCACATTTAATGGAGTACTAGAAGGATGTAGAAAATTGAATGTTTTATTTTTAATGATATTTAATCCTGAAGTTTCGATCTCAAAAAAATGAGTCAAACGACTACCATTCCATGGTACTCCATAAAGTCGATACGAAGTTTAGCCTTTTGTAAAAGATCCTGGTGCAATATCAGTAAAATATTGACCTGAACCAAATCTTGCATTTTTCGCTCCTATTGATGGATTAAGTGTCTTAGTTTCCATAATTGAATTAAATCCTGCTTCAGTTGTATAATGATATTTCGTTTTAACAGGAGTTCTAAGTAAATTCCTTCCAATCTCCAAATTCCCAGGATTGGTAGCCTTTTCCATCATTAATGAATACCCTGCATATGCTGCCCAATCAGTACTTCCATCAGAATGTCTAGATAATTCTCGAGCTTCAGCATCTATTTGAACAGCTTGACTTCCTCCCGTAAAATCAGATACAAAACGGATAATCCCATACGAACTACCTGGAACCGTAAAGTTTATACCTTCAAGAAAATCATTGCCACCTCCTGAGTTATCACTCCATATTCCATTATTATAAGTCCAACTTCCATCACTATCTGTATGAACGTATCCATTTTCAAATTCCCCTTCTATGGGTGGATCAGCTCTCATCCCCGTTGGATCAATCAGATTCATCGGGTTGTTGTGCACATAATGGTACGGATTCCAGGCAGGGAACTGTTCCGCCAACGGGTCCACATTCATCCAACGACCGATAGCCGCATCGTAATTACGGGCACCATAATCATAGACGTTTAATCCTAACTCATCTTGTAACTCGTGTAAATCTACAATATAATTTCTAGATTCTAAAAATACAATCTAGAAGACAGCTGCATCTACCTCCTCACCCAGACAACTGCCTATTGGTTTATTGGGCAATTTACTTTTGACAAAATTTTCTCTTTTTATCGAGGCATCCACTACAAAATCCTAAACAGTAAACCACAAACCAATCGCTACTCCCCAGAAATAGTGAAATTCAGCTCGCCTTTTCACTTTTTTACTAACAGCGTTATTTTTTTCAGCACATTTGCATCCTCAATTAAACGATATTGAATAATAGAACAACCGTATGAAAACACTCGTTCAAGCCTTGCTAATATGCTTTACCTTACAAGCATCAGCTCAATCTCCAACCCTTTATACTTCAAAGCCCACAGAAGCTTACAAAGACAAAGCAGCCACGCAAAAAGCGGGAATTTTTATTTCCAACGCTCATCTCTCCTACTATGAAAAGATCAACAAGCGTTTGGTACAAGTCGATCGCGATTATGAAAGTCCGCTTTATATTGTCGATACCCAAAATCTAAAGGAATACTATACAGAAGATGCACCCGAAGCGCCTACTCCTATTATTGAAATGGACGAATATTACGGCTCTCCTCATCTCTTTACTACCGTAGCAGGACTTAAAGTGCGCGAATATCCCAGCAGTACGGCTAGTGTATTGGGAACAGTATTAATTGGAACGGCTGTGCCTATCGAATTTTATCCTTACTACAAAGACGCTTGGGTTCCCATTTCGTATAATGATGGCTATGGTTATATAGCTGCTCAATACTTGGGAGAGCGTCCTGTGATGAGTGAATTGATCCAAGCGTATAAAGCTACTTCTGATGTAAGTGAGCAACGCAAATACGCGGAACGCATCTTAGAATTGGGGTGGAATAGCGAAGACGCAGCAACGCAAAAAGCCATTCAATTCTATATTGACTTCGCAAATAAACAAGATGAAACGGAAAAAGTAGCGCTGTTGAAATTGCAATTGGAGGCCATAAAAGCAATGCCGAAAGAAGGTGATACATCCAAAGTAAGTAAATTGATCAGAAAACGTCAATTTGGCTTTGCATTAAATGAAAAAATAGAACCCATAGACGGTTTTGATATCGATTGGATTCACACCTATATCGGTTATCCCCTTGATGAATCGGCTAATTTAGAAGATTGTGCCTTGGGGGATTACGAGGGAAATTCCTATTTTAACTCCGCTGAATTTATTACCCATGACCTGGACCACACCTATAAAGTGCGCAAAATGGACATGATTAATAAAAATGGTTTTATCATCGACAATCAATTGATGGAACAGTACACCACAGAACAGGTATTTCTAAAATTAGCCAAAGGATTGATCACGCTTATTGAGCCATTGACCCACACATATTACATTGCAGTAGACGATGTTCTCTACAGTTTTGAGTTTTACAATAATGAATTATTGCGAATAGAATTGATTTATTACTGCTAAATTTTTTATTTGAAGTCTTTTTACTCTACTTTTACAAGGAATTACAAAATAAACAACAAATGTCAGTAGCAAAGAAAGATTATAAAAAAGTGACAACTAAGTCGCTGATTGATATGAAAGCCAATGGAGAAAAAATATCAATGCTTACTTGTTATGATTACTCAATGGCCAAAGTTTTAGAGGCTGGTGGAATTGATGTTATGTTAGTTGGAGATTCCGCTAGTAACGTTATGGCTGGACACGAGACAACCTTGCCTATTACATTAGATCAAATGATATACCATGCACAATCGGTAGTACGAGGTGCAGATCGAGCGCTTATTGTGGTTGATTTACCTTTCGGTTCATACCAATCTGATCCAAAAGAAGCCCTGCGTTCTGCGATCCGAATTATGAAGGAAAGTGGTGCACATGCTGTAAAAATGGAAGGTGGTATTGAAATTAAAGAGGGAATCAAGCGCATATTAGAAGCGGGTATTCCCGTAATGGGACATTTGGGATTAACCCCTCAATCTATCTATAAATTTGGAACCTATACGGTAAGAGCAAAAGAAGACGAAGAAGCGGAGCAATTGATGCGCGATGCGAAGATGTTAGAGGAAATCGGTTGTTTTGCTGTAGTATTAGAAAAGATTCCAGCGAGTTTAGCGAAAAAAGTTGCGCAAAGCATTTCGATTCCTGTAATTGGAATTGGCGCAGGAAACGGTGTTGATGGCCAAGTATTAGTTATTCACGATATGATCGGTTTAACCCATGAATTCAACCCTAAATTCTTACGCCGTTACTTAAACATCTTTGATCAGATGAAAGATGCTGTTTCTCAATATGTAGATGACGTAAAATCAGTTGATTTTCCAAATGAAAATGAACAATACTAAGTTTTATTTTTCACAAAAAATACACGCAAAAATATCCTTTTAGATTTAACCCAGTTTAAAAGGATATTTTTGTTTTAAAATTCACCGTATGAAAGTTGTTACTACTCCCGATAATTTACAAATCCTACACGAAGACAATCACATTATTGTGGTAAACAAACGCGTGGGCGACCTCGTACAAGGCGATCAAACGGGAGATATGCCATTGAGCGAATGCATCAAAATCTATTTAAAGCAAAAGCACAACAAACCTGGAGACGCGTATTTAGGCGTAGTTCACCGCTTAGACCGTCCAACTTCTGGACTTGTGGTATTTGCCAAAACCTCCAAAGCACTTACTCGTTTAAATGAGTCGTTTAAGAATAGGGAAACAAAAAAAACCTATTGGGCCGTTGTTAAAGATGCTCCTCCTAAAGTAGAGGATACACTGGAACACTTTTTAGTGCGCAACCCTAAAAACAACACGTCTAAAGCACATAACAAAGAAGTACCCAATAGCAAAAAAGCAAAATTGACGTATCGAATGTTTCATCAACTCAAAACGTATTCTGCCTTAGAAATTGATTTACACACGGGACGTCATCACCAAATTCGCTGCCAATTAGCTGCAGTAGGTTGCCCTATCAAAGGCGACTTGAAATACGGTGCGGATCGAAGCAATCCCGATGGCGGAATTCACCTTCACGCACGTGCGTTGACGTTTACACATCCTGTAACCAAAGAACTATTGACTCTCACTGCCCCTACCCCAGATGACGTCATTTGGAATGAAATAACGAAATAGTGATTTGTACGTGGTGATTTGTGAGTGGTAACTTTTTCAATAAAAATAAAAACTTCTGTGATAAGAAGTTTTTTTTGTTTTTATGTGGTTGGTTAATGGTGATAAGTAAACCGTAAACAAAAAAAACATAACCTTTTCTATAAATTATGTAACAGTTTAATCCCAAAAAAAGCCGAAATTAGTGTATTAAAAAACACCCTATTGCATGAAAAAAGTATATAAAGTAAGTGGAATGACCTGCAATGGTTGTCGCACCAAAGTAGAAAATACCTTAAACGAGATTCATGGCGTTCAGGCAGAAGTTTCTTTAGAGCAAGAACAAGCCCATCTTGAATTGCATCACGACATCGACACCTTAACCCTACAAAAAGCGCTGCTTCAAAAGGGGCACTATATTTTACAAGAGGTGATTACCAAAGAAGACGGCACTCAAGAAGTGCTTCCCCCAGTGGAGTTGAGTGAAGCCGATCACTTTCATCAAGAAATTCCAGCCGATATGGCAGATAAAGCAGGCAAGTATTTTTGTCCGATGTTGTGTGAAGGCGATAAAGTATACGACAGCAATGTAGGTTGTCCGGTTTGTGGAATGAATTTAGAACAAATTCCAGCAACTAAAATCGAACAAACCGTTTACTATTGCCCTATGCTTTGTGAAGGTGATAAAACCTATGAAGAACCTGGATCTTGTCCTGTATGTGGTATGGACTTAGTTGCGAAATCCATCAGTATTGAACCGGAAGACACCACCTATACAGATCTATTGCGCAAGTTGAAATATGCCATTCTCTTTACATTACCTGTATTCATCCTTTCCATGGGAAGTATGCTACCTGGTGATCCGATAGGCAAGATTATTCCCATGCACCTCAACAACTACATCCAATTGATTTTTACGATTCCCGTAGTATACGTCTGTTGGACGTTTTTCCAACGTGCTTGGGTTTCTTTTAAAACGTGGAATCTCAATATGTTCAGCTTAATTGGATTGGGAGGAGCCGCTGGATTGCTATTTAGTGTAATCGCCCTCTTTTTTCCCAACCTATTTCTAGAAGATTTTAAAGGCGAACACGGTATTCACTTGTATTTTGAATCTGTAGCAGTGATACTTACTTTGGTAATGTTAGGACAAGTGATGGAAGCTAAGGCACACAGCAGAACCAACACAGCTATCAAAGAACTACTCAAACTTTCACCAACAGAAGCAACGCGTATTAACGCAGACAATGAAGAGGAAAAAGTAGCCATTGAAGCCATTTTAAAACACGATAAACTCCGCGTTAAACCAGGAGAAAAAATTCCAGTGGATGGGATTATTCTCGAAGGACATGCTACCATTGATGAGTCCATGATTACTGGAGAACCGATTCCGGTGGAAAAGACAAAGCAAGACAAAGTCGTTGCTGGAACAATAAACAGCAATACTTCTTTTGTTATGCAAGCAGAAAAAGTAGGAAAAGACACCTTGTTATCCCAAATTATTGACATGGTTAATAATGCGAGTCGCTCGCGTGCACCTATTCAGAAATTGGCAGATAAAGTATCGACTTATTTTGTTCCTACGGTGATTATCATTGCCCTTGCAACCTTTCTTTTATGGAAGTTCTTAGGCCCTGAACCAACCTTAGCCTATGCGTTTATCAATGCCTTAGCTGTATTGATTATCGCTTGTCCTTGTGCCTTAGGATTGGCAACCCCCATGTCCATCATGGTGGGAATAGGAAAAGGAGCTCAAAATGGCATTCTAATCAAAAATGCAGAGGCTTTAGAAACAGCCAACAAAATCAATGTTTTAATTACAGACAAAACAGGTACACTTACCGAAGGAAAACCGTCAATCGAAAAGGTAGTCTCTACCCATTCGGATTATGATGCAGACGCTTTGTTGCATCTAACTGCCTCCTTAAATCAAAATAGTGAACACCCTTTGGCCTTGGCATTTACCCAAGCAGCAAAAGAAAAACAACTGGCGCTAACGCCAGTAAAACTATTTGCTAGTGTTACGGGCAAAGGGATTCAAGGTGTGGTGGATAAAAAACGTATTTCGTTGGGAAATGCCGCCTTGATGCAATCCTTAGAAGCCTCCTTGAGCGACGAATTGATCGCTGAAGTAACCACCATCCAAAAAGAGGGAAAAACAATTTCCTACATCGCAGAGGGCAATGTGGTGCTCGGTTATGTTGTGATGCACGATAAAATAAAAGCGTCGAGCTATGCGACCATTGAAAAACTACACCAGCAAGGCATTGAAGTAGTTATGATTACTGGAGACAATCACAATACAGCACAAGCAGTATCCAAACAATTGGGCATTCATCAGTTTCTTGCCGAAGCACTCCCAGAAGACAAGCTCAATGCAATCAAAAAACTTCAAGCAGAAGGAAAAATTGTGGCGATGGCTGGCGATGGAATCAATGATGCTCCTGCCCTGGCACAAGCCAATGTGGGTATTGCCATGGGTACAGGAACGGATGTGGCAATTGAAAGTGCAGAAATCACCCTTTTACAAGGAGAAATCGACAAAATTCCACAAGCTATTCAACTAAGTCACAAGGTGATGAAAAACATCAAGGAAAACCTCTTCTTTGCCTTTGTGTATAACAGTATTGGTATCCCCATTGCAGCAGGTATCTTATACCCCGTTTTTGGAATTGTGTTGTCACCGATGATCGCCGCAGTAGCTATGAGCTTTAGCTCAGTATCCGTAATTGCAAACTCCTTGCGCTTAAAAAATACCAAATTATAAACCTATTTGACGGTGAACAACCTAGTAAAATAAAAGAGGCTATCTATACAGACAGCCTCTTTTGTTTTTTCGTATTTGTTCCATTCTAAAACCAAGTCCCCACAAAGTAAAAAAGAATGACTAAATACTCATTTTTAACAACTAATAAAAAATACAGTAATACATTTATTTACCCTATGCAAGATAATAAAAAAAATCAATAATAAAATATTTTAATACAAAAATTATATAAAAAACTAAATATTAATAAAAACACAAGACTTAAGATTTTTAAAAATCTTCATTTAACACATATAATAGAAAAAATTAATGAATGGTAAGTCGTGAATAGTGAATAGTGAATAGTGAATAGTGAATAGTGAATAGTGAATAGTGAATAGTGAATAGTGAATAGTGAACTTACCATTTACCACTCACCATTTACCACTCACCATTTACCACTCACCATTTACCACTCACCATTTACCACTCACCATTTACCACTCATCATTTACCACTCATCATTTACCACTCATCATTTACCACTCATCATTTACCACTCATCATTTACCACTCATCATTTACCACTCATCATTTACCACTCATCATTTACCACTCATCATTTACCACTCATC
>NZ_JACHTD010000010.1 GCF_014145665.1 Myroides sp. NP-2 | reverse complement strand
TTGAAGATGACAACGTTGATAGGCTATAGATGTAAAGGCAGTAATGTCAAAGTCGAGTAGTACTAATAGCCCGTAAGCTTATGTGTATCTCCCTCTACGTTATGTAGAGGGAGGGCAACTTTCTAAATTTAGTTATGTATTTGTTAAGTTATAATATACAATATTAGTTATAGGATCCTTTTGGGAATTTATAACAACCGCTTTAGGGTGGTTATTGCGGCGGGGCTCACCTCTTCCCATTTCGAACAGAGAAGTTAAGCCCGCTAGCGCAGATGGTACTGCCACATGGTGGGAGAGTATGTCGCCGCCCTTCTTTTGAAAGCCTGATTACGCAAGTAGTCAGGCTTTTTTTTTGGTTTACAGTGAGTAGTGAGTGGTGAATAGTGAGTAGTGAATAGTGAGTAGTGAATAGTGAGTAGTGAGTAGTGAATAGTGAATAGTGAGTAGTGAATAGTGAGTAGTGAATAGTGAATAGTGAGTAGTACCACTCACCACTTACCACTCACCACTTACCACTCACCACTTACCACTCACCACACAACAAATAAAAAAAAGCCGTTTAAATCGATTTAAACGGCTTTTTTTATTTTTTAAGCTCTATGGTAGTATAACTGTAGTTATTACTTCAACAGGGTCGCCAGGGTGTAGTTTGGGCACAATAGCGTGATAGGTAACAAATTTTGGTCGCCCACCCCAGTTTTGTAGAAAGTCTACGTGGAGAGTATATCTATTATAGCGATTTCTGGTGTATATATATTTGATGTCCGCTGTGTTTGATTCTACCCAAAACTGGCCAATGATTAAGTCAAAGTTTCTAAAATCAATTTCAGCATTACAACCTTGAACTAGCTTTCTGTAGTCATAAGGGTTATTGATAATTAGAAATTCGTTGTCGCGTAGGCTTGGAACATATAAATTGTCTTTGGTGTTAAAACATCCGTATTGCTCTAAGTTTTCTGTGCGGATTAATACGTCTCGGTCGTAATCATCGGTTAAGGAACAAGCTGCAAAGAGCAGGGAAGATCCTAGGAGTAAACAGTATTTTTTGATCATAGCTTTTTATTTTAATTGTTGGGGAATAATACAAACTGGGATGGGGTTTATTTTGTGCTGGTTGATTCGATTTAATCGTGTATAGATAGCAAATACTTCTCGTGCTCTACCTTGGAAATCTGCTATGGTTTTGCCTTCTTCTGCGGCAAGCATGGCTACTTCTAATTCATCATAGGAAGCTCCTAATTGATCTTCATCCGTGCGATCATCTCCGAATAAACCGTCTGTAGGTTTGGCTTGGATGATGCTGTTGGGTACGTTTAGATATTCGCCGATTAAGCGAACTTGTGATTTTAACAAATCTGCGATGGGACTAATATCAACACCGCCATCGCCGTATTTAGTAAAGAACCCCACACCAAAGTCTTCTATTTTGTTACCTGTCCCCACCACCAAGTATCGATGAATACCTGCATAGTAGTATAGCGTAGTCATGCGCAATCTAGCTCTTGTATTGGCTAAGGTTAGCGCAAGCAGTTGTTGGTCCTCTATAGTTGGCACTTGTTGTTTAAATAGTTCAAATGTCGAGGTTAAATCCGCTGTTGTAGAGGAAACATTCGCATAGTTAGCCTTCAAAAAAGCAAGGTGTTCTTGTGCGCGATCTACTTGTGATGCGGCTTGGTGAATGGGCATCTCTACACAGAGTAAAGGCAATCCTGTTCGCGCGCACAGCGTAGAGGTTACTGCTGAATCTATGCCTCCCGATATTCCGATGGTAAATCCTTCGATGCCACTCGCTAAGGCGTAATTCTTTAGCCATTCAACAATGTGAAGGGTTACTGCTTCGGTTTGAAAGTTTTGATTCATCATAGAAAAATTGTGATTGAGTTGTGGTTCTTCTTTTTATATTTGTAAGGATCAGAAAAATATCAAGTATACTATGTTCAAAATTAGTAAAATATCTTTATCCTGCTTAGCGGTTTCCAGTTTTTTTGTACTGGGTTGTGGCGACTCTAAAAGCAAAGTAAACAAAGAAGTGGCACAAATCCCTATGGAAGTAACTGTAGCGCGCTTTGATCAGGATTTTTATACAGGAAAAGACGAAGACTTTCAGCTGTTAAAGGCTAAATATCCTTATATGTTTCCCGCTGGCGTTCCGGATGCTGCTTGGCTTGAGAAAAAGCATGACACTATTTTTAAGGAGCTCTATCAAGAAGTCAACAAAAAATATGCCGATCTGAAATCGCTACCAGAAGATTTAAAGAACTTATTTCAGTACATCAAATACTATTATCCGGAGGAATCCGATCACAAAAAGATTATAACGGTCCTATCGGAAGTTGATGTAGCGGCCAAAGCGATTTATGCCGATACGTTGGCGTTGGTTAGTTTGGATACGTATTTAGGTAAAGATCACCATTTTTATAAAAGTTTTGCAGCTTATACGCGAACAACATTCGAACCTGTGCAGATTTTGCCCGATATGGCGGAGAGCTTTATCATTCAAAAGTTGCCCAAAACAACTGATCGTACGTTTTTAGGGGCAATGGTTCAGCAAGGGAAATTGGTATATGCAAAAGAGATGTTGTTGCCAAATGCACCTAAAGAGACCCTGATGACTTACAACAAAGAACAGTTGGATTGGTGCTTAGCGAATGAATCTCAAGTTTGGCGCTATATCATCGACAACCAATTGTTGTTTGATACGGATGTCAAATTAAGTGCACGCTTTATTGATCCTGCACCTTTTAGCAAATTTTATCTCGATATTGACGGCGAATCACCTGGACGTGTTGGGGTTTGGATGGGATGGCAAATTGTTCGTTCATTTATGGAAAATAATAACGTAACTTTGCAGGAACTTTTTGCAATGGATGCGAAAGATATTTTCGAAAAATCAAAATATAAACCGAAGAAGTAATGAGTAAAAAGCACATTTCTGATATCAATATTAGAGTAGAGTTAGATGAGAATCGCGTTCCGGATAAATTGACGTGGACAGCAAAAGACGGCGGTGTAGATCGCGCTAAGTCTAAAGCAATGTTACTCTCTATTTGGGATCATGCGGCACAAGAGACGTTGCGTATTGATTTGTGGACTAAAGATATGCCAGTAGACGAGATGAAGAAATTCTTTCATCAAACTTTAGTCGCTATGGCTGATACCTATGAACGCGCAACAGAAGATGAAAAAATGGCAGCAACTATGCGCGACTTCTGCGATTATTTTGCAGAGAAAACAGAATTGTTAGACAACGAATAGAAAAGGGCGATTTACTCAAATCGCCCTTTTTATATTTATACGACCATGAGGTTACAACCTCGAATGTCCGCCTGATCAAATCGCCCTAAAATTTCAAAGCTTCCATCTTCGTATTTCTTACCTAAATCTTGCGTAGCAATGAAGGAACACGAGTTGATATTCGCTAAATCTATTACATTGACTCCCCCTGCTTTTCCAAAGGTTTCGATGCGTGTAAAAGGATCTTCTGGGTCTCGGATGACAATATCCATCCAGGTTGGGCATTGGAAAATGCCATCTCCTAGAGAATAGGCTTGTGAAAGAAGCTCTGTCATGCCGTATTCTGAGTGAATTTTAGTTACGCCAAATCCTTGGCATAACAACTGGTGTAACTCTTCGCGAATCATTTCTTTTCGTTTGCCTTTCATCCCTCCAGTTTCCATAATTATGGTGTTGTTTAACTCGAATTGGTGTTGCTCAACGATGTCTAATAAAGCATAAGTTACCCCTAGGAGTAGAATGTTTTTTCCTTGTTTGTCTAACGTTTCTAAGTGAGTGATTAGTTCTTGGTAATTGTGTAAATAGAAGCCACTCTCTGGGTGATTTGACTGCTTGATAAAGTCATCAGCCATGTAGATCAGCGAAGATCCTTCTCGTTCTAAATAAGAGGGCAATAACGCTAGAACAACGTAATCTTCAATAGGACCATAGAAGGAAGAAAAACCTTTTCTAAAGCTTGCTTCATAGTATTGCAAATCCGTTACATGATGTTTACTCGTAATTGCACCTGTTGTTCCACTACTGGTAAACGTAGTTTGAATCGGCAGATCACTGCTGAGAACTGTTTTGTTTTTAAAGAATTCAATAGGAAGAAAGGGAACTTGATCAAGGCTGCGAACTTCCGTTGGCGTTTTTCGAATCAAGTCACAAAATTGGCGATACACCGCATTGTGCTCATATTGATAGCGATATACTTTCATCGCTATTTTATGAAATTCTTTTCGGGTCTGTATGCTAATGATATCTTCAGGTGTAAACACAATTCACTTATTTGCTACAAAAATACAATAAAAAAAGCATCATTGTTGAAATGATGCTTTAGATTTATCGGGTACTGATTTGTTACTTCACGATTAATTTACGCGTGGCAGAGGCATTGTTTTCTTTAATTTTAATGATGTAAATTCCTGCTGTTACGCTATTCGGTAAAATTAATTCTTTCGTATTGAGGTTTGTGGAGAATATTTTTTTTCCTACCACATTGTAAATCTCAATTTCTTTGGCTTCATTTGTTTTGGTTTCTATTGTGATCTTCCCATTAATAGTAGCGGGGTTTGGATAAATAGAAAGACCTTCAATTGTTTTAACAACTGTTGCTTTAGTTTGGAATTCGCCCGTTGCAGGAACTTGAGCATAACTCAAGCTAGTAAGCAAGAAGAAAGTTCCAATAAAGAAGAGTTTATAAAAGTAGTTTTTAGTCATCCAAATGAAATTAATACTATAAAAGTAAGGAATATATCTTATATGATAAAAAAAATATTTGCTTTTTTAGGGCAAATATTTTTTCTTAACATAAATTAATGACTTATTATTATATTTAATTCAAAATAATTAAATTCTTATAGTCCTAGAGTCCAACCTTTTGTCCATTCTGGTGCATTCGCATTATTTCCAGCTCCTTGGTTTTCTCCTTCAACAAATACTGCATTTACATCTGCTGCTTCACCTGCTGTGTTTTTACCTTTTGCTTTTTCAGTAACATCAATTAGTTTTACATTACTTACTAATAATGAACCATTGGCCACATTGGCAATTGTTTCGTCATGTTCTACATCAAAGGCTAATTTCCAACCGCTTAACACTACGTTTTTCAGTTGTCCTTTAGTTCCTTCACGTAGTTTCATTGCTGTACCTTCCCCTTTTTTGGCTGCGATTAACGTAATTCCATCAATTGTAGGGTTTGAATACGGTTCTGCTGTTCTAGTTTTAGAATTGTTGTCGGCTTCGAATCCTTTATCTGCAGTACCTGATTGTTTAGCATACCAGAATTTGTTCTCTTGTCCATTCCATCCTTCTGTCCAGTCGAATTGATCATCGTCATTGTGAGAAGAAACTAAGTATTGTGCACTTACTGTTCCACCAAACCACTCAAATCCGTCATCTGAACCTTCGTGAGCTTGTACATATTCAATTTTTGTTCCGCTTCCTACTCCGAATAAAGACAATCCGTTGAATTCTTTTTCGCTGTTAAAGTTAGCTCCTGCATACTCAATTCTCAAGTAACGGATCGATCCTGAGTTGTCATTTGCAACATCTCCACCATAGGTTAAGTCTGATACTTCAGCTGTTGCTGTTTTTGCTTTGTTGATTGGTGCTTTACCACATACAACTAAACCTCCCCAGCTACCTCTTTTCTTTTCCAAAGCAGTCATTACTACTGGATTGGTGTTAGTTCCTTTTACGAATATTTGTCCTCCTTGTGCAACTGCAATATAAGAAGATGTTCCTCCCGTACCAACGATTTCAACTCCTTCTTCAATATTTAAAGTTGCTCCATCTTCTACAACTAGTTTTGTTGATAAGTTGTATTTTTTATTTTTCTCTAACGTTAATGTCTGTCCTTTTTTCAGTGTTTGACCAATGTTTTCTGTTGGGTTTGGACCTCCTCCGTTGTTGTTCGAATTGTCGTCAGATGAACAACTAACGAATAAAACTGATGCTAAAGCAATTGATAACCCTGATTTGAATAATCTTTTCATAAAGTAATTGTGTTATTTTATTTTATCTGTTACAAAGATTGTGTACTAAAATGAACTGATGGTTAGCGCTTTATCATTGAATTGTTATGATAGTTAGGTTGTATATTAATGAATTGTTATGAAAAAGTAGAGATTGAATTGTACACTTCCTTCCTATTTGTTTATGCTGACATCGATCTATTGAGAATTACGTATACAAAATAAATTAAAGTTCTTTATTGCTTAGTATATTCACCTGTTTTGCTTGTTACTCCTCTATTTTAGCTTTTTTTTTCGTCTATTTTTATAAAAAATAAGCGAAAGAAGAGCGATGTGTTATGGAGAGAGAAGTCGTGTTTTTTGAGTTAAATAATTAAAAAAGCCTTTACGGATGCGATGGTGTTCTATGGAATGCAATAGACATATAAGGTACTCTAGCGAGTTTTTAGTTTGAAATAGAAAGTAAAAATAGGAATAGCTTACTACAAACGCACTGGAGGAGCTCTTTGTGCACATGACAGTTGGTTTGGATATTTTAGACCAAAGGGCTATAAAAATAAATTATAATGATAAAAAAATAATGTTGACAGTCCTCATCTTACTGATTTATGGATGCAAGGGACAAGAAAAAGAGATATCAACTGAAAGGAAACAGGATTTAGTTAATCAAGAAAAGGAAAAGGTACATTGGCAAGATTTGCCACAACAGGTATCATATGCTGAGCGAACAGAAGTTAAGGAAATGAGGACAAAAGAAAATCAACAAAAATTAGCAAAAATATGGGATGGATTCTGGAGAATTGAAACAATAGACTGCACCAAAGAATTTCTTACCATGGAAGAAATTAACTTAACTAATGATCTCTATTATCAAGGTTTAAAGTCTCTGGGATTTCGATTTCCAAGTGAAGCGGTATTTGCAAGTCGAATTAAAGAAATTTTCGATGTTGATATTTATGCAGATTACACGGATAATCCTCGAATTATTAAGATGGAAGATTATTTAATTCTTAGGGTAAAAACTTATCCGCTAAAATTTCACAAATTGGTTCCAACCTTAGATTTTGCTTATGATAATTATGTTTTTGACCTCAAAAGACATTTTTTAACGTCCATAGAATCAGCAAATGCATTTAGTAAATTAGAACGAGATGACTTTGATGAACTTTATTATATCTATTTTGGTAGCCCTTATGAATTAGCATTAAATAATTTTATTTTCCATGATAATAAAGCAGCATTTGTGTATTTGAACAAATCGATAATAGAGCGTTTTGACGATGATTTTGGCTATGAGAATTTTTCAATGGAATACGATCATTTTTATCAAGAGATTTTAAGGAATCGTTTGCTCTGGTATAAGTCTACAGTGGAGAATACCCGTGAAGGCTGGGATTACCGCATGTATGATCGCCTGTTTTTTTGTCGCGGATTTGATGGGAAGTTGATTGTCAAGAAAAAGATGCTCGCTGCAGCCGTTGCGTTAGCCAAAGAAGATGAGGCTTATATCCGCGTTCCGTTAGACTACTATTTTACTCAGATGACAACGGAGTATATTCCCAATGAATACGCAGCAGATCAAAGTGAGGTAAGCAATTACTTTAAGGAACGCGAACCCTACTATACCCCCGAAGAACGAGCGATGATCTGGGTGTATACCTCACTTTTAGAGTTGAATCTCCCTCCTAGTGAAACACGACCAGCTCCCTATATGTTTATTGGATTAACGCTGAATTATCCCGAATTAGCTCAAGTGGCAGAACAGCACAACTACTTTGGTGAAGATATGTCAGAAGTATTAAATATACTCGATAGAAACAACGGTTGGTGGTAGGTTGTATTTTGTTTGTTGGGAGCACTCACATGAAATAACACTAAGGATGACATAAAAAAAAGCCTGCACTTGAGGCAGGCTTTTGTGAACAGGAATATTCTTTTTTTTAGAAAGTATATTTGAATCCTAAGCTAAAGTTTTGTCCTAATTTGTACGATTGCACTAAAACATCTTGTGTTAGGTTTTCTTGTTTTCTCTCAATTGCGGGATCCAATAAGTTCTTTGCGTTAAAGCTCATACCAAATCGCTTAGAAAAGTCGTACTTGAAAGCAAAATCCAAGAATCCAAAGGCTTTATCCACTAAGTTTCCACTTTGCTCTGTTCCCAAAGAATACAGCTTGTCAGAAAAGTGTGCATATGAAAGTGTTGCCATTAATTTTTGATCATTTGCCCATTCTTTGATGTAGGAGATGTCCGCGTTTAACAATAAATCAGAGGCTCCAGTGAAACTAGCATTGTCGTGGGTAAACGAAGTGCTTAAATACTTGTTTTCGCTATTTACCTTTTCATTGTCTAATTTCTGGTATGTTTTCATGATTGATGCGTTGATACCACCGGTAATTTTGTTCGTTAGGGCATCGTCAAAGCTGAATAAATTTTTGCGCACTTCGATTTCCAATCCTGTTGCATAACCATAATCGCCCGTATTGGCATAGGTAATATCATTCGAAGAAGAAGCGGATACAATTTCGTTGATTGGGTTTTTGATGTATTTTCCAAAAACAGTAGCAGAGATCACTTCGTCTGTTTGTGGGAAGTACTCCCATTTTAAATCCACGTTGTAATCATCTGAAGCGTATAAATCGGGGTTACCTACTTTAATTTCCGTTACATCTTCATAAATAAAACGTGCTCTTTCTTTGAATTGAGGTAGAGTATAGGTTTTCGACAAAGCAAAACGCAAGTTGTTGTTGTCGTTTACTTCATACTTTAACGATAAGCTTGGTAAGAATGCGTTTTTAGTAAATTTATTACTTGTTTTATCTGAATCTAATTGCGTTTGCCAAGAGACATCTTGTGAAATTGTCTCAAAACGCGCTCCGATGGAACCGGAAAGTTTAGGTGTCAATCGATATTCTACGTTTACAAAACCAGCGTGAATCAAAAGATCTCCATCATAGGTTTGCGGCAACATTGCGTTTGGTGTTCCCGATCCACCACGGAAGGTGTATATATCGAAATATCCTTGTGCAAAATTCGATTGATTAAAGAAGCTATCTAGTGCATTAGGGTTTATATCATTGTTGTAATCGCTGTTGATTTGAAATACAAACTGCGTAGCTTTAAAGTTTCTTTCTTTTTTTCTGAAGTTATATCCAACGGTTAATTTACCGTCGTATAGATTTTCCTCATTCTGAGCAAATTTATAATCAGCAGCAATATTTGCAGCGAATTCATTTTCTTTTAAATCCTCAAAATAGCGGTTGTTGTCTGATCTAGAGTTAATAGAGAAGGCATAGCTGTCGCTGTTTTTTAATTTGTTCAGCGTATATTGTTGTCTATCTGGTGTTTGAGCAGAGATGTTGTTGAATGCTGCACCCCAGTTTACATCAATTTGATCAGTCATTTTGTGGTTACCTAATAGTTGGTTCACCATTAAGCGGTCTTGACGATAGGTTTGTCTATTTACATAAGTATAATCAGAATTGTCAAGTGTAATGTCGCGCATATACCCTGTATAATCCTCATTTTTCTCTTTTGAATCGTTGACAAATAAGAAATTGTATTTGATCGCGTTTGATGCATTGATATCAAAATGAGCATTTACCATTCCCGTAGTATTAGTGCTATATTCGAATGCCTCTAGATTAAGGTCTTTGGTAAAAGAGTTCTGTGCTTGAGCTGTTCTAGTGATTCCTTCTTTGTGTTTGAAGTTATTGCCAAAAGAAGCAGTTGCAAATAAATGTAAGGCTGATTCAGAGCCGAAGAAGAATGATTTTCCTGTATTGATGTTCAATCCAGCTCCCCAAGGACTGCGCGTATCGGTTTGGGTAGAGTTTTTGAAGTTGTACCCATTTAATGCATTTCCTGGTATTTTCTTATCCGAAAAACCGAAGAAGCTGCGATCCGAAAGTGTTTTAAAGTTATCTTGTTTTAATGCGTTTGTATTGACATTAGAACTTAAACCTACTTCTACATAACCTGCTCCTGTGTGATTTTTAGACCTAATATCGATATTTCCTCCTGCAAAATCTCCATAATTACGTGCAAAATACGTTTTGTCAATGGCAATGTATTCTACGATATCTGTAGAGAAAATGTTTAGATCAATATTTTTCTTTTCAGGGTCATTCGAGGCAAGAGGTAATCCGTTTAACAACGTACTGTTGTATCGATCTCCTAGTCCGCGAACAAAGATAGTACCTGATCCTTCTTGTTTGGCTACACCTGTTGTTTTGGCAACGGCACTAGCAACATCACTTACTCCTTTTCTTGAAAGTTCTTGTGAACCGATGTGTTGCTTCATTTCTACCGAACGTTGTTGTTCGATTAATAAGGTTGCTTCTCGCGATTTTGATCGCGTAGCTTGTACTACAACCCCTTCTAATTGTACACTTTCTGAAATTAAGTCAATGGTTACTTCTACAGTTTCATTTGGTTTAACCACGATGGTTTGATCTGCAGAAGTATACCCCACGTAATTAAAGGTCAAGGTTTGTGTTCCTTCTGGTACTTCTATGGTAAAAAAACCATCTAAATCTGTATTTACCCCTTGTGTTGTTCCTTTGATACTAACTGAGGCAAAGGCTAGTGGTTCTTTGGTTGCGGAATCTTGTAAAAGTCCCTTAATAGTTCCATTGGCTGCTCCAACTATCTGGCTAATAAATAATAGAGCGAATAGTAACTTTGATTTCATAATTCTTATTTTATTTAAGCTAGTGCAAAGAACTAGCGCAAATATGTCTTATGTGTTACCGCTACTTTAACACATTTTACAGTAAACGTTATTAAATAGTTACCACATTAAATAATTGTAAACTTTACTTAACATAATGTATTATCTTTATCTTTGAACTGATTTAAAACACACACATACAAAGGATGAAAAATTCTGACATTAGAGTCTTATTAGTTGATGACGAGCAAGATATCATTGAAATCATCAGTTATAATTTGGAGAAAGAAGGGTATCAAGTGAGTACAGCAAGAAATGGGAAAGAGGCCATAGAAAAAGCGAAAAAAGAGCTTCCTCATCTTATTATTTTGGATGTTATGATGCCTGAAATGGATGGGATGGAAGCTTGTGAAAACATTCGTAAGATAGACAGTTTACAAAACGTTATTGTTGCGTTTTTAACAGCGAGAGGCGAGGATTATTCACAAGTAGCGGGATTTGACGCGGGTGCGGATGATTATATCACTAAGCCTGTGAAACCAAAAGTTTTAATGAGTAAGATTAAAGCGTTATTACGTCGATTAAAAACAGTAGAAGAAACGGAAAGTGGCGATGTGATTCAAATTGGAAATATTGAGATTAATCGCGATGAATACAAGATTTTAATCGATGGAGCGGAATTGTCTCTACCGAGAAAGGAATTTGAATTATTGTATTTATTAGCATCCAAACCAGGCAAAGTATTTACAAGAGAGGAAATTCTAGATCGCGTTTGGGGCAATGAAGTGGTTGTTGGTGGGCGAACGATTGATGTACACATCCGCAAGTTAAGAGAAAAAGTTGGAGACGATTGTTTTAAAACAATTAAAGGAGTAGGATATAAATTAGATATGTAGTTCAATGTCCATACGCTTTAAAAAATCGTACAAATTTGCTGTTAAATCAGCGCTATTAATAACTATATGTTCCCTTGTTATTACACTGCCCTTTGTTTTTTTAGTCAAAGAAGGCTTAGGGATACTTTTAGTGATTCACACTATTTTAGTGTATTTCGCTTCTTTTTTTGTGATTCAGTATCGCGTGGAGCATTTTATTTACCGTCGAATCAAAAAAATCTACGACAAAGTATCGCTACTTGAGCATACAGATCTTCGCTCCAGTGCTGTGACCACAGACATGAAAACGCTAACAGAAGAAATTGAGAGATTTGCGACCAATAAAAAGATTGAGATTGAATCCTTACAAGTTAGAGAAGAATACAGACGTGAATTTTTAGGTAATATCTCCCATGAATTAAAAACGCCTTTGTTTATGATTCAGAGCTATTTGGAAACTTTGAGCGATGGTGCAATTGACGATTTAGAGGTACGTGATCGTTATTTGGAGCGCGCAGAACAAGGCGTAGACCGCTTGATCTATATTGTACAAGATTTGGATATGATTGCCAAATTAGAATCAGGTGATCTTCATTTAAATGTTGTGGAATTTGATTTAATTGAGACAATTCAAAATGCCTTTGATTTCTTGGAATACAAAGCCAAAAAGAAGAATATTTCTCTGCTTTTTGACATGGGGTATAAAAAGCCAATTTATGTAGTAGGCGACAAAGAGCGCATCGGACAAGTGATCACTAATTTGATTGAAAATTCCATTAAGTACGGCAACGAAAGAGGAACAACTGAAGTGAGTATTGAAAACCTAGTGAAAAACAAATTGATTGTGCGCATTACAGACAACGGTTTGGGCATTCGGAAGGAGCATATTCCGCGCTTGTTTGAGCGTTTTTACCGCATAGACAAGAGTGGAGCACGCAGTGTTGGTGGATCGGGATTGGGATTGTCTATTGTGAAACACATTGTCGAAGCGCATGACGAACATATATATGTAGAAAGTAGCTACGGCTATGGTTCGGAATTTTCATTTACCTTAGAGAAAGCCGTTGACATACCTACAGAAAATGCAAGTTAATTTGTGATCCCTATAAAAAGGTTTTACTTTCGTTATATTTATTTAATTTTGCGTCGAATTTAAACAAATAACCCTGTGGGAAGTAAAAACAAATTAAAGCGATTTAGAGAAAACGAAACGTTCGGTAATGTTTTCCAACCAACAAGAGAAGAAATGATTGCCAACTTGCCTCAAAAAGGCAAATGGGCATCGGAAGTATTTAAAAACAATAACCCTATTGTTTTGGAATTAGGCTGTGGAAAAGGAGAATATACGGTAGAGTTAGCTCGTCGTTATCCCAATACAAACTTCATTGGTATCGATATCAAAGGTGCCCGTTTTTGGCGAGGTGCTAAAACAGCGGTTGAAGAAGGATTGACCAATGTTGCCTTTTTGCGCACCCAGATTGAATTGATCGAATTTGCCTTTGAACAAGGAGAAGTGAGTGAAATCTGGATTACTTTCCCTGATCCACAAATAAAATATAAACGCACTAAACACCGCTTGACTAATACGGAGTTTTTACAGCGTTATAAAAATATCTTGACTGCAGATGGCGTAGTGAATTTAAAAACAGATAGTGAATTCATGCATGGCTACACTTTAGGTTTATTACACGGTGAAGGACATGAGGTGATTTATGCGAATCACCATGTGTACAAAAATGAAGGTGCCCCATCGGTAGTAACTGAAATTCAAACGTTTTATGAATCCCAGTATTTAGAACAGAATAAGGCCATTACTTATATTCAATTCAGAGTTAAATAAAGAATGGATCATTATTTTATCTTATTAATTATCGGCTTTTTAGCAGCAGTGATTGGTGTTTCCCTTCCGGGATTACTGAATATGACTGCTGTTAAAGTAGCTCAAGAAAGAGGGCGACAGGCCTCCATCATGTATATAGCGGGTGCGTCCTCTATTATATTTGTTCAAACCTATATCGCTATCTTTTTTGCTAAATTAATTGATTCTAGCCCGTTTATTACAGAAATTTTACACGAAATTGGTTTAGTGATCTTTGGATCCTTGACCTTGTATTTTTTAGTGTTTGCTAAGCGAAAAAAGAAGGAGGAAAACCAGGCGGTTAAGCGTTTAAAGCATCCTTATATTTACGGGGCACTCTTGGCGTTAATCAATGTGTTTTCTATTCCGTACTACGTATTTCTTAGTGTGACCTTAGCTGCCTATCACTACCCTATCTTTGATTGGGCGTACACCGTTGTTTTTTCTATCGGTGTTGTTCTAGGCTCTGGGTTGATGTTTTATGCCTATATTTCTGTGTTTAAGAAAGTGGCAAATGAAAATGCCTTTCTCTTGAGAAACATCAATTATGTCATTGGTACAATAACAGGAATCATCTGCTTGATTACGCTTTATAAATTATTGCGATAGTGACGGATTCAGCCAATTTTTTTGAACGAGTGTATGCGGTGGTACGCGAAATCCCTGAAGGGAGAGTAACTACTTATGGGGCCATTGCCAAAGCAATTGGTGCACCTCGATCTGCAAGAATGGTAGGCTATGCCATGAACGCCTCTCATTTTGACGATTCTGTTCCCGCCCATCGCGTTGTCAATCGACTCGGAATGCTTAGTGGAAAGCATCACTTCGATGGTACGAATCTAATGCAACAACTGCTAGAAAGTGAAGGGGTTGTCGTATTGGATAATCAAGTGCAAGACTTTAAAACAATCCTTTGGATTCCCGCCGTCCAATTCTAGTTTATGCAATCGGAAAGTTGATACTAAAATAGGTGGACTCGTCTTTTCGGTTAAAGGTCAAATATCCGTTGTGCATTTCAACGATGTTTTTCGATAAGGGTAAACCAATACCAGCCCCATCTTCACGTGTAGTGTAAAAAGGAATAAAAATCTTCGCTTTAATTTCTTCTGGAATCCCTTTTCCGTTGTCTATTATATCGATCCACAAGCGATTGTTTCGTTCAAATAAATGAATTTCAATCCTTTTTTCCTCCAAATTTTTTACTGCATAAATGGCATTGGTCAAAATGTTGATGAAAACTTGTTCCATTTGCTTTGCATCCCAAAAGAGGGACATTTGTGTGTCAATGCTCGTCTGTAGGGCAATGTTATACTGTTGAAAGAGAGGTTTGAGAATCGCTGCGCTATTGGTAAGGATTTCTGCGCTATTAACCCATGCCTTTTGCGGGCTTGGGAGCATGGTTAATCTGCGGTAGTTATCGATGAATTGACGCAAGTGATCTGTGCGATTTGCAATAGTTTGAATGCTCAACTTTAAATCGTCCATATCATCTGCCGTTAAGTGCTCATCTTCTTCTAATATTTCCAACGTGTTATGCGCTAGGGAGTGTATTGGCGTCAGCGAATTCATTATTTCATGAGAAATGACCTTCATCAAATTTTCCCAAGTGTCTTTTTCTTTTTTATCCAATACTTTTTGAATAGAATCCAACAAAACAATATAGAACTCTTGATTCTGACTCGTCGTGATAGATGTTTGCAGGATAAAGGTTTGTTTTTCCTCTCCTTCGATACGCATATCCAGAGAATTCTTCGACTCTTTAAACTCTAGTTGTTCTAAGTGTTGTGTTAAATTAGGTAGTAAACGCGAAAGGTTGTTCCACGACTTTACTTTGGGAATATCAAATAGTTTAGCAAAGTAATCGTTAATTAAGAAGATATTCCACGTTTCTTTATCGCGTTCAAAAATAACAATTCCCGTTTCTAAGTTGTTCAAAATGTTGAGGTAGACCAATTCCTTGACTTCATTTTGTTCCTGTTCATTTTGTAGCTTTTGGTAGAGGGTTTGCAAGTTGTGAAAGGTTTCATTGGCTTGTTTTTTATTGGATTTAAGAGAAAAATCGTCGTAAATCATTGCCAGAACTAACCGATCGATAATGCTGTAGTATTTGCGTTGATAATTGTAGAGTTCAATTAGACAGCCTATTATAACGAGAATGGAAATAAAAAATGTGTAGCTGTACTGTTGTACAAACAACCAAGTAGCACCCAAAGACAAGCCGAGGATGAGCAAGATGCGCATAAAAACTTTGAAGTGAAACGACTGCATAGGGTTTGTTTTAGTTTTTAATATTATATTTTTCGAGCCTGCGATATAAAGCAGCGCGCGATAATCCCAATTCTTCAGCAGCTTGACTGATATTGCCATTGGATTTCTCCAGTGTTTTGATGATCGTTGTTCTTTCGATATCTTGCAGGGTTGAGTCATCTAGTGGCCCTTCTTTAATAGCCGATGCTGAGATACCAAAATCGTGTAAATGGAGTTCGTTTGCTTCTGTTAGAATTAAGGCGCGTTCTACGCGATTTTGCATTTCTCTAATATTTCCGCGCCATTCATAGTTGCACAGAGACTCCAAGGTATAGGCGTTAATTTTCGGTTTTTCAATTTGATATTTGGCTGCATATTGTTCCATGAAGAAATCCAATAAAGCAGGAATATCTTCTTTGCGTTCTCTTAGTGCAGGTAATGGTAATACGACCGTATTGATTCTATAGTATAAATCCTCGCGGAATTCTTTTTGAGCGACTTCTGTTTCAATATCGGCATTGGTAGCCGTAATTATGCGTACATCAACAGGACGTGGTTGAGATTCACCCAATCGAATAACAGACTTGGATTGGATCACTTGGAGAAGTTTTGCTTGTAAATGTAGAGGTACGTTGCCAATTTCATCCAGGAAAATGGTTCCGCCATCTGCAGCTTCGAAACGACCGGCTGTATCTTGTTTGGCATCGGTAAAGGCCCCTTTGGCATAGCCAAACAACTCACTCTCGAATAGATTAGCATTGAGCGATCCCAAATCGACATGGACAAAAGGTTGATTCTTTCGCGTCGAATTTTGGTGGATGTAGGAGGCAAGCACGTATTTACCTGTTCCATTTTCGCCCAAAATCAACGTGTTGACTTCCGTTTGTGCTACGCGTTGTGCCATGCGATATGTTTTTTGAATCGCTGGAGCACTGCCCTCGAAATAAGGAGGCTCCTTCTGAAGAGTTGCCGTTGATTCTAGTTCTTTCTTGCGCCTCTGTTGAACTGCTCTCTTTACAATGTCAATCAAATGGTCGTTGTCCCACGGTTTTAAAATATAGTCAATCGCCCCAAGTTTTATGCCCTCGACAGCACTCTCCACATGGCCATACGAAGTCATCAAAATGATCTGTGCCTGTGGATAGCTAGATTTGATTTCCTTAAACCAATAAATCCCCTCTTTTCCATCCTCAAAACCCACGCGGTAATTCATGTCTAAAATGATAACATCAACAGGTGTTTCCTGTAGTATTTCGAAGATCTTTTTAGGGTTGTTGTTGGTCAAAACCGATTCGAAATGACGCTTTAAAAGCAGTTTAGCAGCAATTAAAACCTCTGTATTGTCATCTAAAACTAGAATGGTTGCATTTGTTTTTCTCATGGTGATGGGCTGTATTGTTTGAAATCGTACATTTTAGTGTTCAATACCGAACACATTAAAAATAAAACATTTATTAATTTGTTGATTTTCAGCTTAATGATTGTGTTTTCTTTCGTGGCATACTTTTGTTATTCTACTTGTAAAAGAAAGCATTATGGACAAGATTCTGCCCCGTAAAAATAAAAAAAAACAAAAGATTTTACTAATTATCGGTGGAGTCCTCCTCTTGGGGCTGACATCCTATATAACTTTTTTTCAAGATATTGTACTTAATGTGTCTAAAAAGGGAATTCGTATTACGGAGGTGAAAGAAGGGGTTTTTGAAGAGTACATCTCTTTTCAGGGTAAAGTAGAACCGTTGCAGTCTTTGTTAATTAATATTGCTGAAGGTGGGGCAGTTAGTGAGATATTTGTAGAAAATGGGACAGTTATTCAAAAAGGCGATCCTTTGGTACTGTTGCACAATCCCAGTTCTGAACTGGCGTATATGTCACAAGAATCGTCTTTGATTGAGCAAATGAATAATTTGAATGTCAATTTGATGAATATACGCAACCAAGAAATTGGCTTGATGAAAGATTTAATCAGCATCGAATACGAATACAAAAATGCAGAGCTACAATATACGCTGAATAAAAAATTATTTGATCAAGAGATTTTATCTTTGAATGAGTGGAATCAAACGGTTGAAAGTTTTTCCTATCAAAAAAAGAGAAAAGCCTTGATGGAGCAAAGTGTGGAGAAGGAGAAACAATCCAATCAAGTGCAGGTTCGACAAATCAATCAGTCGATTGCTGTAATTCAACGTAGCTTGGACAAACTAAAAGAGAACAAGCAGAATTTTTTGTTGAAAGCGCCGATTTCTGGTCGATTGTCTTCGTTTGAACCTATGCTGGGAAAAACGTATAACGCAGGTGAAAGCATAGGGAAAATCGACGTGTTAGAAGGCTATAAATTAGTGGCTAATGTCGATGAGTTTTACTTAGATCGCGTTGTTGTTGGTCAAAAAGGGCAAGTGGATCTTAAGGGAACAATGGTGACAGTTGAGGTGATTAAGGTTTTACCAGAGATTATCAATGGGCGATTTGAAGTGCAGTTAAACTTTAATAGTGATACAGAATTGAAATTACAAGAGGGCAATAGTATGGGAATCAAGTTGTTTCTTTCAGGAAAAGAGAAACGTTTATTATTGGCTAAGGGGAGTTTTGCTACGGATACAAAAGGAGAATGGGTGTATGTCATCAAAGAGGGAAAAGCAGCAAGACGACAAATAGAAATTGGCCGTGAAAACCCCGCTTACTATGAAGTAATTTCGGGCTTATCTCCGGGAGAACAGGTTATTATATCAAGTTATAAAGATTATCTAAGAGTGAATTATTTACAAATAAAAGAATAAGTATGGTAATATCAATTAAACAATTGTCTCGTATTTTTCAAACGGAAGAAGTAGAGACAACCGCTTTGAATGAAGTATCCTTAGAAGTTAAAAAGGGAGAGTTTATTTCAGTGATGGGACCTTCGGGATGTGGAAAATCAACGTTATTGAATATCATCGGATTATTGGATGATGCCTCTTCAGGGAGTTACCGTTTATTGGAAAAAGAGATGGTAGGTTTAACGGAGAATCAACGCGCTGTAATCCGAAAAGAAAACATCGGGTTTATCTTCCAGAATTTTAATTTAATCGATGAACTTTCAGTTTATGACAATATTGAATTGCCTTTGATTTACAACAAAGTTCCCAGTGGAGAGCGCAAAAAACGCGTGATGGAAATCGCAGAGCGATTGAATATTGTACACCGCTTGAAACACTATCCCCAACAACTTTCGGGTGGTCAACAACAACGTGTGGCTGTTGGTCGAGCGTTGATCAACAATCCCAAAATTATTTTGGCCGATGAGCCAACAGGAAACTTGGATAGTAAGAATGGTGCAGAAGTAATGGAATTGCTAACAGAGCTACACCAACAAGGAGCAACCATTATCATGGTAACGCACTCTCATCACGATGCTTCCTATTCGGAACGCACAATTTTGATGAAGGATGGTATGATTTTATCCGAAAAAATCAATACCAAGATCGTTGATGTATTTACGGTATAAAAATAAAACTATGATACGTTTTTTTCTAAGCTTGCTCTTACTGTTATGTAGTTTGTTGCTACAGGCACAAGCCAAACAAACGCATACCATCACAGGGCAAGTTTCTAAACTAGTGGCAGCTATGCCTATTGAGATTCAGGTTGATGCTACTTCGGATGCAACTACTGTTCGCGTAGAAGGGGCGCAAGAAGATATAGAACACGTTGCTGTAAGACAAGTAGGGACAACCCTTTATGTTGATATGAACACAAAGAAAAACAAAAAAAATGTGTATCTCACTAGAGTGAAGGTATTTATTGCCCAATCCAAGATTGTAGAGTACGACCTTAGTACCACTGTTCGCGTAGAAGTAAAGGGACGTGCACAAGGCAGTAGCGTAGCAATTAAAGGTGATTCAGCTTCTTCTTTAACTGCTGATTTTTCGGCATCGAGCTTGTCGATTAATTTAGACTCTGCTTCCAAATACAAAGGAGATATTACGGCAAAGAACATCAAAGTCAATTTGGACAGTGCTGCAGGAGTAGTTGTTACAGGAGATGTGGAAAATCTGTCGATTAATGTAGATAGCGCCGCAAAATTTGATGGTAAAGGACTCAAGGCAAAATATGTGAAAGTAGAGGCAGATTCGATGGGCAAAGCTGAAGTTTATCCCATCGAAAGTTTAAATGCCTACGCAGATTCCATGGGTAAAGTGGTCTATTACAATACGCCAAAAGAATTAAAAAAATACACCGATTCTATGGGATCTGTAAAATCGAATTAAGCAGGTACTATGTTGTTCAGTTGGTTTACTACATTTAGGAAAAACATCCAAAAATCAATCTTGTTCTTTTGTTGGACCATTTTAGGTTTGGCAATAGGGATAGCGTGTTTGTTGCTATCGCTTTTCTTTTTACAAGACGAATGGAGTTATAATAAATGGATGGCCAATGTAGAACAATACTATGAGGTTAATGTGACGGTTGGCGAAGAGGCTAATGCCATTGTTGTACCCGCTGCCGTAGGTCCCCAATTGCTACAGCAAAAACAAGTGGAAAATTACTGCTACTATGCTTTGGATTATATTGATTTTTACGCAGAAAGTAAGTTTCACCAAGCGGTAGTAGGGAAAATATTAAATACGCAAACTACGTTTTTTGATTTTTTCAATTTTGAATTTATTTATGGCAGTGTGGATGAAGTAGTATTGCATCCCATGCATATAGCGATTTCTGAAGAAGTGGCTCAGCGATTTTTTCCACATCAAAATCCGATTGGTCAAACGCTATCGTTGGCGCATAGTCCGTATCAAGTGGCTGGAGTTTATAAGCTAACAGACAAAGCAACGATTATGCCCGATGTAGTCTTGATGAATATGGATTGGAATGAGGAGGTAAATCCCTCTTTATGGCAAGAAAACGGCGGGGGACTGCTCGTAAAAGTGAAACGTAAGGAAGACTGCGCAGCGATCGCCTCTAGTTTGGTGACTTTGGTTGAAAACAATGAGGAAAGAGTCTTTGAAAATAGCGAGAAGGTAGAGCAATACAACGTTTATCTTTCTCCGTTGAAAGAAGGGCGATTCATTTCGAAACAAACGGCTTTATTAGAGGGGAAAACCAAATTAGAAACCCTGTATTTACTCGTGGGCTGTTCGGTTTTAATTTTTTTGTTGGCCATATTGAATTACATCAACTTGAATCAAGCGGGTATTTTATCGCGTATAAAAGAATTTCACCTACGTGCCATGCTGGGGAGTTCTAGCATACAGTTGATGTTGCAAATCGGTTTTGAGACTTTGTTAAACGTGCTAATGGCTATGGGAATAGCGCTGATGCTCGTTGAGTTCAGTATGCCGATTTACAATCTGTTCTTGCATAAGACCATCGGGATTAAGCATCAAGTGCTTTGGAGTGGAATTGTTCTCGTTATTTGTTTTGTCGTGTTTTTAGCTGGGGGCATACTTTCCCTATATACTAGGCGACTGGTTCATCAGTTACATCAAGTGAAAACAGGTCCAAAGAAAAGTAAAAGTTTGCGATTGAGAGAGGTGAGCTTATTCATTCAAATCACCATTGCTTTTTTCTTTGTTGTCGGCGGATGGATCATTTCGAGACAGGTACATTTTATGGAAGAAAAACACCGGGGCTTTGAAGGAGATCAAGTGGTACAAGTGAAATTATTCACGCAGCAAATCCGCCGTAAATTCTATAGAAACGACAAGTTAACCCAAGAAATTCAAAAGATTAAAGGAGTTAAGTCAGTTGCTTTATCTACCATTGCCTACGAAGATAAATCCATTAAAACCAAGTATACTGCCTATTATGGTATGCGCAAAATCCCCGATTTTGTGATGGAAGGGATAGACAACGCCTATATTGATATGGTGGGATTTAAGAAGATCGCCTATCAGCCCATCGAAGTAGATAGCTTACCCAAGGTGTGGATCAACGAGAAATTTGCTGAAAAAATGGGGGTAACACCAGAGGAAGCACTGGGAAATGCTATTTCTTATGACCGAAGTACCTATCTGATTGAAGGTGTAGTGAACAATTTTTTTAGCACGGGTTTTGAAGAAGCCGTACAGCCGATAGTATTGTTTCAATGGAAAGATATTGAATTTTTACCCTACGGGATTAATTACCTCTCTATCGAATTAGATCAAGCAGTAAATCGAGCAGAAACCCTAGAACGTCTGCAGTCGTTTTGGATTGTAAATGTCGATTATGAATATCCCTTTCAGCAGCAAACCCTCTCAAAGCAATTTGAGTCCAACTATCAACACATCAAATCGCAAAAACGCATGTTTCTGATTTGGAATGTAGCGGTTGTATTCATGGCTTTATTTGGCTTGTATGCCAGTTTATCCCTCTATCTGGAGCAAAAACAAAAAGAAATAATTATTCGAAAAATAGTTGGGGCAAGTCCACGAGAACTCTTTTTTCTCTTGGGAAAACCCTTTTTTATCACGGTTGTCTTGGCTTGTATTACGGCCGTTTATCCCGTGTATTGGATAATGAACGCTTGGTTGAATAAGTTTAAGTATCAACAAGAAATAGAAGCTTATCCCTTTGTGTTTTCGTTTCTCCTAGTGGTTGGATTGGTCTTTTTTATTATCCGAACAAAAGTGCGCATTGCGACAAAAGGCGATTTTATTAAATGCATTAAATATGAATAGTTTATGTTAAATAACTGGTTTAAAATTTACGTGTATCACAGCAAGAAAAACAAGGTGTATTTCTTATTGACTATTTTGTGTTTAGCTATTGGAATAACCGCAGTATTGCTGTCATCCCTCTATTTAAAAGAAGAAAAATCATTTGACCAGTGGAATGAAAATAGAACGTCCATTTACTTAGTAGGGAACAGCGGTGGAAAAGTGGTGATGAATCAACATCCTTTTGCTTTGGTGGATAAACTCCAAGAGGAGTATCAAGTCATGGAAGATTATTTGCTGTATAGCAATTATAGTGAAGAGATCATTGTTTATAAGGACAAGGAAGAACGATCAGAAAAAGTATTCAAAAGCAGTCAACGTTTCTTTGATTTTTTTCCTTATCCCTTGGTATATGGGACCAAACAAAGTGTGTTTCAGCATCCCAATGAAGTGGTGTTAGAACAAGAAAAAGCAGCCGTGCTATTTGGAAAAGGGGTAAATCCCGTGGGCGAGCAACTAAAAATAAAGGAGGAGTTGTATACTGTCGTAGGCGTATATGCTATAGGACACAGAAGAAGTAGCTTTATGCCAGAGATCGTGCTCAATACCTATCAGTTTTTATCCATTGATCAACAAACCATTTGGGATCGACCAGCGCATAATCTCCTGTTGAAAACAGCGAAGAAACAAGAAACAGCAGCAGCGATTAAAGCATTGTACCTCAACTATTACTATGAACCCTTGGCAGCTAGATCCAATATGAGTTTAGCGGATTTTTTAAAGCAATATGAGGGAATTATTGGTATGGATATTCTTTTAGAACCCTTAGATCAGTTGCATCTTCAAAGTGAAAAATCCATAGCGAGTAGTATACCCGAACCTGTGGTTAATAGTAAAATGCTGAATATTATCCTTGGATTATCTAGTTTGATGCTGCTATTGTCCTTGTTTAACTATGTGAACTTAGCACTTTCTCAAACCTTATCCAGAGCCAAAGAAGTTGGGGTACGCAAGGTATTAGGTGGGGTGAAAAGATCGATTATCAAGCAGAGTTTATATGAGACCACAATCACTGTTTGTATTGCTTTTGTCTTGAGTATTTTTCTGTTTTTGTGGTTGTTGCCCTTTGCCAATTCTTATTTAAACATCAATATCGTTGTGCAGTGGGGTGATATGGCGCTCTTGTTTGTGGGTAGCTATTTTTTGATCTTGCTGATTGCAGGGCTAATTCCCGCCTTTTATATTGCACAATACCGCGTGCTAAAGGTGTTAAAAGGCGATTTCAATCGCAGTCGCTCAGGGAGTTTCATTAAAAATACTTTTTTAGTGATACAATTCGCCATTGCCTGTTGGTTTATTGTGGGCACTTATATGGTGTATAAACAAGCCCATTACATGGCAACAAAAGATTTGGGATTTTCCGGAGATCAGGTGATTAGCTTTCCCTTTCTAGCTGATGTAAACGATGGAAGTAAAGCACAAAAATACGAAGTATTCAAACAAGAGGCGTTACAGATCAAAGGTGTCGAACAAGTGGCTGTAGCCGGTGTCGAATATGCAAGTATGGGAGGAGCAAGCACGGCCTTGTTTTTCAACCACAAGGAAAAAGAACATCTAATTGCGTTAGAAATGAAGGCAGAAGCCAATTATTTTGAAATGATGGGCATCCAGTTAAAAGAAGGACGCTTTTTAGATCGAGCCTTGGCCAACGACAGTATCGAAAATATTTTAATTAACGAGAGCTTATTAAATATTGTTGGTGAAACGAGTATAGAAGATCTTAAAGTCGCAAATAAAACAGTTGTAGGCGTACTTAGAGATTTTCATACCGGAGGATTGGAATATTCGATTACTCCTTTGATATTTAGCTTACCCAAAGCAACAGATAATTATTTTTTCAATGTAACCATGAAAGTGGACGTCACGCAAATGGAGACCCTTGCTCCCGCTTTAGAAAAGTTGTGGGATACCTTTAATCCAGAGGCGAGAGAACCTTTTAGCTATGAGTTTGTCGATCAAAAATTCGCCAAAACCTTCGAGAAAATTAACACACAGAAGCAAATCCTATTAGGATTGAGTTTGATTGTCATCTTTATTGCGCTATTTGGATTGTTTGCTGTGTCCTCTTTTACCATCGGAACGCGATTAAAAGAAGTGGCTATCCGTAAAGTATTAGGCGCTAGTACAGGCGAATTGATTAAAAAACTGTCCTACCAATATTTGATTTACTGTGTGATCGGTTTTGGTGTTGCTGTTTATCCCAGTTATTATTTATTGAATGCCTGGTTGAGTGATTATACCTACCGCATCGAAATAAGTTATGAAGTTTACGTTGTTTGTCTGATTCTTATTGTCATACTTACCTTGCTTATTGTGGTGAGTAGAGCGTATCAGGCTACCCGTGTGAACGTTTTAAAATATATTAAATACGAATAATAATGCTAAATAATTGGTTTAAAATAGTCGTGTATCACAGCAAGAAAAATAAACTATACGTTTTATTTAATTTGTTGTGTTTGGCATTGGGTATTACTGCTGTGTTGTTATCGACGCTCTATTGGCAGGAAGAGACGTCTTTTGATCGTTGGAACGCAAATAAAGAAGAGGTGTATTTTATCGAGAGTCGAAGTGACAACCATTCGTTCGGTTCTCAACCCTATGTCTTGTCTAGTTTGCTCAAAGAACATCATAACTTTGTTGAAGATTATTTACTGTATAGTGGATACTTTTCAACGCATGTTATGCACAATAAAAAAGCGTATGCCATAGAGAAAATCCTACAGACTAATGCTTCTTTTTTTTCCTTTTTCCCTTATAAGATTATCTATGGATCACCTTCGAGTATATTTAAAAATCCAAAGGAGATTGCGTTAGAAAAACAAAAATCATCAGTTGTTTTTGGTGAAGGTGTCAATCCAATTGGCGAACAGATTGAGGTAGATGACGAGTGGTACACCGTTGTAGCGGTGTATGATTTGGAAGGTAAACGCAGTAGTTTTATGCCAGATGCCGTTGTCAATGATCATCAATTCATACCTGAAGATTTAGTCGGTAATTGGAATTATAGTAGTTCTTCTGTGTTAATCAAGACCAAGGAGGGAGAGAAACTTGCCCAAGCAGCAGATCAGATTTATAGCCAATACTATCTCCTGCCTATGGCTGAAAAACAGCAGCTTTCTTTAGCAGAGTTTGAGAAAAAAAACAATGGTATTTACAATCAAAAAACAGTGATACATCCCTTAAAGGGATTGCATTTTGAAGATGCAGGAAATGTAGTTACCCCAGAAGCCAATGTCAAAGGCACAACCCTTTATGTGATTGTAGGCTTGTCGTGGGTGCTCTTTGTTCTATCGCTGTTTAACTACGTCAACTTGTCCCTTTCGCAAGCGGTTTCGCGAGCGAAGGAAGTAGGGATTCGCAAAGTATTAGGAGGATCAAAGCGCAAGATTATACAACAAGCTTTATTTGAAACCTCTCTTACCATGCTGCTTTCTTTTGTAGGAAGCTTCTTTATGGTACTGTGGATTTTGCCTTTCGTCAATTCGTTTTTAGGAACGCATATTGTCGTTCACCTGCGTGATGCCCTCTTTTTGTTTGTTGGTGTTTACCTCTTGGTTTTGTTGCTGGGGGGATTGATTCCTGCGCTCTATCGATCCAACTACCAAATACTTCCTGTATTAAAGGGAAATTATTATCGGAGTCGTTCAGGAAGTGTCCTGAAAAATGCGTTTTTGATTCTACAGTTTGCCATTGCCTGTTGGTTTATCTCGAGCACGTATATCATGTACCAACAGGTCCACTATATGACAACCAAATCCTTGGGTTTTTCAGGGGATCAGGTGATTAGTTTTCCCTTTTTAGAGGAAGAACCGATAGAAATAGAGGAAAGACATCAGGCGTATCAAGCTTTTAAACAGGAAGCGCTGAGAATAAAAGGTGTGGAACAAATGGCCTTTACCGATTTAGACTATGGCAGTGAGGAGCGAAGTCGTTATATGCAGCTATTTGAATATGAAGGGGAGAATTTGAGAGTAGCAGTTCACAATGTCGAAGCGGGGTATTTGGAAATGATGCAAGTGGGATTGAAAGAAGGGCGTTATCTGACGAATAAATTCGCTAGTGATAGTATTCAAAATGCCGTAATCAACGAAAGCTTATTACGTCAATTGCACAAAGATAGTATAGCGGGATTGGTTGTCAATGGAACAACCATTGTAGGCGTCGTACAGGATTTTCACACTGCAGGATTTGAATATGAAATAAGCCCAAAGATGTTTGTGTTGCCTTCCCAAACTTTCTTTCACTTTACTCAAGTGAGTATGAAGCTAGATGTACATCAGCTTGAAACTATCCTACCTGCGGTTGAAAAACTATGGGAGACCTTCCATAAAGGAACGGATAAGTCTTTTGAGTACAGTTTCATGGATCAGAAATTTGCAAAAAACTTCGAAAAGATAAAGATACAGCAACAAGTGATGATGGGGTTAAGTTATCTGGTCATCTTTATTGCTTTATTTGGACTTTTCGCTGTTTCCTCCTATACCATAGGCACCAAATTGAGAGCGATTGCCATTCGCAAAGTATTAGGAGCAGAAACAAGAGGTTTAATTCAAGACTTGTCTTATCAATACCTGATTTATTGTATGATCGGTTTTGGACTATCTGTCTTCCCCAGTTATTATTTATTGAATGCCTGGTTGAGTGATTATGCGTATCGCATCGAAATAAGTTATGAAGTTTACGTTGTTTGTCTGATTCTTATTGTCATACTTACCTTACTTATTGTGGTGAGTAGAGCGTATCAGGCCACCCGTGTGAACGTTTTAAAATATATTAAATACGAATAAGGATGTTAAAAAGTTGGTTGAACGTTTATTATTATCATTGGTTCAAAAATAAAATCTATTTTGTTTTAACTGTTTTAGGGTTGTCCTTTGGTATATCGCTACTTACACTTGCTGTGCTTAACTATCATGATGAACACGCGTATGAACAATGGAATCCCAATAAAGATCAGCTTTTTATGGTTTTACATGATTCTGGTGATTTTGCGTATATCAATCAGCCTTTTCCGTTGGGAAGAACGCTAAAAGAAAACTATGCTTTTGTTGAGGATTTTATTTACTATACCGGATACGATGAAGGGACAATTGAAAAAGACAAAGTGTCTTATACGCTGAAAAAGATTTTTTTAAGTCAACGTAATTTCTTTGATTTTTTTCCTTTTTCTTTTGTTTATGGATCAGCAGCAACTGCTTTGCAAGATCAAAATAGCCTTGTTTTAGAAGAGCAAAAAGCTATTGAGATTTTTGGACGTGGAGTTAATCCTTTGGGGCGCGAAGTGTACATGGAAGAAGAGTGGAGAGTTGTAACAGGGGTTTTTACGCTAGACGGTCAAAAAAGCAGTTTTATGCCCGATGCAATCGTAGCAGGTATGGATCAACTCGTTGCCGCTAAAACAAATTGGCAAGAGCAGTACTTTGGATTATTGATCAAGACATCTAAGCCCGATCAGGCCTTAGTGGCTATTCGCGAAACGATGGATCAACATTACTTTATACCTATGGCCAAAGAAGGTGGAATCACGGTTGAAGAATTGAAGGAAAATCAGCTGCTCAATACTCCTATAGTCCTGTCAGATCTCGGAGGAGTACGTCTAAGTAAGTATGGGAAATTGAGTCCAGAAGGCAGTGCAAACCTACATATGATGTATATCTTTTGGGGATTAGCAGTTGTAATTTTTAGCTTGGCACTCATCAACTTTATCAATTTTTCTATTACGCAGTTTTTATTGCGAATGAAAGAGCTAGGACTAAGGCGAATTCTCGGAGGGAGCTCAAGGTATATTGTACAGCAAATAGTAGTAGAAACGGCCTTAACGCTGACTATTGCTTTGGTAATAAGCTTCTTTTGCATGGGATTGATGTTGCCCTATGTCAATCAAATGGTTGACGTACAGCTGGAGATGCCGATAGGCGTGTTGAGTATTTGCTTTCTTTTGTTGTTGATCAGTATGTCATTACTCACGGGAAGTATTATTGCTTTTTATGTAACTAAACAGCCCATTATTTCCATTTTGAAGGGCAACTTTATAGCCTCAAAAAACGGTAGAGTACTCAAAAAGGTATTTTTAATCCTTCAGTTGGCTATTGCTTCCTTTTTCATTAGTAGTACGTTTATTTTTAATCAACAAGTACACTATATGCTAAACAAAGATCTAGGTTTTAAAGGGGATCAAGTGATTAGCTTTAGTTTTAATGAAGAGTTGAGGTGGACAAATAATGATTTATTGTTAGAAAAATATGAAGTGCTCAAAAATGAAATGCAAAAAATTCCAGGAGTCGAGGGTATATCTGCCTCTGATCAGGTTTTTGGGCGTAGTTCTTCGGCTTCAACTTCGGGAAAACTAGAGGGGAAAGAATTAGTGTATACGGTGGTTCAAATTGATTTTGGCTTTTTTGAACTGTTTCAAATTCCCCTAGTTAAAGGTCGAGATTACAATCCAATGTTGGCGTCTGATTCGATTCAACACCTTGTCGTGAATGAGACTTTTGTTCGAGCAATTGATGGTGGAGATCCCTTGGGAAAATCACTCAAAGCTTTAGGACGTTCGCATAGTATAATTGGTGTAGTAAAAGATTACAATTTTAAAAGCCTTGAAGAAGAAGTCACCCCTACTGCTTACTATTACATGAATGGAATAGAACACAAGATGGGAAGTATTGAAAAGATATATGTAAAAATAAAGGCAGGAGATAAAATGGAACAAACCATACAAGCTGTTGAAAAAACGTGGAGTAAATTTAATTTAAACCCCGATATACCCTTTCAATACGAGTTTGTCGATCGCCAGTTTGCCAAAACATTTGATCAAGTGCTCCTTGAACGTCAAGTGTTTAATTTTCTGAGTATTGGCGTTGTTTTCATTGCTTTATTTGGGCTCCTAGCTCTCGTTACTTTTGCGTTAAACGGCAAATTAAAAGAAGTGGCTATTCGCAAAGTATTAGGGGCTAATACACGAGAATTAATTCAAAAGCTATCCTTCCAATATTTGATGTATTGTATGATCGGTTTTGGATTGTCCATTTTTCCCAGCTATTACTTGCTAGAACATTGGTTGAGTGAATATGCTTACCGCATTGATATAGGATGGGAAGTGTTTGGATTAAGTTGTAGCTGTATTGTGCTTTTGACTTTGTTAGTCGTATTGCAAAAAACGCGAAAAGCGGTGCATCTCGATGTGTTACACTATATTAAATATGAATAAAACTAGATATAAAATGAAAAAAATAGTATTTATCTTCCTATTAATGGGAAGTGCCGTATTGGCACAAAAACAAGAAAAAAGACAAGTCATCGATTTTGAACAGGTCAAAGTATCACAAGGGATCCACCTAGATTATACAGCAGGAGGATCCACGACTGTTGCAGTAGAAGTAGAAGACGAAAAGGACATGCAATACGTCAAAACTGAAGTCAAGAATGGCGTGCTTCAAGTGTATATCGACATGCCAAGAGGAGTTTTCAATTATAAAATGGGACGTGTGCACGTAAAAGTGAACCATTCATCTCTAACAGCAGCCCATGTTTCTTCTTCTGCGGTATTTACGCTAACAAACAAAGTAAAAGCAAAACAATTCAGCATTACGACCAGTAGTTCAGGAAAGTTTATGGCAGATGTAATTCAAGCAGACAATTTAACGGTTACAACAAGTTCATCTTCTAAAGTAGAGGGCAAATTTGAAATTGCAAATAGTACAACAATAGAAGCAAGTTCCTCTTCAAAGATCGATATGGACCTAAAAGCCAATAAAGTAGAATTTATAGTGAGTAGTTCGGCACGAGTGGAGGTAGAAGGATCAGCTAGATCGGTTGATGCTAAAGCGTCCAGCTCAGCTAAAATCGACGGAAAAGACTTTGCAATTCAAACGTTGAATGGCAAAGCAAGCTCTTCAGGAACTATGAGTTTTACGGTAGCAGACGAGGTAAAAGGCAAAGCAAGCTCTTCAGGTAAGATCAATGTTTATGGCAATGCCAGATTAGTAGAGACCTCTAAATCATCTGGGGGTAAAATTGAAAAACTAAATTAATTCACTGTATGGTTTCCAATTGGTTAAAATTATATTTCCGATATTTTAAAAAGAATATCTGGTTATCCTTGCTCAATATTTTGGGGTTAGCTATCGGTATGGCCACACTGATTATTGTGCTTTTCTATTGGAAAAACGAGCATAGCTTTGACCAATGGAACCCCTATAAAAACAGAGTGTATGAGGTAGAAGGAACAGCAGATTCCTATTTTAAAAATTGGTTTCCTGCTCCTATAGCCAATCAACTCGATCAAGCTACCTCTATAATTGAAGCCTATAACTTTAGCTATATGTCTTTCAATATGATGAGTGTAGTAGTGGAGGGGAAAGCTGATTTCTTATATGATATTGACGAACGTCAAGCGAATTTCTTCGAATTTTTTCCTTTTACAGCAGTCTTTGGTAGTGCGGAAGCGTATAAACAAAATTACAAAGACGCCTTAGCGCTAGAAAAGAATGAAGCAGAGCGATTGTTTGGTGTAGGAATTGATCCAATTGGAAAACTCGTACAACTAGACAATGGAAAAGTACTAACGGTTCGCTTTGTGTTTGAAATACCTGGAAATAGTTCCATTAGGTTTAAGGGACTAACCTCTTATGTAACAGAAAGTCAAATTGCCTATAATCGAGCAGATAATTGGGGAGATCACAACTATAGGTTACTCCTTAAATTAAAAGAAGGAATAGGAATAAATGAAGTGGAAAAGCAGTTACAGGATGTTTTTTACAAAGAGATTACACAGTTATATGCTCAAGATGAAGGAGTTTCAGTTGAAGAGCTGAAAGAAAAGATGCAGGGATTTATGGTGTTGAAATACAATGAACTGAGTGGAGTTCACCTCAATCCAGAATCGAGTGGATTAGGAGCAGGACCAGCGGCAAATAAAATTGTAAATATCATGTTGTTTTCTGCCATTTTACTCTTGGTGTTAGCGCTTGTCAACGCTATCAATCTTGCACTCGTACAAAGCTTTAAGCGCGCTAAGGAAATTGGTATTCGAAAAGCTATCGGAAGTACGCAGCGTCAGTTGTTAAAACAGATGATGTTTGAAGCGGGGATCACAACCTTGTTTTCTTTTGCAGTTGCCTTGGTTCTCGTTGAATTGGGCATGCCTTATTTTACTATTTTAGTAAGTCGAACCCTAACAACGGATTTTTTGTCCTTAGTGCCTGTTCTTGGTCTACTTTTGCTTGGGGTATACCTATTATTAGGTGTATTACCTAGTCTTTTTGTAGCCTCTTTTGATGCAATTAAAGTATTGAAAGGTAATTTTTCTCGAAGTAAATCAGGTTTGCGTTTGCGTAATGCGCTATTGGTTTTTCAATTTGTGATTGCGTTTTTCTTTTTGTCTACGGCCATTTTTGTTCAACAACAAGTCAGCCATCTCTTACAAGAAGATTTGGGCTTTAATGGCGATCAAGTGGTCAATATTCGCTTTAAAGTCAAAGACGAAAAACAACACAGTGCCATCTATCAGCGCATAGAAGCAGATCTACAAAAAATAGAGGGAGTTAGGGCCATCACAAACCATTCTATGTTGATGGGATCGGGCTATGGCAGTAGTTCAAGTAATATGATTGGAGAAGTATCTTTTCAAAGTGAAAACGTCCCTGTAGGCTATGATTTCCTTAAAGTATTCGATGGACAATTGGTTGAAGGACGATTTTTCGATCGCGCTTTCGCATCAGATAGCATCAATAAAATTGTCGTTAATGAAACCTATAAGAGAACGTTTAATTTTTCAGATGGAATTATCGGGAAAAAGATGAAGTGGAACGGACGGGATTTTGAAATTATTGGCGTTGTAAAAGATATGAAAATAGAAGGATTTAGTCAGGAAATTCCCCCCGTAACCTATTTTATGCCTAACTCAGTAGGATGGTTTTCGGGACTGATTGAAACAATTTCCGTAAAAATTGATCCTGAGAACGTACAACACACCCTAACTCAATTGGAAGCTTTTTGGACGAAACGCGTGGAACAGACGTATCCCATGCAATATGAATTTGCCAATAAAGAATTTGCTGTGAGCTATCAGAAAACCTTATATGAACGAACGCTTTTTTTGTGGTTAATGGGGGTGTCGATGTTTATTGCTCTCTTTGGATTGATGGCTATTGTGTCCTTTAGTATCGAAAGCCGATTAAAAGAAATTGCGATCCGAAAGGTACTAGGCGCGAGTAGAAAAGAACTCATCTTTAATCTATCGGCGCGTTTCATGGTTTACTGTGTGTTCGGATTTGTATTATCTGTTTATCCTGTTTACTATTTGTTGCAATTGTGGTTAGAAGATTTCGTTTACCGCATTGACTTGTCCATCTGGCCATTCTTGTTTGCTTTTATTGGGTTAACGTTCTTTTCCATGCTGTTGGTTTTTTGGAAATCCATCAAAGCAACGCGTATTTCAACATTAAAATACATAAATTATGAATAAGAAGATTTGGACGTTAATTGCTGTATGTTGTACCTCCTTCCTCTTTGCACAAGAAAAGTGGACGCTAAGTGATTGTATGCGCTTGGGAGAAGAAAATAGCTATGAGTTGATGCTAGCACAGCTGGAAAAGAGCACGGTGGAGGTACAACAGCGCAGTATGGCCTCTTATTTCTTGCCAAAAGTCGGATTGAATGCCTCACAGAGCTTTAATTATGGATCGGCGATTAATCCAACGACCAACACCCGAGTAAGCTCAAATATTCAATCCTTACAAACGTCAGTAGATGCGTCGATTAGCTTGTTTGATTGGTCGGATTATCTCGATCGTCAGAGCCGAAAGTTAAACACCTCTTATGCCAACCTTCAAGAAGAAGAGGTGAAGTATTACTACCAACAACGTGTCTTGGATTTATTTTTTCGCATTATTGGAACCCAAGAGTACTATACTTTGCAAAGCCAACAGTTGAAAAATAGCCAGCTCAATATGGAACGCGTGATCAAAGAAGTTGAGGCAGGGGCCAAACCCCAAAGCGATCAATATGACATTGAGTATATCTTTGCCAATGAACAAATTGGAATACAACAAACCGTCAATGATTTACACAACCAAAAATTACAGCTCCTTCAGCTGTTGGATGTTAAAACGGTTGAAATTACCGATTTTGAACTGGTGTTTGAACGGGAATTTGTTGGATATAATTCGGATTATGAGTTCAATCCCATCTTGGAAAAAGCAAAGCAGTATCAGCTCATTTTAGAGGCGGAAAGAAAGGCTTTACAAGCAAAGAAATACCCTCGAATTACCGCCAATTATCAGTGGGGAACTTTCTATTCAAAACCCTTTAATACCAGTTTGGATTGGGAGGTGGCTTCGTTTTCTAGACAGTTTGGCGACAATAAAAGTCACTATGTCGGTATTGGTTTTAACATTCCCCTTTTTCAAGGGGGGGCTATCACGAGGCAGTTGCGAAAAAACAAAGTTGATAGCGAGCTAAATACGCTGAAAATTCAGGACAAAGAGCGATTTATTCAAAAAGAAAATGACCAATTAATCCAAGAAATCGATCAGATTGAAACCCTAAACCAACGCTTGAGAAACAGTATCGAATTAGCACAAAAATCCTTTCATACAACTCAGGTAAAATACGAGAATGGCAAGGCGGATATTTTCTCCTTTAATGCAGCGAAAAATCAACTGCTCACTGCAGAATTTGCCCTTATTCAGAACGAAATAAAACGCGTTTTTTTAGCTAAAAAAAGAGCGCTTAATTATGCGAATCACCTATAAGGCCAAGTGTACTAGGGAATTGCATTTAGAATATATTAACATCATAATTTCAAATATAACTGCTATATTTGCGTTAGTCAAGATTTATAGTAAAATATTGAAAACTAATCGCATATAATGAAATTAGATAGAAAAGATATTTTGAAGGCATTAGAGACTATTTCTATTGCTGGAGAAGGAAAAAATATGGTTGAAAGTGGGGCAGTAAACAACGTTATGACCTTTGGAGATGAGGTTGTTGTTGATTTAATTTTGTCAACGCCCGCTTTGCACATCAAAAAAAGAGCCGAAGTAGATGTGATGAAAGTGATTCACGAACAAGTGTGCGACAAGGCAAAAGTAAAAGTAAATATTAAAGTAGAAGCACCTGAAAAACCAGAGATAAAAGGAAAAGCAATACCAGGTATTAAAAATATCGTTGCGATTTCTTCTGGAAAGGGAGGTGTTGGTAAATCTACTGTTACAGCAAATATTGCGGCAAGTCTAGCTAATATGGGCTTCCGTGTAGGGGTGTTAGACGCAGATATCTACGGTCCGTCAATGCCAATTATGTTTGACGTAGAAAACGCAAAACCCATTTCAGTTGAAGTAGATGGGCGCTCAAAAATGAAGCCTATTCTTTCTTATGGGGTTGAATTGCTGTCTATTGGATTTTTTACCAAAGCAGATCAAGCAATCATTTGGAGAGGACCTATGGCAGCTAAAGCATTAAATCAGATGATTTTTGACGCAGATTGGGGCGAATTAGACTTCTTACTATTGGATTTACCTCCAGGAACAGGAGATATTCATCTGTCAATCATGCAATCACTACCTGTTACAGGAGCCGTTGTGGTATCTACACCACAAGCCGTTGCACTTGCAGACGCAAAAAAAGGAGTGTCGATGTTTACTTCAGACAGCATCAATGTACCCGTGTTGGGAATTGTTGAAAACATGGCTTATTTCACACCAGAAGAATTGCCAGACAACAAGTATTATATCTTTGGAGAAAACGGAGCGAAGAACCTGGCGCAAGACTTACAAGTGCCTTTCTTAGGTGAGGTGCCTATTGTTCAAAGTATTAGAGAGGCAGGGGATTTCGGTCGTCCTGCAGCACTACAAAGTGATACGATTGTTGCTAAAGTATTTGAAGAGATTACTAGAAATGTAGTTGAACAAGTGGTATTGCGCAACGATTCCTTGCCGCCAACAGAGGCAATTAAAATTACGACTATGGCTGGGTGTTCAGCTGTAGGGAAAAAATAAAACCATTTTATAGACTAAATATATGGCATCAGAAACTATCAGAGAAAACGTTATGAAGGCGTTAGACGAGATTCGCCCGTTTTTGCAAACCGATGGCGGAGATATTACCTTAATTGATATAGAGGATGACAAGCACGTAAAAGTTCGCTTAGAAGGAGCGTGCACAGCTTGCAGTGTCAATCAAATGACATTGAGTGCTGGGGTTGAAACTACAATTAAAAAATATGCACCCGAGATCGAGTCGGTAGTTAATGTTGGATAAAAATAACAAGTCAACTATTTGCTAGAGAGTATATTATCTTTCATTTAGTTGACTTTTATCATTTTTAATAAACATTACAAAGGATACCTTTGTATTAAAGAACTACACCATGATTGAAACCGATATAATTATTATTGGAGCTGGACCAACGGGTCTATTTGCTGTTTTTGAAGCAGGTTTGTTAAAGCTTAAATGTCATATCATTGACGGATTGCCTCAACCAGGAGGTCAATTAACTGAGCTTTATCCTAAAAAACCTATTTTCGATATCCCGGGATATCCTACCGTGGGAGCAGCAGAATTAATCGATAATTTAATGGAGCAAATCAAGCAGTTTCAACCGGGTTTCACCCTGAATGAAGTTGCTGAAACAATCGAAAAACAAGAAGACGGTACGTTTATCGTTACCACTAATAAAGGAACAAAACACCACGGAAAAGCAGTGGCTATTGCTGGAGGTTTAGGTTCTTTTGAACCGCGTAAACCAGAACTGGAAAACTTGGCGTATTACGAAGATAAAGGCGTTGAGTATTTCGTGAAAAAACCAGAAATGTTCGCTGGAAAACACATCGTAATCGCTGGTGGAGGTGACTCTGCCCTAGATTGGAGTATTTTCTTAGCTGATGTGGCAGAGAAAGTTTATTTGGTACATAGACGTAACGAATTTAGAGGGGCTTTAGATTCTGTAGAGAAAGTACAAGTCCTGAAAGATAAAGGGAAAATTCATTTAATCACCCCAGCAGAAATCGTTGAACTGAAAGGAACGACTAAACTAGATGCTGTAGTAGTGGAATGCGAAGGCGAACGCCGTGATGTTCCTTGTGATTACTTTATTCCTTTGTTTGGGTTAACACCTAAATTGGGTCCAATTGCAGATTGGGGATTGGAAATTGAAAAAAATGCGATTAAAGTAAATAACGCATTGGATTATCAAACGAATATCCCTGGAATTTATGCTATTGGTGATATTAATACCTATCCAGGAAAACTAAAGTTGATTCTATGTGGATTCCACGAAGCGACTTTAATGTGTCAAAGTGTGTATAACATGTTGAATCCTGGAAAGAAATTCGTCTTGAAATATACGACGGTTTCTGGGATTAATGGATTTGATGGAACGCGAAAAGAAGCGGAAAAAGCTGTTGTTAAATCAATTGAATAGTCATGTCAGATATTAAAATTACAATTATTGATAGAGAAGGTGTAAAACACGAGGTTGATGCGCCAACAGATATGAGTATGAACGTCATGGAAGTTGTTCGTGCTTATGAACTAGCACCCGAAGGAACTATTGGTATTTGTGGTGGAATGGCTATGTGTGCTTCTTGTCAGTGTTATGTTCACAACGCTGATGAAGTTGATGTACCAGAAATGAATCCCGATGAGGAGGCAATGCTTTGGGAAGCACTAAACGTCAAAGACAATAGTCGTTTAGGATGTCAAATTGCAATTGTTCCCGAACTGGAAGGGTTAATAATTGAATTAGCTCCTGCAGAGTAGATTGTAGTGTGTTAGAGAAACGATCATCTCGTTTTGATATCCACATACCAAAATAAGAAAAGCGACGGTGAAAACCGTCGCTTTTTGTTTTTAGTGCTATAACTGTCACCGTAAACCAAAAAAAATAGGCACTCATGTGCCTATTTTTAATTATTCTTCTGTGATGGTTTCTGTTTTCTTTCTTTTTGCCAATTTGATGATAATTGGCAAAGTAGTAGCAAGAACCAAGAACAAGACAATGTACTCGATATAATCTTTCAAGTTGATGCCGTAGCTTTCCAACAACCAAACTTGTAAGTAATGTCCTGCAAAAATCAACGTAGTTGCCCATAAAAATGAACTAATAACGTTGTACAGCATAAAACGCTTAATATCCATGCGGACAATTCCCGCGATAATCGGAGCAAAAGTTCTAACAACAGGCAAGAAACGAGCAAAGATAATCGCTCTTCCACCGTGTCTTTCAAAGAATACTTTTGATTCGTATAGATATTTTTTCTTGTAAATGAAATTGTCTTTTACATTGTAAAGGTAATTGCCACTCTTGGCGCCAAACCAATAGCCAAAGGAGTTGCCGAGAATTCCGGCTACAGCGACTAAGGTGGATAACAGAGCAACGTTTAAAAAGTCGCTTTCTATTGGGAAAATTTCTTGCATTAATGCCGTACTGTAAATACCAGCCAAGAACAGTAAACTATCCCCTGGTAAAAAGAATCCAGCAAATAATCCTGTTTCAGCAAATACAATAAACAATACAACATATATTCCAATAGAGTGACCCGCAATCTCTAAATTGATATAGAACTCAGGATTGATTAATTGTGATAAATGAAATTCGTCCATAGTTTGTTTTTAGTGTGTCTTTATTTTGTTTTATCGTGTTTTTTAATTTTCAATCTGCAGGGTGTTTTCCTCCTCTTTGCTTTCAAACTTATCGATTGAGGCAGTTGATAATGCATTACCCAAAACGTTTGTCATACTTCTACCCATATCGCAGAAGTGATCAATAGGCAAGATAAATGCAATTCCTTCTGGTGGGATATTAAACATTGCGCAAGTGGCCACAATAACAATCAAGGAAGCACGGGGTACACCCGCCACACCTTTACTCGTAATCATCAGCACTAAAAGCATTAGAATTTGGTCGCCTAAGGTCATCGGAACATCGTAAATTTGGGCGATAAATATACTGGCAAATGTCAAGTACATCATACTGCCATCCAGATTAAAGGAATACCCCAAAGGCAAGGTAAAGGATACGATTTTAGGCGAACAACCAAATTTGTTTAGTTGCTCCACCAATTTAGGGAAAACTGCTTCGCTACTTGTTGTAGAGAATGCAATTAGTAAAGGTTCTTTGATTGCTTTTAGCAAACGCCATACATCTTTTCCTAGAATTAGGTAGCCCACTAAAATTAAAACGGCCCATAAAACAAGTAATCCAACAAGAAAGGCGAGTAAGTACTTGGCATAGGTGAAGAAAATACTCAGTCCATATAGAGCAACTGCACTGGCAATCGCACCTAAAACCCCTAATGGAGCTGCCCACATGATGTAGGTTACCATTTTAAGCACGACTTCCGAAATGCGGTCGAATAATTTGATAATGACTTTTCCTTTTTTTCCAATACTTGCTAAGGCTATGCCGAAAAATACAGCAAATACCACAATTTGTAAGATCTCATTGTGAGCAAAAGCATCGAATATACTCTTTGGAATTAAGTGCTCAATAAAGGATTGAAGACTTAATGCATTCGTACGCGTTAATAGATCATCCGCAGAGGAGGTGTTGTCTAAATTGAAGTTTGCATTTGCTCCTGGTTTAAACCAGTTTACTAAAACTAAACCAATTCCAAGAGAAACCAAGGAAGCGGTAATAAACCATCCCATTGCTTTTCCTCCGACGCGACCCACCATTCTCATGTCACCCATTTTGGCAATTCCAACCACTAAAGTACAGAAAACCAATGGTGCTATGATCATTTGAACCAACCGAATGAAGATCGTCCCTAGTAATTTGATGTTTTCTGAAAAACCAGAAATGTAGTCTGGAAGTGAATAATGAATGATACTCCCAAAAATAACCCCTAAAACTAAGGCGATGAGAATAGCAATAAAAAGTTTATTGTTTTTCATAGATGAAAAAATTTGTCGGTGAAAATAGTTATTATTTTTATAATAATTCTATGTTTTAGATAAAAATAACACTTCAAATTGCATTCCAATATTTCGGATAATGGAACTTTTTTCTCTTTTTTCTTTCGCTTTCGATGAATAAAAAACGGGGTTTTAGTTTTGATTTGCGGATGAATTACAAAATAAATAAGAAAAGAAAACCGCCTTATTAACACTTCTATCGCATTCTGTCGTAGTTTAGAATCAAAAGAAAAGAGTAAATTTACGGCTTAATAAACCTACTCAATATGAAAAAAATAGTTTTGTTTGCCTTGAGTTTAGCGTGTTTTACTACGTTCGCTCAAGAAGTGATGACAAAAGAACTCTTGTGGAAATTAGGGAGAGTAAGTCCTGTTGGAATTTCAAAAGATGGGAAAAGCCTTGTTTACAAGGTGACTCATGCCAAGATGGAAGAAAATAGCTTTGATACTAAAACCTATCAAATGCCTATTGGAGGTGGAACACCCGTTGAAATAGAATCGCATAAAGATGTGGTAAACAATACCGCTATTTCACCTGATGGGAAGTATATCTTGTTTGATGAAGCAGTTAAAATCAATAAAGTCTTAGGAAAAGATTTATACCCAGCCATGGAGCATTCCGATGCCTATGTGTTTGATGGATTGGATTACAGACATTGGGATACGTGGAATGACGGGTCCCACAACCACGTGTTTTACGCACCCAAAGACAAACAAGACAACAAAATTGACATCATGAAAGATGAACCCTATGATGCTCCGCAAAAACCATTTGGAGGTTCGGAGGATTATATTTGGGCACCGGATGGAAAGTCAATTGTCTATGTGTCTAAAAAGAAGTTTGGAACGGATTATGCCTTGAGTACAAACACCGATTTATACCAATATAATTTAGAAACACAACAGACAAAGAATCTAACAGAATCAAATGTTGGTTATGACACGCATCCAACGTATTCTCCTCAAGGACATTTGACTTGGTTGCAAATGAAACGCGATGGATACGAAGCTGATAAAAACGATATTATTGTGCGTATTGGTGAGGTAGAGCAAAACCTAACGGCAAATTGGGATGGTACAGTAGATAGCTATAAATGGAGCAAAGACGGAAGCAAAGTGTATTTCGTTGCAGCAGTAGGTGGTACGGTACAACTGTTTGAAGTGAATTTCCCAGGGTTAAAACGCATCGCTCCAGTAGTGAGACAGTTGACTGACGGAAACTTTGACGTTACAGGTATCGTAGGATTTGATGGAGATAAAGTGATACTCACTCGTACAGATTTCAATCATGCGACGGAAATTTTTTCTTACGATCTAAAGAAAAAAACATGGAATCAACTAACTAAAGTAAACGACGAACTGTATTCAAAAATTGCGATGAGCAAAAGTGAAAAGCGCATAGTGAAAACAGTAGACGGAAAAGATATGGTGACTTGGGTAGTCTACCCGCCGAATTTCGATCCGAATAAGCAATACCCTACTTTGTTGTACGCGCAAGGGGGACCACAATCGGCTTTATCTCAATTCTATTCTTTTCGTTGGAATTTCCAATTGATGGCTGCTGAAGGCTACATTATTGTAGCGCCAAACCGCAGAGGGATGCCTGGACATGGAGTAGAGTGGAACGAGGCAATCAGTAAAGATTGGGGAGGTAAACCCATGCAAGATTACCTAGCCGCTATCGATGATGTAGCAAAAGAAGCATATGTTGACAAGGAGCGCTTAGGTGCAATCGGTGCAAGTTATGGGGGATATTCTGTATTTTATTTGGCTGGTATTCACGAAAATAGATTTAAGACGTTTATCTCACACTGTGGGGTATTTGACTTAGTAAGCATGTACGGAACTACAGAAGAAGTTTTCTTCCCTAATTTCGATACAGGTGGAGCTTATTGGGAAAAAGACAATAAAGATGCACAAAATGCAATTCAAAACTTTAACCCAATCAACAATGTGGATAAATGGAACACGCCGATCTTAATTATTCAAGGAGGAAAAGATTATCGCGTGCCAATCGGACAAGGACAAGAAGCATTCCAAGCCGCGCAGTTGAGAGGAATTAAAAGTAGATTCTTATACTTACCAGAAGAAAATCACTGGGTAGTTCAACCGCAAAACGCTCAAGTTTGGCAAGGTGAATTTTTCCGTTGGTTAAAAGAAACATTATAGTCAAAAAAAAGCAATCCGAAAGGGTTGCTTTTTTTTTGGTGAATGGTGAGTAAGGTTATGGTAGAGAAAACTAAACAACAACGAGCAAATCGTAACGAAGTGAAAATTCATCGAACACCAAAACAAAATATAAACTAGGTGAGATAAAGAACAAAAAAAACCGTTCTCCAAGGTCATTAAACAATGTTTTTTTATCTTTACGACTATAACAACAGTAAAAATGAATAAAAAAACGATTCAATCATGGGTCTTGACGGCGGTTTTATCTGTTATATCGGCGTCAACGACATTCGCACAAGACAATCTTGTCAATGCATTAAAATTAAACGCAAGTGATAAAAGCAAGGAGCTGTATCAGTTTAAGCCAGTAGTAGATATTGAAAATACGTCGATTAAAAATCAGGGATCTTCAGGAACATGTTGGAGTTATTCTGCTAATTCGTTTATCGAATCAGAAATGATGCGTATGGGTAAACGTCCAGTTGAGATTTCGCAGATTTATTCGGCACGTAATGCCTATATCGAAAAAGGAAAAATGTATGTGCGTATGCAAGGTGCCGTGACGCTAGGTGATGGAGGTGCGTTTCACGATGTAATGAATATGTATCGTATGTATGGTGCTGTACCACAAGAGGTTTATACAGGATTAAACTACGGTACGAAGAAGAATCAATTTGCAGAAATGGCAGCGATCCAAGAAGGAGTGCTAAAAGCAGTAGTTTCAAATCCAAATGGAAAACTAACACCTAACTGGCAAAAAGCCTATACAGCAGTCATTGATGCTTATCTTGGTGAAGTGCCAGAAAAATTCAAATGGGAAGGAAAAGAATACACTCCTCAGACTTTTGCCAGCGAAGTAATCGGAATTAATCCAGATGACTATATCGAAATTGGTTCAGATATGAACTACCCTTACTATGATAAATTTGTTCTATTAGTGCCAGATAACTGGGCGTTTGATCAAGTGTACAACGTGAAAGTAAACGAGATGACCGATATCATAGACGAGGCAATCAACAATGGATTTACTGTTGCTTGGGGTGGAGATGTGAGCGAAAAATACTTTAGCTGGAAAAATGGAGTTGCCTATGTTCCTGAAAAAGATTGGGAAGATATGAGTGAAGACGAGCGCAAGGAAATTTTCAACGGACCAAAACCAGAGCGAAGCGTAACAGCTGAAATGCGTCAACAAGCATTTGACAATTATTCCACAACGGATGATCACGGTATGCATATTGTAGGAATTGCTAAGGACCAATCAGGACGTGAATTTTACATTGTAAAAAACTCTTGGGGAATTTCAAATGATCACCAAGGATATATGTATATGTCCAAAGAGTATGTCAAATACAAAACGACAGATTTTATGGTGCACAAAGATGCACTGTCGAAAGACATGAAAAAGAAATTGAAAATCTAAATTAAAAAAAGAAAGCTATGGAAATGTTATGGAATGGACTAGAACAGATGTTAGATTCAATGTGGCATGCAATACCTAAAATAATTTTAGGATTAGTCATCTTGGGAGTCGGCTCGTATCTAGTTAAACTTGTTTTAAAGGTGATTCGCAGACGTCTTGAGAAAAGAGACGTTGAGCTGTCATTACGCGGTTTTTTATTGAGTGTAGTCAAAGCGACGCTGTACATCATCTTGCTAATTGTGGTAGCTGCAACGATGGGATTCCAAGTAGCGGGAATTGCAACGATTTTTGCCTCGGCTGGTTTGGCGATTGGTTTGGCTCTACAAGGGAGCTTGTCGAATTTCGCTGGCGGAGTTCTCGTGTTGCTATTCAAACCCTTTAAGGTAGGAGATTATATCTCGAATCCAAGCGGTACAGAAGGAACCGTAGAACGCATTGATTTGCTGTATACCACATTAACCGGACCAACAGGATTGAAAATATTTAGCCCTAATGGACCTTTGGCAAATTCTGTAATTACCAATTACTCTGAAATTACCTCTAGACGACATGATTTTGTTGTAGGCATCGGCTATAATGAGAATATCAAAGAAGCCCAAAATGTTATTTTTGCCGCTTTAGCTAAACACAAAGCTGTATTGCAAAGTCCTGAACCTATTGTGTTTGTGAGTAATTTAGGAGATAGCTCTGTAGATTTAAACGTGCGTACTTGGATTGGAAAAGCAGATTACTGGAATACAGTATTCGAAATCCAACAGATTATCAAAGTAGCACTTGATGAAGCCAATATCGAAATTCCATTTCCACAACGCGATTTGCACATTGTCTCTGATAAAACGAAATAGTTTAGTGTAGAATGGAGATGTGAGAGGAGTAACTTGTTTTAAATAAGAACAAAGAACTAACAGCAACGAAATCTGCGCGGTTTTTACGGTTTGTTTTTTGCGCGGTTTTTACGGTTTGTTTTTTGCGCGGTTTATCTCACCTAGTTTATATTGGTTTTGGTGTTCGATGAATCTACGATTTGTTGTTTGCGCGGTTCGCGCGGTTTGTACGGTTTGTACGGTTTGTTTAGTTTCTTCGTTTGTAAGATAATTGCGGTTTACAACGAGCAACGAGCAACATAAGATTATTAAAAGAGCTGAGTTATTTCAGGCAATTTCTCTTCAATAAAAAAGGGATGAGTTTTAAATAAACTCATCCCTTTTTTTATTGCTCTTTGTTTGATTTTCTCTTCATAAGAATTCACCACTCACCACTCACCACTCACTACTCACCACTCACTATTCACCACTCACTATTCACCACTCACTATTCACCACTCACTATTCTCCAATCACATAATCTTTGTATTCTTCAGCAATTTGGTCAAATAAGTTCAGTAACTCCGTTACGTCATCTGTAGTAACTAATTTCAGGCGATGTGGTTTAAAACTGTGGATACCTTTGAAGTAATTGGTATAGTGGCGACGCATTTCTACAATACCCAAGCGCTCTCCTTTCCATTCCATCGACCAAATCAGATGGTTTTTAGCCGCTTCTAAGCGATCTTGAATCGTCGGTGGGGCTAGGAGTTCACCCGTTTGGAAATAGTGCTTTATTTCGTCAAAAATCCATGGGTATCCAATCGCAGCACGACCAATCATCATACCGTCTAAACCGAATTTTTCTTTGTATTCTAGGGCTTTTTGTGGGCTATCAATATCGCCATTGCCAAAAATTGGTATTTTGATGCGCGGATTGTTCTTAATGCGTTCAATATGGGTCCAATCGGAGTGTCCTTTGTACATTTGTGCGCGGGTTCTCGCGTGGATGGTCAAGGCTTGTACTCCCACATCTTGTAGTCGCTCAGCTACTTCGTCTATGTTAATCGACTCCTCATCCCACCCCAAACGCGTTTTGACCGTAACAGGCAAGGAGGTACTCGATACAACTGCTTTAGTTAGGCGGATCATCAAGTCAATGTCCTTCAATACACCTGCTCCAGCTCCTTTGGAAACGACCTTTTTTACCGGACACCCAAAATTAATATCCACTAAGTCAGGACGTACTGTTTCAACTATGCGCGCTGACATCGCCATCGCTTCTTCGTCTCCACCAAAAATCTGAATACCAACTGGTCGTTCGTAATCAAAAATATCTAATTTCATCTTGCTCTTTATCGCATCGCGAATTAATCCTTCAGAAGAGATAAATTCGGAATACATTAAATCCGCCCCGTGCTTTTTACACAAACGGCGAAAAGGAGGATCACTCACATCTTCCATGGGCGCCAAAAGAAGCGGATGATCAGGTAATTCTATATTGCCAATTTTAATCATAATCGTTTTCGATATTTCCTGCAAAAGTACAATATTTTATTTTTTCGTTTTTTAGAACTTTTGAAAGAAGATAAATCGGCGGAAACGGAATTAAAACTAAGGGATTCCGTATCTTTAAACCCTTATTGAAGTACATGACATGAGATTAAAAGCGTTTGAATTGACCCCGTTCCACATCGAATTCTCCTTTGACAAGCTAAAAGAAGAATTGAGGAAGTATATTGCGCTTGACTATGGAAATCCGTATAAGAAAGCGTATTACGAAGATCTTTTAGCTAGAGCTGATCAACAGCTGATCGTCGATGAAGAGGTGATTGATAACCCCCTGGCAGATACCTATGAAAGTTTGGTGAAAGAACTCTTTGATGTTATCTTTCCTTCGGCTTTGTCAGACAATGAGATTAAGGCGGTTTCTATGCCTTTTCAAAATATCATGTTCAACCACACCAGGCGTTTTAAGCAAATTATTATCGATGCAGGAGGACGCTATACAGGGGAAATACGCAACTTTAATCAAAACGAATACTATATTGCGTGTTGTTGTATAATTATGAATTTTTACTTCAACACGACCTTTGATCTCAGCCAACCACTATTTATTGATTTACCAGATAAGCGCGGCATTACGCGATATTATCGCGTGTTGTATAACGCGGATTTTGTCGAACTTTCCCCAAGGGAAAACGCCGTAATGCTCACCCAAGAAGACATCGAATTACTACAAGATAACTACGATAATTTCGAACTCTGGCAACGCTATTTTCCGCAGAAAAGCTGGAACCTCAAGGGATTCGGCTTGTTGAGTTTGGTCGATGTTACCTTTGAAAATGCCTTGTCACTGCTAAAAGAAAGCTTCTTGAAAACAGAACTACAACGCAAACCATTGGGTGATTTTATCAATCAATTGTTTAGTTCTATTTTTAAGTTGCCTAATCTCAAAGTCGGATTGACGGTGTTGCGCGGCGACTCTACTACACAAGCAGAGCTACAAAACGCCATGATTGTCAATAGCTATTTGCTCAATGAAGAACAAAGCAAAATCGTTATTTCTGCCCAAGCCTATCGCCAATTGATGGTTCAGAAGCAATACTTTAGTATTTCCAACGTTCAGGCAGAAACCCAAAATGAAGATCATCGTGAAATGTGTCAAAACCTCGAGAAAAAGGGGGTTCGAAGCTGTTTATTTAGCCCGATTATCACCTCGACAGGAATTGAGGGAATCTTGGAAATCGTGTCGAGCAATCCACGCGATTTGCACAGTGTGAGTGCACAAAAATTGAATGAACTCATGCCGATCATTTCCGAGACCATGGAGCGCGTGAGAACCGATGCTTTAAATCACATCGAAGCAATTATACAACGCGAATACACGACCATCCATCCAAGTGTGTATTGGAAATTTCTCGAAGAAGCACAGAAAAACTACCTAGATAGCGTGGCAGATAAAAACTATATGCTCAGACCTATTGTATTTCCTGACGTGTTTCCTCTATATGGTGAAATAGATATCAAAGGGTCTAGCCAATTGCGCAATAACGCCATTCAACAAGATTTGATGACGCAGTTAACTCAATTGTCAGATTTGCTAGAAGATTTTATGGATGCTAGCGATAATATCTTGTTGGAAAAGCATCGCTTGAAAATTCAAGCGTATTATAAGCAGGTAAAAAATCAATTTTATTCAGGATTAGAGCAACGCATTCAAAACTATATTCGAGAAGAAATACACCCTTTATTGCGAAAAGAGAGCTATCTGTTTCACGCAGAAAAGTTAAATGAATACTTTGCGTATGTCGATTATGAACTCGATGTGTACTACCGTTACCGCAAAGTATTTGACAAGCAGATTGGACGCATTAACAAGTGTTATTCCGATATTTTAGACAAGAGACAAAAACAGGCCCAAGAGGTCTATCCGCATTATTACGAGCGTTTTAAAACCGATGGAGTAGAACACAATATGTATATTGGCGATTCTATTTGCCCTGATCGTCCCTTTGATATTACGTATTTGCAAAACTTGCGCTTGTGGCAACTACAGGTGATGGCAGAGCTAATGTGTGTGCATTACCGCAACAACATACAGGATAAAATACCCATGGACGCTACCTCGTTGATTTTAGTGTATGACGCCTCGTTGAGTATTCAGTTTCGAATGGATGAAAAGCGTTTTGACATTGACGGTTCCTACAATACTCGATATGAAATTATCAAAAAACGCTTGGACAAAGCAATGATTCAAAACTCCGAAGAGCGCATCGTACAACCGAAGAGTATCGCCATTGTATTTGCCTCTTATGCCGATCGCGATGAATATATGGCATACGTCAAGTACTTACAGCATCTCGGGCTGTTAGAATCAACTATTCAAGCTTTTGAGGTTGAGGATTTGCAAGGCGTTTCTGGGTTAATTGGACTGCGGGTGCTGGTGAATGTAGACTTTAATCTAGAGCGACTGGATTATCCCCAACTCATGGTGAATTTCCTTAGAAACCAATACCTCTAAACGCGAGAACAAAGGCAACAACCGATGCGAGTATACCAACAGTAAAAATGGTATACGTCATGCGCAATAGGGTATACTTGCGGTGTAATACCTTACCTAAATAGTACAAATCGGTAGTCAGGGCTTCGTATATGTTTTCTTCTTTGCGAATTAAATTTCGCAGGGTTTTGTAGTATTCATCTAAAGGCATTTTGTGAAATGAACCAAAGAAAAGCAAGTTTACCGTGTGATTTTCAATTTCTTCTTGAGAAAAAGTGCCTGTGGTTACTTTAGGTCTAGTCGACATAATTGCAAATATAATGGTGGCTACACTGAAGAAGATTAACACAAAGGTTGGAACAATCAAATGGGCGTTTGACGGGCTATCCAGTTTGGGAATTAGCGTAGATAAGCAGATGGAAATGATGATTGCATTCACCGACAGTAGAATATTTGCTTTGCGATCTGCGATAGCACTCAGTTGAGTGTGATTGCGCAGCGTGGTGCGAAACAAAGTATCGATGGATCTAAAATGTTCTCTTTTCTCTGTTTTTTCTTTCTTTTTCTTGTCTTTTTCAATACGCGATTGAATGTCAAAAATATTCTGTTGTTTTTTGGGTTGCCAATTTTGTCGGGCGTAATCTGTGTAGTAACGGTGCTTATAAACGAGAAAATTTAGGTTCTGTTGGTTCCATTCCTCTTGTGTGAAAGCATAGTTACAAGTAGTGATTAATTCCTTTAATAGCAAATTGCTTACTTCGCTAAAGTCCTTGTCCGCCATATGTGCAAAATCGGCATCTTTGATAATACACTCTAACAGATTGGTTGGTACATGATCTAATTTTGTCGCTAAAATAAGCGCTTGTATACACTGAATGTCCGCTACATCAATGCCTTGGTTTTGCAGAAATTGTTCCGCAATAGCGGCACCGTGCTTCTCGTGTTCCTCACATGATATCGTGTAGCCAGTATCGTGAAACCACGCCGCAAGTCTTAAATTCATCGCCTCTTTTTCACTGACACTGATTTGTTCTAATAACTCGTCTAAACCATTTACTACGCGGATAGTATGGTTAAAATTATGATAGGTATATTGTTGTGATAATGTATCTTTGTATAGTTGAAAGATATACTCTTCAACTTTTTGTAAAATAGTCATAGCAACCCTCTTTATTAGGTTTAAAAATATGAAATTATTTAGTCAAAACCCCGAACTGTATATTAAAATTAAGCCAATAGCTTATTTTCTTCTTGTTGTGCTGTTGTATTCTTGTGCTACGCTACACCCACAAGGGCACATGGACAAGGAACAACTACTGCTACAACAACGCCCAACAGCAGATAAAATTGTACACACCTATTATTTTGTCGGAAATCTACTTGCAGCAAAAACGGAGCAGGAACAAGCCCATATTGCCGAGTTGAGTCGTGTTTTTCAACAAGCAGACAAACAGTCAACGCTAGTTTTACTTGGAGATAATATACAAAAAAAGCAACTAAAGCAACCCGATGACATCCGATTAAATACGGCGTTGACTTGGTCAAAGCACTTTAAAGGGGAAACGGTTTTTATCAACGGAGAGGCTGAATGGAAAAAAGGATATGAAGGAATTAAAGATATTTCTAAGTTTTTAGCGACAACCCTAGAAGATAAAAAAGCGCTTTTGCCGCGTAAAGTATGTGGTTTCGAACGACTGAAGATTAATGATGAAACGGTACTAATTACCGTAGACAGCCAATGGTATTTGGAAAATTGGGATAAACAACCCAATATGAATGAAGACTGTGATATTAAAACACGCGAAGATTTCTTCGATGAACTAAGAGGGGAAATCAACAAAAATCAAAATAAGATTGTTGTATTAGCACTGCACCACCCTGTGTACAGTACTGGAAATTACGGGGGGTACTTTTCCCTGCGCGACCATCTGTATCCGTTGGATGCGAAAATCCCAATGCCTGTTATAGGTTCTGTATGGAACTACACTAGAGCGGTTTCTGGTATACACGTACAAGATTTACAAGGAAAAAAATACAACACATTGAATAAACGCTTGCAAACGATGGCTCAGATGTACGACAACGTCGTTTTGGTATCAGGACACGAGCGCAACTTACAATATGTGGAAAAGAATGGAGTAAAACAAGTAATCAGTGGCGCATTGGGAGATTTATCTCCTGCTAGAGCGATTGAAGCCGGTAGTTTTTCTGCTGGTCAATTGGGGTATGCAACGCTGGAAATAGCAGCTGATAAAAGCAGTTATTTGACGTTTTATTCGTTTGCAGAAGGTAAACATCAGCCCTTGTGGAAAAGACAAATTTTTACGCCAGAACCAGAGCATACTACAGATTTTGGAGCACCTAAAAGTGATTCGATCTTAGCAAGTGTATATCCGACACCATGGACGAAAAAAGGCAGGCTGTATCGCTTCCTGTGGGGCGAACACTATCGTTCGACTTATGGACAACCTATTTTGGCCCCTGTGGCAAATTTAGATAGCTTAAAGGGAGGATTGACACCTTTGATCTCCGGTGGTGGAAATCAATCACTGTCGCTGCGATTGGCCGATAAAAATGGTACACAATACGTTATGCGTGGCGTGCGAAAAAGTGTATCCCGTTTCTTGCAAACGGCTGTCTTTACGGACCAATATGTCATGGAGTCATTTGACAATACTTGGGCGGAGGGTTTTATTTATGATTTCTATACAACTGCCCATCCCTATACACCTTTTATCATTGGCGAATTGTCGGATAAGGTTGGGATTTATCACACGAATCCTGAGCTGTACTACATCCCCAAACAACAAGCCTTGGGCGCATTCAATTCAAAGTATGGCGATGAGCTGTACATGATTGAAGAACGTCCCAGCGAAGGACATGAAGAAGCCACTAGTTTTGGAAATGCAGCCAAAATTATCAGTACTACAGATGTGATTGCCAATTTGAGAAAAAATGATAAATACGCCGTAGATGAACAGCTCTACTTGCGTTCGCGAATCTTTGATATGTTAATTGGCGACTGGGATAGACATGGTGATCAATGGAGGTGGTCTGAGTTTAAAGAAGAAGAACAAACAATCTACCGCCCAGTACCAAGAGATCGCGATCAGGCGTTTGCCAAGATAGATGGAGCTCTATTGTCACTAATTAAAAAATTGCCTATGCTGCGCCATATGCAAAATTACACCGCTGACTTTGCTGCCCCGCGCTGGATTAATCACACGGCATTTCCCCTTGATCAATACTTGCTCAAGTCGACGTCAGAAGCTGACTGGGTCAGAGAAGCTCAATCCGTTGTAGAGGCGCTAGACGATGAAAGTATTGATGCAATTTTTGCTCAGTTACCCAAAGAAGTACAAGGTGAAGACGTGGAACAAATCAAAGCCATACTCAAAGAACGCAAGAAAAAAATAGTAGCCTATATTCCTCTTTATTACAAGGAATTGCGCAAATACGTTGTGTTGTCAGGAACAGACAAAAAAGATACCTTCAAATTCAATCGTCAAGACGATGGTTCGATCCACTTGACCCAGTTCAGAGATAAGAAAGAAGGACAAGAATTTGTGTTTGAAAAAACATATGACCCTAAGGAAACTAAAGAAATTTGGGTATACGGATTGAATGACGAAGATACCTTTATCGTAGAGGGAAGTAAAAAGGCAACAATTAAGTTGCGTTTAATTGGAGGAAAAAACAAAGATACCTTCCAAGTGGAGCAGGGAAAAAATGTGGTTGTATACGATTACGCAGATAAGAATAACGAAATCGCTGAGACTGGTGTAGCAGCAAAACACCATTTTACAAATCGCTATGACTTGAACAACTTTAATTACAAAAAACTGCCTTTGACTGTCAACATGTTATTGCCTAATATTGGTTATAATCCTGAAGACGGAGTAAAATTGGGATTTTTGTATTCGTCAACACGCAAAACATTTGTGCAAGATCCCTATCGAGCAAAGCACGTGATTAAAGGGTTTTATTCCTTTAATACCAAGGGAGTAGAAGGGGAGTATACGGGGCATTTTCCCAATACAACTAACAACTGGGGTTTTACGCTAAACGCGAGAGCAACTAGTCCAAATTTTGCAATAAACTACTATGGAATTGGTAATGAGACGACGTATTTCGACAAGGAAATGGGCACTGAATACAAGCGCGTTCGAATGGAAAGTTACGCTATTGCGCCCGGCTATAAATATCAAGGGGAAAACGGAGGGGCTTTTGAAGTAAAAGCCGAATATAAAGCAATGAAAGTTCAAGATAAATCCAACCGTTTTGTGAGCAGTAGTTCAGCTGTAGTGGATCAAAAGGTGTTTGATTTTCAGCAATATGCAACATTGCAAGCAAGCTATGATTTTCAGCAGTATGACAAACAGGCGAATCCGACCAAGGGATTTGCCTTCCACACCACAGTGGGATGGAGAACTAACTTGGAGGACAGCAAGCAAAACTTTCCGTTCTTAGATGCAAAAGTAAGTTTTGCACATTATTTAGAGCGTAGTGAGCGACTGGTTTTAGCAACGAATTTTACATATCAAACCCGATTGAATTCCAATTACGATTTCTATCACGGGGCTACCATAGGAGGAAATACCAATTTAAGAGGATTTAGACCAGAGCGCTTTACCGGAAAAACCTCTTTTGTTCAAACAACAGACTTGCGTTTTAACGCTGGACAATTTACCGCAGGATTCATTCCAATGTCTTACGGTTTGTATACGGGGTTTGACTATGGACGCGTTTGGACACCAGGAGAAGACTCTTCCAAATGGCATAATGCCTATGGGGCAGGTTTATGGGTGAATGCCATAGAACAAGCCACCTTACACTGTTCGTATTTTTACAGTGAAGATGGCGGGCGATTTGTCTTTGGCTTAGGATTTGGGTTTTAATTGATTCAAGTTTACCTTGTAAATCTTACCTCCAGATTTCTTTTTTACTTCATCGGAAATATATAAAGTGCTGTCATCCCCAAAGGTGACAGCTTCTTTTTGTGTATCGTGGTAGAGCTTGTGTTCTTGGATTCGCCCATCTAAAATGGCATTGGGATTGAAGTTGTCTACAATCCATAGTTTCGTGTGAGAGAGCAAGACAAAGGTCTTTTGATCTGGGCTAATTGCGGCTCCAGTTATAGCGCAGTGTTTGTATACGTTACACCCTCTAAAGGTCTGTACGTATTCGGCTTGGTGATGTCCCGCTACATTGGGGATTTTATAGACCAAAGAAGTGCCATCAAAAGCTTTACTTCTATTTTTGGTGAACAGGTAAAAATGATCATCATAGTAGAAAAAAGCTTCTGCATCATAAAGCATTTCTGTCGCTTTAGGAGGAAATTCTTTCTGTTCTGGATAATCAAAAGTAATAACGTAGGCTGGTTCAGTTTCTGTAGCCGTTAAGTTGTTTTTGTCAATCTTGATGATCTGTAAATCGCGGCGACTGTTTTTGTTGTTTCCAAAGTCGCCAATGTATAGATTCCCATCTGTATCAGCCGTTAACTCTTCCCAATCTCGATTTTTTTGCTTGTCAATTTTGAGCGTATGTATCACCTGACCTAAGGAGTCAATTTGATATAATTCATTTTTGTTTCCGCTATCTTGTAGCATCCAAAACGTATGTGAATGGGCGTCGTATGACATGCCAGAGACCTCTTTTAAATAAGAGGGAAGTGTTGCGTAATCTTGGATAACATCACTCTTCTGACTACATCCAACTAAAGAGCTTAATGTGAAAGCAAATACAAGGATAATTTTTTTCATGACAGCGTAAATTTTGTACACTAAAATACGGAAAATCTTCGGAGAAAACGAATGAGCATGCGGGAATATTGTGAGGGGTGAAGGTTCTTTTTATTTGCAAAAGCAGAGGCACCTCCTCTCTTTGGCAGTGAAGTATAAATAAAAACGTTTTTTTTCTCGCGATTAAAAGTGAATATCTCCTCCAAAAATTCAAACTTTAAAGTATATTTGCAAAATATAGGCGTATTGTTTGTAATTAAAATAAAACGAAAGTCTTACAACTTAGATCACGGGGATAAGAAGTCCTATTTCTTCTGACTTTTTTACTTTACTGATCTTATAATAATGGATATAACCAAGATGAAGAACATTAGAAACTTTTGTATTATTGCTCACATTGACCATGGAAAGAGTACGTTAGCAGATCGTTTGTTAGATGCTACACAAACGGTAAGTGCACGTGAGCAACAAAATCAACTTTTGGATAGTATGGATTTGGAGCGTGAGCGCGGGATTACAATTAAATCTCATGCGATCCAAATGGAGTATGAATACAAAGGTGAAAAATATATATTAAACTTAATTGACACACCAGGACACGTAGATTTCTCTTACGAAGTTTCTAGATCTATTGCGGCTTGTGAAGGTGCGTTATTAATTGTAGATGCTGCTCAGAGTATTCAAGCGCAAACTATTTCAAACTTGTATTTAGCTTTAGAGAATGATTTGACCATTATTCCTGTTTTAAATAAGATTGATTTGCCAAGTGCTAATCCTGAAGAAGTAAGTGACGACATTGTCAACCTATTGGGTTGTGATTACGAAGAAATTATTCCTGCCTCTGGTAAAACAGGTTTAGGAGTAGAAGAAATATTATCAGCCATCATCGAGAGAGTTCCTGCTCCAAAAGGTGATGTTGAGGAGCCATTACAAGCGCTTATTTTTGACTCAGTGTACAATCCATTTCGTGGAATCGAAGTAATTTTCCGTGTTATCAATGGAAAAATTACAAAGGGTCAGAAGATCAAATTTATGGCGACAGGCAAAGAGTACTTTGCCGATGAGATTGGTACTTTAAAATTAAATCAAGTTCCCAAACAAGTGATCTCTAGTGGAGACGTAGGGTATTTGATTTCGGGTATTAAGGAAGCAAAAGAAGTAAAGGTTGGAGATACCATTACAGATGCGAAGATACCGACTCAAAATATGATTGAAGGATTCGAAAACGTAAAACCGATGGTATTCGCGGGTATTTATCCTGTAGATACTGAAGATTACGAAGAATTGCGTAACTCGATGGAGAAATTGCAATTGAATGATGCTTCTTTGGTTTTTGCGGCAGAGAGTTCAGCTGCTCTAGGATTTGGTTTCCGTTGTGGATTCTTGGGAATGCTACATATGGAGATTATTCAGGAGCGCCTTGAAAGAGAGTTCAACATGACGGTTATTACAACGGTTCCCAACGTGTCGTATTTGGCGTACACCAAGAAAAACCCAGAAACGCCAATCGTGGTAAACAACCCTTCTGACTTGCCTGAACCTTCAAAATTAGAACGCGTAGAAGAACCCTATATCAAAGCAACAATCATTACTAAAGCCGATTTCGTTGGACCTGTAATGAGCTTGTGTATCGAAAAGCGCGGAATCATCACCAACCAAACGTATTTGACAGAAGACCGTGTTGAGTTGATGTTTGATATGCCTTTAGCGGAGATTGTATTCGATTTTTACGATCGCTTAAAAACAGTTTCTAAAGGATATGCTTCTTTTGACTACTCACCTATCGGTATGCGTACGTCAAACTTAGTGAAAGTAGATGTCATGTTGAATGCCAACGTAGTCGATGCTCTATCTGCTTTAATGCACGCGGATAACGCCTATCACATTGGAAAGAAAATGTGTGAGAAATTGAAAGAATTGATCCCACGTCAACAATTCGACATTCCAATTCAGGCAGCAATTGGAGTAAAAGTAATTGCTCGTGAAACTGTAAAAGCATTGCGTAAAGACGTTACAGCAAAATGTTATGGGGGGGATATTTCTCGTAAGCGTAAATTACTAGAAAAACAAAAAGCAGGAAAGAAACGTATGCGCCAAGTAGGTAACGTTGAAATTCCACAAGAGGCTTTTATGGCTGTATTAAAATTAAATGATTAAAACGATTATTCGTTCGATATAAAGACTATCTCCTCTTGGGATAGTCTTTTTTTTTGTGAAAAATAAGTGAGCCATCGATAAAAACTGCGATAAAAGTAATCCTTATTTTAGCTCTATTCGCTTTATATGTATGTAAAGACACTGACCAAAAACCAGCTGTACAACCAATTGATGCATTAGAACGCGTCAATATTGCAGAAGGGGAAGTTCTTGTGTGGAAATCGATCAGTAATATTCTTATTCGCTTCCAGTACCACCCACTCCAATGATTTCTTGCTGCAACAAACGTTGATTGACGAATGGGTAACGTCTGAGGGTATAAGTAGATGGTTAAGGGTTAATAAGGGGTTAGTAAGGGGTTTGTAAGGGGTTTGTAAGGGGTTTGTAAGGGGTTTGTAAGGGAAAACATTGGTAAAAGGGCCTAAAACCCTTGTAAGTATTAACTTTCCCCTTACAAACCCTTTACAAGTACTTATCTCGTTCATTTCAAAATACTGAAATTTAGTTGGTTATTTTTTTTTCGGAAAATAATGGAAATGAACTCTTTTTTTTCCAAAAAGTGGAAGAGTATGGAAGGTGGTATTGTAGGTTTTTTTGAATTTGAAAAAATAGAATAGCACGAAATAGGGCCATAACAAGGGGTTGCCTGTTGAGCAAAACATCTGATTTCATCGTAACACAAACAGCGACAATCAAGGGAATATTCACAAAAAAACCTCACCTAAAAATTAGATGAGGTTCTATCTTGAAACGCTTATTAGACAGCTTCTTTTTTATGGATTTATTTCTTCGTAAAATCACCCACATAAATGGTTGTGAACTTTGAAGGTTGCAAGTATTTCTTAATTGCAGCATTCACTTGTTTTACGGTTAGCTTGTCAATATCGTCATTTAGCTTGTCAAACTCGCTGAAAGGAGTGTTGTACATCAAGTAAGTATTAGATAGAGACATTAAATAACCATCATTACCTAAATTCGTTTGTCTTGCGTTTTTCCAGCTCTTTTTGTTTGTTTGTAGCTCTTCTTCGGTAATTCCATTGGCAACTAATTTAGCGAACTCATCGTTGATGGCTGTTTCTACTTCTGTGCGTTTGGTCGGATTCAAGAAAGCGTAAATCATCCACGATGAATTGTTGTTATTCACATCAGTAGGAACGGATAGATAAGTACCAGCTCCGTAGCTAATGCCTTCTTTTTCGCGTAATCTTTGTGGAATACGAGCGGTCATAAAGCCACCTCCCATAACTTCATTAGCAAAAGTTAAGGCTGCAAAATCGGGGTTAGATTTGTTCATTTCAAAGTTTAACTTTCCAACAGCAGCGGCATTTTCTTTGTCTGCTGTCTGAATAATATCCTTACTTTGTTTGGTTGTAAAGAATTTAGGATAAGCTCTTTCAAATTTCACTTGGTTGTTCCAGTTTCCTAATACGCGCTCTAGCATCTCTTTGGTTTGTGCTTGATCAGACATACCCAGTACCGTAGCAACACCGTTGTTTGCGCCAAAGAATTTTGTGTAGAACTCTTTAATTTCTTCGATGGTAACCGCCTTGAATCCATCAATATCTTCTTGTATACTACCTGAATAGAAAATACTTCCCTTCTCTTCATTTGAGGTAGCTTGTGCTATTTTTTTGAAGGCAACCGCCTGAGGGTCATTTAAGTTTCCTTCCAAATATGTGGTGTATTCTAATTTTAACTTGGTCAATTCACTTGCTGGGAATACCGGGTTTTTCAGTACATCTTCTAGAATATCCATCGTTTCTTTGATGGTATTGCGGTAGGAAGAAACAGAAATCATAATGTTTTGACCACTGAAATTGATAGCTATACTCGATTTCAATTGGTCTAACTGATCTTTAATTTCCTGTTTAGACAAGGTCTTAGTTCCCGAAGTTAACATGGATGCTGTAAATGATCCGATGTATTGCTTGTTGTGAAGGTCCTTTTGATTTCCTACGGGAATTTGAATCGATATACTAACTTTTTCCCCTTTTAAATCCTTGTCAATACTACCAAATTTCATTCCATTACTCAATTGACCTGAGGTGTAGTTTTGTTGTAAATTGGCAATAGTAGGAGCAAAGTCTCGAATGTCATGCGCTGTTTCCTTTCCTTTGTAGTCTTTGACTAAAGCGTCGATATCCGTATTCAAGAATTCGGTTGGTTTTACGCGTACTTCATCTTTTGTTGGGATGAATAAACCTACAGTTCTGTTGTTGTCTGTAAAGTATTTTTTGGCCACGCGTTTGATATCTTCTACTGTTAGGTTTTCAATATTGTCGCGGTACAAATATCCCAAGCGATAATCGCCAGAACCGATGATTTCCGTTAAGTTGATAGCGGTGTAGATGGTATTGTTGTGCAAGGCTTCGATACCTTTTAAAAGATTGGTCTTTGCGCGATCAATATCTTCCTGTGTATAGGTAATATCGCCAATTTTTGCCATTTCAGCCTTAATTTCGGCTAATGTGTTCATTTGATCTTTATCATTGGGAACGTCGAAGTTGAATAGCATAAAACTCGCGTCTCTTACTGTAGGACTATATGCCCATAACGATGAAACTTTTTGTGTTTCCACTAAGGCTTGGTGTAAATATCCCGATGGATCATTGTTTAGAATGAGCTCTAATGCTGCCAATGCCGCGTAGTCCTTATCTGCATAAGAAGCTGTGTGGTACAACATTTGGATGTGTTTACTATCGCCATTGCGTTTTACTTCAATGTATTTTTCACCATCTTGTGCAGGTTCAACAGTTAGGATCTCGTCCAATACGCGTGTAGGCTTAGGAATAACAGAGAAGTATTGCTCAATATATCCGATGGCTTTCGCTTCGTCAAATTTACCTGCGATTACTAGAACCGCATTATCGGGTTGGTAGTATTTTTCGTAAAACCTTCTCAATTGAGGTGTTTTAACGCGTTCAATATCTTCTTTCGATCCGATAGTGCTTAATCCGTAGTTGTGCCATAGGTAGGCCGTATTGGCTGTGCGCTCCATTAATACGCCTGTTGGGCTGTTTTCTCCAATTTCAAACTCATTGCGCACCACAGAAAATTCTTTGTCTAAATCTTCTTGTAGTAGGGTTGCATTGATCATGCGATCCGCTTCCATTTCTATGGCCCAAGATAAGTTTTCATCTGTAGAAGGAAATATCTCATAGTAGTTCGTACGGTCGTAATAGGTCGTACCGTTGGCTGATCCTCCTTTATCCGAAAGCATCTTCTTGATGTCTCCCAAGTTTTTTGTGCTCTTAAAAAGCATGTGCTCTAATAAGTGAGCCATTCCTTTTTCGCCATAACCCTCGTGTTTTGACCCTACTTTATAAACAATGTTAACAACTAAATTGTTTTGTGAAGCGTCGGGAATGAGTAAAACTTGAAGGCCATTGCTTAGCTTGTATTCCTTAATATCTTCAACTTGAGTAACATAACTCGCTTTACTTGCTTGTTGTGCAGCTACAAAATTGGAAAAACCAATAGCACTTACAAAGACAAGAGTGTAAAATAATCTTTTCATTTTTGATGGTTTTAAATAGATTGGTTAGAATTCATTCAGCTTGTGCTTTTTGAGAATGAACCCTAGAAGAATAAGACGCAAGTTTAGGGAATATGTTACTCATTAACAAATAATTAAGTTTAACGGCAAGACAAAAGCAAAAAAAAGCACTTAGATCTAGACCTAAGTGCTTGAGTTGATTTATTCAGAAAAACAAGGGAATAAGGCTTCTAATACTTGTTTTTAAATTGGTTAAACTGATGTAATAGCGTTTGTTTATCCGTATATCCGGATTGTTTCCACAAGAGTTTACCTGCTCGAAACAGCATGAGGGTAGGAACACCTCTCATGTTGTATTGGGTGCTGTATTGAGCGGTAAGCGCCTGATTTTTATCCACGTCAATTTTGATGATGGTAATCTCATCTTTCAACAAGGCCTTTACTTCTTCGAGTACGGGAGCTTGCATCTGACATGGACCACACCAGGTTGCAAAAAAATCGACTAGTACAAATTGATCGGATTGGATTAACGCTTCAAATTTTGTCATAGTTATTACTTTACGTTAGACGAACAAGTAGACGTACAGCTATTGTCTGCCAAGGCAATTCCCGTATTTTTGATTGCGCCAAATCCGCCGATTACATCAATCATGTTGTGGTATCCTCGAGCTTTTAGTATAGAAGCAGCGATCAACGAGCGGTATCCACCAGCACAGTGAATATAGAAACTTCCTGTAGTTGGAAATTCAGCCAAATGATCGTTTAAGAAATCCAAAGGGGTGTGATTGAGGTTTTTGTAGTCGATATGTGCAGCGTTAAATTCACCTGGTTTGCGAACATCAAAAATAGAGATATCTCCTGTGTTGATTGCTGTTTCCAGTTCTGTAGCTGTGATCTGTTGTACGGTATCGTATTCTTTACCCGCGTTTTTCCAAGCGTCAAAACCACCAGCTAAATAGCCCAATGAATTGTCGTAACCCACGCGTGATAAACGAATGATACACTCTTGTTCACGTCCTTCCGGCGCAATAATCAATATCGGTTGTTTGATATCTGTGATTAAAGCACCCACCCACGGAGCGAATTGTCCGTCGAGTCCAATGAAAATGGCCCCAGGAATATGTCCTTGAGCAAAATCTGCAGCTGCTCTTACGTCGAGGAGCAATGCGCCAGACTCTTCAGCAACTGTTTCAAATTCACTAGGTGATAATGCGCGATTGTTGTCAATAATAGTCTCCACATTGGCATATCCTTCTTTGTTTAACTTTACGTTGAGGGGAAAATATGCAGGCGGAGGTAATAGTCCGTCAGTTACTTCTTGTACAAATTCTGCTTCGGTCATATCGACGCGCAAGGCATAGTTTGTTTGTTTTTGGTCGCCTAAAGTCCCTACAGTTTCCTTACTTAGGTTCTTTCCGCAGGCTGAGCCTGCGCCATGCGCTGGATAAACAATAACGTCATCAGCTAATGGCATGATTTTATCGCGTAAGCTGTGGTATAAAGTCGCTGCGAGTTGTTCTTGCGTTAGGTTAGCCGCTTTTTGCGCGAGATCCGGACGCCCTACATCCCCTAAAAACAAGGTGTCTCCTGTGAAAATTGCATGGTCTTTGCCCTGTTCATCTTTTAATAAATAGGTTGTACTTTCCATGGTGTGACCAGGCGTGTGTAGTGCTGTAATGGTGATATCTCCTAAGTGAAATACTTCTCCATCTGTAGCAATATGCGCTTTAAACGTTGGATTAGCATTGGGACCATATACAATTGGTGCACCTGTTTTTTCTGCTAAAGTAACGTGCCCACTCACGAAATCAGCATGGAAATGCGTTTCGAAAATGTATTTGATAGACGCACCAGCTTTGTTTGCTTTGTCTACATATTGCTGTACTTCTCTCAACGGGTCGATAATCGCAACTTCACCCTTGCTTTCTATATAGTAAGCACCTTGTGCTAAACATCCAGTATAAATTTGTTCTATCTTCATAAGTCTTGTTTATTTTTTTATTGATATAGTAAAAGTAAGAAGATGTTTTGAATTGTGCTGTAACCTAAGTTACAAACTAGAAAAACACTTCTTTGATAAAAATGTAGAGGGCCATGAGTAATACAAAATAGCCAAATCCTGTTTTGAGGTTTCGATCGGGAATAAAACGCGTGAGGAAAATGCCGATAAATATGCCGATGATCGATATCGCACTAAAATAAAGATGTAAGTGCCAATCAATTAGGGGGTTACCAGCATCACCTAAAAAGCCAATGAGCGATTGAATAGCTACGATAAACAAGGAGGTGCCCACAGCTTCTTTCATACTGATATTGGCAAATAAAATTAAGGCCGGAATAATCAGAAATCCTCCACCAGCTCCTACAGTCCCTGCGACTACTCCAACAAGAACGCCTTGCAGCATCAATTGAGTTTGTTGAGGTTGAGATTGCGTTTGTTGTATGGTTTTGGGGCGAATCATTTTCATAGCGGATGCGAACATCACGAGGGCAAAAAACACCATGAGCACTACATTCTTGGATAGATTCAGCGATCCAAAGGCGATCGTATCAGGCACTAAAATCAATACATAGGCACGCATCACATAAACGGCAAGTAGAGAGGGGAGACCAAAGAGCAAGACCAACTTGTAGTTTACCTTGCGATTAATAGCATTCTGTACACCCCCAACCAAAGCAGTTGATCCAACGATAAAAAGCGAATATGCCGTTGCTAAAAAAGGCTCTATTTTTAGTATATACACCAAAATAGGCACGGTTAAAATTGATCCTCCGCTGCCAATTAAGCCCAGTGAAATACCTACTAACAGTGCTAAAGCATATCCGACAATTTCTACATTCATGGGTTAGGTATTTTTAAGTAATTCAATGTATTTCCTATTTAGGCGAATAATTCCTTGATTCTCTAATGTTTTTAAAATTCTCGAAATAACTACACGAGAGGTGTTAAGTTCTTCGGCTAGCTCTTGATGGGTGTTGTTGATGAAGGTGCTGTTGTAAATCTTGGCCTTGTCTTGTAAGAGTTTGCACAAACGCTCCTCCATATTCATAAAGGCCAAGCTATCTACAGCAGTTAGCAACTCATTCATGCGGTTGTTGTAGCTGGCTAAAACAAAGTTGCGCCAACTCTTATAGCGAACCAACCAATCGTCCATTTTGCTGACAGGAACTAAGATAACAGCCCCGTCAGTTTCCGCAATAGCGCGCACCTGACTCTTGGTTTCTCCCAAACAGCAGGTTAGCGTCATAGCACAAGTGTCACCTTCTTCGATGTAATAAAGCACAATTTCGCCTTCTCGTTGATCTTCGCGAATGATCTTAATGGCCCCTGATAACAACAAGGGGATTTTTTTGATGTACTCTCCAATTTCCATTAGGCGTTCACCTTCTGTAAAATCTTTTATCGTGGATACTTCGATGATTTCATCCAGCAGTTTTTCTTCAAAATGGCTGCTGTATTTTTCTCTAATAATGTGTCCCATAATAACTCCTCCAATAGTTTGGATTTAAAGATAGGCTAAATGATTTTATGTATCAAAAAATAGAGAACATCCACCCCTAAATTTTAGTGGGGTAACCATCTTTTTACCAGACCATAGCACCAAGTACCAGCTAAAGCACCAACAATAGCAATGATAATAGGATAAAATCCAGCTCCAACCAAGGCGAACATCGGTCCAGGACAAGCACCGCCTAAGGCCCAACCTAATCCAAAAAAGATACCGCCAATCAAATAGCGTGCGATGCTCTTTTCTTTGGGTTGAAAGACAATAGGGTTTCCTGAGAAATCGTTTATTTTTTTCTTTTTGATGAGTAGCGTTGCTAGCACAGCAAGTGTCAATGCTGTCCCCATAATGCCATACATGTGAAAGCTGTCAAATTGAAACATTTCATAGATTCTAAACCAAGAAGCAGCCCCTGATTTAAACATTCCAATACCAAACAACAGACCTACTGCTAAATAAGCTATTTTTTTCATTTTTTGTCGAGGTTAAAATAAGAAAGGAAAGATGAGGTGAACCATGATGAGTCCGCCGATAAAGAAGCCAATTACGGCGATTAACGAAGGTAACTGAAAGTTGCTTAAGCCAGTAATGGCATGTCCAGAGGTACAACCACCAGCATAGCGCGATCCAAAACCTACAAAAAAGCCAGCGACTAAGAGCAAACCGATTGTTTTTGCGGATGAAAAGGCACCTTGACCAAAGAGCTCAGTGGGTACATACGCTTGGCCTGCACTTTCAATTCCCAAGGCATGTAGTTTTGTAACTGTCGTTTCTCCTAATGGAATGGCAGCAGCATCAACACTTAAAAAGTGATATGCGATAAAACCACCGAGAATGGTTCCTACTAAGAAAAGTAAATTCCACGTTTGTGCTTTCCAATTAAAGCAGAAAAAGTCACAAGTTTTTCCAGCGCCAGCCATTGCGCAAATCGTTCTCAAATTGGAGGAAAATCCAAATGTCTTCCCCATAAGCAAGAGGAGAATTAAGGTTGTAGCAATAAAAATTCCGCCAATATACCAAGGCCAAGGTTCATAAATCCAATGCATCATAACAAGTGTATTAAATAATGTATGGAGCAAATTTCTGTATTATTTTGTAGGTGGACAGTAACTTTTGATACATTCAGTTATGATTTTCAGTAATAGTGGGCTAAAAGCTATAAAAAACAAAAGAAAATATCGGATAATGAAAAAGGATTTAGTAGCTTTATATTTAATCAACAAAAAAACAAAAATAAACGAGTACAATTATGAATACAGCAAAAAAACATAGCGTTGTTTTTCAAATGAATACGGAAAATATTAATGAACAAAACGCTTTAATGACCTATGTAACGAATATTAGAAACCATTGGGGAGATGATGTAAATATTCACGTTGTTGTGCATGGCCCAGCGATTGGAATGGTGCGAAAATCAAAGACGATGGTTGGTGATGCCTTAAAGCAAGCCTTTCAAAGAGGAGTTCAGTTTTTTGCTTGTGAAAATACCATTCGCGTGCGTCAGATAGACAAAACAGATATTTTCGAAGAAGTGAACTACGTGCCTTCGGGTTTAATCGCTATTATTGAAAAACAAGAAGAGGGTTGGGCGTATATAAAATGTAATTTATAGCGCTAAAAAACAGGCGAACCCCTTACCTTTGTGCCTACAAATGATTAAAGACTAATTCATGTATATCGTTGCCGCAAATTTCTGTACAGTGCTACAGGCCGAAGTCCTTGGTGAGCAAGCAGAGGAACGCTTTGAAATTAATCGTGTATCCGTAGACAGTCGAACGTTGCTCAACGATGACACGACTTTGTTTTTTGCTCTCGTTGGACAAAATCACAATGGACATGCCTATATTCAAGAACTGATTCAATTAGGGGTTCGATATTTTGTTATCTCTCAACGAGATAAGGTAAAAGTGCAAGCAGGAGTTACGTACTTTGTGGTTCGCGACACCCTCAAGGCTTTGCAACAAGCTGCTGCTTGGCATCGCCAAAAATTCGATATTCCCGTTGTGGGAATCACCGGGAGTAGGGGAAAAACCGTAGTAAAAGAATGGTTGAATTTCCTGCTCAATATGGAATATACAATCATTAAAAGTCCCAAGAGTTACAATTCACAAACCGGCGTTCCACTTTCTGTATTTGGCATGGCAGAACAACACACCTTAGGGGTATTTGAAGTGGGTATTTCAACGGTCAACGAGATGCAAAATCTCGAGCCAATTGTAAAGCCAACTTTGGGTATTTTGACTTCGATTACCGATGAACACAAAGAAGGTTTTGTGAGCGAATTCCAAAAAATTAAAGAGAAAATGGCGCTTTTTGCCCATACATCTGTCATTTTAGGCGAGAAAAGGAAAGATATTCTTGACGCGATTCCTCCTTCCGCTACCTATATTAGCTGGAGTTTAACCGATACAGAGGCAAATCTGTATGGGGTAGTAACGGAGCATGTTGTCCAACTCTATTATAATAAGGTAGAAACTTTTTCAGTGGAATTGCCGTTTACAGATGCGACTGCAATAAAAAATAGCATGACTTGTATTTTAGCTATGCTTGTGTTGGCCTATGATATTTCTGTCATTCAGGAGCGCATTAAAAAATTGTATGCCGTAGAATTGCGCTTGCAAGTAAAAAAAGGAATTAACAACTGCTCGATAATTGACGATGCATATAGTTCCGATTTTCAATCGTTAAGCATAGCGTTAGACTTTTTAGAGAAGCACCGAAGCCATGCTAATAAAACGGTTATTTTGTCCGATGTTTTTCACAGCGGCATAGAACCGAAAGCACTCTATAAACAAATAAATATCTTGTTGAAAAATTACGGCATTGGCAAGGTAATTTGCATAGGCGAAGAAATAGCACAATTTGCTATGGAGTTGCCAGGTATGCGTTTTTTTTCGTCTACGGCTGAATTTTTACAAAAGATAGCGCTTGATGATTTTGTAGACGAAACTATTTTAGTGAAAGGAGCTCGTGGTTTTCGCTTCGATAAAATTGTCAGTTTGTTGGAAGAAAAAACCCATGAGACTATTTTAGAGGTTAACCTAACCGCTATTCGTCATAATTTGAATTATTATCGCGCCAAATTAAAGCCAGAAACAAAAACGATGGTTATGGTCAAGGCGTTTGGCTATGGACATGGCAGTGTGGAAATTGCAAAATTGTTGGCGCATGAAAAAGTAAATTACCTCGGTGTGGCGTTTGCCGATGAGGGAATTGCGCTGCGCAAAGCGGGAATTAAAACCAATATCATTGTGATGAATCCCGAAATTAGTGCCTTTTCTGCTATGATTGCCTACGACCTAGAACCTGAAATTTATTCGATCCGTGAGCTTCGCGCTTTCCTTCAAATTGCACGCGAAAAAAACGCGGATCAATACCCTATACATATTAAGGTAGAAACAGGTATGCATCGCCACGGTTTTTTGACAGCAGAACTCGATGAGTTAATCGCGCTTCTTAAACAAACCAATGTAGTAGCTGTGCAATCTATTTTTTCTCATCTTTCTTCTAGTGATATGGAAATGTATCGCGATTTTACTTTAAACCAAATGAAGTTGTTTGAACAAAGCAGTACCTATATTAAGGAGCAATTAAATATTCAACCAATTTTACACATTTTAAATACGTCGGGCATATACAATTTTACAGCATATCAAATGGATATGGTTCGCTTGGGGATTGGGTTGTATGGTATTGGCAATGATAAAGAGGAAATGAAGGCGTTGCGCAATGTAAGTACCTTGAAAACGCAGATTATGCAAATCAAAGAAATTGATGCGGGCGAGAGCGTGGGCTATGGTCGCCGTTTTCGAGCCACTCAACCGACTAAAATTGCAACGGTGCCCATTGGATATGCCGATGGTATTCATCGCGTTTGGGGAAGCAACGGAGGCTATGTTTTGATACAGCAGCAAAAAGCACCGATTACGGGTTCGATTTGTATGGATATGTTAATGGTCGATGTGAGTGCAATTCATTGTAAAGAAGGGGACGAGGTTATTATTTTTGGGGAAGATCTTCCAACAACCGTTATTGCGGAAGCGATACACAGCATTCCATATGAGATTCTAACAAGTGTGTCTCAAAGAGTTAAAAGAATTTTCTTTGAAGAGTAAAAAAAAGTTTTTTTTTCGAATAAAATAAGTATTTTTGTTAAAACCAATCAATAAAATTTTAACTATGGGATTTTTAAAAGAATTTAAAGAATTTGCTGTAAAAGGCAATGTAATGGACCTAGCAGTAGGGGTAATCATTGGAGGAGCATTTGGTAAAATCGTTACAAGTATAGTAAATGATGTTATTATGCCTTTAGTTTCTGCTATTATTGGTACACCTGATTTCTCAAATATGTACTTAGTACTAAAAGGAGAGGCGGCAGACGGAGCTCCATTAGCTGCGGCAAGAGGCATTGACGGAAACGTTATTTTCGCTTACGGTAGTTTTATTACAGAAGTAATCAACTTTACGTTATTAGCTCTGTGTGTATTTCTTATGGTTAAAGGAATTAATCAATTGAGAAAGAAAGAAGCAGCAGCTGTAGAACCAGAGCCTGCAGGACCACCAGCACCAACACAAGAAGATTTGTTGGCAGAAATCAGAGACTTATTAAAGAATCAAGGAAAATAAGGAATATAATTTCCGCAATAAAAAGAAAGAAGATCGGCTCATGCCGATCTTTTTTTTTGACTACGGTTGATTGATAGTTCAATGTTGTATTTTTTATTTGATTTTAGTTAAATGTTTTTTTAAGAAAATTTTCTAACTCTATTTCTTTTTGCACTAATTGTTAATGTATCTTCTGTAATTGTTTGATTGTTCTATTTCTTTTGGTTTTGTTAACTTGTTTTTTTTGTGTAATACACATTCTTTTAAGACTTTGTTATTCGAGCTGATAAGATGTATATTGCGGGTATTGATTGGGTTTGAAGACGTATTTGTGTAATTGGTTGCAAAACAATACAGTACAATTTTTAACTTTTTCAAATTGTAAAAAAATAACATAAAATTAGCATATGTCGATTTTTTGTTATTTGTTTGTTAAACAATTTAAAATTAATAAAACATGAGGAAAATTGTACTTCATTTCTTCTTTGTTATAGCCGCCTTACTAATGGTAAATGAGGGGTTTGCACAAAGTAGAAAGGTTACAGGACAAGTTACTGGTGAAGACGGGTTAGGTCTGCCAGGAGCTAGTGTGTTGATTAAAGGAACCCAAGAGGGTGTTGGTACCGACTTTGATGGTAACTACTCTATTAATGTAAAAGACGAGAATGCTGTTTTAGTATTCCAGTTTGTAGGGACAGTTACCACAGAAAAGAAAGTTGGGAAAGCTAGCGTTGTAAACGTTGTTTTAAAAGACGACAGCGCAATGATGCAAGAAGTAGTAATTAATACGGGGTACCAAACTTTATCTAAGCGTAAAGAAGCGGGAGCTATTAGCCGTATTGATGCTAAAGAATTGAAAGTTGATGGGGTAACGGATGTTAGTAGAATGATTGAAGGAAAAGCTGCTGGGGTTACTGTACAAAACGTTACAGGTACTTTCGGTGCTGCTCCTAAAATTACTGTTCGTGGTGCTTCGTCAATTATGGGGGATACAAAACCATTATGGGTAATTGATGGTGTTGTACAAGAGGATATCGTTAACGTATCATTCGAAGATTTGGCTTCTGGTAACTCAGAAACTTTATTGAGTTCAGCTATTGCTGGTCTAAACGCGGATGACGTTTTGAGTATTGATATCTTAAAAGATGCTTCAGCTACTGCAATCTACGGATCTCGTGCGATGAACGGAGTTGTAGTTATTACGACAAAATCAGGTAGAAGAGAGTCTCCACTGTCTATTAGCTATTCAATGGAGAATACAGTGCGTACTGTTCCTAATTATGGAAGATATGACATCATGAACTCTCAACAAACAATGGATGTTTACCAAGAGTTAGAAGCAAAAGGACATATTACTTATCCAAATTCATTGAATGGTAGATATGGTGGTGTATACAATATGTACTATAGAGGAGTTAACAACTATATTACAGAAGAAGATCGCTTTCAGTATATCAATGACCGTGTAGGTAAGAATACATTCTTGCGCAAACACGAAATGGCGAATACGAATTGGTTCAAAACCTTGTTCAGACCAGCTATTTCACAAAGCCACTCGTTAAGTTTTTCTGGAGGTGGTGAAAATAATGCATACTTCGCGTCAGTTGGATATTTTGCAGATCCAGGATGGACTGTAGCGGATAAAGTACACCGTTTAACAATGAACTTGAAAAATACGTTCTTTGTTAATGATAAATTTACTCTTGCTCTATCATTAAATGGATCGGTGCGTGATCAAAAAGCGCCAGGTACATACGATGGAGAAGTTGACGTTGTTAATGGAGCAGTATCGCGTGATTTCGATATTAACCCGTTTAGCTATGCGTTAAATACAAGTAGAACTTTACGCCCTTATACAGATAATGGTGGATATGAGTACCACAGAAGTAACTGGGCTGACTTTAATATCTTAAATGAGTTAGAGTCTAACTATATGGATATTGATGTAAAAGATATTCGTTTCCAAATTGATGCAGATTATAAAATCTCTCCTAAAGTTACTTATAACTTGAATGGAGCTGCTCGTTATGCGGCTACTAAACGCGTACACAGCTTAACTGAAAATTCAAACGTTATTGCTGCGTATAATGCTTCGTCGAATACAGTAGAAAGAGATCAGAATATTTATTTATATAAAGATCCAAACGATCCAAACAAACCAGGTGTTCCTGTAATGCCAAATGGAGGGATGCGCAGAAACTTCACAAATGATTTAACGTCATTCTACTTAAGAAACAGTATTTCATATAGTGATGTTTTTAATGATAAACATGAATTAGATGTTTTTGGTGGTACTGAGATGAGAGTTGTGAATCGTAGCAACGATTATTTCTTATCACACGGTGTACAGTATGATAAAGGGTTAACTTCATATCCTAATATGATCGCTTTACAAAAGCTGATTGACCAAGGGGGTGAATACTACACATTCGCAGAAGAAAGAGAGCGTACATTAGCCTTCTTTACTCGTATTGGATATACGTATGACAATAGATATACAGTAGCGTTTACAGGTCGTTATGACGGATCAAATAGACAAGGAGATTCTTCGTCTTCAAGATGGTTGCCTACTTGGACTGCTTCTGGAAAATGGAATATGAAACAAGAGAGTTTCTTGATTGATAATGAAACAATTAGTAATTTATCTTTAAGAGCTTCTTACGGATTAACTGCAACTTCTGGACCTGCTACAAACTCGTTAGCAATCTATAGAAGTAGAATTCCTTTCCGTAACTTCCAAAACGAGCGTGAAAATGCTTTAGAAATCGAAGCTTTACAAAACGCAGATTTAACTTGGGAGAAACAGTATGAGCTAAACCTTGGATTTGATTTAGGGTTGTTTAACAACAGAGTTCAAGTTGCTTTTGATGCATACCAAAGAAATGCATTTGACTTAATTGATATTGTACGTACTACAGGTGTTGGTGGAGAAAGTTTAAAATACGGTAACAATGCCGATATGAAATTAAAAGGATTAGAGTTTGGTATTACTACAACAAACATTAAAACTGAAGATTTTTCTTGGACTTCTACAATTAACGCATCTGTTTTCAAACAAGAAATTACAAGTTTACAAAATAGAGCGAGAGTTATTGACTTGATTCAAGGTGTTGGAGGTAACGTTGTTGGAAAACCACGTAACTCGTTATACTCTTATGACTTTACAGGATTAAATGCTGAAGGATTACCTACATTCATTATGGCTAGCGGTGAAACGGATAACGTAACTGGAGCTAACTTCCAAGATTCTCAGAATATTACAGATTACTTAAAATATGAAGGATCTACTGAACCAAATAAAACATTAGGTTTCTCTAATACCTTCACGTATAAAAACTGGAGCGTGAACTTATTCTTCGTTGCTTCAGGTGGAAATAAAGTAAGACTAAACCCAATGTTCTCTTCTTCATACTCTGATTTAGATGTTTTCTCTAGAGATATGAACGATCGTTGGATGGTACCTGGTGATGAATTTAGAACTAATGTTCCTGTGATTGCTGATATTACGCAAATGGGTAATTACGGTTCTTCTAATTTAGCTCTAGCTTATAATGCATATAACTATTCTACTGCTAGAATTGCTGATGGTGATTTCGTTAGATTAAAGAATATTTCTGTAGCGTATGAGTTCCCTGATCACTTCAAGAAGAAAGTAGGTTTCTCTAATTTCTCTTTAAGAGCGATGGCAACGAACCCATGGTTAATTTATTCTGATAAAAAGCTAAACGGACAAGATCCTGAGTTTTTCCAAAGCGGAGGGGTAGCTATGCCAGTTACTAGCCAATATACATTAACGTTAAATGTTGGATTTTAAATTAGGATAGAATATGAAAAAAATAAATATTGGAGTTGGATTATTAATCGGTTTGTTCTTTGTTAACTGTAGTGGATTTCTAGATGAAACACCAGACAACCGTACTAAAATCGACTCAGTTGAAAAAATTGGAGAAACAGTAACGCTAGCATATCCAAAAGGGACGCATGTTATTTTCGCTGATATCATGAGTGATAATACAGTTGACAGTGAGAATATTAACTTAGAAAACGTGTCGAATACAGAAGCGTTTTTCTGGCAAGATATGCGTGCTGAAAGTCAAGATTCTCCAAGTTATTATTGGTTCTCTGCTTATACTGCTATTGCACAAGCTAATACTGCTTATGAAGCAGCTTTAAAAATAGAGGCTGATTTAGAGCAAAAGGGTAATACTGCTGAACTTAAAAAGTTAAAAGGTTTCAAAGGTGAGGCTTTGATCGCTAGAGCGTACGCTCACTTTATGTTGGTTAATTTATGGGCTCAAACTTATAATCCAACAACAGCTGGTACTGATCTAGGTATTCCTTATATGACAGAAGTAGAAACAGAGTTATTGCCTAAGTATGTTAGACATTCTGTTCAAGAAGTATACGATTTTATCGAAAATGACCTTATTGAAGGTATGGCTTTGATCGGTAATTTAGATCGCCCAAATAAAACGACGGTAAAGTATCACTTTAACATGACTTCTGCTAAAGCATTCGCAACTCGTTTCTTCTTGTACAAAGGAGATTTCAACAAAGCAATCGAGTACAGTGATGACGTTCGTGTTGATGGATCTAATTTACGTGACTATAATCGCTATAATGATCTTGGACCAGACTTAACACAAGTGGAATATGCTAAGATTAGTGAGGAAACAAATTTATTAGTTTCAAGCGTAATGTCTGGTTTGGGATATGAAACTGGAAAACGTTATTCGATGACTACCAAACAGGCAACTGATTATTTAATCAGTGGTAAATCAAATCCTTTTGGAAGAGAGTGGAACTATGGTGGATATGGTTATACAGGAAGTAAAATGTTTATCGGTCTAGGTAAATATGCTAGAACTTTTGAAGTAACAGATCCAACAAATCAAACGGGGTATCGCTATACAAATGTGGTGCTGTTTTCTAGAGATATGTTGTATCTAGATCGTATCGAGGCATTAATCTCTGCAAATAGATTGTCTGATGCCTTAACTATGATGAATGTTTGGGTGAAGAGACATACAGAAAATGTACCTGCTTCAGCTACTTTAAAAGAGTCTGACATTCTTAAGTATCAACCTACTGCTAAGGTAGATCCTTTCTATATTAATGACCTATCTAGTACTCAAGTTGCTTACTTGGAGTATTTAGCAGATTTAAGAAGAAGAGATACACATACGGAAGGGCAAAGATGGTTTGACGTAAAACGTTATAATATCGAATATACTCACCGTAATATTACAGGGGCTGAAAGAAGCGAAACACTGGTTAAAGGTGATCTTAGACGTGCGATTCAATTACCTCAAATGGCTATTTCAAACGGATTAGAAGCAAATCCAAGATAGTTAATTAAATAAATGTTAAGTATGAACATATATAAAAATATAAAGAAAGTTGGTCTTTTATCAATGCTAGGTTTAGCGTTTGTCTCTTGTGACAATGATAATGACTTGCGCCCTAGTGGATTCGACGTATCTGAACAACCTAAAGGGGTGTTAGATCAGTGGATTTATGATAACTATACTAAGCCTTATAATATTGAAGCTACCTATAAATGGAATCAAGCTTTTGGATATTATGACAAAGTGCTTACACCACCAAAAGAAGAAAATGTGAAACCAGCTCTTCAAATGGTTAAGAAAATTTGGTTGGATAGTTATGCTGATGCAGCTAAAGAAAAAGAAAAATTTGTAAAAGGTATTGCGCCTAGACAGTTTCACTTGATCGGAAGTTATAACGTGAATAACGATGGTACGATTACCTTGGGTGAAGCCGGAGGTGGAGCGCGTATTACGTTGTTCAATACCAATTACGTAAAAAATAACGATTTAGAAAGTGTACGTCAATTTGTTCATACGGTGCAACACGAGTACGTTCACATTTTAAATCAAACTAGAGATTTTGATCGTGTAGCTTGGGCTGAGATTTCAAAAGGTGGATTGTATACTTCTTCATGGTATTTATATGAAGATCCGGAATCTAATGCTTTAGGGTTTGTTACCTCTTATGCTAGATCGAATTACGACGAGGATTTTGCTGAAACTGCATCTTTTATTTTGATGAAAACTAAAGCAGAATGGGAACAATTCCTTGCTGAATTAACCTCAGAGAGTGGAAAGAAAGATATCTTAGCTAAAGTAGATCTAGTTGTAGCTTACTATAAAGATGAGTTCGATATTGATTTTTGGGAGTTAAGAGATCATGCTGAACGCAATACAAATGATGTTGTTTCAGGCAATTTTGAAGAAACTAATGAAAACTAGAAGTTATGACGAAGAGAATATTTAGTATAGGAGCATTGGCTCTGATGATATCTGCCACAACGGTTTCATGTAATAATGACGATAGTGGCGTGTTTTCAAAAAATCCAATGGAACGTGAGAGTGAGCAACAAAAAGAGTTAAAAGATCTTTTAGTAAATGCAGAGCAAGGATGGAAATTTAATTATTTTCCTGAAGAATCTGGCTTAGGAGGTTTTACTTTCTTAATGAAGTTCAATGCAGAAGGAAAAGTAACGATGGTATCCGATTTCTCTGAAGAAGGATATACTGAAAATACAACAGATTACGAATTGCAGTTGAGAGGAACTACTAGTTTAGTTTTTGTTGACGAAACGTGGATTCACAAATTGTCTGATCCTATCAATTCTGCATTGCGTACAGCTAAAGGTTTTGAAGGTGAGTTTCAGTACAGATATTACGGCTTTGACGATAACTCTATTTTCTTTAGAGGAACTAGAGTGTTTGACAAAGAATTTAGTTTTGTCCGTGCTACTAAAGAAGATTGGGCTAACTTCGAAGAAAGAAAAACTGCAATGGAATTGATTAGCGATGAAGATGTCCCTCTTTTTAGAAGTATCGAAGTAGAAAAAAATGGTCAAATTGCAAAATATGACGCTACGTATTCAGGTATATTACGTTATTTAGAATTCTCTCAAGGAGCGTCACAAGAACTAATGCCTGGTAAAAATGGTATTGGTGTTGGATTTTCTAACGATGGATTACTTGTAGAGCCTGCTATTATTGTTGACGGGGAGAAATATCAAGATTTCCAATGGAATGAGTCTACGAAAGAGTTTATTTCATCGAATGGATCGGGAACTAGCGTGAAGATCAAAAATGTTGCTTATCCAGATGTTTGGTCGGATGTGTATAAAAGTTACATGTTCACAAATAGGACGGTAGAAACAACCTTTTTTAAAGAGGATCTTTTAAACACACCAAGTATTTCTCAAAAGGCAAGAAATATATTAACAGATGCTAATATTCAAGAAATTCACTTTACCTTTAGAAATGGTACTGTAAAGATTGAATATGATCGAAGATATTCTTACAATGCAAACCTTAGAGATACTGGAAAAAGTGGTTTAATAACTAGTGGTTCTTGGAGCAATGCTTCAACCGTTCCACAAGCAATTAAAGATTTACACGAATCTTTATTCGGATACGGTGATCTTCTTCTAAAAGAACAAAGATACAATATCAAGTATACTAACCAAATTGTTACGCTGTACTGCGGAGGAGTTGTGTTTGATACGTATAAACGATAATATTTATTATGTTTTAAGTAAAAGAGGGTTTTTCCCTCTTTTATTTTTTAAATTATGATGTATGAGATATATAGGGATATTGCTGTGCACGCTATTTCTTTTTAGTTGTTCTAAAAGCGATGACAACGGAAGTAAAACATACGATGAGCAGCTAGTAGGAAAGTGGAACTTGATTAAAGAAGAGCGATTCAATGCTTCTTCTCAGTTGATTGCTACGATTAGCCTTAAAGCAGCTGAGCATTGTGATTATGATCAATTAGATTTCTTGCCTTCAAATACGATAGATTATAATGCGTATTATTTAGAAGAAGGATCTGATGAATGTAAAAGTAGGTTTACAAAAAACGCCTATCGATGGACGATGTTGGATCATCGTAGACTCGCATTAGATAGTGGAGACGGCCGTGTAGACTTCGTTGTAACAACTGTTTCCGATGCTGAGTTGATCTTGACTCGACCGTTAACAGCAATGGAAAAGAATACGAATGAATCACTGAAAGACGTTTCTTTTATCAAAGTGTTTTATCAGAAAGCAAAATAAGTTAGAGTCGCATTGCGACTCTTTTTTTTATACCTTACATATTGTATTTTTGTAACCTAAAGCTGTCAGTTAAGCTGAACAGCCTTTTTTATTTATGGGAATAGTTAGAGAAATTGAGTTACCGGCTGGGGTATTGTACATTTGGCATATTACCGAATCACTAGAGGAGTTGTCGCATGATCTTCTGCTCAGTGATGCTAGCCAACAACGCCTTAGTGCAAAAAAATACGAGCAACATCAAAAGGCTTTTTTAGCCGTGCGCCAAATATTGAGGCAAAATGGAATATCAGATTGCGAACTGTCCTATGATGATAAGGGCAAACCTCGTTTGCGCTCAGGACTTCATATTTCGATTTCACATTCGTTTGATTACGCTTTAGTCGCTATTAGCCAAGAAAATATAGGGATTGATATTGAACTCAAACGCGAAAAAATTATTCGTCTAAAAGATAAATTTTGCAATCCAAGAGAATTAGCACAAGCCCCTGCAGATTTCCAACTACAAGTCGATTACTTTACGGAAGTTTGGTCTGTCAAAGAAGCGCTCTATAAAATGTGTAATTCTCGTAGTTTGAGCTTTGCTCAAGATATGTCTGTCTGCGTGTTTGAGAAACAAGCTGAAATCATTCAAGCTGATTTTTCTGTTGAATTTACCTATAAGACCTTTCGTATAGATGATTATGTCCTTGTTGTAAGTCAAGTAAAAAGAGTAAAATAATTGAGCGGTTTTTCGTAAATTGCGCTAAAAATATTTAATATGGAAGACAATCAACCTATTTATGTTGTTGCTCACGAATCGGATGCCGTTAAAGCACAGTTTTACCGCAGAACATATGGAAATTTAGCTTTAGGAGTACTAGCGTTTATCGTATTTGAAACCATTTTGTTGAATACGCCTTTTGTTGTTGAAGGAATGATCAAACTGTTGATGACAGGTAAATTCTCTTGGTTAATCATTTTAGGGGCATTTATGGGGGTTACGTGGTTCGCCCAAGGTCTAACCTATAAGTCAGCAAATAAGCCACAACAATACGCTGGTTTTATGTTGTACGTATTGGCAGAAGCCTTCTTGTTTGTTCCGATCCTTTATATAGCACTCAATATGACGGGAGATTCCTCTTTAATCGTACAAGCAGGAGTGTTAACTTTAGCCTTATTCCTCGGTCTTACTGGTGTTGTTTTTGGTTCAAACGCAAATTTCTCTTTCTTGCGCTCTATCCTTACCTTAGGGTTCTTTTTAGCCTTAGGTACCATCGTCGCTGGAATGCTCTTTGGTTTTGACCTCGGACTTTGGTTCTCTTTAGCTATGGTAGCTTTGGCTTCAGGATCCATTCTGTACTCAACATGGCAAATTAAAAATGAATATGCAGCTGATCAATATGTGCCTGCTGCCTTGAGCTTGTTTGCTTCATTAATGTTGTTGTTCTGGTATATCCTTAGAATTTTAATGAATAGAAATAGTTAATACTAACAACGTATATCTTAAAGCCATACCAATCGTATGGCTTTTTTTATAGCATAGAATATGATAGAATTTTTCTTTGGCGCCTATCGCGATACTAGTTGGCTAAATATCGTATTAGAAAGTATTGTTTTTATTTTTGGTATCTTAAGCGTTTGGTACGCAGGGAGAGAAAATATTTTAGTTTATCCAACAGGATTAGTTGCAACAATAATTACCGTCTATTTACTCTATTTAGCGGGTTACTTGGGTGATATGATCCTCAATGCTTATTACTCCTGTATGAGTATTTACGGATGGTATAATTGGTCTAAAATAAAGGGAGGTGAACAAGTTGTTAAAATTAGTCGAACCACAACCAAAGAAAAAGCCTTCGGCCTGGTTGTCTTCCTCTTTACTATTGTACTAGTATATGGCGTTTATACCCTTACTAATACCAATATAGGACCAGAAAATTACATCGATATTCTGACCTCTGGGATCTTCTTTTTAGGGATGTATTACATGGCATTAAAAAAGATTGAGAATTGGACCCTTTGGCTTATTGGAAATCTTATTTCCATTCCCCTATACGCATACCGCGGTTTAGGAATTTTAGCTATTCAGTTTATAGTCTTTACTGTATTAGTCGTGCAAGCCTATATCGCCTGGTATAAAATTTTAAAAAACGAAGAAAAAGAATGAATGTACAAGAATTAATCAAAGAGTTAAATTTTAAAGCCGTGCGCAGTGGTGGTGCAGGTGGACAACACGTAAATAAAGTGTCCTCTAAAGTCGTCTTGTTTTGGAACCTAGCGGAATCAAAAGTGTTCTCCGCAGACGAACAAAGTAGATTAGAGAAAAAATTGAGCAATTACCAATCTAAAGAGGGAGTGATTATCTTGAGTTGTGAAGAAACGCGTAGTCAAATCAAGAATAAGGAAATAGTCATTCAAAAGTTAGTAGCCCTAATAAAAGTGGCTTTAGTCCAACAAAAAATTCGCAAAGAAACAAAAGTTCCTAAAAGCGTTATCCGCAAAAATAAAGAGAATAAAATCAAACTAAGCCTAAAGAAAAATCTTAGAAAACGCATAATTTGAGTTTACTTAGTTTTAACATAACAATTTATTGATATAAATAATGTACTTTTGAAACAAAAGGTTTTATGTTATGAAAATTCCGAAAAAAGTGCATTTATGTTGGTTTGGCAATGGAAACTATCCTGAGGAAATGGTGAAGTGTTTAGCTTCCATACAAGAATTTGTTCCAGACTACGAGGTGTGTATTTGGACAGAAGACAATTTTGATGTTAATGCATATCGCTTTGCTAAGGAAGCGTATCAAGAAAAGAAATACGCCTTCGTTTCTGATGTGTGTCGCCTACATGTACTCTATGAACACGGAGGGATCTACCTAGACACAGATGTGGAAGTAGTGCAGAATTTTGACGCTTTCTTACACCATAAATTCTTTTGCGGATTCGAATCCGATCGCCTTTTGAGTACTGCAGTTTTGGGGAGTGTAAAAGGAAATCCCATTTTGCAAAATTTCTTGACGATGTATAAAACCAAGTCTTTTTACCGCAAACACCTCTACAAAAAATACCATACAACACCCAATACGATTACTATTACAGATGACTTTTTAGGTCGTGGACTCAAGTTAACTAATCAAAAACAACAGTTAGAAGGATGTGAAACAGTTGTTTATCCTCAAGCTTTTTTTAGTCCTAAAAATTGGATTACAGGAGAATATCACATTACAGCGGATACCGTAGCTATTCATCATTTCCTAGGCTCATGGAAACAAGGGAAAAATAGAAAAGATTGGATGAAGCGTTTATTTTTATTCTAAATAATACTGTCTATATTTGCAGTTCAAGTCTCAAAGGGGTGCCAATACTGGCTGAGATCATACCCGTAGAACCTGGGCAGGTAATGCTGCCAAGGGAAATAGTGCATATCAACTACATTGCACGGGAAAAGTGTAATTATTAATCAAACAATAATTGCCCCTTTTATTTGTGAAAATATTTTTTACGAATGAAAAAAATAACTGTAAACAGCTTGTTTGTTTTGGGATTGTGTTTAGGTGTAACTTACTCAAGTAAAGGACAAAATGCAATCACTCCAGATTCCATTCAGAAAACAGCATTAAACGAAATCGTTTTATCCGCTGTTCGCGTGGATGGAAAATCACCAATTGCCTATGAAAATATTTCGAAGAAGCAAATCGCTCAGCGAAATTTAGGACAAGATATTCCTGTCTTAATGGGTAATATGACCTCAGTAGTAACCACTACAGATGCGGGAAATGGTATTGGATATACCAGTTTTCGCGTACGCGGTTCTGACGGAACACGCGTCAATGTAACGCTAAATGGTATTCCATACAACGACGGTGAATCCCAAGGGTCTTTCTGGGTGAATATGCCCGACTTTGGCTCGTCTGTTCAAAATCTACAATTGCAACGCGGTGTTGGTACCTCTACAAATGGGGCTGGCGCTTTTGGCGCAAGCTTAAACCTAAAAACAGACGATTATTCTCAAGAAGCAACTGGTGAAATTGCCAATTCTTTTGGTAGTTATAATACCCGAAAATCAACGGTCAAATTCAGTACCGGATTAATCAACGACAAATTTGAAATCGCAGGACGACTTTCTGATATGCACTCTGATGGATACATTGATCGCGCTTCTTCGGATATGAATTCTTATTTCTTACAAGGGGTTTATGTCGGGAATACTTCATTAATCAAAGCCTTAGTATTTGGTGGAAAACAAAAAACCTATCAAGCATGGAACGGCGTTACTCAAGAGGAAATGGATCTGTATGGTAGACGCTATAACCCTGCTGGAAGATACAAGGACGACCAAGGAAATACTCATTTCTACAACAATGAAACAGATAATTACAAGCAAGATCATTATCAGTTGCATTGGAGTGAAAGATGGTCAGATCTGTGGAGTTCGAACGTTTCTCTACACTATACCAAAGGATATGGGTATTACGAAAATTACAAAAGAAAACAAGAGTTTGAAGAATATGGATTGGATCCAATTCTCGTCAATGGAGAAACGGTTAATAAAACTGATTTAATTCGACGAAAAGGATTGGACAACCACTTTTATGGGATGGTCTGGAATGCCAATTATACAACGGAAAACTTGAATGTAGTTTTGGGTGGAGGAGCAAATAAATACGAAGGAGATCACTTCGGTTCTATTTTGTGGGTCAAACAACCCGTTGCCTATGACTTTAAACAAGAATATTATCGCGATCACGCAGTGAAAACCGACGTAAATTTCTTCGCTAAAGCTACGTGGAAGCTCGACGAACAATGGAGTTTCTTCGGTGATATGCAATACAGACGCGTGACTTATGAAGCTAATGGACAAGAAACAGGATTAGTCAATGAGAAATTCAATTTCTTGAACCCAAAAGCAGGTATTACGTTTCAAGTAAATGAGGAGAATCAATTGTATTTCTCTTATGCAAGAGCCAATAAAGAGCCTAACCGAACGGATTACAAAGAACGCAAGTTGAATCAAATGCCTAAATCTGAAAAAATGGATGACTTTGAACTGGGATGGCGTTTTGCTAATTCTTATGCCTCTATTAACGTGAACGCATTTTATATGAAGTACAAAGATCAATTGGTGTTGACAGGACAATTGAACGATGTGGGGGCCGCTGTTCGCGAAAATATTGACAATAGTTATCGATTCGGAATTGAGGTTGATGCCAATGTAAAACTGTTGGAGAAATTCCATTGGAGCCCTAGTATTGCGCTAAGTTCAAATAAAAACAAAGACCTATACTACTTATGGGAAGGCGAAATGAAGTACTTTGGAACCCGAGATATCGCTTTTTCTCCTACTGTTGTCGCTTCAAATGCACTTACCTATTTGCCTGTCGACGGAATGAGTGTATCCCTACTCACTAAATTCGTAGGAGAGCAATATATGTCTAATATTGAAGCAAAAAACTCAAAATTAGATTCTTACTTTGTCAATGATTTGAGTGTGAACTATGAATTCCCTGTAAAAAAATGGTTTAGAAGTATTGGGGTATCCCTACTTGCAAATAATATTTTTGATGTGAAATACGTGTCAAATGGATATTATTGGTCAGACTATGATGGCGAACAAGCCATTGATGGAGCGGGGTATTATCCCCAAGCAACTTTTAATATCCTTGCTGGATTAACCTTGAAATTTTAAGGAAAGACAAATGCCCGAACCGCTTGAGATTCGGGCATTTGTCTTTGTTGTGTGAGCGGATTAATAGCGTACAATCACAACACCACCTTCTCTTGTTGTAGGATAAGATTTCATTGTGTATTCTAAGTTTTGGTCTACCGCTTTACCCCAAAATCCCAAAGCTATATTGTAATATACTTTTTCACCATGGTGTAAATGCGTCGCATTGCAGTAGAAATAAGTCGGACGCTTGGGATCTTGGATCAAAACAGAAGAACCATCGTGTTGAACTTCGTGATTTGGACAAGTCAATTCATAGCTATAGTACTCAGTTAACCCATCTCTAGAATATATCGCCACACCTGAAATTCCCGCTTGTGCAGAACGATCCACGTGAACACCCCCTGGGTGATTTAAGTTGTCTGCCAATACAAGGGGAATTCTCAAATTTACATTTTGATTCGGTAAATACGGATTCGAAGATCGATAGCTATCAGTAGAACAACCTAGAGCAAATAATAGCACAAAGGTTAGGAATAAAATTTTTTTCATCGCATAAAATATTTGTAAAACAAATTTAATTAATTAACTTTGACATGTAAACCTTACAAGATTAGATAATTTATTCAAATAAATAATAAAAATATTTTACGCACCAGAAAATCCCGTTTCATGGGATTTTTTCTATTTATATAAACCAGTTAATTATGAGTAAAATTTCGTATTACACTGCTGAGGGGCTGAAGAAGCTAAAGGATGAATTAGAGCAGTTAAAAAGTGTAGAGCGTCCAAAAGCATCGCAAGCAATTGCGGATGCAAGAGACAAAGGGGATTTATCGGAGAATGCGGAGTATGATGCTGCAAAAGAAGCACAGGGGTTACTGGAACTTAAAATTGCTAAAATGGAAGAGGTAGTTGCTAGTGCTAGAATTATTGACGAATCTCAATTGGATGAGTCTAAAGCATTAGTACTTTCTACAGTTAAAATTAAAAACCAATCTAATGGTATGATTTTAACTTATACATTAGTAGCGGAAAGTGAAGCTGATTTGAAAGCAGGAAAAATATCTGTAACGTCTCCTATTGGAAAAGGATTATTAGGGAAATCTGTTGGTGAAATAGCAGAGATCAAAGTACCTAATGGACAAATGAATTTCGAAATTCTTGAAATTACAAGAGATTAATTTTAAAACGATGCGATTATGAGTTCAATTTTTACTAAAATAATAAATGGCGAGCTTCCAGCTTATAAAATCGCTGAAAATGATCAGTTTTTAGCTTTTTTGGATATTAATCCCAATGCAAAAGGACATACGTTGTGTATTCCAAAACAAGAGATTAATAAAATTTTTGACATGGAAGAAGAACACTATCTAGCTTTGATGAAATTCTCAAGAAAGATAGCAAAAGCATTAGAACAAGCAGTTCCATGCCAAAGAATTGGAATGTCTGTTGTAGGATTAGAAGTGCCTCATGTTCACGTGCACCTAATTCCTTTACAAACAATGGATGATATTCGCTTTAGTAAAAAAGAAACGCTAAGTCCAGCGGAGTTTGAAGAAGTAGTGAAAAAAGTACAACAATACCTGTAAACACCAGTTTAAAGGAGAAATAAAAAAGCAACAGTAAACCCGTTTACTGTTGCTTTTTTTATACGTCCTACATTGTCGTTAATCATTCCTTGTTACAGCTGAACTTTTTTATAGGTTATACTAAACGTTGTTCCCTTTCCAAGTTCAGATTGATGAACTTTGATCTTCCCATTTTGATATTCTTCTACAATTCTACGCGAGAGTGAGAGACCCAAGCCCCAACCGCGTTTTTTAGAGGTATACCCGGGTTCGAATATCTTTTCAAATTTGTTCTTGGGAATTCCACTTCCCGTATCTGAAATGTACAACTGAAGAAATTGCCCCGTTTCTGTGATTAGAACGGATATTTTTCCTTTACCCTTTGTCGCATCTATGGCATTTTTGATTAAGTTTTCAATGGTCCAGCTGTGTAATTCTGGGTTGAGAGAAACTAATATACCGCAATCGGGTGCCGTAAACTCAAATGTAATTTGTTTAGATGAGCGCTGTTGAAAATACGCATAGGTCTTATGCGTCTCTGCAATGATATCAACAGGTGTTAATTGAGGTTTGGAACCGATCTTTGAAAAGCGGTCTGCAATTGTTTGTAATCGCTTGACATCCTTGTCAATTTCCTCAATGATTGACGGATTAATTTCCTCTAATTTCATGATCTCAATCCAACCCAATAAAGAGGACAATGGCGTGCCAATTTGATGAGCCGTTTCCTTAGCCATCCCTGTCCAAAGTCGATTTTGCGCCGCAATCTTATTGCTGCGATAAAAAATAATGATCAATACCGTAAAGAAAATGAAAATCAATATTAACGCCAATGGATAGTATTTTAATTTGAGTAACAAAGAGGAATTGCCGTAATACAAATACTGCTTTTTCTTTCCTACCTCTACCTCAATGGGGGTATTTTCATTTTTGAGTTTGCGCAAGAACAGCAAAGCCTCCTGTTCATCCTGTTGCACTTTTAGTGGTACATTGACCATCGCCAAGATACTATCGCGCTCATTCGTTTGAATGATGGGGATCGTCGTATTATTGGTAAGAATCAATAATGGAAGCTCTAAATTGGTGTCAGAAGGATTTGCCTCGTTCAGCGTATTGGATGCCGTTGCCCAAATTTCCATTTTGATGCGTTCTTCTTCTTTATACGTCTGAAAAAAAGAATACGTATTCCACAAAATAAGCAAGAGAACCACAAAAGCTGTAGCGATTAATACCCAACGAATAATTTCCCTTTTGATTGTCAAGATAATTGTTGATTTTGAAGGTTAAAGATAGAGAAATAAACGCGAATCTAGGTGGACATTAGGTGTTTTCCTCCATTTGTTTCCCCTTATTTCCCCTCTATTAAACGGGAAAACGGATCAATTGATATAGGGAATCGTTATTTTTTGCTGTGATATTAGTGAGGATTGCAGTCTTACCTACATAGCGGACACTTGAAGTATCGGAATCGCTTGCAAAGTTAAAAGAGCGCAATTAAAAGTGTGTTTGTCCACCGTGTTTTTTTGTGGTTCGATCTGCTTTTACTACCTTTACTCATCTACCAAAAAGAAGAAACAAAATGAAAACAATAAACCCAAAAGACATTTCAACTGTTGAATTACAAGGATACTTACAAGGATCCGTGGGACCACGACCTATCGCCTTAGCCAGTACAGTTGATGCTGATGGAAAACCAAACTTATCGCCTTTTAGCTTTTTCAATCTATTTAGTGCAAACCCACCAATTTTAGTTTTCTCCCCTTCGAGAAGAGTGCGTGACAATACGTGTAAACACACTTTGTTTAATGTACAAGCAACCATGCAAGTGGTTATTAATGTGGTAAACTACGATATGGTACAGCAAACATCACTGTCGAGTACAGAGTACAAAGATGGGATCAATGAGTTTGTAAAAGCTGGATTTACAATGATTGAGTCAGAGGAAGTTCGCCCATTCCGCGTCAAAGAAAGCCCTGTTCAATTTGAGTGTATCGTAAATGAAGTAATTGGGTTAGGAACAGAAGGAGGTGCAGGAAATTTGGTGATATGTGAAGTGGTTAAGATGCATATTGACGAAGCTGTGTTGAATGAAAAAGGAGGTATTGACCAACATAAAATCGACCTAGTTTCTCGCATGGGTGGAAATTGGTATAGCCGTGCAAATGCAGGTATGTTTGAAGTAGAAAAACCATTGACTACGTTGGGATTAGGTGTTGATGTGATCCCTCAAGAGGTTATTGACAGTGGTATTTTTTCAGGTAACGACTTGGGGATGTTAGGCAATGTTGAGCATCTTCCTACAGCGGAAGAAGTACAAGCCTTTTTAGATCAGAATCCGCAAGCACAACAAATCGTAGCATCGGGTGATTTGGAAAAGAAATTTAATCAAGCTAAAAAGTATTTAGAGGAAAATAATGTACCTTTGGCTTGGAAAATGATAGTAGCAAAGTAAACAATCAGGAAAAAAAAGATATAATGGAAATAATAGGAAGAATTAAAGTGATTGGGCAACCACAAGATATTAGCGCAAGCTTTAGAAAAAGAGAACTTGTAGTTACTACAGAAGAACAATATCCACAAGATATCCTAGTTGAGTTTATTCAAGATAAAGTAAACTTATTGGATAGTTTTCAAGTGGGAGAGCCAGTACGAGTGTCTATTAATTTAAGAGGTAGAGAATGGACTTCCCCTCAAGGAGAAGTGCGTTATTTCAACACTATTCAAGGGTGGAGAATTGACAGAAATCAGCCTGCACAAGCAATGGGACAACCAGCGCAAAACCAATACATGCAGCAACCGAATATGGGACAACCAGCTCAACAAGCTGGTGGTTTTAATCAAAACTACCAAGCAAATCAAGCAGCGCCAAATCAGTTTGCTCAACAAACACCTCAGGCGCCACAAACGCAACAATTTCCTCCTGCTCCGTCGTTCACGGAAGAGGATCACGATGATTTACCATTTTAATTAATATAGTCCCTAGTCGTTGAGATTAGGGATTTTTTTTTATGATAACAATTCTTGACCCAACTATTTTGCGTTTTCCGTCAGTGGAAAAAACGCATCCATCGGGTATTTTAGCTATTGGCGGAGCATTGACCTCCGATTGGCTTATCCATGCCTATCAACGGGGTGTATTTCCGTGGTTTGAAGATGGGGAACCCATTACCTGGTGGGCACCTGATCCGCGGATGGTCGTGATACCTTCTGCATTTAAACCCTCTAAAAGTATGCGAAATATCCTGAATAGAGGAATGTTTCAGGTCACTTTTAATACCAATTTTAGAGCTGTAATCCAGCATTGTCAAAGGGTAAAGAGACAGGGACAAAACGGTACGTGGATTACCGATGATATGCTCGAAGCCTATTGTGAACTACACCAAAAAGGGTGGGCAAAATCGGTAGAAGTTTGGCAAAATGGAAGCTTAGTCGGTGGACTATACGGCATTGATTTAGGTCGTGTTTTCTGTGGAGAAAGCATGTTTTCCTTAGTCTCCAACGCTAGTAAAGTGGCCTTTCATCACCTGATTCAAAAGTTAAAGGAAGAAAGCTATTACTTGTTGGATTGTCAAGTGTACAACCCTCATCTCGCCCTATTAGGAGCAAAGGAAATGCCTAGAACTGAATATATGGACTATCTCAATAAGAAGTAAAAGATCTTCGAGTGTTAAAAGGTCAACACTCGAAGATTCCAATTCAACGTGTCAATCAACAGCAATTGATTGTGTAGAGGTTGTGCATCTACAATCACTTTCAGGGTTTCTTGTGCCATCATGGTGCCGATGATTCCTGGAAATGTGCCCAGTACGCCGTTTAAACTGCAATTTGGTACATCTTTCGGATCTGGCATCTCAGGGAAAATGGCTCGTAAGTCTTTAGATTGCTTGTGATTAAAAACCGCTAGCTGCCCTTGGAAACCCAATATCGTACCGTAAATTAAGGGCTTGCCTAATTGTACACAAGCATCGTTAACCAAGTATCTAGTGGCAAAATTATCCGTCCCATCCACCACGTAATCATAGTGTTCTACTAGCTGTAGCACATTGGCCTCTGTAAGTTTTTGGCTATGTGAACGTATACAAATATGTGGGTTTAGCTGTGACAAGCGCTGGGCTGCAATTGTCGCCTTACATTGGCCAATATCCCCTTCTGTGAATACTATTTGACGGTGTAAATTGTGAATCTCTACGCGATCAAAATCAACAACCCCCAACTGTCCAACTCCAGATGCAGCTAAATAGGTGAGGATAGGCGAACCCAATCCTCCAGCTCCAATGACCAATACTCGAGCCTCTTTAATCTTTAGTTGCCCTTCAACGCCGACCGCTGTGATATTCATGGGTCGACTGTAACGCATAAAATCGTGTACTTCTAACATAATTATTGCAATAAATAGTTAGCAAAACTCGCGTGCCAATCAGTCCAAACGGGTTCGTATCCCTTGGATTGAATGAGACGATGAATTACTTCTGTTGAGCGATTGTCACAAATTTCAAATTGAGCTAGTGACTCTTGATCTACACTGTACCCCCCAGGATTAGTTTTGGAACCTGCACTCATCGAAGTGACTCCTAAACCAATGACGTGATTGCGGAAATGTTCACTCTCACGTGTTGAAATAGATAACTCAACATCTTCATTCCAAATGCGGTAGGCAAACATGAGTTGAAGTAAGTCAATGTCTTCCATAATGAAATTAGGCTCTACATTCCCCTCTGCTGGACGTAAACGCGGAAAGGAAATAGCGTATTTTGTCTTCCAATATTTCTTTTGTAAATAATCCAGGTGTAAAGCCGTAAAAAAACTATCTACCCTCCAATCTTCTAATCCCAACAATACGCCCAAACCTATTTTGTGTATTCCTGCTTGGCCAATGCGATCTGCAGTCTCTAAACGATAGCGGAAATTAGATTTTTTCCCCTTGGGATGATAGCGTTTGTACACTGCTTCATGATACGTCTCTTGATAAACCAAAACAGCATAGACGCCCAGTTGGGCTAATGCGATATAATCCTTTTCTTCCAATGGTTGTACCTCAATTGAGATGGTGGAGAAATGGGGGCGTATTTGTTTAATCGCATCTTCAAAATACGGCATATGCACCGTGTGGTTCGCTTCTCCTGTTACTAATAGAATATGGTCATAGCCTTGGCTCTTGAGTAACTGTATTTCTTGTTTAATTTCTGGAGGTGCAAGGGTTTTGCGTCTAATTTTATTGTCCATGCTAAACCCGCAATAGGTACAGATATTGTGGCATTCATTGCTCAAATACATAGGGGTATAAAGTTGAATGGTTTTGCCAAAACGCTTATGAGTCAACTGTTGACTCAATTGCGCCATTTCTTCCAAAAAAGGTCGAGCAGCAGGAGATATAAGGTGGATAAAATCGCGAATGTCTCGTTTGGACTTGGCTAAACTACGGGCAACATCACTCGGGGTAGTGGCTTCAATTTGCTGACGCACCTCTTCCCATACATAGTCTTTGTATATTTCGTAAAAGCTCATGATTATTCGTACAAAAATGAGGTTAATGGACTAGATGCATGCGCGTGATGCTGTACGATACCTAATCTAGCTTCATACGCCATACGACCTGCAATAACTGCTTGTTGAAAGGCTTTTGCCATCTGTACAGGGTCTCCTGCAACGGCAATGGCAGTGTTAACTAATACTGCATCAGCACCAAGTTCCATCGCTTTTGCTGCATCAGAAGGCGCACCAATACCAGCATCTACAATCACGGGCACTCGACTGCTTTCAATGATAATTTCTAAAAAATCTTGTGTTCGCAATCCCTTGTTGGTTCCAATGGGGGCACCTAGTGGCATAACAGCAGTTGTGCCTGCCTCTTCTAATCGCTTACACAATACAGGATCCGCATGAATGTATGGCAAAACAAAAAAACCTTGTTTAGCTAAGGCTTCCGTTGCAAGTAAGGTTTCAATAGGATCGGGAAGTAAATACTTCGGATCGGGGTGTATTTCTACTTTTACCCAATTTGTCCCTAGCGCTTCACGAGCTAATTGGGCGGCGAGAACAGCCTCTTTCGCAGTTCTCGCTCCCGATGTATTAGGAAGTAAACGCAAATGAGGATGGTTAAGGTGAGCAAGGAGTTGATCGTTCTCTTGGGCTAAGTCCAATCGCTTTAAGGCAAGTGTAACGAATTCTGTGCCACTGGCTAAAGTAGCCGCTTCCATTATTGCTGGTGAACCGTATTTGCCCGTTCCTAAAAATAAGCGGGAGTGAAAGCTGTAGTCGCCTAGTTGTAAGTCTGTCATAAAAAGTAAGCTTTTAGTTGTTGTGTAATTTGTTGAGGTTGTTTATTTTGATGGAATAAACTCGAAACAGCAATTCCCGATAACCCTAGGTTTTGCAAAGGAGAAATATCTTGCAGGGTGATACCACCTATGGCTACAATTGGTGTCTTCTTCTCCTGCTCTGTCAATGCAGAAAGGATGACGCGATATCCCTCATACCCCAACAAAGGACTTAAATTTTGCTTGGCTGAAGTATAGCGCAATGGACCTAAGCCTATGTAAGAGCATCCAGCCAATATATGCTGTTGGACATCCTGCAAGGTATTGGCCGTACCGCCAATAATCTTATTAGGCATGATCATTCGCGCTTCTGCTATGGATTGATCTTCTAAGCCCAAGTGAACGCCATCAGCATCAATAGCACGCGCTAAATCGGAATGGTCGTTGATAATTAAAGTAGCTTGGTATTTTTCGCATAGGTATTTGACCTGTTCCGCAGTGCTCCAACGAATAGAAGAAAGCGTATTCTTAAAGCGAAATTGAATCCATTTTTGACCAGCGTCTAAAACAGATTCGATGTGATACAATTGTTCTTGTGGGGTATCACCTTGACTGATATATTGAATGGGATTAAACATGATATGCAAGTAAAGTTGAAGTGGATCCTATTGTTTTTTCGATGTATTGTTTGGCTTTTGCAATAGCCGAAAATAAAGGGTAGTCCAGGGCGACGTAGCTGGCAATTGCCGACGATAATATGCACCCTGTCCCGTGTTTGGTCGTGTTATAGATCTTTTGAGGATAAAAGACGTGGTGGGCTGTGGCGGTAAACAATTGATCCTGCCCCTTTAAATGGGGGTGATGTCCACCTTTTAAAAGAACAGCACAAGCAGTACTCAAGTATTTGGCCTTTGCTATTGGGGGAGCTGTGCCCGTTACTAATAGGTCTATTTCCGGGTAATTGGGGGTGATTAAATCGATTTGTTCTAAAATCGCCCACAGCATGTTCTCTTCTATGGGTGATGTCAAGTCAAAGTGGGTACTCGAGCGCAATACGGGGTCCCATACAACAAATGCAGTTGGAGCATAGCGCTGAATCAACTCGAGATAAGTCAAGAGCTCTTCCCCAGATTGGACAATTCCAATTTTGATCACCCTTGGGGAATAACGCTGCAGGAGAACCTCCAATTGTTGGCGTACAGTGTCGCCTTCTTCCCAATGAAGAGCCGTGAAGCTATCTTCCGTTTGAATCGTATTGGCCGTGAGAATGCCAATGCCGTATACTTGATTTGCTTCAAATGTTTTGCAATCGGCTAGTAAACCCGCACCTGCACAGGGATCAAATCCCGCTATCGAAAAAGCAATTGGTCTTGTCGGTAACATAAATCAAATTGTTTAAGGGGATCATCGGCTTGCCAAATCGAACCGAGTATCGCAAAGTCATTAAAACCCATCGCGCGGACGGCAGAAAGTCGGGTAGGGGTTACACCACCCAAAGCAACAGTATGAATCCACGGAAAGGACCATTGTTGTATTTCTTGCTGCCAATTCACTGTGGGGTGATAGCTCTTTTTTGATATACTCGAAAACACCGGACTCAAAAACACGCGTCTATGCTGTGTTGATAACTTTTGGTATTCGCTAGAGTTATGAACACTTGTTGATAAATAGGGCAGTTGATTACCTAACTTATTAACAAATGAACAATTTATTGTTGATAAGTGGGTATAATCAGCCTTTATTGTGTTGATAAGTTGAGTGTATTGTTTAAAAACTTCCACTTTATTGTTCATAACAAGGGTAGGAATGTGAATAACTAGTCGTTGTCTATGTTGATAACTTATCTTTTCCACCCATTTTTGCACGTTTTCAAACGTCCATTTTGGCTTGCGTAGGTGCAAAAGAGGTAAGCCCCTCGCCAGCATTTCATTGGCGAGGCTTATCTCTTTGGGATGTATATCGGGGGGAGTAATGACAACCATCTTACAAATAAATCTCTTTACCTGATTTGATAAATTCCTCTGCCATTTCCTTCATTCCTTGATTTGCAGTATCTCGAATTTCCTGTGAAATTTTCATCGAACAGAACTTCGGTCCACACATGGAACAAAAGTGTGCCACTTTAGCGGCGTCTGCTGGGAGGGTTTCATCGTGAAATTCTCTTGCAGTATCGGGATCTAACGACAAATTGAATTGATCTTCCCAACGGAATTCAAAACGCGCTTTACTCAAGGCGTTGTCTCGATATTGTGCGCCGGGATGCCCTTTGGCTAGATCGGCGGCATGTGCTGCTAGTTTGTATGTGATCACGCCGTCTTTCACGTCTTTTTTGTTGGGTAATCCCAAGTGTTCTTTCGGGGTTACATAGCACAGCATAGCCGTGCCATACCATCCAATCATCGCTGCGCCAATCGCGGATGTAATATGATCGTATCCCGGTGCTATATCTGTGGTCAAAGGGCCTAAAGTATAGAAAGGGGCCTCGCCACAATCGCGCAATTGTTTTTCCATATTTTCTTTGATCAGGTGCATGGGTACGTGTCCTGGTCCTTCGATCATGACCTGAACATCGTGTTTCCACGCAATTTTGGTCAATTCACCTAATGTTTCTAGCTCTGCAAATTGAGCTGCGTCATTCGCATCGGCAATAGATCCTGGTCGTAAACCATCCCCTAGTGAAAAGGCAATGTCGTACTGCTTCATAATCTCGCAGACTTCTTCAAAGTGAGTGTATAGGAAGTTTTCTTGGTGGTGATACAAGCACCATTTGGCCATAATAGACCCTCCGCGAGATACAATACCCGTAACGCGTTGGGCCGTAAGGTGGATGTAGCGCAAAAGTACCCCTGCGTGTATGGTAAAATAGGAAACACCTTGCTCAGCTTGTTCGATTAGCGTATCTCTAAATATCTCCCAAGTGAGGTCTTCGGCAACACCCTTGACTTTTTCTAAGGCTTGATAAATGGGAACCGTACCAATTGGTACAGGCGAATTGCGAATAATCCATTCGCGTGTTTCGTGTATGTTTTTTCCTGTTGATAGATCCATAATCGTATCTGCACCCCAGCGACACGCCCAAACCGCTTTCTCTACTTCTTCCTCAATGGTTGAGGTAACCGCACTATTGCCTATGTTCGCATTGATTTTTACCAAAAAATTTCGCCCAATAATCATCGGCTCACTCTCCGGATGATTGATATTGTTGGGAATAATCGCTCTCCCTGCTGCAATTTCTGCTCGTACAAACTCTGGTGTTATAACGTTTTTAGGTGTATTAGCTCCAAAACTTTGCCCTTGGTGTTGCTGTTTTAAGGATGGCGATACGTTCTCCAACTGCTCTAAACGCTGATTTTCGCGTATCGCTACATATTCCATTTCAGGAGTTATTATTCCCTGTTTAGCATAGTGCAATTGTGTGACATTTTTGCCAGGTTGCGCTACTTTGGGCTTGTGGGTAAATTCAAAACGCAAGTGTGCTAATGAGGGATCCTCTGCTCTTTTTTGCCCATATGCTGAGGTTAGTTGATCTAAAACAACAACATCGCCTCTATTGATAATCCATGATTCACGCAAACGCGGTAATCCCTTTTTGATATTGATGTTTTGGTTTTCGTCCGTATACGCACCAGAAGTGTCATATACTGTTACCGCTGGGTTTTCCTCTGTGGCTCCCGTGCTGAGTTTCGTTGGATGCAAAGTGATTTCGCGCATCGCCACGCGAATGGGAAATAAGCTTCCCTCCACATATATTTTTTTTGAATTGGGAAAAGGCGTTTGTGAGATTTTTTCGTGTTGTTCCATACGTTGATTTAATTTTAGTTTAAAATTGAAGAGTACTAATGGAATCAACCGCCTTGCGTCGCCGTAATGATCAGAATATCATCCGTTTCGCTTAGTAGATGTGTGAACCAATCCGATTTCGGAATAACGCAGTCGTTTACTGCAACAGCAATGCCTTTCTGTTGTGTGGGCCAATGCAGATCCAACAACAGCTGAATACTGATCGACTTTTGCTCAAAGTGAATTTTTTGATTGTTGATTTGTAGTTCCATTCCTCTTTTGTGTTTATGATACAACTTTAGGAGTGGCTACAAAAGGGTACGACAAGTACCAATTGAAGTCATCTTACTTTTCCCTACGCTAGTATGAACTAGATCAGGTTCAAAGGGTAAAATCTCAGCCTACTGATGTAGACACCCCTAAAGTTGAAGGCAAATATAAGCATTATTTGATAGGAAGCAAATGTTGGTTTATTTTTAAAAAAATATTAAATTCGACTAAAAATGAACAACTTATGAAAAGATCAGAGCTTAAATTTATGACCGATTGGGAAAACAGAAGGAAAAGTGGATGCCTCAAATACTGTCTCTTAGATGGAAGTGCTTTTGGTTTGATCATGCTCTTGTTTGTTGAGGTATTGACTTATTTTTTTGTGGCAAATTACACCTTTACATGGGCTCGATTAGGTTTTGCTTTTGGGGTTTGGGTCTTGGGAGGAATCACAATTTACGGTCCTTTGATGTGGCTAATCCATGGTTATTACTACAAAAAATTTTCCAAAAAATATGCGCTATATGCGCAAGAAAAGAAGTAAAGTAAACAAAAGGTATTTTGTGTTTTTGGGGTGTTTTATGTTTGATTAGCTGATGATAATAAACACTAAAATGATTTAAGTAGAAGCTGTCAATAGATAGATACAAAAAAAGTCAGAAGATTTCTTCTGACTTTTTTTGTATCTATAGGTTTTATTTTTTGAGCATTAGGCTTCTACAGCTACCTCATTGGTTTTCATACCTATTTTGTCTACGATAAGTGCGATTGCACCGTCTCCCATCACATTACACGCGGTTCCAAAGCTATCCATGGCAACATAGAGTGCGATCATCAAGGTCTGCTGCTCTTGGTTGAATCCCAAGATAGATTGTAATACACCTAAAGCAGCCATAATGGCTCCGCCAGGAACCCCGGGAGCGGCAATCATTGTTACGCCTAGCATAAAGATAAAACCAATCATAGCCAAGGGATCGATCGGTGTATTTTGAATGAGAAGCAAGGCAATTGCACAAGCAACAATTTTTAGCGTACTTCCCGCCAAGTGTATAGTAGCACAGAGGGGTACAACAAAACCTGCAATTTTAGGATTGACACCATTGTTTAAGGTCGACTCCAAAGTGACTGGAATTGTAGCCGCAGAGGATTGAGTACCCAAAGCGGTGAAATAGGCAGGTAACATGCGTTTCATAAGGAGGAAAGGATTCTTTTTTACCACCGCTCCGGCCACGCAATATTGAAAAACTAAAAAGACAATATGCAAGGCAAAAATGACCCCAATAATTTTCAAGAAGGTTTCCAGTACAGCAAATACTTGCCCACTGTAGGTCATGTTTAAGAACACACCGAAAATAAAGAGAGGTAAGCAAGGGATAATAATCCTTTCGATTACTGTAGTGATAATGGACTGAAACTCGTTAAAAACGCCCTTTAAATGCGTGAAAGGCCCCTTAGAAATACAAATCCCAATAATGAATGCTAAGATTAAGGCGCTCATTACATCAAATAGAGGTGGAATTTCGATTGAAAAGTAAGGGAGGAGTACCTTTTCTGTATTCACGACCAATGCTGTGGATTGCGTATTGAGTAACTGAGGAAAGATACTTATAGAAACCCCGTAAGAGCTAAAACCAGCTAATAGGGTGGAGCCATAAGCCAAAGCTGTAGTTAGCACTAAGAGTTTACCAGCTTCTTTGCCAATATTGCCAATCGCAGGAATAATTAATCCGACGATGATTAAGGGAATAAAAAAGCTTAGAAAATTCCCAAAGATAGCATTGAAAGTGCTAAAAATGCGGCTGATTCCCAAGGGGAGAATATCGCCTAAATAAGTCCCTAGCGCAATAGCTATAACAATTTGTAATAATAAACTGTTCTTGAGTAGTTTCATATCTTTTTGTTTTAAAAATACGAAAATAAATAAAAAAACCTCAAACATTTCGTTTGAGGTTTGATATTTTAATGTCTTTAGGAAAAATATTATCCTAGTGAAGCTCTTTTGAATCCTGTGATTTCAACACCAAAAGCTTTTACATAATCAGAAACCTTTTTAGATTCATCTTTGATGAAGTTTTGGTCTAATAATGCTTTCTCTTGGTCTAAAGTTGTATTGTCACTGATGAAACGAGCAACTTTTCCAGGTAAAATTCTATCCCAGATGTTTTCAGGTTTACCTTCAGCTTTTAATTCAGCTTTAGCATCTTCTTCCGCTTGTTTCAATACTTCTTCAGTAAGTTGAGCGTAAGAAATATATTGAGGTACATTTTTAAGTGTTTTACCTAAACGTACTAATTCTTCGTTTTCTTTAACAATAACTGCAATACGAGCTTCTGTTTCTTTCGCGATGAATTCTGCGTCAAAATCTTTGTAAGATAAAGTTTCAGCTCCCATTGAAGCAACTTGCATAGAAACGTCTTTAGCAATTTCCTCTGCTTTAGCAACTGCTGAAGATAAAGCAGTGATTGCAGCGATTTTGTTTCCGTGAACGTAAGAACCGATGAAAGCACCTTCTAATATTTCGAAAGAACCGATTTCGATTTTCTCACCGATAACTCCTGTTTGCTCGATACATTTGTCAGCAATAGTCATTGTGTCATTGTATGGAGAAGCTAAGAATTCTTCTTTTGTATTGAAGTTGATTGCTTTTTCAGCTAATTCTTTTGCCAATGCTTGGAACCCGTCATTTTTACCTACGAAGTCAGTTTCACAGTTTAATGTAATAACAACACCTCTAGTTTTGTCAGCGTTCACAAAAGCTACAGCAGCTCCTTCTGATGACTCACGGTCAGAACGGTTAGCAGCAACTTTTTGTCCTTTTTTACGTAAAACTTCGATTGCTTTATCGAAATCTCCTTCAGCTTCAACTAAAGCTTTTTTACAGTCCATCATTCCGGCACCTGTTTGTTGTCTCAGCTTGTTTACGTCTGCAGCAGTAATATTTGCCATTTTAGTAATCTTTTAAAGAGTTAATAAATTAAAAAAGTCGTTATTGACAGTTGAATACAAAGGTAAACATCTATCAGCATAACGACTTTATGATATTGTTAAAAAATTATGCTTTAGCTTCAGCGTCAGCTTTTACAGCTGGTGCTTCTTCTTTTTCAGATTTTCTTTCTGCATTACCTTCGATAATAGCAGCAGTCACTAAAGATAAAATTTTATCGATTGATTTAGAAGCATCATCGTTTGCTGGAATTACGTAGTCAACTTGACGTGGGTCAGAGTTCGTATCCACCATAGCGAAGATCGGAATGTTTAATTTTTGTGCTTCTTTAATCGCAATGTGTTCAGCTTTGATATCTACAACAAAAAGAGCAGCTGGTAGACGAGTCATATCAGCAATAGAACCTAAGTTCTTCTCTAATTTTGCACGAAGACGCTCAACTTGTAAACGCTCTTTCTTAGAAAGCGTCATAAATGTACCGTCTTTTTTCATTCTATCGATTGAAGCCATTTTTTTCACAGCTTTACGAATAGTAACGAAGTTTGTTAACATACCACCTGGCCATCTTTCAGTGATGTATGGCATGTTAGCCGCAGCTGCTTTTTCAGCTACGATGTCTTTCGCTTGCTTTTTTGTAGCAACGAAAAGGATTTTTCTTCCTGATGCAGCGATTTTTTTCAAAGCTTCATTTGCTTCTTCAATTTTAGCTGCAGTTTTATATAGATTGATAATGTGAATACCATTACGCTCCATATAGATATAAGGAGCCATGTTTGGATCCCACTTTCTAGTCATGTGTCCAAAATGAACACCTGCTTCTAGTAATTCTTTTACTTCTACTTTGTTTGCCATTTTCTAATAGTTTACGTTCTGTTACTTTAGCAATGATTCAGTAGCGATTTCTCGGTCTCAACCATTTAGATGCTAAACTACTTCTTACAAAAAATGCAAGTGCGCAACAAAAACCTAGATTTTTTAATAATAAATAAATATTAACGTTTAGAGAATTGGAATCTCTTACGAGCTTTCTTCTGACCAAATTTCTTACGCTCAACCATACGTGGGTCACGCGTTAATAAACCTTCTGGTTTTAAGATTGCTCTGTTCTCAACATCAATTTCGCACATCGCTCTAGCAATTGCCATACGCACTGCCTCAGCTTGTCCTGTAGTTCCTCCTCCGTATACATTTACTTTTACGTCAAAGTTCTCAGCGTTCTCAGTAAGTGTAAGAGGCTGTAATACTTTGTACTGTAATGTACCAGTAGGGAAATAAGTTGTAAAATCTTTTTTGTTTACTGTGATCTTTCCTGTTCCTTCTGAAACATAAACACGAGCAACAGCGGTTTTTCTTCTACCGATTTTGTGAATAACTCCCATTACTTAATTTCGTTTAAATTAACGGCTTTAGGTTGTTGAGCCTCATGTTTGTGCTCAGCGCCTACATTAACATTTAAATTACGGAATAATTGTGCTCCTAATTTGTTTTTAGGCAACATCCCTTTGATTGCTTTCTCTACTAATAATGCAGGGTTTTTTTGTTGCATTACTTTAGCAGTTAAAGATCTTTGTCCTCCTGGGTAACCTGTATGACGGATGTAAGTCTTGTCATCTAATTTGTTCCCTGTAAGGTTGATTTTTTCTGCGTTGATTACGATTACGTTGTCTCCACAGTCTACGTGCGGCGTGTAATTTGTCTTGTGTTTACCTCTTAAAAGTGTTGCCACTTTAGAAGCAAGACGTCCCAAATTTTGGCCTTCAGCATCTACAACTAACCATTCTTTTTGAACAGTTGCTTTGTTAGCTGATACAGTCTTGTAGCTTAAACTTTCCACAATAATTTTGTATTTAATTAAACATTCCATTCCCAATTAAGGGAGTGCAAAATTACATAATTTCTTTTATTATACAAATTCAATAGACTGTTTTTTGCTTTTATTTGCTATTAAATGACTGAGTTGTAATTTGTTTGAATAAAAAACCAAAGTTTTTTTGCGTACTATTTTCCCCGAAAAAAGGGTGGAGGTATTCGTACACAAATTGTTCATAATTACTGATTTTGTGTCAGGATAAATCAGTATCTATCCAAAATTACTCATAATGAGAGTGTTTCGATTCCAAGTTCTTTGTTTAATACAACTTTGGATTGTAATTTTCAGGATATTTTGCCATTTCTGGACTGTAGTAGGGCGCAATCTCGTCAAGTAGCTCTTCAAAGGATTTATCGCCTACTTTTATCAATTTCATGATGCCACATTGCTTCTTCTTGTAATCCGCATAGCACAAGGCAATCGGTATGTTTGTTTGTCTAGCCATGTGATAAAACCCCTGTTTCCATTTAGGGGAAAAAGAACGCGTTCCTTCGGGAGTATTAATCAAGGCAATTTCATCTGCTTCCTCGATGATTTGAACGGCATAGTCTACCAAGTTCTGACTTTTTGTACGGTCTACACCTATACACCCTATTGCCTTGAAGAAAAAACCAAACCACGATTTAGTGTAATAGTCTTTGATGAAGATTTTAAAAGGCATACCCAACACCCAAAAACAAGCCAAACTGTAGTAAAAATCCCAATTGGTGGTGTGGGGTACACAAATAAGTATACTCTTCTTCTCCTGCTTAAAGGATTCATCGTGAACCACTAGTTTCCATCCCGTGATGGCTAACATCAATTTTCCTATTGCTTTTTTCATGTAGTCAATGTATTGGAGTACAAAAGTACGAGTTTTTTTGAGAGGGGAGTGGTAGATAATTATTGGTGTTTGATTTTGAGGTATAGGCCAACTCCCTCCTTGTTTGGGTTAGTTTCGCTGAGGTTGATGGGTAGGTTTATCTCTGAACAACAAAGGGCTAAAAAAACTATTCACTTGTTTTTAATCACTCATTTCTCTAAAAAGGAAGAGGTTGTCTAAGCAGACAACCTCTTCCTTTTTAGTATCATAATGGCTTTATCTCCCAGTGGTTCCATGGTTTAAAACTAGTGTGCTTGAAGCCAGTTCTCTCCTGTTCCTAAATCAACAACAAGGGGAACAGCTAAGGTAAAGGCGTTTTCCATTTCTTGTTTGACCATGGTTTTTAACGCTTCTAGTTCTGCTTTGTGTGCATCAAACACCAACTCATCGTGTACTTGCAACAACATTTTTGATTGCCATTGTTCTTCAACCAATCGCTTGTGGATGCGGATCATCGCAATCTTAATGATATCTGCGGCACTTCCCTGTATTGGTGCATTTACGGCATTTCGCTCGGCCGCACTACGAACGACTGCGTTTTGGGAATGAATGTCTTTCAAATAGCGTCTTCGACCTAAAATGGTTTGTACATAGCCGTATTCTCTCGCAAATTCGATTTGCTGTGCGATATAATCTTTTAATTTCGGATAGGTTTCATAATAGGTGTCAATCAGCTCTTTGCTTTCCGCACGTGATAAATTCGTCTGATTGCTCAATCCAAAGGCAGACACACCATAGATAATACCAAAGTTTACTGTTTTGGCGTGACTTCTTTGTTCCTTTGTTACTTCTTCTAAAGGGACGTTGAAAACACGTGCCGCTGTAGAGCGGTGAATGTCTTCTCCTTTTTTGAAGGATTCAATCATGTTGGGTTCTTCACTCAGTGCTGCGATAATGCGCAATTCAATTTGAGAGTAATCCGCGGCCAGTAAGACGTAATTCTCATCACGAGCGACAAAGGCTTTGCGCACTAAACGGCCGCGTTCTGTGCGGATAGGGATATTCTGTAAGTTGGGGTTATTCGAACTCAGACGCCCTGTAGCAGCTACCGCTTGCATGTATTCGGTGTGAATGCGGTTAGTTGACGAATTGATTTGTTTCGGCAATGCATCTACATAGGTATTCTGAAGCTTAATCAATTGACGCCAATTTAAAATATCGGCTACAATCTGATGCTTAGGGGCTAATTCACTTAAAATTTCTTCTCCTGTAGCATATTGACCTGTTTTGGTCTTTTTGGGTTTAGCGCCTCCTATTTGCAATTTCTCAAATAAGATATCCCCTAACTGTTTGGGAGAAGCCAAATTAAAAGTCTCTCCCGCTGTTTCGTATATCGCTTGCTCTAATTGTTTGATATCGCTGTCTAAGGTGCTCGATAGTGACTGTAAGAATTCCACGTCTAAGCGAATTCCCTCATTTTCCATATCTGCAAGGACAGACACGAGGGGAATCTCGATGTTTTTAAATAAGTCAAGTGTAGCGGTTGCTTCTAGTTGTGGAAGAAACTCTTGTTTGAGTTGGAAGGTGATATCTGCATCTTCTCCTGCGTATTCCTTAACGAGTTCTACCTCAATTTCGCGCATGGTTTTTTGATTCTTCCCTTTTTTACCCAACAGGGCTTCAATAGGTTGTGGCGTGTATTTCAAATACGTTTCCGCCAATACATCCATGTTGTGACGCATATCAGGGTTGATCAAATAATGCGCAATCATAGTGTCAAACAACGGATGGTTGACTTGAATACCGTATTGTTTTAAAACTTTGATGTCGTATTTTAAATTCTGACCGATTTTCTCAATGGTTTCCGATTCAAAGAAAGGTTTGAAGTGAGCGAGTGTTTCTAGCACTTCGTCTTTATTGGCTGAAAGGGGAACGTAAAAAGCAGTACCTTTTTCAAAGGAGAAGGAAATACCTACTAATTCGGCAGTTAGCGGATCTAATCCTGTTGTTTCTGTATCAAAACACACGCTTTTTTGTTGCATTAATTGCTGAGCCAACAAGCGAATAGCCATAGGCGATTGTGCTAGTTGATACATGTGTTTCTTCGTTTCTAAGGTTTCAAAAGGCAAGGCTGTGGATGAACCGCCAGCAGTGCCAAATAAGTCCAACTGCTCTTCTGAATTGGCTGCTACTGTCGAAGTAGGAGCTTCTGAGGCGCTTTTTGAAGCGAAAATCTTATCGAATTGTTCTTTCATTCTTCTGAATTCCAACTCTATAAAAAGAGCATCCGTCTTTTCAACATCGGGTTGCTCTAAAATGTAGTTATCCGCGTTAAACTCAACCGGACAATCGAGTATAATTGTGGCTAATTGCTTCGAAAGAAGCCCTTTCTCTTTGTTCGCCTCAATGTTTTCTTTCATTTTTCCTTTTAGCTCATGGGTATTCGCCAAAAGATTTTCCATCGAACCGTATTCTTTGATGAATTTTTTTGCCGTTTTCTCACCTACTCCAGGTAATCCCGGAATATTGTCTACTGCATCTCCCATCATCCCCAAAAAGTCAATGACTTGTTCTGGGTGGTCCACTTCAAATTTCTCTTTTACCTTCTCAACATCCCAAATTTCAATACCATTGCCCATACGAGCAGGACGGTACATCACAATATTGTCGGAAACTAATTGGGCGTAGTCCTTATCAGGTGTTACCATGAATACTTTGAAGTCTTCCTTCTCCGCTTGTTTGGAAATGGTTCCAATTAGGTCATCAGCCTCAAATCCTGCTACCTCAATGATTGGGATATGCATAGCTTTTAGAATTTCCTTGATATAGGGAACCGCAATTTTAATCGCTTCGGGTGTTACATCTCGATTGGCTTTGTATTCAGGAAATATCGCCAAACGATCTTTACTTCCACCATTGTCAAAGGCAACTGCTAAATGATCGGGATTTTCTCTTTTAATGACATCTAAAAGTGAATTCATGAACCCCAATATCGCTGAAGTATCTAATCCTTTTGAGTTTACTCTTGGGTTTTTAATAAGTGCATAGTATCCCCTAAAGATTAAGGCATAGGCATCTAGTAAAAAAAGACGTTTTTGTTGAGCCATTGAATGATGGTTTTTATTTTAGTATTGAATTAATTTCAAAGATAGTGATTTTGTTTTTCTAAGCGAGAAGAACTCCAAATCCAACCAAATTTTCACAACAAGAGCAGCTTTTTTTCTTATGCTTTTTTTGTAGGTACGTTTATATGAGAAGAAAAAAGGTTTCATTTGAGTGGATGAATCAGAATAAGCCTAATAAACTAATATAACGTATACAGTAAAACAAGGACGATTGCCTATAAGGGGTACCGATAAAGTAGGTCGTGAAAATGTTGCGATATTATAGTTTTTTGCCAATAGTGATAGATAATGATCTAGGTGTTTATTTGTTGTTGCTCGTGTTTTGTTATCCTACACCACCTAAAATTGTCCATTTCACCTAGGAAGCTATTAATCTTTGTTAAAGATATTTTGATACGTTAGACAAAAAACTAACTTTGTTACTTATAGCTTTTACTATGTTGAATTTAGCCTTCTTATTACCTGTATTACTCCTTGTTGAATTTTATACCTTCCAAGCTGTAAAGCAGGTAACTGACCGTCGATTTTTTCGCTGGCTTTACCTTATTTGCTCTGCTTTAATTATTGCGTATATCGCGTATGGATTTTCTCGTTTTGATCGATCTTCGGGTCAAAATCATCAATCCATGTTGGCTGCCGCTATGGTTATCCTATTTTATCTTCCTAAAGTATTGATTTCGATTTTGTTGCTTTTGGAAGATTTTGTTCGCGTACTTCGCGGTATGGCTCACTATTTTAAAAGAGAAAAAATCAAACAAAAAGATAGATTCCTTCCAGAGAGGAGAAAGTTTGTTACGCAATTGGCGCTGGGTATTGCCGCTCTTCCATTCCTGTCTGTTCTGCACGGAATTACCTTAGGGCGATATAAATTTCAGGTGCACAAACACATTTTGACTTTTGAAGATTTGCCAGAGGCCTTTGATGGATTTACCATTACTCAACTTTCCGATATTCATTCGGGTAGTTTTGACAACCGAGAACAATTAGAATATGCCATTGATTTAGTGAATCAACAGCAATCGGATTTGTTGTTATTCACAGGAGATTTGGTCAATAGTTTGGCCAGCGAAATGATGCCTTGGTTGGATGTTTTCAAAAAGATTGAGCAGCATCCTTATGGCAATTTTTCTATTTTAGGGAATCACGATTATGGCGAGTATATCAAATGGGAGACAGACGAGGAGCGCATTCGCAATTTTGAAGCAATTTGCGATTTGAGTCCTGCCATTGGTTTTAAGCTGTTGCGCAATGAACATGTTCGCTTGCAAAAAGGAGAGGATAGTTTGGTTGTAGTTGGCGTAGAAAATTGGGGAGCACGTGCGCATTTTATGAAATATGGCGATTTGGATCTAGCGACGAAAGGGGTTCGTCCTGAAGATTTTAAAGTGTTGATGACGCATGATCCATCGCATTGGGAGGCAAAGGTGTTAGATCATCCACAGCAGTTTCAGCTAACCTTGTCTGGGCATACACATGGTAGTCAGTTCGGTATTGAAATACCGGGATTTATCAAATGGAGCCCCATCCAATACGTCTATAAGCAATGGGCAGGAGTATATGAAAAGTTAGGTAAAATGATTTACGTAAACCGCGGTTTTGGCTATCACGCCTATCAAGGACGTACTGGTATTTGGCCAGAAATTACCGTTCTTGAATTGAGGAAGAAAAAATAGTTTATTCTACTAAAATGTAATATTTTTGTAATAATAAGTTGTTAAAGAAGAAGTAAAATCATTAATTGAGAGGTTTATGTCAAAATTCGGAGATTTAGTAACAGCAGATGTGCCGGTATTAGTTTTTTTCTATGCGCAGTGGAATGATGCTTGTACAACCATGGATGCTGTTATCTATGAAATTGCAGCTGCTATGGGGGATAAGTTGCGTATTGTTAAGATTGATGTAGCTAAGAATAGTGAATTAATAGAAGCATTGCGTATCAAAAAGGTACCTACCATGTTGTTGTACAAAAATGGAGCAATGATTTGGAGACAAAGTGGACTAATGGAAGCCGAAGCTTTACTTAGTGTCACGACCACCTTATAAAAGAGCAAAAGAGTATCCCTTTTCTTTTAGGTGTTTAATCAATAAGGGAAGGGTGTACTTCATGTTTTTTTCTGCTTTTATACTATCGTGAAAGACAATAATACTACCTGGTTTAACTCGCTTAAGGGTGCGGTTTAGACAAGCTTGTGGACTTATTTTCGCTTCGTAATCTTTTGTGATAAGCGACCACATAATTACTTCATACCCTTGATCTACAATATATTTTCCTTGTTCTTTTTTGATTTTCCCATAGGGAGGACGGAATAACTGAGCCAATGGTTTTTGGTGCTTTTCGATTTCTTGTTGACATTGGTGAAAATTGGCAATATACTCCTTCAAAGGGGTTTTCCATCCCTTGAGGTGATTAAAGGTGTGATTGCCTACTTGATGTTTTTCTGCTAGAAGGCGCTGAAAAACATGAGGGTGTTTGCGTATATTATCCCCAATGCAGAAAAATGTTGCTTTGATCTGCTGTTCCTTCAATAGATCCAAGACCCATTCGGTTACACCGGGAATAGGCCCATCATCAAATGTCAGATAAACTACCTTTTCACTAGTAGTTCTCTTCCAAGTGTATTGTGGAAATAAAAAAGATAGGAATCGACTCATAATTCAAAGATAAGAAAAAAGGTCTAACCCCTGTCGAGGGGTTGCCGTTGACTAAAAAAATACGTTTTCGATAAAAGCAAAAGAGGATGTCCCTTTTAGGGACACCCTCTTTTTAACTATGGATGTGTTGGTGTACTATTCTATTCCACCACCTAGAGAACGGTACAACTGTACTAAAGTAGTAAGTTGAGTTAACTCGGTGTTGATGTAGCTTAATTCAGCGGCAAGAGCATTTTCTCTCGCTGTTAATACATCTAAGTACGTCGCCATCCCTTGCACCAATAATTCTTCAGAATAAGTGGTGGCTAATTGATAGGCTTCGTATTCTTTTTTCTTCAGGTCTAATTTTTCCGAAGCACTTTCATAGGTATACAAGGCGTCAGAAACCTCTTTAGAAGCCGTTAAGATTGCTTTTTTGTACCCAAGATACGCTTGTTCTTTTTTGGATTGAGCTACTTGGTGTTGCGTTCTGATCTGTCTACCATTTAACAAAGGCTGGGTTAAACCACCGATGAAGTTAGCAAACACAGAACTCGTATTGAATAACTCGTCAAAATCAAGACTTTGAAGACCGCCATTTGCAGTTAAACGCAAAGAAGGGTAGAAGTTTGCTCGCGCAACATTCGTCATCTCAAAAGCGTTTACTAAGCCGTATTCTGCTGCTCGAACATCTGGACGATTGGCCAAGAGTTGCATAGGAACACCAATGGTAAGATCAGCATTCACTTTTTGATCACTCAACTTCTCTCTTTTGATCTCCCCTGGATTTTGTCCGAGTAAAATACTGAAAGTATTCTCAGTTATTTTGATGTTGTTGTTTAAATCAACCAATAAAGCTTGCGCATTGTACAGTTGTGCTTGCGTTTGTTTTACTGCGATTTCGTCAACTTGTCCAGATTCTTTTAACGCGTTAATTGTCTCTAAACTGTTTTTTCTGTTCGCAATGGTTAGTTCTGTAATCTCCTTTTGTCTGTCTAATGCAACTAATTGAAAATACGTAGTTGCAATGGTAGAGATTAGCTGTGTTTTTACAGCTTGTTGTGCAGATACGGTTTGCAAATAACTTGCCACAAACGCTCTTTTGTTACTTCTGAGTTTACCCCAAACATCTAACTCCCAAGAAAACTGCCCTGTAACATCATACAAGTCTGTTTTTACGCGTTTGTCGCCATACATAATCCCTTGTGGACCATTTTTAGACTGAATGCTGTGGGTGTAATTTGCACCAACACTTAAAGTAGGAGCATAGCCCCATTTACCTTGTTGCATATACGCTTGGGCAGCATTGATATTCTCAATGGCAATTAGCATGTCCAAGTTGTTTTCTAACCCAGTCTCAATATACTGAATTAAGGTTTGGTCAGAAAATAACTCCTTCCATGACATTGTAGCCATGGAAAGAGAGTCTGAAGTACTACTACCTCTATATTGTTCCTCTTGAATAACATCAGGTCTATCGTATTTCTTTGCAACTATACAAGATTGCAAGGTAAGTCCTAATATAGCAACAGGAATCGCTCTGTATATAAATTGTTTTTTCATTTTATTCAGACTTAATTTCTTCAAATTTAATTGGTTTAATTTTCTCTTGAAGATATTGGAATATTGCATACAATACAGGAATTACAAATACCCCGATAATCGTACCAATCAATAAACCAAATGCAGCACCTGTACCGATTGAACGGTTTCCAATATATCCAACTCCACCTGCGAAAACTAATGGCATTAATCCTAAGATAAACGCAAATGACGTCATCAGAATCGGTCTTAAACGCGCTTTCGCTCCGTTGATTGCTGACTCTACAATTGATTCACCATGTCTTCTGCGTTGAACAGCGAACTCCACAATCAAAATGGCGTTTTTCGCGAGTAGTCCAACGAGCATGACCAGGGCAATCTGGAAGTAAATATTGTTTTCTAAACCTGCTATTTTTTGCGCAAGGAATGCTCCCATGATACCAGTTGGCAACGATAAAATTACCGCAAATGGCAACATATAACTTTCGTATTGTGCAGAGAGTAAGAAGTATACAAATACCACACATAAGAAGAAAATTAATACCGTTTGGTTTCCTGCATTAATCTCCTCACGAGATAGTCCGGTAAAGTCAACGCCATAACTCGCTGATAAGTTTTGTTGCGCAACTTCTTGTACTGCTTTAATTGCATCTCCCGAACTGAATCCAGGTTTTGGAGCTCCTGTAATATTCGATGAAGTAAATAAGTTGTAACGGTTGATCGACTGTGGTCCGTAAACTTTGGTCAAGTTTACAAACTGTGTGATTGGAGCCATCTCGCCTGAACCTGTTCTCACATAAATCTCATTTAAGCTATTTACATTTGAACGATATTCTGGTAAAGATTGAACCATTACACGGAATTGTTTACCAAAACGAGTAAAGTCAGCCGCATATATACCTCCAATATACCCTTGTAAAGCAGAGAAAATGTCGCTTACTAATACGCCTGATTCTTTGGCTCTTGGTATATTTAAGTCTAACTCATATTGTGCGTAGTTCGTGTTAAATGACGATTGCGCATACAAGATCTCAGGACGTGCCATTAATGCACCTAAGTACTCTTTTGATTTCGCGTCGAAATCAGTTAACGAACCTCCTGTTTTATCTAATAATTTTAGCTCAAAACCAGATGACATACCGAAACCAGGAATACTTGGCGGTTGGAAGAAAATCATCCTTGCATCTTGGAATTGTGTTGCTGCTAATCCGAATAATTTTCCAATTACCACATCAGTCGCTAATTCTGGCGCTTTTCTTTCTTTAAAGTCTTTCAACTTGATCATCGCCATACCGTAGTTTGACCCTTGACCGTTGATGAAAGAGAATCCGGATACTACAGTTACCCCATCAACCCCTGGAATTTGTTTTACGATTTTCGAGAATTCTCGCTGAATAGCTACCACACGGTCTTGAGAAGCACCTGCTGGTAACTCAATGTTACCCATGATGAATCCACGATCTTCGTTTGGTACGAATCCAGTAGGCATTGTTTTGGCCGAAAAATAAGTGATCCCTAAACACGCAATTAAAACTACAAAGGTGATCCATTTGTGCTTTAATAATAGCTTGAATGAGTTACCGTATTTTTCTGTAATGCTATTAAATGCGATGTTGAACGCTCTAAAGAAACGTTGAAGTAAATTCTTTCTCTTTCCGTGCTCTACCACATCGTGGTGTTTCAAGAATACCGCACATAGGGCAGGACTCAAGGTAAGAGCGTTTACTGCTGAAATTAAAATCGCAATAATAAGGGTAATACCGAACTGTTTATAGAATACTCCCGTAGGACCACTAATAAAGGTTACCGGAATAAATACTGCCGCCATTACTAGGGTAATCGAAATAATCGCACCTGAAATTTCATCCATGGTACTTTTACTCGCTTCCAGAGCATCTTCACCCGTGGCTTCCATCTTGGCATGGACGGCCTCCACCACAACGATGGCATCATCCACCACAATACCAATGGCAAGTACGAGGGCAAATAGGGTTAGTAAGTTCAACGAGAATCCAAAAACATTCAAGAAGAAGAACGTACCCACAATTGAAACCGGTACTGCAATCAACGGAATTAACGTTGATCTAAAGTCTTGTAAGAAGATATATACCACAAAGAACACTAAGATAAACGCTTCAATTAACGTAGTTACTACCTTACTGATTGAAGCATCCAAGAATTCATTGGTATCCATCAACACTTTGTAGTGAATTCCGTCAGGGAAGTTTTTCGATAGAGATTCTAACTCAGCATGTAAGTGCTTGTTAATTTCTTGTGCGTTTGAACCTGGCGTTTGGTAGATCGCCATCGCAACTGCCGGGTGTCCGTCTAGTTCCGAGTTACCTACATAGGACATCGCACCTAGCTCAATCTTAGCTACGTCTTTTAATAAAAGTATTTGTCCATTAGCTAATGACTTAATAACAATATTTTCATATTGTTCTTGTGTTTTATACTTTCCGCTGTATTTAATTACGTATTGGAAAGCTTCTGCATTGTTTTCACCCAACTGTCCTGCAGCAGCCTCCAAACTTTGTTCGTTTAATACGCGAACAACATCTGACGGTACTAGGCCATAGGCTTTCATTTTTGCAGGTTCAATCCAAATACGCATCGAGTAGTTACGCGAACCAAATGCCTGAGCATCCCCTACACCACTTACACGTTTTAACTCAGGAATAACGTTAATATTCATGTAGTTTTGGATGTAAATCGCATCGTAGTTTGGATTGTCCGAGTAGAATGACAAGAACATCAACGCACTGGTTTGTTGCTTTTGTGTCGTTACACCTGAACGCGTTACCTCTGCTGGTAAAAGCGGTGTAGCACGGGCCACACGGTTTTGTACGTTTACTGCTGCAATATCCGGGTCAACCCCTTGTTTAAAGATTACTTGAATACTCGCGCTACCGTCATTACTGGCAGTAGAGGTAATGTAATCCATGTTTTCTACCCCGTTTACTTGCTCTTCAATCGGGATGATCACACTTTGCATGACAGTTTCAGCATTCGCACCTGGATAACTGGCGTTAATTTGAACTGTAGCAGGCGCAATATCAGGATATTGCGTTACCGGAAGCGCGGTTAACCCTAACACCCCCAAGATTACTATTAGAATAGAAATAACTGTCGATAGAACAGGTCTTTCAATAAATGTCTTTAACATAGTTTAGAATGTTGGTTTGTAGTCGTTGATCTTCTCAATTGTCGTTGGCGTTGGTGTAATCGCTGTTCCATTGCGCAACGTACCCAATCCTGTACCTACAATTGTTTGTCCTTTTTCAAGACCCGATTTTACAACAGCTAGTTTGTTTACGCGATCTATTACTTCTACTTGAGTCGCTTTTACTGTGTCATTCTCTACTTTATACACATAGATTTGACCTTGCTGCTCGAAAGTTGAAGATTCTGGAATAACCATCGCATCAGTATACGTTTGTGGAATTAGTAAAGTTCCACTGTTCCCTGTGCTCAAAATGCGCTCTTTGTTCGGGAATGCCGCACGTACTTGTACTGTACCTGTTGCTGTGTTGATTTGTCCACTGATTGTTTCGATTTTTCCTTTGTATTGGTAAGTCGATCCATTAGCTAGCTGTAACTCAACTTCTGGTAAATGATTTAATTTTTCTTTTAATGTATTTCCTTCAATTTTCTCAACGAAGTTAAAGTACTCCTTCTCATTCATAGAGAAATAAGCAAACATCTCGCTGTCGTCAGAAACTGTGGTCAACGGTGTAGGATCGCTAGGTGAAATTAACGTTCCCTCACGGAAGGCGATAGCCCCTACAATACCATCTATTGGGCTTCTCACAATAGAGAAATCAATATTTGCAGCTACACTATTGTAGTTCGCTCTAGCCGAAGCTAGTTGGCTTTGTGCACTAGCTAGATTTGCTTTTGCCGTCTCCAATTGAATGTTACTGATAATTCCTTTTTGTACTAAAGGAACTAATTTGTCTACATTGACTTGTGCTACATTAACTTGAGCCTCGGCTGTTTTGATGGCTGCTTTGCTAGCATCCGCATTTTGTGTTAAAACATTGGTTTCTAAACGGAATAAAGGTTGTCCCTTTTTTACTAGTGAACCTTCGTCTACGTAAACTTCCTGTATGTATCCTGTTATTTTCGCGCGAACGCTACTAGTAACTTTTCCCTGTAGGGATGTTGGATACGAAGTATGACCAACAACATCTTGTGTTGGAACTTGAATTACTTGGTATGGCATTGGACCTTGCCCTCCTTGTGCTTGCTCTTTCTTTCCGCATGATATTACGGCAAGTGATGAAAGAGAACCAAGAACGATAGTATGCAAATAACGTTTCATATAAATTACTGGTTTGTACTTTTTAATTTTTCTATTGTGTTTGCTAACTGAACTTTGCTGTTTTCTAAGTGATCGATATAGAGTTTCATTTTCGCTTGACAGTTGTTGGTGTTGATTAAGCCTTCTTCGGCAAATCCTTTGAGTTTTAAGGTCAAGACTGACTCGCGATCTAACATATTTTTGATCAACTCTAATCGTGCGGTTATAAAATTGGAATTTAAACGGAAAAACCGCTTCCGTTCGTCTATTTTGTTGAAGTGCTCAATCTGGTTGTTGCTGATAAGTAAGTTCAAACTAGTGGATACGGAACTCTTACTCGCATTTAACCGGTCTACAAGTTCGTCGAAAGTCACTCCATCTCGATTGTTGTTGAACATAATGTAAGTGTAGATCTGCGCCGTTAATGGCGAGAAATGATATACCACTTCATGATGTGCACAAAAATCTTGGAATAAATCGACTAATCGTTGGTCGTATTGCATATTGAGAATGATTCTATAATAATTAAGTAGCGCAAAGATAGGGTTAGTTTTGTAATCACCAAACCAAACAAACTTAAAGTTCTCTTAAATTATGTAGACGACGTCTATATAAGGTGAAAATTCAATGTTAAAAGGGGTTAGAGGATGATTGAATGGTTTTTAATTCCCTGTATTCATAGCGAATTTCTCAAAATATGAATTGTTTTTTTGTTTATATGGATGGGGTTGTTAGAATAGTTTTGCGTATTTCACAAGGAAATAGTAAGAAAAAAAAAGAGGTATTTTCGCCTAATCATTCAGTTTAAACACCGTTCGTCATAAAAATGACCTTGTTTTGGGAGGAAGATGGATTTGGAAAGGTAGAAAACTCTTTTGGGAGAGGGGAACAGGATGTGAATTTGATTAGAATTGATGCGAAAAAAGATTTTTTTTAAGCAATTGTTTTGGGATATCTTATTGATATTCTGTGAGAAGAAAAAGAAATAAAAAGATTGATAAAAAAATATCTTTTTATTTCTTGCATAAAATTTGAAAAATGCCTTATATTTGCATCCACAAATGCGGAAGTAGCTCAGTTGGTAGAGCTCCAGCCTTCCAAGCTGGTTGTCGCGAGTTCGAGCCTCGTCTTCCGCTCTAAAAACTTGATGAAAGTTTCTAAAGATCATCACCTGCGGAAGTAGCTCAGTTGGTAGAGCTCCAGCCTTCCAAGCTGGTTGTCGCGAGTTCGAGCCTCGTCTTCCGCTCCAAAAACTTGATGAAAGTTTACAAAGATCATCACCTGCGGAAGTAGCTCAGTTGGTAGAGCTCCAGCCTTCCAAGCTGGTTGTCGCGAGTTCGAGCCTCGTCTTCCGCTCCAAAAACTTGATGAAAGTTTACAAAGATCATCACCTGCGGAAGTAGCTCAGTTGGTAGAGCTCCAGCCTTCCAAGCTGGTTGTCGCGAGTTCGAGCCTCGTCTTCCGCTCCAAAAACTTGATGAAAGTTTCTAAAGATCATCACCTGCGGAAGTAGCTCAGTTGGTAGAGCTCCAGCCTTCCAAGCTGGTTGTCGCGAGTTCGAGCCTCGTCTTCCGCTCAACAAAAAAGCCTGCACATCTGCAGGCTTTTTTTATTGTATAGGGTAAAGACTGCCTCTATGGGGGTATGTCCTGTTTTTTTACTCTTGTTCAATCTCTATTTTAACGTACTTAAGTCAGTATCGGGATCAACTTCATATGCTGCTTTGTTCTGTTCAAAAATACGGGCAGCTAATGTCCCTTGCAATAGAATGCGATCGCCATAAACGGTGAGCCAGCTTCCCTCACGCAAGCCTACAACTGGCTGAGAATTTAGCGTGTGAAATTCATTAATTCTCGTTTCTCTCGTTTCCCCCATATGCGTAGATCCTGCTAATGGATCTAAATAATGTGGGTTGATATTGAAAGGAACGAAACCAAAAGTTTTGAACGAAGGAGGATAGGTAATCGGCATGTCATTAGTCGTTTCCATGGTCAATCCACAGATATTACTTCCTGCACTACAACCCAAATACGGTGTTCCATTTAGGACAACTGAGGTAATGGTTTGTACCAAATCATGCGCATACAGCTGTTTCACTAGCAAAAAAGTGTTTCCCCCTCCAGTAAAGATTCCCGCTGCTTGTTGGATCGCCTCTTTGGGATCGTCAAATTCGTGTAACCCTTTCACCTCTACCTGGATCGGTTTAAGCGCTTCTCTTACTTTTGCTGTGTAGTCGTCATGACTAATTCCTCCTGGACGGGCATACGGTATAAAAACAATTGTCGATCCCGCCCTAAAGTGGTTCGATAAAGTTGGTAATAGGTACTCCAAGAAACCCTGATTGTGTAAGGTTGAAGTACTCGCTATGATTATATTTTTCATGGTTACTCATTTAGAAGTAACAAAAATAGACTTTATTCGTCAAATGAAAAAGAAGGATTGATTTCAGTTCTTTTTATATTTAACATAACTTTACACGATTATAATTTTGCTTTATGCGATTATAAGATATTTTTACAGACTTCATTAATATATTAGTAGATGAAATTAGTTTTAACCTTTTTGCTGTTGATACTAGGTGTGGGGGTATTTGCTCAAGATAGAGTCCCTTTACACGGGAAAATCGTTTCTCGAAGCAAAGATCTCAAGGGGATTTACGTGTCCAATATTAATACGGGTGATGCTTTGGTAACAGAACAAGGTGGATATTTTACTATTCAAGCACAGGAAAACGATACATTAATGTTCTCCGGACCTTTGTTTATCGGGTACCGCTATGTTTTGGATGACATTGACTTTAAACGTGATATTGTATTAATTCCCTTGGAGCCGAATGACTTGAATAGGCAATTGAATGAAATTGTCATTACCCATATGTCTTCTTCCTCTTTGGGACTCGTTCCATCAAATGTAAGACGGTATACTCCTGCGGAAAGACGACTCTATACGGCAACTTCCGGTAGTGGAATTATCCCAGTGAGTGCAATTGTCAATTGGATTAGTGGACGTACAGCTATGTTGAAAAAAGCCTTGAAGTACGAAAAACAAGAGATGAGAAAAGAGAAGTTTCTGAGTGTCATGGATGAATATGTGTTAATTAAAGAATACAGTATCCCCAAAGATTACGTGATTGGTTTTGCGTATTATGTTTCGGATGATGATTTGATGTCGGGCTTTTTAACTGCTAGTGTTGTGGAAAAAGAAAAAATAGCTTCTAGGACAGGAGTACTGGCAATGGAATTTCTCGATTTACTAGGCGATAAAATACATGCCACTGAGGTAAAGGATACTTTAACAATAGAATAGCGAAATTTAAGTCGATAGATTGTGAATAAAAAATAATAAACGTTGTAGATTTGTATCTTAACTAAAAATAGAGTTATGTTTGGAATAGGAGGCGGAGAACTTTTTTTTATCATATTAATCATTTTAATGCTTTTTGGTTCAGATAAAGTACCAGAAATGGCGCGAGCTTTTGGTAAATTCATGGCTCAAGTAAAAAATGCTACAAATGATATTAAACATGAAATCAACAAAAGTGCTGACGAATCAGGTATTAAAAAAGATATAGAAGAAGCTTTGAATTTGGAAGAGCATGTTAACCCGATTAAGGATATGCAACAAGAGCTCGAAAAGCAGAAAGAAGATATTGAAAATATTACAGGGCCAATTAAAAGAAGAAACTAATGTTAGATCGTCTTATTCAACTCGATAAAGAGTGGTTGATTTTTTTTAATGGATTAGGCAGTGAAGCCTATGATCCTTTTTGGTTGTTTATTACCAAACAGCTCAATTGGCTTCCATTTTTTGTGCTATTACTTTATTTAACCTATCGCAAAGTTTCCCTCAAAAAATTAGGAGTTATTTTGTTGCTATTAGCAGGACTTGTCGCTTTTACAGATCAAATGACTAACCTAGTAAAATATACTGTAGGACGACCTAGGCCGTGTAATACAGAAGATATACAAGCTATGATTCGCATTGTGAAATGTAGCCCTAGTCTGAGTTTCTTTTCTGGACATGCATCAAACTCCATGGCTAATATGCTATTTATGTTTTTGCTGCTAAGACGCTACTACAAACACGCGTATTTGGTGTTTATATTTCCACTGATTTTCGCTTATAGTAGAATCTATCTAACCATGCACTTTCCCTTTGATATTTTAGTGGGGTATTGCTTCGGGTTAGCCGCAGGTACACTCTTCTATCAGATCTTCTTGTGGATCGAAAGAAAATATGACGATAAATTGATCTAATACAAAAAGGGATTTGGTTGCTGCCAAATCCCTTTTTTATTTATCGTACGCGAGATACTGTTAATCCATCTCGAATCGGAAGTAAAACCGTTTCAACTCGAGGATCTTCTTTCAAAAGCTTATTGTATCGATCTAAGGCAAGTGTGCTTTTGTCATTGGCTTTGATTTCTTCAATCACTTTGCCTGACCACAATACATTGTCCGACAAAATAATTCCTCCAGGATTCATTTTATTAATGATCAATTCAAAGTAATTGCTGTAATTTTGTTTATCAGCATCAATAAAAACTAAATCGTATTTTTTGTCAAGTTGTGGAATGATGTCTAACGCACTTCCCAAGTGTTGAGTAATTTGTGAGGCATAGGGAGATAGGTCAAAATACTTGCGCTGAAAATCGTACAATTCTTCATTGACGTCAATGGTGTCTATCGTTCCTTCTGCTTTTAATCCTTCCGCTAAGCTCAAGGTTGCATAACCAGTAAATGTGCCTATTTCCAAAATGTGCATGGGGTGTACTAGTTTGGAGATCATACTTAAGAAACGGCCTTGAAAATGACCACTAAGCATACGTGGTTGCAATACTTTTTGGTGTGTCTCTTTGTCGAGTTGAGCCAGTAATTCAGGTTCGTTCTCACTGTGTTTTGCCGCGTAATCTTCTAATTCTTTGGATATAAAGTGCATATAAGAAGCAATTTTAAATTAAGGGAATTGAGTTGCAAAGATAAAAGGCTTTTGGCAATTCAGCCCTATTTTGACGATTTTATAAGATTGAAGGCAAAATCCTCAAATTCAGCGAAAAAAATTGGTACATTTAACTATCAACAAGAATAATTGATTATGAAAATACTATGGAAATTCCTAAAAGGATTGCTTATACTTATAGCTGGAATCGTCCTACTGGCTTATGTATTTAAGGTAGATTACTTATTTACCGCTGTACGCACGATTTATTTTAATGGTTATAAAACGGCGTTTTTAGATGATTATCACTATTTTCCAACACGAAATATTCCAGCAGGTGAGGCACAACCATGGCCTGTAGCGAAGGATTACAATACTGTTGCTCCTACAGCCGTTTTGGCAACCACCCACAAAGAGCTACAAACCATTGTTTTTTTGATTATCAAAAACGACAGCCTTTGGCATGAGGCCTACTATGATTCTTATACAGCAAATAGCAAAACGAATTCGTTTTCCATGGCAAAGAGTGTGGTATCTGCTGCTTTGGGAAAAGCAATTCAACGCGGGGAGATTAAAAGTTTAGAGGATAAAGTCATTCAATACTTACCCGAGTTAAAGGGAAAATACAGCCAAGAGGTTACGGTGGGAGATTTGTCTTCGATGGCTTCTGGTTTGGATTGGGACGAAGGCTATTACAGCCCTTTTTCTATTGTAACGCGTGCCTATTTTGACAAAGATCTCAGAGGGGTGATGATGGGATTAGAGATAAAAGATCAACCAGGACAAGCATTTATCTACAAAAGTGGGGATACTCAATTATTGACCATGGTCTTGGAAAAAGCAACAGGTAAAACGCTAGCGGATTATGTTTCTACTTATTTTTGGAAACCAATGGGCGCCGAAAATGATGCTTTATGGCAAATCGACCACAAGGGCGATGGAATTGAGAAATCATATTGTTGCTTTACGAGTGGAGCTAGAGATTTTGCTCGATTCGGCAAATTATATAAAGACTATGGCAAGTGGAATGGTGAGCAAATTCTCGACAGTGCTTTTGTAGCTAAATCAATTGTCCCTCGATTTCAAGCAAGTCCAGAGTATGGCTATGGATGGTGGTTGAAGCACTACAAAGGACAAGATTTCTTCTATATGCGTGGCCATCTCGGTCAATTTACCATCGTATCGCCTAAAGACAATGTAATTATTGTGCGTTTAGGTCATGTCAAAGGAGTGCAAACGGAAGAAGATCCGCATAGCAACGACCTGTACACCTATATTGATGAAGCTTATCAAATGTTAGCCCAACGAAATGAATAACCATGTTAGACCGAATTAATTTAGCACATATTCTCTTTTTAGATATTGAAACAGTTCCTCAAGAGCGCGCATTTAGCATGTTGGATCCAGCTGTACAGGAGTTGTATGAAGAGAAAACGCGCTACCAACGCAAAGGCGAAATTCCTGCAGAGGAGTTTTATGCACAGGCAGGAATTTGGGCGGAATTTGGTCGTATCGTCTGCCTGTCTGTCGGGTATTTTACCTACAAAATGGGAGACCGCCAATTTAGAACAACTTCTTTTGTTGGAGAAGAAGTAGAGATTCTACAAGCATTTGCCAACTTGTTGAACGCACATTTTAATCGGGCAGAACACCTTTTGTGTGGTCATAATGCAAAGGAATTTGATTTCCCCTATATTGCCCGACGCATGATTATTCACGGACTGAAAGTGCCAGCCAAACTAAATCTAATGGGAAAAAAACCGTGGGAAGTTCCGCATTTAGATACCATGGAAATGTGGAAATTCGGTGATTATAAGCACTATACCTCCCTCAAATTATTGGCGCATATTTTGCAGATTCCCTCCCCTAAAGATGATATTCACGGAGCTGATGTCGCCCGTGTATACTATGAGGATCAAGATCTAGATCGCATTATGCGCTATTGTGAAAAAGATGTTATTACAGTGGCACAAATCGTATTGCGTTTAAGAGGTGAAGCTATTTTAGAACCGGATGAATTGCTGTCAGTCTAAAAAAAATAGTTAAAAATATTCGTAAATTTGCTTTTTAATAAAAAATAATTTCTAGCTTTGTAGGCAGTAAAAAACAGAGAAAAATATACAATGTTAACAATTCAATCTTATTTTCATAAATCAATGTGGTGTTCAGCTCCAGAGGTGAATGGATTGGGATTGTTATTTTAATGAAGTAAAATAATAAAACAATATACAAAAAGCCTCTGTTGATTCAACAGAGGCTTTTTTTTTAAATTTTATATGATGAGCACGCGAATTCAGTATGTATCCAACCCAGTATGCTATATGTGGATGTTTAGAAAACATTCGCCTATGCGCTCGTTGCCAGAACTGAAGCAAACATCATCGTGTATTTTTTGATAAAAATAATTCAATGTAATATTTCAAGTCCTTTTGGTAACGTACGACGACCAAAAGGGCTTTTTTTTTGAGGTAAAGTGTCGTAGTAAAAAATTAGAAAAAATGAGTAATAAAGTAGTAAAAGTATTGGGATTTTCAGTACGAGAAAGTCAGTTGGCAATCAAAACAGCAAACTTTTCCTTCACTGTAAAAGATGGAAAAGAATTGGTCAAAGAAGCCCAAGTGAATTCAGAAGAATTAATCTTAGCCAAATTAGCGGGAAGTATCCATGCAATTGGAAACTTAATCGGTTTGACTTTAAACGTCGATTTAAAATCAATTCAAATTGAAGTAAGTGGCGTAGTAGATGAAGCTTTGCAACAGCAACATTTGGATGCAGGGGTATTTAAAAAAATAGAGGTGGTTGTTAAACCGACGTCAACGGCTTCTATTGTTCTATTGAAAGAATGGATTGATGCGGTGAAATTAGCTTGTCCGGTGTTCGCAAATTTTAAACAACAAACACCAACTATCGTAACGTTGGTTAAGGAATACGATCATGTAAATGTAGCTTAATATGTCTGACTTTTGTTTTTTAATTGTGATTTGGTGTTCGTGCTAGAGCGAATCGCTTGTTGCTGCGACATTAAATCACAATTAATTATCTTATTTTTGTTTTGGACACCGTTAACTCATTTTTATGTCAGAACAAACACCGCTACTTCAGGTAAAGGATCTTCAAATTAGTTTTCAACAGAACAAAGATTGGAAACCGATTGTACACCAAGTGTCCTTTGATTTGTACCCCAACCAAATATTGGGGATTGTAGGCGAATCCGGATCGGGGAAATCGGTCAGTTCATTGGCTATTCTGCGGTTGTTACCTGAAAATCAAAGTAAAATTGTTGGGGATATCGTGTTTAATGGACAAGATTTGACTGCTTTTACTGAAGAAGAATACCGACAAATTAGAGGTAATAAAATCGCAATGATTTTTCAAGAACCTATGAGTGCACTCAACCCTTCGATGCGCTGTGGATCTCAAGTGGAAGAAATGCTTCGCTTGCATACTAATTTAAAGGGAACTGCCTTAAAGAATAGAGTCATTGAATTGTTTGCGCAAGTAAAATTGCCTGAACCTGTAGAGGCGTATCGAAAATATCCACATCAATTATCAGGTGGGCAAAAGCAACGGGTAGTGATTGCTATGGCAATTGCGTGTAAACCGACCTTGTTGATTGCCGATGAACCCACCACAGCACTAGATGTGACAGTTCAAAAAGAAATTATACAGTTGTTAAAAGCTTTACAAGCCGAAACCCAAATGGCGATGATTTTCATTTCCCATGATTTAGGTTTGGTATCGAGTATTGCTGATGAGGTGATGGTGATGTATCGCGGTCAAGTGGTTGAAAAGGGATCGACCTCGTCGGTTTTTAATGCGCCTAAAGAACGTTATACTCAAGCGCTATTGGCAGCACGTCCTTCGAGTCAGGTGCGTTTACAGCGCTTGCCTACGATTCAAGATTTTGTTGACAATCAAGTGCCAACAGAAGTAATTAGCCCAGCAGAACGACAAGCCGCTCATGTTCAACTATATGCCCAATCGCCACTTTTAGTGGTCAAAGATGTGGCCAAAGACTATATTTCAAGTGTAGGCCTATGGAGCAAGAAAACCTTTCGCGCCCTAGATCAAATTAACTTCGAAGTATACGAAGGAGAAACATTAGGGCTAGTAGGCGAAAGTGGCTGTGGAAAATCAACCTTAGGCAATGCTATCTTGCAATTGGATCCCGCCTCTTCTGGCGCTATTTTTTATCAAGGAAAAGATATTACACAATTAAAAGGCAAAGCACTTCGTGCATTGCGCAAGGATATTCAAATTATTTTTCAAGATCCTTTTTCTTCTTTAAACCCCAAGCTAACAGTGGGACAGGCAATTATGGAACCCATGATCGTTCATCGATTATTCGGCAATAAAAAAGAGAAGAAACAAAAAGTGCTGCAACTTCTACAACAAGTAGGTTTAACGGAAGAAGCCTTTGATCGTTATCCCCATGAATTTTCAGGCGGACAACGCCAGCGTATCGGGATCGCACGCACCATTGCTGTACATCCCAAATTAATTATCTGCGATGAGTCTGTATCAGCCTTAGATATTTCGGTTCAAGCCCAGGTGCTCAACTTGTTGAATGAACTCAAAGAACAATATAAATTTACCTATATCTTTATTTCACATGACTTAGCTGTTGTCAAGTATATGTCAGACCAAGTGATGGTGATGAACAAAGGACAAATTGAGGAAAAAGGAGAAGCGGATGCTTTGTATGCTCATCCTCAAAAAACGTACACAAAAAAGTTGATTGCTTCTATTTTGGAGTAGGTTTGTGTACGAGGAAAATTATTAGTTGTTTGTTAATTTCAAAAAAAAATCAACACATACCCTTTGTAAGGTTGCAATGAGAATACACAGCAAAGCTTGTGGTAGATTACTGAAATGAAGGATCTAAAAGCATAGGGTGTTTCGATATATTATCATTTTTGTCTAACGGTCGATTGGCAATCGAAAGTGTTTCGTCAAAGTTGCTTTTTTTACTACTGTCTTACAGTGGTAGACGGATTCTTTGGATTCCTACATAGAATTAGACGGTGAAAAAGAAAGAAACGGAGAGAAGCTAGATTTTTTAACTCCCGGTTTTATTTTCGATATGAAAGTTACTCAAGAAAAATTAGTCTTGACTAAGTACAGTGGAGAAACCTTACAGTTTAAGCGTTCAACAAAAATGCTTGATGAGGTTGAATATCCTGCAATTTCAGTATCGGATAAAAAAGCATTAAATTCAACTAGCTGGAGATTGGAAAAGATTCAAGCATTTACTGGAGAACACCGATCTTTTGACCAAGGTGAACACGTGATTTATTCCTTTGGCAGCGATGGAGTGTTTGTGATTAAAAATGCTACTGCTGTGGAAGATAACACATTTGAACGGTTTCTAAAACCTAGAACATTGTCTTATTCGTATCGTTACGATTTTGCATTAGAAAATAGGGAGATACTCTATATAAATGATTTAGGCGGATATAGGATATTATTCACAAATGATGAGCTGAGGCTGGTACAAAATGATGGCTATCTACTTACATTCACGAAGGCATAAAAACGAAAAGGTCAAAAGCATTGCTTTTGACCTTTCTGATTAGAATCCTTGATATTCTACTTCTTTTTCGTCGAAAACGATGCCGTTTTCTTCTAGTTCTTTTAGAATCGGAGCATATACTTCCTCTTCAATTGGCATTTGTACCCCTGGTGTACTAATAATGCCTTTTACTATTTTTAAAGCGGCGATGGCTAACGGTAAACCTACAGTTTTAGCCATAGCTGTATAGGTTTGGTCATCTCCGATACAAATCATTGTCGAGTCAATTTGTTTCTTCTCTCCGTTTAATTCGTATCCAATTTTGTGATACATCACAATCATATCTTTGTCCTCTGGATCTAATGTCCAGCTATCGGCTAAGATTTTTTCCAAAATCTGTGCTGGAGTAGCATTTTTTAAACCAATGATTTTATCTGGATTAAACAGATCTAGTTCCAATAATTTTTCCCAAACAATATCATCTTGATCAATGTTTAAAGCGAGGCGCAGTTTCGTTTCTACAGTATCCGAAGGGTGGTATGGAAGATATAGGTTGATAAACTCGCGGTAAGACATCGTTTCAGAGTTGTCAATTACGTATGTATCATCCGTAATCCCTAATTCTACAAACAAGTTCCACGCTCTAGAATAGCCTACGCGGCGAATGGTACCTCTAAAGATGGTTTTCGCATCGTCTAAGCCGTAAACGCTTTGGTATTTTAAAGAATCGCGGTTGGCATAGGCTTCAAATTTCCCATAGCCTTTTACGTCTAAGAATTCAGTTCTTCTGAATACTTTGTTGTAGGGAATGTATTTATATTGTCCTTCTTGGATGAATTTAGCAGCACCACCTTGTCCCGCTAAAACTACATTACGCGGATTCCAAGTGAATTTGTAGTTCCATAGGTTGTTGTCAGATTCTGGAGCCATTAATCCTCCACAAAAAGACTCAAAAGAAATTACTTTTCCTCCTTTTGCTTTTACCTCGTGAATAATTTTCATGGCACTCATGTGATCGATACCTGGATCTAATCCAATTTCATTCATGAACACCAAGTTGTTGGCTTTTACTTCTTCGTCTAAAGCCGCCATAGCTGGGCTAATATAGGAAGCAGTTGCTAGGTGCTTTTTAAAGCGAATACAATCTTTAGCCAATTCAATATGCAAGGCTGCAGGAAGCATTGAAATGACAATATCGGATTGTTGTACCAATTCTTGTCTTTGTTCGGTATTAAATAAATCAAATTCCTTTGCCGTAGCATTTGGATGTCCCATTGCTTTTTTCTCTGCTAATGCTAAAGACAAGTCGCAAATGGTTAAATGAAGGTTTTCTGTCGTAGATTTTTCAAGTAAATACTTAATAAGTGAAGAGGCAGAACGGCCAGCGCCTACGATTAATATTTCTTTCATTATTTTGTTTTTGGTTGTTTTACGAGTTACGAAAGTAAGGAATTATATAACAAAGGGATATACTATTTGCTAAAAAAAGTTTTGATTGAAAATTGCTGTTACCGAAGAAGTAAAGCAAATTTTGCTTGACTAGTAGCGCATAGGAAGAGCTACATCTGTGTTCAATTGTTCCGGTTTGATTCTACTACAAAAGAAAATATATCTTCTCATTTTTGTACTTGCGATAGGGAGAGAGGCCCCTTTTTTTGATTTTATGGCGTTGAACTCCAGTAGGCTAGTTAAGTTGTGGTTGTTGATGGTTGTGTATAAAGTAAGAGGAAGTCACTATTTAAAAGGGTTTAGTTTCATTATGCGAAGGTTTTATCACGGGTAAAGCATGTTTTGTGTAGATTTATTTTCGGTCTTTCTCTCCTTGTGTTTAAAGGATAATTTGTATCTTCGATCTAAAAATAAATGGGACGAAAAATTATTATAACAGCAACATTATTAGGGGCACTAGGGATCATACTAGGAGCTTTTGGTGCACATGGTTTGAAAAAGATCGTTAGCGAATCCGCTGTAGCTTCCTATGAAGTAGGGGTGCGTTATCAAATGTATCACGTCTTTTTCCTTTTGTTTGTTGGACTATCTACTTTCTTTTCTGACAAGGTAAAAAAGAGAATTTTTACCTTAACATTGATAGGGGTATTGTTGTTTTCAGGATCAATCTACCTATTAACATTCAACGGTTTACCCGGATTTAACGTTAAGTTTTTAGGACCAGTGACGCCAATTGGAGGTGTCTTTATGATTGGAGCATGGATTTATGCTGCAGTTCAGACCCTTAAAACAGGAAAAAGTACGAAAAACTAGTTTTGTGTATCGTTATATTAAATTTATTTCTAAGTTTGCATATTAATTAAAAAGACAACATAACATAATGAAAATGGCTAATACGCAATCAATTTCACTTGAAAAATATGGTATTAAAGATGTTGTAGAGATTGTATATAATCCTTCCTACGATCTTTTATATAATGAAGAAATTAAGTCTGACCTCCAGGGTTTTGAAAAAGGACAAGTAACTGAATTAGGAGCTGTAAATGTTATGACAGGTGAGTTCACTGGTCGTTCTCCAAAAGATAAATACATCGTAAAAGACTCAGTTACTGAGAATACGGTTTGGTGGAACTCTCCAGAATCGCCAAATGACAATAAGCCAATTGACCAAAAAACGTGGGAAGCTTTAAAAGCAACTACTGCCACTGAGTTGTCAGGAAAAAAACTTTATGTTGTTGACGCTTTCTGTGGTGCGAATGAAAATACGCGCTTGAAAGTGAGATTCATTATGGAGGTAGCATGGCAAGCACATTTCGTGAAAAACATGTTCATCCGTCCAACAGAAGAGGAATTGGCAAACTTTGGTGAGCCCGATTTCGTTGTAATGAATGGTTCTAAAGCGACTTTTAAAGACTACAAAGCATACGGATTAAATTCAGAAGTATATATCGCATTCAACTTGACTGAAAAAGTACAAGTGATTGGTGGTACTTGGTATGGTGGTGAGATGAAAAAAGGATTGTTCTCTATGATGAACTATTACTTACCATTGAAAGGAATGGCTTCGATGCACTGTTCAGCAAATAAAGGAAAAGACGGAGATGTTGCTGTGTTTTTCGGCTTGTCTGGAACAGGTAAAACAACCTTATCTACAGATCCAAAACGCGAATTAATCGGAGATGATGAGCATGGATGGGATGATGAAGGGGTGTTTAACTTTGAAGGAGGTTGTTATGCAAAAACAATCAACTTGAGCAAAGAAAACGAACCGGACATCTTCAATGCAATCCGCAAAGATGCTTTGTTGGAAAACGTTACGGTAGACGCTAACGGAATCATCGATTTTAACGATGGATCAGTAACGCAAAACACGCGTGTTTCTTATCCAATTGATCACATTGAAAATATCGTAAAACCTGTGTCAAAAGCTGGTCACGCAACAAAAGTTATCTTCTTAACAGCAGATGCATTTGGCGTTATGCCTCCAGTTTCTAAATTGACACCGGAACAAACTAAATACTATTTCTTGTCTGGATTTACTGCTAAATTAGCGGGTACGGAAAGAGGAGTAACTCAGCCTGAACCTACTTTCTCTGCTTGTTTTGGTAAAGCATTCTTGTCTTTACATCCAACAAAATACGGTGAAGAGTTGGTAAAGAAAATGGAAGAGCACAACGCTACGGCTTATATGGTTAACACCGGATGGAATGGAACTGGAAAGCGTATCTCAATTAAGGATACACGTGCGATTATCGATCGTATCTTAGATGGTTCTATCGAAACTGCCGAAACGAAGATTATTCCTATCTACAACTTCGCAGTGCCAACTGCTTTAGAAGGTGTAGATACTAATATCCTAGATCCTCGTAACACCTATGCTGAAGCTAAAGAGTGGGAAGACAAAGCTAAAAATTTAGCAGAGTTGTTCATCAAAAACTTCAACTTATACACAAATAACGATGCAGGGAAAGCGCTTGTAGAAGCAGGACCTCAATTGTAATATAGTACAAAAAAGGAAGCCAGTAGGTTTCCTTTTTTTTTTTTAGAAAAGGGAAAACGGAAACGGGAGATAAGTCATGTCTTTACTGACTATGACGATCGTTAGTTGTTTGTTGGGAAGGCTAACATGAAAGAGGGTTTAGGTTCTACTTGAGATTATGCCCTCTTTTATTCTCCTATATCAATCACTAATAATAAAAAAAGGCTTCCGCAAGGAAGCCTTTTTTTATTATTTATTTACCTTTTGAATGTATTTTTCAAGAGCCATAGTCATCGATGGTGCTTCAGGTGAAGGCGCCATAATATCTACGCGTAATTCGTGATCTAAGGCTTCTTTTTGTGTTGTTGTACCAAAAACAGCAATTCTGGTGTTGTCTTGGGTAAAATCAGGGAAGTTCATGAATAATGATTTGATTCCCGTTGGACTAAAGAAGGCTAATACATCGTATTTTACATCAGCTAAATCCGATAAATCACTCATAACAGTGCGATAAAACGTTCCTGCCGTCCAATCCACTTTTAACTCACCTAAAATTGTAGGTACTTCTGCATTTAATTGATCTGAAGCGGATAATAAGAATTTCTCGTCTTTGTATTTTTTAATCAAAGGAGCCAAATCAGCAAAGTCTTTTTGTCCTACATAAATTTTTCTTTTGCGATACACCACATATTTTTGTAGGTAAAAGGCAATCGCTTCTGATTGACAAAAGTACTTAAGCGTTTCAGGTACTTTATAGCGCATTTCTTCAGCAACACGAAAGAAATGATCAACTGAGTTCCTACTCGTCAAAATTACAGCTGTAAAGTTGTTTAAATCGATCTTTTGTTGTCTTACGTCCTTAGCTGGTACACCTTCAACGTGTATAAAAGGCCTAAAGTCAATTTTTACTTTATATTTTTGTTCGATTTCAAAGTATGGAGAGTTTTCTACTTTAGGTTCTGGCTGAGAAACCAAAATTGTTTTCACTTTCATAGTTTAATTCTTATTTAGGCTCTAAAGTTTTTAAATGCAAAGTATATTATAAAATAAGGAGCTATTTCAAGGGTGCAAAGATACAAAATAAAATAGAACAACTTATTTAATATCGTTTTTCGATTGTTTTTTATAAAAATAACGTATAAACTAAGATTTGTTAAGATTAACGTAATTCCAATTAGGCTAATGATCATTTGATTGACTATATCGTTGTAAAACAAGATCAAGTCAAGGCCCAATAGATACATGCCAATGTAATTTCTATAGGTTGCTTTTTGTAAATTAAAATGATCTACAAAGTCCTCTATCCCGAAGGTAATTCCGATAATTTTATCGATGAGGTATTTGCCAATAACAAAAAAACAGGTAAAATTCAAAATCTGAATAAAGGACAGCAAGCTATATTGCTCAATAAACCCAAACGACTTAGCAACAATTTGCAAAAAGAAGGTAATGGACAATAGTTGAATAGTCAGAAAAGAAAGGGTAAAACTATTTCGTAGGTTCGTATTGTCTTTGTAGATTTTGAGGTACTTGTCTGAAATAGCCAAGCGTGTAAATTCAGCAAAGCGGATGCTAAAAATAGTTCGGTTTATAGCAATGATGGAAAAGCCCACAAAAAATAGTAGGGTAGCCCAATCCTTGTTGGTTACAATTCTTTCAGTTAATAGTAGATTGTCCATATCATTTGCAAAATTAGCAAAAAAATGTATTTGTCTGACTTTGGTAATTATTTAAGGGTTAACTTTCTATAAAAAGGTTATTTTTGTATCCAAAGTAAAGACAATGAATGCAGGACTAGTTATTATTCCTACCTATAATGAGATTGAAAATATAGCGCAAATAATTGAGGCAGTACTTGAATTGCCCGAGTGTTTTCACGTGCTTATTGTGGATGATAACTCACCTGATGGTACAGCGGCTGTGGTAGAACAACTACAAGCGGAGTACGCAGGCTTACACTTGTTGAAACGAGAGGGGAAAAATGGACTTGGCACAGCCTATGTAGATGGTTTTAAATGGGCCTTGGCTCGAAATTACGCCTATATTTTTGAAATGGACGCTGATTTCTCTCATAATCCAAAGGATTTAAGTCGACTGTTAGCTAGCTGTCAAGCCAAAGGAGGGATGGCTGTGGGGTCGAGATATGTGACAGGCGTGAATGTAGTCAATTGGCCTTTGAATCGCGTATTGTTATCGTATGGCGCCTCCATTTACGTGCGTTGGATCACGGGTATGCCCATTAAAGACACCACGGCGGGCTTTGTGTGTTACACCAAAGAAGTCTTGGAAAGCATGGATCTCGATCGCATACGATTTGTGGGCTATGCCTTCCAAATTGAGATGAAGTACCGCGTCTACGTCAAAAAATTTCCGATCACTGAAGTCCCTATCATTTTTACTGATCGCACAAGAGGGGAGTCTAAAATGTCCAAAGGCATTATCAAAGAGGCCATTTTTGGGGTGATGAGCTTGAAAATTAGAAAACTACTAAACAAACTATAATGAACAACTACTTAATTAAAAACGGAAACTTAGTCAACGAAGGAATCGTCAAGAAAGGAGATATCCTGATTCAAGAGGGGAAAATCGCACGTATAGCCGATTCAATTGAAGCGACGGAAGGGATGCAGTGTATTGATGCAACGGGAAAATACGTCATTCCTGGGATGATTGATGACCAAGTGCATTTTCGCGAACCGGGATTGACGCATAAAGGCGATATCGAATCCGAATCAAGAGCAGCTGTTGCTGGGGGGATTACCTCTTTCATTGAGCAACCCAATACGGTTCCTAATGCAGTAACCCAAGAATTGTTAGAACAAAAATATGATATTGCTGCCTCTAAATCTTATGCGAATTACTCGTTTATGATGGGGGGAACAAACGATAACTTAGCCGAATTATTGAAAACTAATCCGCGCAATGTAGCGGGGATTAAACTATTTTTAGGGTCTTCTACTGGAAATATGTTAGTGGATCGTCAAGATGTTTTGGAAAAAATATTTTCTAGTACGTCTATGTTAATTGCCGTACACGCAGAAGATGAAGGCACGATTCAGGCTAATCTGCAGCAACACAAAGCCCAATATGGCGAAGATATTCCCGTGCAATGCCACCCGATTATTCGCAGCGAAGAAGCGTGCTACTTGTCTTCTTCTAAAGCGATAGAATTGGCGAAGAAAACGGGCGCTCGCCTACACGTATTTCACCTGTCTACAGGGAGAGAAACGGCTTTGTTTCGCAATGACATTCCGCTAAAAGACAAAAAGATTACAGCGGAGGTTTGTGTGCACCACTTGTGGTTTACTGATAAAGATTACGATTCAAAAGGGAATTTTATCAAGTGGAACCCTGCCGTTAAGACGGAAAAGGACAGAGAAATGCTTTGGGAAGCGTTGTTGGATGATCGTATTGACGTTATTGCAACGGATCACGCTCCACATACCAAAGAGGAAAAATCAAAGGCATACGGACAAGCCCCCTCTGGTGGTCCCTTGGTTCAACATGCATTAGTTTCACTTTTTGAAGCCAAAAAACAAGGTCGAATTACTGTGGAAAAAATTGTCGAAAAAACAGCGCATAATCCAGCCATTCTCTTTCAAGTAGAAAAAAGAGGATTTTTAAAAGAAGGATATCACGCTGATATTGTGTTGATTGATCCAACGAATAGTTGGGAAGTGAACAGCTCGAATATATTGTATAAATGCGGATGGTCGCCATTTGAAGGTGAAACATTCTCTTCTAAAATAACCCATACGTTTGTCAATGGTTGCTTGGTTTATGAAAATGAACAAGTAAAAGATATTCGTTGCGGACAAAGATTGCTTTTTGAACGTTAGTAGTACAAAAATGAAAAATATACTAGTTGCCTTTTTTGCGGTTCTTTTGTTGTCGGCCTGTCAGGACAAGATAACAAAGCCCAATCCATTTATTGAGGAGTCGAAAATGGAAAATATCTTATATGATGTAACGCTATTATACGGTACGCAAAATACCAACTCCTTTTTTGCTGATACTGTACAGCCTATACGCATGGGGGATATTTTTAAAAAATACGATATTGATAGCTTGACCTTTGTCGAGAATAACCGCTATTATATCGCCTTAAAAAAGAATGTGTATTTCGATATGCAGACACGGGTGATGAATCGATTGAAAAAAGAAGAGCAACGCCTTGACACGCTTTCAAGTAAACCAGAACTAGAAAAAGTAAATGTATTGAAGCAAGCTAAAGAGCTTTACGATCCAACGTCGGATTCTTTAACTAGTACTACAGGAAGCAAAGCTGCGAAAGGCGATACACCTACTGCAGTGAAACAAATAAACAAAAGTTTGCTTAAATCTGCACTAATAAGTCGAAAAGTACAAGGAGTCGAGGAGGAGTAAATTAAGCATAAAAATGAAACTACTTAAAATCTTTGCTAGTAGCTGCTAAAAATTCGGTATAAGGCGAAAAAGTAAACGACAGCGTTTGTTTAATTTTCGAAGAGTCATAACAATACTTACTAAGAGAAGCTTTCGCGATTGCACGTGTAAAGCTTCTTTTTTTTGGGGTGACTAAAGAAACAAAGCCATCCAATCGCCAGGCAATTGATAGTCCAAGGCGGTTGACTTTAAAACGCGCGGGCTTTTTATGCAATAAATCGGCGATTTCACTTAGCAATTCTCGATTGGATACATTGGCGGCAACGAGCAGATAACGTTCGTTTTTACGAGGGCTGTGCATCAATTGACGCATAGCTGAAACCACATCTTCTACGGCTACGATTGCAGTAGTTCCCGCGGTATAAAACGGAAATCCGCGCCCTACTTTAGAAAATAACGCACCACTGCCTTCGCTTTCAAACCCACGCCCAAAGATAACGCCAGGGTTGACAATTACAACGGATAAACCTTCTTGAGTACCTCGCCATACTTCCATTTCTGCACCAAACTTACTCAAGGCATAATCGCTGTGGTAAAGCTCAGGATTCCATTCTGTTTCTTCTGTAATGGGAATTTTTGGGTCCAATGATTCGCCTACTGCGGCGATGGAACTGACATGACACAACTTTTTGACTTCATAAGCCAAACATAAATTAACAATATTAGCCGTACCTTCAATATTGGTTTTGCGCAATTTTTTTTCGTCTTTTGGATCAAAAGACACAAGAGCCGCACAGTGATACACATGGGTAACTGAAACAAAAGCTTCTTCTAGGGCAGGTAGATCTAGGATATCAGCTTTTTGCCAAGCGATGTGCTCAAATAATTCAAGGGCTTGATGTAAAGCAAAGACGTTTTTCGTTTTTGCTATACGCTTTTCATCTCGATAGATTGCACGAACATCTTGCTCCCCCTGTTGAAGAAGATGTAAAAGAAGGTAACTCCCTACTAAACCTGTGGCACCTGTAACCAATATCATAATAAACAAATGTAAAGGTTATGTTTTAGATTGTGAAAGAATAGGAGTAAAAGTTTTAAAGTAACGCCCGTATTTTCAGTGGATTGTTTTGAAGAGTTTGAAAGCAATAAAAATGCAGATGTATCAAAAAAAAGTTCTAATCACGCAAGGAATTGAACTATCTTTGCATAAAATATAATTAAATGAAAAATTTTATTGAAGAAGTGACTTGGAGAGGAATGCTCCACGACGTTATGCCAGGCACTGAAGAACATTTGTTGGAGCAGATGCGTGCAGCGTATGTGGGAATTGACCCAACAGCGGATTCATTGCATATTGGACATTTAGTAGGTGTAATGCTTTTAAAGCATTTTCAGATGGCAGGGCACAAACCAATTGCCTTAATTGGTGGGGCTACTGGAATGGTAGGAGATCCTTCTGGAAAATCTAATGAACGCAATTTATTGTCTGAAGAAGCTTTGCGTCACAATCAGCAGGCAATCAAAGCCCAATTAGAACGTTTCTTAGATTTTAACTCTGGTGCAGCTAACGCAGCAGAACTAGTGAATAACTACGATTGGATGAAAGATTTTTCGTTCCTAGAATTCATTAGAACCGTTGGAAAACACATTACAGTAAACTATATGATGGCGAAAGATTCTGTAAAGAAACGCCTAAATGGTGAATTCCAAGATGGAATGTCTTTTACTGAATTCTGTTATCAATTGTTGCAAGGGTACGATTTCTTGCACTTGTTCCAAGCCAAAAACGTAACCTTGCAAATGGGAGGTTCGGATCAATGGGGAAATATTACGACGGGAACGGAGTTAATTCGCCGTACGATAAGCGAAAAAGCTTATGCGTTGACTTGTCCACTCATCACAAAAGCAGATGGAACAAAGTTTGGTAAATCAGAAGGTGGAAATATTTGGCTGTCAGCTGAGTATACATCTCCGTATAAATTCTACCAATATTGGGTAAATGTGTCAGATGCCGATGCTGAAAAATACATCAAGATCTTTACTTTTATCGGTCGTGAAGAAATTGAAGCTTTGGTAAAAGAACATCTCGAGGCTCCTCATTTACGCGTATTGCAAAAGCGATTAGCTGAAGAGGTAACAACGATGGTACACGGCACAGAACAATTGGAAAATGCAATTAAAGCATCGGGGATCTTATTCGGAAATTCATCTGCAGATGACTTGAAACAATTAGATGCTAAGACATTTTTAGAGGTTTTTGACGGAGTTCCTCAAGCCGAAGTAACCAAAGCTGATGTAGAAGCAGGAATGCCAATCATCGAAGTCCTAGCCGCTAAAAGTGGTTTTATGCCATCAAATGGTGAAGCTCGTCGATCACTTCAAGCTAACGCTATTGCTGTAAATAGAGAAAAAGTAACCGAAGACTATGTGGTTACTACAGCAGATTTGATCAACGATCAATTCATCCTTCTACAAAAAGGGAAAAAGAACTACTTTGTTTTACATGTAAAGTAATCAAAATAAACACAATAGAACAAAAAAAGGCTATCTCTATACAACAGAGATAGCCTTTTTTGTATAAATCTACCATATACATGGTATTTACTCCATTGATCTGAGCTCTTATCTTTGCCCTATCAAAACAAAATGATAGTTTCTTGAGACGACCAAGTTGGTCCGTCGATGGGATCAACATCTAAAAAAGTAGTATTATGCAGTCAATCGTTTTTTTACCTACAATGACTTCTTCTTTTTCTTATGGTCAACATGGAGTGTCTTCTTCAGTGTCGATGAAGTGCTGCATGAATTTGTGTTGCATTTAGCACGCCTTCATTTCTAGGGTTTCCCGAGGGGGAATAAACCCATATCTTTTTAATTATAACATTTTTTTTATTAATGTATTGATGGAATTATTCGTCAATCAAAGGGATAATTTATGCAAAAAATTTTACAAATTGTTTTTGTTCTGATTGGAGTATATCAGATGCAAGCACAAGAAATTACGCTAAAAGGTACAGTTTCTGATGTTGGAGGAAGTTTACCAGGAGTAAGTGTAATCGTGGAAGAAACAGGTAAGGGAGTGGCAACAGATTTCGATGGAAATTACGCCATCAGAGTAGAGCCAAACCAAACCGTTGCCTTCTCGTTTATAGGGTATGTAACGAAAAAAGTAAAAGTTTCCAATCAAACGGAACTCAATATTTATTTAGAGGCGGCGGCCGAAAACTTGGAAGAAGTTGTTATTCATATACCGTATGGTACAGCGAATAAGAAAACGTATACAGGATCAGTTGGATTAGTTAGCGCTAAAACGATTGGACAGTCTCAAGTGAGCAATGTGTCAAGAGTTTTAGAAGGTTCGGTAGCAGGGGTTCAATCGTTTGCAGCAAGTGGACAACCCGGTTCGGAAGCGGAAATACGCATTCGTGGGATAGGTTCAGTCAATGCAGGTAGTAGACCTTTATATGTAGTAGATGGAGTGCCTTATGAAGGGGGTCTATCTACTATTGCACCGGCAGATATTGAATCTATTTCCGTTTTAAAGGATGCTACATCCGCAACTTTATATGGATCTAGAGCGGCAAATGGTGTGGTGATGATTACCACCAAAAGAGGGGTGAAAAATCAAGATCCTCAAATCGAAATATCGGCCAAGTACGGAACCTCTAGTAGAGCGCGAAGTGATTATAAAACCATGGGAACCAATCAATACATGGAAATGTATTGGGAAGCAATGCGAAATGGACGCATGGACACCGCGGGAGAAGATTGGGCAACTGCTTCTCAATATGCAACCGCAAACTTAATAAATGCTATAGGAATCAATCCCTATGGTTTAGATAACCCTGAACCTGTTGGAACAGACGGGAAGTTACGTACTGGCTTACGTCCGTTGTGGAATGACGATTGGACAGATGCCTTGTCTCAAAATGCCAATTATACGGATTTGAATATTCGTGTATCGGGTGGAGGAGAACGTACAAGGTATTTTGTGTCGGGAGGATTCTTAAACAACCAAGGATATGTAAAAGAATCGGGCTTTAAGCGATTTAATTTCCGATCTAATATTGTGATGGACGCCAAAAGTTGGTTGGAGTTAGGACTGAATGCTTCGGCTTCACATTCCATTCAAGATTATCCTAAACAAGATGATAGTGCAATCTCAAACGTAATCGGATTTGGACGAAATATGCCTTCTTTTTATCCGATTTATGAACGAGACCTAACAACAGGAGCTTATATTATAGATCCTGAAACGGGAAGTCGAGTATTTGATTTCGGTAACTACAGAGCGAGTTCTTATGCACGTCACAATTTAGTAGCTACGCTTCCGCTAGACAAAGCAGAAAACAAAACGGACTTTGCATCTGTTCGCACCTACGCCCAAGTGAAGTTCTTAGATAATTTGAAATTTAAAACTTCATTAAACGTCGATTACAACAGTGTGTATAATCACAATGTAACCAACCCAGAAGTAGGACCATCAAGTTCTACCGGAGGTGGAGTAAGTATGAGAAATACTCGTACCACAAGTATGACCTATAACAACGTATTGAATTACGACCTCGACCTCGATGATAAAAATAGTATAGGTGTTATGGCTGGACAAGAGTTCTACCAATACAAATCCAACTATTTTGGCGGAATGAGAGAACAGTTAATTATGTTGGGCTATGAACAACCAGATGCGGCTTCTCGATTAGCTGATTTCTACGGAAAAGCAGATGAGTATAGCATCTTTAGTTTGTTCGGAAATCTGCAGTATTCATACGATAAGAAATACTATGTATCGGGATCTTTCCGCCGAGATGAATCTTCTCGTTTCGCTCCGGGACATCGTGCTGCCTCATTCTGGTCCTTAGGTGCTTCTTGGCGACTGATAGACGAAGACTTTATGCAAAAGTATAGAGATTCGTGGTTGAATGAATTAATGGTTCGCGCTAGCTATGGAGCTCAAGGGAATGACAATGTGGAATACTATGCATATCAGGCATTATTCGCCATTAATAATAATTTAGGTGATCCAGGTTTGGTTGCTTCTCGTTTAGGATCGTCCTCTGTAAGCTGGGAGACCAATATGAATCTAAACGTAGGTTTCGATTTCGGCATGTTCAATAACCGATTAACTGGTACACTAGAGTATTTCGAACGCGCATCTAAAGACTTGCTGTTTAATAAAGAATTATCACCTTCCCTTGGCTACAACTCTGTCCTGCAAAATATTGGGAAAATGAAAAACTATGGATGGGAATTGTCGTTAGAAGGAACTCCGATTCTGACAGATGATTGGAAATGGAGCGTTGGAATGAATATCACTACCTATAAAAATAAAATTCAAGCACTTCCAACAGCGGAGATGTTTAGCGGTACAAAAAAATGGGTAGAAGGAGGTTCGCTATATGATTTTTACTTGATTGAATGGGCAGGTCTTAACCCGGAGACAGGAAGACCTAGATGGTATGGAACAGATGCTAATGGCGAGCGTTTTATCACAGAAAATTACAGCGATTTAAAAGATAAAGACAAAGTGAAAAGTGGAAATTCTCTACCCAAGTTTTCAGGGGGATTCCAAACGGATCTTTCCTATAAAAATTGGCAGTTAATCGCAAACTTTTCCTATGCTGTTGGAGGGAAAATTTACAATAGCGATAAGTTGAGTTTGATGAGGCAAAACGCTGGAGGTACTTCGTGGAGTGTGGATATGTTAGATCGATGGACTCCAGAAAATACAGGTGCTGATGTAGCGCGATTGACAACGTCATCGGCTAATAGCTGGACCAATACCTCCACTCGATTTTTAGTAGATCGCTCGTTCTTAAAGTTGAAAAACTTGTCCGTAGCCTATAATTTTCCAAAAGAGTGGTTGCAGAAAGTAAACATAGGACAAGCTTCTGTTTATTTACAAGCTGAAAATCTACTTACCTGGACCAAACAACAAGGGTTAGACCCGGAACAAACGTATGATGGAACAACCTATTTCCGCTATCCTGCGATGAAAACAATTTCAGTGGGAGTAAACTTAAAATTATAAAAAGATGAAAAATTATAGCCTATATACTAAAACCTTATTCCTGCTATTTTCTTTTGTACTTATTTCTTGTGATTTAGATACTTCTCCTACTGATGCAGTAGAAGAAAAAGAAGTGTTCAAAACCGTTTCAGGAAGCGAAAAAGTACTAAATGGTAGTTGGGGGCAACTAATGGAAACATTTTCAACTTATGCAAACCCTGGTTTCGGATCTTTCTTGCGTACCAGTGATGCTATGGGGAACGACGTTGTATTGCAAACCAATAAGTATGGTTTCGGAAATCATTATCAATTTAGTGCCTTATATGGAAAAGGAGGAACTAATTCCCATAGCTGGAATTTGTCTTATAAGACCATTAATAATATGAACAATATTTTGGCTTATATTGACGATTCTAAGGGGGACGCAGGTGAAAAAAGAAGAATTAAAGGACAAGCCTATGCCTTGAGAGGGTTTATGTATTTGCATTTGGCCTCTTCCTATGCCTTTGCCATAGACAAAGATCCCAATGCATTAGCGGTGCCTATTTACTTAAAACCAACTACGGCTAATACTCAGCCAGGCAAACGCGCAACGGTAACAGAAGTGTATAACCAAGCCCTTGCTGATTTAGAGGAAGCCTTAGTACTAATCCCCGAAGGATATGTTCGCAAACAAAAATTTCAAATCGATCATACCGTCGTTTTAGGGTTGTTGTCAAGAGCTAATTTATATGCTCGAAATTGGCAGAAAGCTAAAGATTATTCTGATCGTCTATTGGTAAAGAACGATTATTTAATGACCGAAAATGAATATAAAACTGGATTCAATGACGTCAATAATCGCGAATGGATTTGGGGACATCCTCAAACGCCAGATCAAAGTGGGGCTTCCTATCAATTTCATTATTTAGATGTAACATCAACCGATAGTTTTTACTATAGTTTTAATGCTGATCCGCATTTTAAAGATCTATTTGATGACGGTGATTATAGAAAATCAATGATCAATTGGGCCCCTGATCCAGGTGCTAAAATAGAAAATGCCTCAGTGGTTTGGATGCGTTATGCAAAATTTAAATTTAAAGCAGGACAACTTGCCGATATCGTGTTGATGCGTACTTCAGAGATCTACTTGATCAATGCAGAAGCAAAAGCCAGACTAAACGATGGTGATGCGATCAATAAATTAAACGAAGTAAAACGAGCGCGTCATGCAGCCTTGGCTTCGAACCTGTCTGGAAATGATTTAGTAGAAGCGATCTTGCTTGAGCGAAGAAAAGAATTATTTGGCGAGGGATTTAGCTTAGTTGATATCGTAAGAAATCAAAAAAGCGTGGTTCGAAAAAAATACGAACTCGACAAGGTAGACTATACCTATGTGGTAAAGGATGAACAAGGCAAGGAGGAAGTAAAGACAAAAGTAATGACCGCTAATGGGCATTATGCGTTAAATCTACCTGATCAATCGCCTTTCGTGGCTAATAGTCCGTATTACCTCTATCAAATACCTGCAGTAGAAGAAAGAGAAAATCCGAACCTATAAAATAGTGAGTGGTTCATTAGTTGTTTATTTTATTCAATCAGTAATGGTGGAAAGAGGGTGTCTCAAAAGGCACCCTCTTTATTTTGTCTTAAAATGTCCCGTGTTGTATGTTGAATAAAATCAACAAGGTCAGTTTAAAAAATCCAAATACATGGATGGCTACAAGGTATTTTGGTTAGTATTAGAAGCAGATTCGCCAAAAAAGCTGTACAGTTATAGTAGGACGAGACAGGATGAGTCCATACTGTGTCCATAGTGAGTCCATAGTGAGTCCATTAAAAACCACATTTCTAATAGACTCACTATGGATGCACAACGCAGGTATCCTAGTAGCAATAGTACGATACCCTCTAGAAAAAAGTTTACAACTAAATATCGCGGCTTTCGTGTATGTAGAAAAACAAGAGCCAATCATAGTGAAGGAGAGCTGATTGAATTGTCGTTTACTGTACGCTATAAATAAACCACTTATTTTTAGGCCGCCTCTTTTCTATTTAATTTAGACTGCCTTTCTTTTGGACGTCTTAATTAGTCCTATAGAGCCGTCGAAATAGCAGGGCAAATAGAAAATAGCAACCTATCACAGGAACAATTTAAGTTTGCCTTTGTTTTCAGTGTGGTGCCAAAGAAAAGAAATGCCCAAATTGAAAAAGAAGAAAAGCGATTGTTTAGGAAAGTATTTTTCCGTTTATTCCTGAGATTATTTCCTTAATTTTGTAAGAGAAAGGTATGTTATGATGCACATTGCTATTTTAGAAGAAAAAGAATTGGTTCGTTTGGGCATCAAAACGATAGCAGAACAGGTGTGTCAAGAAGAAATTGTCTGGCATGATTTGCAAACAGTGCAAGAAATCCACTTGTTTTTGAAAAAGAACAGCACTGGCTATGTCTTTTTTAATCCGACTACTTACCACTTATTACAAGAAGTAGAGGCTATCTATGAATTGAAGACAGACTATGAACGCAGTACTTGGATTATGTGGTTGGAGGAATTGCCAGAGGCTTGGTTAAAAAAAATACTTCAAGTGAAATCGGTGATTGGATTTAATATGGTTCAACAAAGAAGCACGGTTCACGACCTCAAACAGGCGCTAACTGTAGTTTGTAAGAAAGAACACTATATAGCACCTTGTGTACAAGAGGTGCTCAATTCATACAGAACAACAGCCTTTAAGGTCGATCAAGTATTGACGAATGCGGAAAGGGAAATTTTAAAGGAAATTGCCACGGGAAAAATGACCAAGGAAATTGCTGCAGACCGCAACATCAGTATTCACACGGTGATTACCCATCGAAAGAATATCTTTAAGAAACTCGAAGTGAATAGCGTACACGATGCTACGCGTTATGCAATTCGAGCCGGAATTATTACAGTGAATGATTACTATATTTAAAAACAAAAAAAACTGCCTAGGCAGTTTTTTTTATATCGGTAGTGGATTTTTGAAGATGTCTTGGTTTATTTCGTCAATATAGGCCAATACTTCGTCTCGTCCTGTTTTATCTTCTGATGAGGTTACAAAGTAAGGAGGCATCTCTTCCCAAACACTATTCAGTAATTGCTTCTCGTAATCAGCTACTAATTGGTGTACTTTGGTTTTTCCTACCTTATCTGCTTTAGTGAAGATAATGGCAAAGGGTATGCCTGACTCTCCTAAATACTCCATGAATTCCAAATCAATTTTTTGTGCTTCGTGTCGTATGTCAATTAAGACAAAGGCAGAAACCAATTGTCTGCGTTTTTCGAAATATTCTGTAATGAATTTTTGGAAAACACTTTTGGTCTTTTTTGATACCTTAGCGTACCCATATCCAGGTAAATCGACCAAGAACCAATTCGAATTAATCTTGAAGTGATTGATCAATTGTGTTTTTCCTGGTCTAGAGGAAGTCTTAGCTAAGTTTTTCGAATTAGTAAGCATGTTGATAAGGGAAGATTTTCCAACGTTGGATCTCCCGATAAAGGCATACTCTGGTAAAGGCTCATTTGGGCATTTACTAACTTCAGAGTTGCTCATTACAAATGCTGCGGTATTTACTTTCATTGTTTTATATGTTGCGTTCGTTGAACCACTTGATCAATAGTTCATTGAATTCATCTGGGTGCTCCATCATGGCTGCATGCCCGCATTTATCAATCCAATATAGATCTGAGTCCGGTAGTAATTCGTGAAATTCAACAGCAACCTCTGGTGGAGTTACTTTGTCGTTCTTTCCCCAAATTAAACAAGTAGGAACATTTATTTTTGGTAAGTCTTTGGACATATTGTGTCGAATTGCACTTTTTGCAATTGTCAAAGTCTTAATCAACTTCATGCGATCATTTACTGTGGCAAAAACGTCGTCTACAATTTCTTTGGTTGCTACGGCAGGATCGTAAAATACGTCTTCCGCTTTTTTTCGGATGTATTCGTAGTCTCCACGCTTTGGATAACTATCCCCCATAGCACTCTCGTATAGTCCTGAACTTCCAGTCAAAACCATAGCTTTTAAATGTTTCGGATACATTTTAGCAAAGTACAAAGCAATATGTCCCCCTAAGGAATTACCTAATATAATAGCGTCTTCATAACCAATGCGTTCAATAAAGTCTTTGACAAATTTAGCAAAGGCTTTTACATTCGTTTTTAAAATGCTATTGGTGTATAAAGGCAATTCAGGGATAACAACTTTGTAGCCTTTTTGAGGAAAGAAATTTGTAACTCCATCGAAATTACTAAGACCTCCCATTAATCCATGTAAGATGATAATTGGTGTTCCTTCACCAACTTCCACATATCGGAATTTACCGTCTTCTTTTAAAGTTCGCTCCATTAGCTCTTACTTGCGATTTTTAAATTCTTACAAATATACATTTTTAATAGAGACATTTATTGTAATAAAAGGATAAAATCGAGTAAGGTGTGAAATAATTCAGAATATATAAGCTCTCGGCTATTCCTTTGTTTCAATTGCATAGGGCAAGTGTCAAACAACCCATTGATACCGCTGTGTCATGGAGTAGTTCTACCGAGTACAAATACTGTCAGCTGTAAGTGTACTTGGGTAAACGATAAGAAAGAAACTCGAAGCGAAGTGAGTTAATTTTAGAGTTTCTCTAACATAATTTCTCTTTTTCTCTTTCTTAAGCGAGGCGATAAGTGAGGGCGAAAAGAAAAACTGATTCAAATGTTTATGGCGGTTATCGACTATAGCACGGGTGAAAAATATAGCAGCATCAAGTAAGTTTTACCGCGGGAGTACAAAGGGGAGTTAGGATTAAAAGCGAGTAAATGAAGGCTTGTTTTTGTATGAGTAGGCGTTTGGTCGACAGTTGTTAAAAATATGAAAAAGCTGTATAGATAACAGAAGCACGGCATAATTTATGAGTATAAATCGCGCGAAACCAGCAAGTACGAACCATTGGTTCAGCTGATTGATTCTAGATAAAAACGAATCGTGAAAAAGGGGAAAAGCAACGGCTAGTAAAATGGATTAGATTGAAGTTTTTCTCTGAACATTTAGGCTGATTTAGGTTCGCATCCCGCAAAGCAAGTGCTGCATATTTGAATCTTTCAGCGGTTTATTCTTTGCTATCTCGTGGACGAATACGGCTTTTGGGTTGTGGAGCATAGGGTTAGATTTCAGAAAAAATAATATGTTTTGCGATTAGTCGCCAATAAGATAGCCTATTTGGTTTTAAAAAAAAGACATCTCCAAATGAAACACTATTTAACACAAAGGGTGTTCTATTATTTTGTATTCCTTTTTTGTCTCCATGCTTCCGTAGTATAAAAGTAACGATTCCCTCAAAAGTGCCAGTGCGCTCGGGTGAAGTGAAGGAGCGTATTTTTTTTGTTTGCCAAGAGATTGAGCACCATGTTAAATCAGGTATCAAAAATCAAGACAACCAAAATAAGGTGTTTTGTCATCAAGAGCAATGAATTATAGGATTGTTTTTACGTATGCGGATGCTGTATCCTATAGTTTTGTGGTAGGCGGTGTGAAAATCGTTAATAGCAGGCTTTTTTTAGACAAAGGCGGGTGGTGAAATACAATATTCAAAGGTGTTTTTCTAAAGTGAAATTCACTTCTGTTTTGTGCGTTACGTTTATTTTAAAAAAAAGGTAAAATATTGGTTTTTGTGCGTTAAATATGTTTTTTAAGTTAAAAGTGTGGTAATTAATAAAAAGGGGTAGGTAGAGGAAATGAAACATCACTTTTGGTGATAAGTGAGTTCAAATCAATTAGTTTGATCGTAAAATGCGAGGATTTTGGTGGTAGAATCGCTGATTGAGGTCAGTAAATACGGTATATTTAGAAAACTTATCAACAAAGTGGGTAAAAGTGGGTAAAAGTGGTAAAAAAATAATTACATTTGCTAAGTATACATAAAATTAAATTTTGACGTCAATTATCGGTACATATGAATGTAAGGTCGATACCAAAGGTAGGGTATTGGTGCCTGCTTCTTTGAAGAAGCAGTTGCCTGCTATGGCCGATGGTTTCGTGCTGAAGAGATCGGTATTTGAAACGTGTTTAGAATTGTGGCCAATGGCTGAGTGGGAGAAGATGATGGTGAAGATCAATAAATTGAATCCCTTTGATAAAAAAGTAGATACGTTTATCCGTGCTTTTATGGCGGGGGTTAAGTTAGTTGATATTGATGATGCAGGTCGTTTGCTAATAGCAAAGGATCTGTTGCAGTTTGGTAACATTACAAAAGAGATTGTAATGGCATCAAAAGTGAATATCGTAGAGATATGGGATAAAGACCTGTATGAAGCTACTTTAGAACCGGATGATTTTGATTTTGGTGCATTGGCGCAAGAAGTAATGAGTAATATAAGTTTTGATGACTAACGATTTATACGCATATCATAGACCTGTTTTGTTGACAGAAACTGTAGATGGACTTAATATTCGTCCAGACGGTGTTTATGTTGATGTGACTTTTGGAGGAGGAGGGCACTCACGTGAAATTTTGAGCCGCCTGGGGGAAAACGGAAAATTATTTGCCTTTGATCAGGACGATGATGCCGTAAAAAATGCAATTGATGATCCACGATTTGTTCTGATAAATCAAAATTTCAGATACTTAAAACGTTACTTGAGATTTTACGGTGTGCGTGAGGTGGATGGAATACTGGGAGACTTAGGTGTTTCTTCCCATCAATTTGATGTAGCAGAGCGCGGATTTTCCACTCGTTTTGACGGAGAGCTTGACATGCGAATGAATCAAAATGGAGAGTTGTCTGCTTATCACGTGGTAAACGATTACGAAGAAAAAGATTTGAGATATGTGCTTAGCGTATACGGAGAATTGAAAAATGCAGGCTCAATGGCGTTCGCTATTGTAAAAGCAAGACAAGAGGGAGAAATAAAAAACACAGATCAGCTCAAACAAGTTTTATCGCGTTTTTTACCCGCACATAAAAGTGCAAAAATATTAGCACAAGTGTATCAAGCTATTCGAATTGAAGTCAATCAAGAAATTGAAGTCCTAAAAGAATTACTTGAGCAAAGTGTTGAAGTGCTAAAACCAGAGGGACGATTAAGTATAATATCCTATCACTCACTGGAAGACCGCTTAGTGAAGCGCTTTATGAAAAACGGTATGTTTGAAGGAGAGCCAGAGCGCGACATGTTTGGACGATTTGAAGTGCCATTGAAACAATTAGGTAAATTGATTGTGCCAACGGATGAAGAAATAGCAGTAAATAACCGAGCTCGATCAGCGAAGTTGAGAGTTGCAGAGAAAAAATGAAAAAAAATATAGCAAGTCCTGTAGATATAATAAAAGCAAAGATTCTTGTGAACGAGAATTCAGCAAAAACCTGGGGCTTTATTATATATGTGATTGTGTTGGGGATGATTTTGATTGGAAATACACAGCGATATGAATCCAAAGTATTTAAAATCGGGAAACTAACACATGAGGTGAAAATGCTACGTGCTGAGTTTGTGGCAACGCGTTCAGAACTAATGGAACTGAAAATGGAGTCGACAATCACGCGAAAATTAGAAGAAGAAGGAATATACCCTTCGGAAACACCCCCACAAAAGATAAAGGTGTTGAAGGAGGAAGAAAATAAAACAGTGTGGAGTAAGCTATGGCCTTAGGTAACAAAAATATTTATATCAATATTTATGTCGTCACTGCGATAGTATTGCTGTTAGCAGGAGGGGTGGTTTATCGGTTGCTATTAATTCAGGGAGTAGAAGGGAGTGAGCTTCGACAAAAAGCGCGAAGTGAAAACCGAGTGAAAGAAGAAATAATAGAAGCCAATAGAGGAAATGTTTATTCTGCTGATGGAAGCTTATTAGCGACATCAGTACCGGTCTTTGAAATACGTTTTGACGGGGTTGCTCCCAAACAAGAAGTTTTTGAGAAGGAAGTAAAGCCTTTGGCTGATTCCTTAGCTGCGATGTTTACGAAGACTAGTGCTCATTATGAAAATTTGTTGCGCAAGGGAAGGGCATCGAAAAGCAGGTATATTCTAATCGCTCGAAATTTGAGCTATGTAGACTATGTGCGAATCAAAAATTTCCCCCTTTTTAAACGAGGAGGAAATGGCGGTGGATTTATATCTTCTCAGAAAACAGTTCGCCAGCATCCCATCGGAAGGATTGCGAAACGCACCATTGGGTATGAGCGCAAAAATGAAGATGGAACATTCGGAAGAGTGGGAATTGAGGGAGCCTTTACGGATTACCTCAGTGGTTTTGATGGCAAGCGAAAAATGCAAAGTTTGGCGAAGAATCAATGGAAACCCATTAATGATGAAAATGAAATTGAACCTATCGATGGAAAAGATGTTATCTCGACTATTGATGTGTACATTCAAGATATTGCCCATCACGCCTTGTTACAGTCGTTGGACAAATACAGTGCTGACCACGGTTGTGTGATTGTGATGGAAACAAAAACAGGGGCAATTCGCGCGATTTCAAACTTAGGGCGAGATCCACAAACAGGGGCTTATTACGAAACGGTTAACTATGCCGTTGGGGAAAAGCACGAACCAGGATCGACCTTTAAAATTGCATCGCTCTTGGCGCTCTTAGAAAAAAAACAAGTAGATACGGCCCGTGTTTACGATACGAATAACGGGATGGTTCGCTTTTACAACGCAAGAGTTCGCGATTCCAAACACGGAGGGTATGGACAAATTTCGTTGGCAAGGGGAATCGAAGTCTCTTCGAATACTGTGATTACACAAGCGGTTGATGAGGCTTTTAAAAACGATCCCAAAGTGTTTACAGATTATTTGGGCTCATTGTGGATGGATAAGCCACTCGGAGTGAAAATAAAAGGAGAAGCAACACCTTACGTACCTAAACCGGGACAAAAAGGTTGGAGTGGACTAGCGTTGCCCTGGATGGCTTTTGGATATGGATTGTCTGTAACGCCTCTGCAAACGCTTACCTTATATAATGCTGTGGCAAATGATGGAGAAATGGTGAAGCCTTATTTTGTATCTGAGATCAAAGAATTTGATCAAACGATAGAGAAATTTGATAAGGTGGTACTGAATCCGCAGATTGCCTCGCCCGATGTAATCGCCCAAGTACAAGCTATTTTGGCGAATACAGTAAAGAAAGGAACCGGGAGAAAATTGTATTCCCCTAACTTTTCGATGGCGGGAAAAACAGGAACGGCACAGGTTAATTACGGCAAGGGAAAAGGATATGATTCAGATATGTATTACTCCTCTTCATTTGCAGGGTATTTTCCAGCAGAAAATCCAAAGTATTCTTGTATCGTGGTGATTCACAAGCCAGATCGATCCAAGAGTTATTACGGAGCAGATGTAGCAGGACCCGTGTTCAAGCGTATTGCACAAAAGATTTATACCGATGTGCCTACGACAAAAGAGCTAAGAGAATCAAATGATGTACCCGAGCGTATTGCCTCAAGTTATCAGTCTTTTACGCTTCAAAATCAGTTAGGTGATTCGGTAATGCCAGATGTGAGAGGAATGCAAGCGATGGATGCCTTGCCTTTATTGGAAAACTTGGGGTTGAAAGTCCAAGTAAAAGGAGTGGGAAAAGTGAAAACACAGTCCATTATAGCAGGACAGAAAATAAATAAGAATCAAAAAATAGTTTTAGAACTATCGTGAAAAAGATAAAAGACATCTTATACAAAGTAGAGATAGCGTCTATTGTTGGATCAACAGATTCCACAATAGACCATTTGGCTTTTGACTCGCGTCAAGTTAAGCCAAATACTCTGTTTATAGCCATTGTAGGAGAAGTAGCCGACGGACATGCCTATATCCAACAAGCTATAGAAAAAGGTGCAACGGCTGTTGTATGTCAAGAATTGCCAAGTGAATTGGCGTCAGACGTGGTTTATGTTGTGGTGGAGGATAGCAATCGAGCTTTAGCAGTTCTTGCAGCGAATTTCTATGAAAATCCCTCTCATAAACTAAAGCTAGTAGGAGTAACAGGAACCAATGGTAAAACGACTATTGCAACTTTGTTGTATACGATGTTTACCAATTTGGGATATAAGGTAGGGTTGTTGTCAACGGTAAATATCCGCATAGGCGAAACAGTATACGATACTTCGCATACCACTCCGGATTCAATTACGATCAATGCGTATTTGAATCAAATGGCAGAAGAGGGATGTGAGTTCTGTTTCATGGAAGTGAGTTCACATGGGGTGATTCAACACCGTACGTTCGGTCTGCAATTCGCAGGGGGAATATTTACCAATTTGACCCATGACCATTTAGATTACCACAAAACGTTTGCGGCCTACCGCGATGCAAAAAAAATGTTCTTTGATCAATTGAAAAAAGCAAGTTTTGCTTTAACCAATATCGATGATAAAAATGGACCGATTATGGTTCAAAACACCCAAGCCAAAGTATGTGCCTATGCCCTGAAAAATATGGCAGATTACAAAGGACAAATTTTGGAAAGCCAATTCTCGGGTATGTTGATGAAAATCAACCAACAAGAATTGTGGGTACAACTAATTGGCGCATTTAATGCCTACAATTTATTGGCCGTATTAGGTGCAACAGTAGAGCTGGGCATTCCGATGGAAGAGGCTTTAGTACAATTGAGTAAATTGACTAGTGTGGAAGGGCGTTTTCAATACATAGTTTCGTCTAAAAACGTGACGGCAATTGTAGATTACGCACACACGCCTGACGCCTTGGCCAATGTTATTGACACGATTAACAGCATCCGCACCAACAATGAACAGTTGATTACAGTTGTAGGTTGTGGCGGGAACAGAGATAAAACGAAACGCCCAGAAATGGGAAAAATAGCATCTGATTTAAGTAATAAAGTGATTTTTACATCAGATAACCCTCGATTTGAAGAGCCTGCAGCTATATTAAACGATATTGAAGCAGGTGTTGAACCCCAACACAAGATGAAAACGGTGGTGGTAGAAGATCGAAAACAAGCCATTAAACTGGCTTGCCAACAAGCTTCCGCAGGGGATATTATATTGATCGCCGGAAAGGGACATGAAACGTATCAAGAAATAAAAGGAGTACGAAGTCATTTTAGTGACTTAGAAATAGTAAAGGAGTTTTTAGAACTATAGAAAAAGAAAAACAATTATGTTGTATTACGTATTTCAATACTTAGATGGATTATTCAAGATACCTGGAGCAGGGGTGTTTCAGTATATCACGTTTCGTTCGGGCATGGCGATGATCTTCTCTTTGTTGATCTCGATTATTTATGGAAAACGCATTATTATGCGCTTGAGAACTATGCAAATCGGAGAAACGGTTAGAGAACTAGGTTTAGAAGGACAAAAAGAAAAATCGGGAACTCCGACAATGGGGGGAATCATTATCATCATAGCAACCTTAATCCCAGTGTTATTGTTTGCTAAGCTAGATAATATCTATGTTCTATTGCTTATTTTAACAACAATATGGATGGGAATCATCGGATTCTTAGACGACTATATTAAAGTATTTAAAAAAGATAAAGAAGGATTGAAAGGCCGATTCAAAGTAATTGGTCAAGTGGGATTAGGCCTTATCGTGGGGGCTGTTTTGTATTTTAATCCAGCTGTAACAGTTCGCGAAGTGCCAGCCAAGCATATGTTGAGTGAAGTGGCTGTAAGTCAATACGATGTAAAGTCTACTGCTACAACAATACCTTTCTTTAAGAATAACGAATTTGATTACAGCATGTTAATCAGTTGGATGGGAGAAGGAGCGGCAGATTATGCGTGGTTAGTTTTTATTCCCATTGTGATTTTTATCGTAACAGCCGTGTCAAATGGCGCAAATCTTACAGATGGAATCGACGGTTTAGCCGCAGGAACTTCCGCGATATCCACATTTGTGCTGGGTATTTTTGCCTTTATATCGGGTAACGTTGTATTTGCGAATTACTTGGATATAATGTATATCCCCCATTCGGGAGAAATGACGGTCTTTGTCTCCGCATTTATTGGAGCACTGATCGGATTTTTGTGGTATAATACCTATCCTGCACAAGTTTTCATGGGAGATACAGGTAGTTTAACCATAGGGGGAATTATCGCTGTATTGGCTATTGCTGTGCGAAAAGAATTGTTAATACCCGTATTGTGTGCCGTGTTTTTCGCCGAAACACTATCCGTGGTATTGCAAGTAAGTTATTTCAAATACACCAAGAAGAAATTTGGAGAGGGGAGACGTATATTTTTAATGGCGCCTTTACATCACCACTTCCAAAAGAAAGGGTATCACGAGAGTAAAATCGTTACTCGTTTTTGGATTATAGCCATTCTATTGGGTGTTTTTTGTGTGATATCATTAAAACTGAGATAAGAAAATGAGGGTTGTTATTTTAGGAGGAGGAGAAAGTGGAGTTGGTACAGCCTTATTGGCTGTAGAAAAAGGATATGACGCCTTTGTTTCAGATTATGGAGTAATTCAAGAAAAGTATAAAGAAGTTCTTATACATAACGAAATCGATTGGGAAGAAAAACAGCATACCGAAGCGAAGATTTTAAACGCAGACGTAGTGGTGAAAAGCCCTGGAATACCAGATAAGGCGCCCATCGTACAAAAAATTGTAGCAAAGGGAATTAAAGTAATCTCAGAAATTGAGTTTGCTTACCCTTTTAATGAGGCGTTGTCGGTAGGAATTACGGGTAGTAATGGAAAAACGACAACTACGATGTTAACTTACCATGTATTACACCAAGGCGGCCTAGATGTTGGCGTTGGGGGCAATATTGGTCAAAGTTATGCGGAGCAAGTAAAGGTGGATCCTGCAAAATGTTATGTTTTGGAGTTGAGTAGTTTTCAGTTAGACGGAATAGAAACTTACAGACCCCATATTGCAGTAATCACTAATATTAGTCCAGATCATTTAGATCGATACGACTATAAATATGAGAATTATATCGCTTCAAAGTTTCGAATTACGATGAATCAAACAGCAGAAGACTACTTGATTTATGACTATGACGATGTGGAAATTCAGAAATGGCTGAGCGAGCATGAGGTAAAAGCACAAAAGTTGCCTTTTTCTATCAAACATAAGTTAGAACGAGGCGCCTATGTGGAGGACGATAAAATTATAGTGAATATGAGTGATGAAAAATTTATATTACCTATTAAGGACGTGGCACTAGAAGGGATGCACAACGTAAAAAATGTTATGGCAGCAACAACAATAGCGCAGTTAAAGCGAATTAGAAAGAATGTAATACGAGAAAGTCTGTCTGATTTTCAGGGTGTGGAGCATCGTTTGGAAAAAGTATTGAAAATTGAAAATGTTCAATACATCAACGATTCAAAAGCAACCAATGTCAATGCTACATTTTTTGCATTAGAAAGCATGAAAACGCCAACCGTTTGGATCGTTGGTGGAGTGGATAAAGGGAATGATTATGATGAGTTAATGCCCTTGGTGCGCGAAAAAGTAAAAGCGATTGTTTGTTTGGGGATCGACAACCAAAAAATAAAAGCTGCTTACGAAAAGGTGGTAGATGATTTGGTTGAAGTACAATCCATGCATGATGCCGTTATTCAGGCAAAAGCATTAGCCGAAGGGGGGGACACCGTGTTGCTTTCACCCGCTTGTGCGAGTTTTGACTTGTTTACTAGCTATGAAGATAGAGGTAGACAGTTCAAAGAAGAAGTATTGAAATTATAAAATAAAATAAAGTAAAGGTAAATGATGAAAAAACTACTTTCATTGTTGTACGGAGATAAAATTATATGGGCATTAGCAATTTTATTGGCCATGCTCTCTTTTTTACCCGTGTATAGTGCGAGTACGAATCTAGTTTACACCATCGGAACAGGAAAGGCTACAACCGATTATTTGTTTCGACATTTCGTTCATTTATTTATTGGAATTTGCATCATGTGGTATTTTCACAAAAGAGACTATGCACTCTTTCGGAAAATCGCCATCATAGGTATGCCTATTATTGCTTTGCTCCTGTTGTATACTTTGTTAAAAGGAAATACTATTGGAGGAGCCAATGCAAGTAGATGGTTGAAAATCCCCTTGTTAGGACAATTTCAGCCTTCTTCTACCGCAGCGATTATTTTGCTGATGTATGTAGCGCAATACCTTACAGGTATTAAGGATGAGGTAGTTACGTTTAAATCGTCTTTTTGGCAATTATGGGTTCCTGTATTAGTCATTATTGGTTTGATTTTACCGGCAAACTTCTCCACAGCAGCCTTGATTTTTTGTATGGTCTGTGTACTGGTATTTATCGGAAAATATCCCTTTAAATACTTGATGACCATCATCGGAATTGGCGCCTGTTGTATGCTTGTATTTGTCTTAGTAGCCAAAGCTTTTCCCGGAGCATTTCCCCATCGTGTGGATACCTGGATTAGTCGTATTGATCGCTTTACTGGACCAGATGATGGAACGCGAGATTTGTATCAAGTAGAAAATGCTAAAATGGCCATCGCCAATGGCGGATTGTTCGGAGTAGGCCCCGGTAAAAGTGTGTTGAAAAACTTTTTACCTCAATCTTCTTCCGATTTTATCTTCGCTATAATTGTTGAAGAATGGGGATTATTTGGAGGACTATCTATTTTGGGTATATACCTCTTGCTGTTTTATCGCTTTCTCATTGCGGTGCATAAAGCGCCAACACTCTTTGGGAAACTCTTGGTAGCAGGATTGGGTTTTTATCTCATCTTCCAAGCCTTGATCAATATGGGTGTCGCTGTTTCACTTTTACCAACCACAGGTCAGGCCTTGCCCTTGGTTAGTAGTGGAGGAACCGCCATCTGGATGACTTGTTTTGCAATTGCGGTTATTCTCAGCGTGACCAAAAAAGAAGCAGAAATCCAAGCAGAAGAACAAAAAAGACAAGCAGAAGAGCAACTGGAACAAGAGATGTTACACGATTTGCACTTAGAACGATTAGAAAAAAATAGTAAAGAAGAATAAAAGCAAATGGAACGCAAACCGAAGTTTATACTAAGTGGAGGAGGAACAGGAGGACATATCTTTCCTGCATTGGCAATTGCCGATGAATTAAAGGTGAGATTTCCCGAAGCAGATATTCTTTTTGTAGGTGCAGAAGGAAAGATGGAAATGCAACGCATACCTCAAGCAGGTTATCCTATTGAGGGATTGTGGATCTCAGGTATTCAACGCAAATTGACCTTCGATAATTTAATGTTCCCGTTTAAGTTGTTGAGCAGCTTAAACCGTTCGAGAAAAATTATCAAGCGTTTTGCCCCCGATGTAGTAATCGGTACAGGTGGATTTGCAAGTGGAGCTGTGGTGAAAGTCGCAGCAGGAAAAGGAATTCCGACCTTGATACAAGAACAAAATTCCTTTCCAGGAATTACCAATAAACTGTTGGGAAAAGAAGTAGATAAAGTCTGTGTAGCTTATGATGGATTAGAACATTTCTTTCCGGCACACAAAATAATAAAAACGGGAAACCCAGTTCGTCAGGGGTTACTCGATATAGCAACAAAAAGAGACGAGGCCATCAGTTATTTTGGATTGGATCAATCAAAAAATACGCTGTTGGTGATTGGTGGAAGTTTAGGTGCTCGTAGAATCAATCAGCTCATCGAAGAACAATTGCCTTTGTTTAAAGCAATGGGGATTCAATTGATCTGGCAGTGTGGGAAGTTCTACTATGAGGAATATAAACAATACGACTCAGCCGATGTGCGTGTATGCGCATTTTTAGATCGCATGGATCTAGCTTATGCTGCTGCTGATAGTATTATTTCTCGTGCAGGAGCTTCATCAGTATCGGAACTTGCCTTAGTGGGTAAAGCCGTACTGTTTATTCCTTCGCCCAATGTAGCGGAAGATCACCAAACCAAAAATGCAAAAAGCATCGTAGAACAAGATGCCGCACTTTTGATTAAAGAAAGCGAGTTGAATGAAAAGTTTGTTTCGACTTTTACAGACTTGTTTAACGATAAAGAGAAACAAAATAGCTTGGGACAAAATTTTAGAAGATTAGCCTTGCCTCAAGCAACAAAAGATATAGTAGATCAGATCGTAGAATTAATGAAGAAGTAAAAAATGGATATAAATAGCATTAAGAGCGTATATTTTATTGGAATTGGAGGCATTGGGATGAGTGCTTTGGCTCGTTATTTTAAGTTCATTGGAAAAGAAGTCGCTGGATATGATAAAGTATCTACGCAATTGACACAAGAATTAGAAGCCGCTGGCATTGAGATTCACTATGAAGATCAGGTGGACTTAATCCGTGCGAATTATAAAGAGGTAGCCTCAACTTTGGTTGTTGTTACCCCAGCAGTGCCACAAGAACATGCTGAGTGGAGATATTTTAAAGACAATCACTTTGAAATAAAGAAGCGTTCAGAAGTACTCGGCATCATCACCAAAGATACCTACTGCTTTGCCGTAGCAGGTACACATGGTAAAACAACGACAACGAGTATCCTAGGGCATTTGTTGTTTCAAGCGGGATTAGATGTTACCGCTTTTGTTGGCGGAGTAGTTGAAAACTACCAAACCAATCTGATCGGAAGTGGTAAAACCATTACCGTTGTAGAGGCAGATGAATTTGATCGTTCTTTTTTGCGCTTGTTTCCCAACGTTGCTTGTATCACTTCAACAGAAGCGGATCACTTGGATATCTTTGGAACAGCACAGGAAATGGTAGTGGCGTTTGAGGATTTTGCACAGCGATTGCCAGATGCAAATAAACTCTTCGTTACCGAAGCAGTGAATTTAGAGGGCATTCAAGTCGGATTTGGGACTGCTTGTAGCTATCGTGCAACGAATATAAAAGTTGTAGACGGGTGGTATGTGTTTGATCTAGTTACGCCAAGAGAAACCCTAGAGGAGGTTTATTTTGGATTACCAGGAAGACACAACCTATCCAATGCGCTAATGGCTTTTGCTATGGCAAGTGATTATGGCGTGGATACGCAGAAATTAATCGAAGGCTTGAAGAGCTTTCGCGGGGTACGCAGAAGATTCTCTTATAAAATAAGAACAGAGAAATTAATCTATATCGACGATTATGCACATCACCCCACAGAGATTAAAGCGGCTAGCCAAGGCGTACACGAAATGCACGGAGACAAAAAAATTGTTGCCGTATTTCAACCGCACTTGTACAGTCGAACAAGAGATTTTATGGATGAATTTGCCACAGCACTTTCGACATTTGACAATGTGATCTTACTGGATATATATCCCGCACGCGAATTGCCAATCGAAGGAGTTACTTCTGCGAAGTTGCTTGAACAGCTAAGCTCAAAAAACAAACAGTTGGTGGCAAAAGAAGATTTAATCGAACATTTAAAAGCATCAGATGCGGAGATTATCTTAACCATTGGAGCAGGAGATATTGGAGAAATGGTACAAGAGATTAAAGTAGCTTTAGAAGGAAAATAAAAAATGAAAAAATTGTTGAAGAAAATAAAATGGTCTGATCTGCGCATTTTGATAATGCTAGGAGCCGTCATGTTTTTATATTCTTTTAGCAATGACAGAAACACACATCGAAACTTAAAAGGAGTAGAGATTGTTTTTAAGGGAGAAGAAACCCATTTTGTAACCTCTGGCGATGTAAGCGATATTGTAAGGCACCAAAGTGGAACTGTTACAGCACAAGACAGAACTACGATTGACTTGAATACGCTAGAAAAAAGCGTATTGCAGAACAAGTTAATCAAAGCGGCTGAGGTGTACCTAACTATTGACGGAGTTATGAAAGTCGAAGTCAATCAAAAAAAAGCAATTGGCCGAGTAGTAGGAGAGCAGGAATCGTATTATTTGGATGAGAATGGCACTAAAATGCCTTTGTCAACTAACTATGCAGAACGCGTTATTTTAGTCGAAGGTCGCATCAAAAGCGAAACACAAGAGCAATTGAAACAAATGTTAGAATTTATCAATGCAGATGAGTTTTTGAAACAAGAGATTACGGGGATTAGTATTCAACCTGGAGAGGTAATTTACTTGAAAAGTCGAGTAAATAAGTTTCAGATTCTATTTGGAAGTTTTAATGAAATGGAGCGAAAACTCCTAAATTATAAAGCTTTTATACAATATGCAATCGAAGAGAAAATAGAAATAGATAGTTATAAAAAGATCAATCTGAAATTTACCCAACAAGTGGTGTGTTCAAAATAAATTGAGTATGGAAAAAGAAAATATAGCTGTTGGTTTAGACATTGGGACAACGAAGATTGTCGCAATGATTGGTAAAAAAAATGAATATGGAAAGCTCGAGATTTTAGGTTTAGGAAAAGCTAAGAGTTTGGGCGTTAAGCGAGGGGTGGTGAATAATATTACACAAACCATCCAATCGATTCAACATGCTGTGGCAGATGCAGAGACTCAGGCAGGTTACAAGATTAAAAATGTTGTAGTAGGTATTGCAGGTCAACACATTCGAAGCATTCAGCACAGTGATTATATTAGTCGTCCAAATCCCGATGAGGTAATTGGAGATAAAGATATTGAACAGTTGATTAATCAGGTTCAGAAATTAAGTATGTTACCTGGGGAAGAGATTATTCACGTTTTACCACAAGAATTTAAAATAGATGGAGAACCGGGAATCAAAGAACCGGTTGGAATGTACGGTAGCCGATTAGAAGCTACGTTTCACGTCGTAGTAGGTCAGGCAGCTTTGATAAAAAATGCAGGACGTTGTATCAAAGACGCAGGACTGGAACTAGCGGGTATCACATTAGAACCACTTGCTTCAGCAGAGGCAGTATTGAGCCAAGAGGAAAAAGAAGCAGGTGTGGCTTTAATCGATATTGGAGGTGGTACAACTGATTTAGCCATTTTTAAAGATGGAATTATCCGTCATACGGCAGTTGTTCCTTTCGGTGGTAATGTCATCACAGAAGATATTAAAGAGGGATGTTCTATTATTGAACGTCAAGCGGAGATCTTAAAGGTAAAATTTGGTTCAGCTTGGCCTGGCGAAAATAAAGACAATGAGATTGTTTCTATCCCAGGATTAAGAGGAAAAGAACCCAAAGAAATTTCTTTAAAAAATCTTTCTAAAATAATAAATGCAAGGGTAGAGGAGATTGTGCAACTCGTTTTTTCTGAAATTAAGAGTTATGGATATGAAAATCCACAGAAAAAATTAATTGCGGGAATTGTTTTAACAGGAGGAGGATCAGAACTCAAACACATTAAACAATTAGTCGAATATATCACGGGTATAGATACGCGTATAGGGTATCCAAATGAGCATTTAGCTGGGGATTCGAGTTTAGAAGTTTCAAGTCCATTGTATGCAACGGGAGTTGGATTAGTTATGGAAAGTGAAAAGCACCGCAAAAAAGGAGCTGTTTCAGTAGAAGAACTCAAAGCAGTAGAGACGAAAGTCGAAGCAAAACCAGAAGAGAGAAAAGTTGTTTATCCAACGCCACAAACAGAGGCAGCGATAAACACACCAAAAGAGCCAGTTGAAGCGGTAAGCCAATCTCATGTGGATGCGCGCCCTTCACAACCTAAGGAAGAACCAAGAGAAGCGCAACCTAGTACAGCAGACCGCTTCGAAAGTAGTTTCATAGGAAACTTTTTTAGAAAAATTAAAGAATTTATTGAAAAGCAAGAATAATAAAACGATACGTATATGGAGAATACAGATTTCGGAGGAATAAAGTTTGATATGCCTAAAAACCAGTCAAACGTTATTAAGGTAATTGGTGTAGGTGGCGGAGGAAGTAACGCGATCAATCACATGTTTAAGCAAGGAATTAAAGGAGTGGATTTCATCGTTTGTAATACGGATTCACAAGCTTTAGAAAATAGTTCAGTGCCCAATAAAATTCAGTTAGGGGTTAACCTAACCGAAGGACTTGGTGCAGGTGCAAATCCTGAAGTAGGACAACAATCTGCTTTAGAAAGTATAGAAGAAATTGAGAAAATGCTCGATACCAATACCAAAATGGTGTTTATCACCGCAGGTATGGGTGGAGGAACAGGAACAGGTGCAGCTCCTGTGATCGCACAATTATCAAAAGAAAGAGATATATTAACGGTTGGGATTGTAACGATTCCTTTCCAATTTGAAGGAAAAGTTCGTCAAGAACAAGCGTTAAAAGGAGTTGATCGATTGAGAAAACAAGTGGATTCTCTTATCGTGATCAACAACAATAAGTTACGTGAAGTATATGGAAACTTAGGCTTTAAGGCTGGCTTCTCCAAAGCAGATGAGGTATTATCAACTGCTGCCCGTGGTATCGCTGAAGTTATTACGCACCACTATACGCAAAATATTGACTTAAAAGATGCAAAAACAGTATTGTCCGATAGTGGTACCGCTATTATGGGATCAGGAACTGCATCTGGTGACAATAGAGCAAAAGATGCGATCATCGATGCGTTAGATTCTCCATTGCTTAACGATAACAAAATTTCAGGAGCTAAAAATGTATTGTTATTAATCGTTTCAGGTACCAATGAAATCACAATTGATGAAATCGGTGAAATTAACGATCACATCCAAACCGAAGCAGGCCATAATGCTAATATTATTATGGGGGTTGGTGAAGATGAATCATTAGGGGAAGCTATTTCTGTAACAATCATTGCCACGGGATTTAACTACGAGCAACAAAAGAGTATCGTTAATTCATCAGAACCTAAGGTTATTATCCACACCCTAGAAGAAGAACAAAAAGTAGTGCGCGATTTAACGCAAACCGCTGCAACCCCTTCTTTTGGATTTACAACACCAGATCAACCCTTGCGCGTTTCTACTCCAGAGAGTGCGCAGGAAATTGAAACAGAAGAAGTAAATCCTCCGGTGGAAACACGTAAGGTGTTTACTTTAGAGGACGATTACGAAGAGGATGATCAACAGGACGATTTTGGTGGATCTGCTTTTCCTACTCAACCAACAGGAGAGATAGAGGAGCTAGCTTTTGAACGTAAAGCTACTGAAGCGTCTAATCTAGACGTGTTTTTCGAAATCGTAACACCAAAAACGGAAGCGCGCACAAGCGATCAGGTAAATAACGATCCTACTGCGTTTAAACAAAAGGATATCCGCGATATCCAGGTGTTTGACCCAGAGTTTGTCATCGTAACACCTAAAGTACAAGAATCAGCAGCGCCAATTGTACACCATTTTACAGATGAACTAGAAGAGATGGAAATGGCTTCTGCAGAAGCTAGTAGTCATGCTAATGAAGCGATGGCTCAAGCATCAGCGAAAAAAGAAGAAATTATTCGCTTCTCTTTGGAAGACTATATGGACAAAGAAGAAGAACTATCTTTAGCTAAACCTGTAAGCACACACAAAGAAGAAATCGCAGAAGAGTTTAAGTTTTCTGTACGCGCTGAGGATGCTCCCGTAGTAAATAAAGTAGAAGTAGAAGCTTCAGCTGATGATTATGACGAGATGAATCCAACAGAAATGAGTATTGAAGAATTCACGTTGAGAAGTCGTGCCGCAGAACGCAGAAGAAAGATGAAGGATTTTAACTATAAGTTCAACAACTCAACCGCGCATTATTCAGACTTAGAAAAAGAACCTGCTTATAAGCGTTTAGGCGTGGATTTAGATGAAGTAAACGAGGAGAACAACAAATCGAGAATTTCATTCGGAGTGGACGGAAATAACGATCCAAAATTGAGATCAAACAATTCGTTTTTACACGATAATGTAGACTAAATTAGCTATATCATAATAGCGTTTCAATATCAAACAGTAGTAAGCTTCCGTTTACTACTGTTTTTTTTTGCGCATAAGGGAAGCTGTTCATATTTTATCCTGTTTTTTTTAAAATTGTTGTAATTTTTCAATTATTGTTGATTATTTGTTAAATAATTCGTTTAAAGTGTTCGTTATGTGATTTTTGAGGTATGTTTTTTGGGTTGAATATATTTTATTTAACTCAATTGTATATGCGGAAATTATATTTTTTGATGGCAACCCTATGTACATCCCTAAATATGGTTGACCGTTTTTAAACATTAACTTCATTATTAAATATAGTAATAAATGGTTTGGAAAAAGTACTTTTTCCAAACCATTTATTTTCAAACTCAACAGGTGTCATTTTAT